>JAJDTG010000009.1 GCA_022827275.1 Candidatus Dadabacteria bacterium | reverse complement strand
CTCACTTCGGTCAGCGTTTTGCACTGATCGTAATATGAACGAGATTCGCCTGTCTTCTTGTAGCAATCAATACGTTCCTCAAGACAGGCGTTGTAGAGTGTAGCGCACATACTGAATATCTGGGATAACGCCTCATGACCCGACCTTGTCAGCTTGGCACGGCACTTGTAAGTCCTTATCATCACCTTATATCCGATTGTCTAGTTGTCGCTATAATTCACGGAATCTTCATATCTCCCGCTCCACATAAGCTTTGTCTTCAGAATGTTGAAATAATCCCTGAACGGAGATTTTATGATATTCACGTAGCTCTCCGAACCCTCAAGAACAACTTCGTCACCGAGGTAAAGAGGTACTCCTACCTGGCCATCAAGCGTAAGATAGGTGTTCTGTATGTCGGTAAGTACCTTCGTACTTATCTTTTTCGTGTAGGGAACAACGATAGGCCTGTTGGTAAGAATATGGGGGCATATTGGAGTGACGGTTATCACGGGCAGCGTCGGATAAATTATCGGCCCGCCCGCAGAAAGAGAATAGGCGGTTGAGCCGGTAGGGGTCGCGAAGATGATCCCGTCAGCCTTAAAGGTCGTAACGTATTTTTCGTTTATATATATGGAAAGATCCACAACCTTGGAAATTGGACCGTTGTTTATAACGACGTCGTTTAGTACCGTGAATTTTTTCCGCTCTCCGTCTTTTCTGGCGACACAGCACGATATCATGTCCCTTTTCTCTATCTCGTAGTCTCCGGCGAGTATTCTCTCCATCATTGGAAAAAACTCATCCACCGTGAACTCGGTGAGAAATCCGAGTCCACCGAGGTTACACCCCAGTATTGAGACGTCGTGTCCCTGCACCATTCGTGAGACCCAGATAAAGGAACCGTCACCCCCGAACACAACTATTATGTCGACGGCCGCAGCTAGGTAGCGCTCAGCAAGCACATTCTCAGCGTCTATGTTCCGCCCAAGGTTCTCCTCAACGAAATACTCTATGTCTCTTTCTCGAAGCCACCCGCACAGTCGCCTGGCAATCTCATAGACTTGCGCACTATCCTTCTTACCCGTTATACCGAACTTCAAGTCGCTTCCTCCCCCGAATTCTCGGTCGCATCATGCAAAAGATACGATTCTATAAAACCATCTATCTCCCCGTCAAGTATCGCATCAACTCCCGAGGACTCGAAATTGGTGCGGTGATCCTTCACCATGCGATAGGGATGCATGACATACGATCTTATCTGGCTTCCCCAGCCGATTTCCTTTTTTGAGGAATTGAGTTCCTCTTCTTTTTGTTTTTCCTCCATCCTGCGCAGTTCGTAGAGTCTCGCCTTGAGTATCTTCATGGCGCTTTCTTTGTTCTGGCGCTGTGACCTCTCGTTCTGGCAGCTGACCGCAACTCCGGTGGGCAGGTGTGTGATCCGAACCGCGGAATCCGTCTTGTTAACATGCTGTCCGCCCTTTCCACTCGCGCGGTAAGTATCAATCCTGAGGTCCTTTTCCTCTATGTTCACCTCTATTGAATCATCTATCTCGGGAGAAACGAAAACCGAGGCAAACGACGTGTGCCTCCTTTTATTCGAGTCAAACGGGGATATCCTCACCAGCCTGTGAACTCCGGTCTCCGCCTTGAGATAACCGAAGGCGAACTTTCCCTGAGCAAGAATGGTGGCACTTTTTATGCCGGCTTCCTCCCCGTCTTGAGTTTCAAGCAGCTCCGCGGAAAATCCCTTCCTCTCAAGGTACCGAAGGTACATGCGAAGAAGCATCTCGGCCCAGTCCTGAGCTTCCGTCCCTCCCGCTCCGGCATTTACCGATACGATAGCGTTTCGAGGATCGTCAGGACCGCCGAGAATCCGCGCGAACTCAAGTTCGGCAACTCTGGCTTCAACGGACGCAAGCATTTGGTGCGCTTCTTCAATCGAATTCTGGTCGTCTTCACCAACCGCAAGTTCGAAAAGACACGCTGCGTCTTCCATATCTGAGCGGAGCTTCTCGAATCCCGAAATGCAGTCTTTGATTTCGGATTGCTCCTGAAGCGTTTTGCGCGCTAATTCTGAGTTATCCCAAAAACCGGGACCCACCGTAATTTCTTCAAGTTCTTTGAGTCTTTTAGCCTTGATAGGCAGGTCAAAGACAGTCTCCTGTCCTGTGGATTCTGCTTCTGAGGTCTTCTACCAGACCGCGTAGTTCTTCTTTCACCTAAGATACCTCCTTAGAACGCATCGAAACATAGTACGCAAATAACCCGCGAATTCAAAAAAACGGCGCACGAATCAATTGAAACGATTGACGTTTGTGGGTATTTTATCCGCTTTGATTCAATCCCCTAATAATGTGAGGAGAAACACCAAATGAAAAGATTGCTGCTGACCCCAGGCCCCGTGGCGGTCTCAAGCGAAATAATGGTTGAGATGGCAAAGCCGCTCATTCACCACAGAACCAAGGAGTTCGAAGCTATATTCGAGCGGACAAGAGAAGGACTGAAACACATTTTTCAGACCAAAAACGAAGTTTTCATACTGGCAGCTTCGGGAACCGGCGCCATGGAAGGAGCAGTTGTGAACACTCTCCGCGCGGGTGATAAGGTAATCACTGTAAACGGTGGAAAATTCGGGGAGAGATGGGGAAAGATCGCGAGGGCCTACGGGCTTGAGGTGGACGAGATAGACGTTACTTGGGGTGAGGCGGTTTCCCCGGCAATCATAGAAGAGAAACTCGACAGCGACCCATCGATAAGGGCGGTTCTGATGCAGGCAAGTGAAACCTCCACCGGAGTCAAACACCCAACCGATCAGGTCGCGGCTATTACCTCAAAAAGAGACGACGTGCTGTTGATAGTTGACGGCATAACCGCCGTCGGCGTATTTCCGCTCCCCTTTGACGAACTGGGAATAGATGTTCTCGTGGGCGGTTCGCAGAAGGCTTTCATGCTTCCCCCGGGGCTTTCATTCGCAGCGATGAGTGAGAAAGCCTGGGAATTCAGCAAGACCTCGGACCTCCCGAAATTCTATCTCAACTTTGCCGACTACCAGAAAAGCGCCCAGAAAAACACGACGCCCTGGACTCCTGCCGTCACGCTCATAGTCGGCCTCGGCAAGGTTATAGAGGGATTTATGGAAGAGGGAATGGAGAATATTTACAGAAAACGTGAGCTGATGTCGCTTGCGACCCGCGAGGCGCTCCGAGCGATCAACATAGAGCTTTTCACCACCGATGCGGCAAGCCCGGCCCTTACCGTGGGAGTAGCGCCCGAAGAGATAGGGGCGGGGAAAATCATATCTGAGCTTCAAGCAAAATTCGGTATGACCGTCGCAGGCGGACAGGACCACGCCAAGGGAAAAATCTTCAGAGTATCCCACATAGGGGATGTTGACCGAAACGACATGGTGGCGTTTGTCTCGGCCCTTGAATCCGTCTTGGAATCCTTGGGACATGACTTCACTGGCGGAGCCGGCGTTTCCAAGGTATCGGAGATGCTGGGAACGGCGTAGGAGCCGTTATTACGTGATGTCCGCAAGTCAAGCGGACTGAAGCCGGACAGCACCACATATGAAGCGCTTCTCCTCAGAAACCTTCCGTTTTCTAAAGGATCTAAGCAGTCCGCGCGACAAGACATGGTTTGAGGAAAACCGCGGGCGGTACGAGTAAGGCCTCCTCGGCCCCCTGCGCCAAGCCGTCGCCGACATAGGTCCCAGTCTCCGCGAAGTGATCAAAGACTGCGAGATCCGCCCCGTCGTCAACAAAACGATTACCCGGATAAACCGGGACATGCGTTTTGCCAAAGGGCAAAGTCCCTACAAAGACAACATGCTTGCTCTTTTTTACAGAGAGGGGCGCAAAAGACTTGACGCTCAATTATTTCTGGGTTTTCAGCCGGAAGGCGTATGGCGGGGACTTTACGTACCTACCCCGCTACTCGCCCCCGATGCCCCGATGGCCGAAGAAATTGAAAATGATTCACAGGGAGTCATCAATTTGGCCCAAGAAATCGGCCTCGGAACTGACATTGATCTGGTCGCGTGCAAAAAGTATGGCGAAGTTGACCGGACGCTCGACCCGGCAAAAGCGGAAAGTTTTCTTGAAGGGCCGCACCTTTGTGCTCTTCAGACGCGGGAACCGAACGAGGTAGCAGCCGATCCTGCCGCTTTTATTCTCGAAACCCGAGATCTGTTAATGCAACTCGTTCCTCTCTGGAAACTCTATTCTGGAGCGACAGGATAAACTTAGCTTATTTGCCGTTTCAATTTTTGCTGTTCTGGTTCGGTTGCAGCACAGATCGTTGCAATTGTCTGCTACTTGATTGCTTCAAAACTTATTTTGAGCCGTGTGCCGGTTGCCTGCGCAATCTTCTTTAGCGTATTTGTAGAAGGATGAATCCTACCACTCTCGAACCGAGCCACAGCAGATTGTGTCGTCTGAATTCTTTCGGCTAGTTGTGCTTGAGTCAGCCCCGCCTGAGTTCGAGCTTCAATAAGCAGGCGTGCAATTTCAAATTCTGGTCTGAGTTTATGATAGGCAGACTTATACTCCGGATCCTTGCTCCATTTTTTGTGTAACTCGCTTACCTTACCCATTGGACACCTCCTGTAATATCCATTTGGTCACCCATTTAAGGTCAGCAAAATCTCTTTATTTTCACTCTAATTAATTTACTCCTACGAATTCCTCACCCCGCTTCTTCATAACATATCTTTAGCGCGTCGTAGTGCCAAATCAATTTCTCGCTTCGGCGTCTTCTGCGTTTTCTTCGTGAAAGCTCGCACCACAACAACCCGTTTGTGCGGAACCATTACATAGAGTGCGCGCGAGGATTTCATACGCATTTCCCAAAGTGGACCATCCAGATGCCTTATATGAGGCATACCAACTTGCTCATGACCAAATTCCTCAATCAACTTAGAAATATGTATAAACTTAGCACGCACTTCCACGGGCAAATCATCAAGTTCTTCATCTACAGAATCACTTAGAGTTTCCACCGTCCAAGTCATAATACTATAATTATAGCATATATGCTATAATGTCAAGGTAGAGAATTTCAAAATCTTTCAGAAATCGTCAAAACCTTCTAACAAATTATAAAATGAGAAAATTACTGGCCTTGGTTCTACATGGATAACCAGAACACCTCTGTATTAAGAAGGTGAAAGATCAGGAAAAATGCTTTGAAACAAGCGGGTCATTGTCTATTTCCGAGATCAGATAGCCGATCCCGTAATAGTCGCCCGAGTTGTGGTAGAGTCGTATTCCCTGGGGAGTAGTAAGGTAGTTTCCCGTTTTTACGGTTTGCTCAGGAAGATCGACCTCGTAAACCGTATAGCCGATCGTCCCGCTTCCTATGTTAACTTTTTTCCGCTCTTCCCTTAGCCTCTTAACGCTTTTCGCGATCTCCCAGGCCTTGGGATAAATGTGTCCTTTAACAAGAAACTTCATGACAGCCTGAAAAACTAAAGAACCTCCATCTCCACGCGGTCTATCAAACCGATGCACATCATTATCTTGTCTATGCCCGGATCCCTTTCATGAACGAAAGTTTCTGAAACCTCCGTGCCACAGTCCCCGCACACTCCCCCCTCATCAAACTCCTCTTCGCAATCCCCGCAGTAATATGTCTTCAGGTTATACCAATGTAAAGAGGAATAAAGAAGCTCCCTGAAGCCGCTTTTGCTAAGACACTCCCCCCACTCAGAAATTGCTTCGACCAGATTGCGGCGGTAGTAATCAGGCACATCGGCCAGATGTCCCGAGTATATTTCTTGCTCTCCTACGTAAATTCTGAACAGTTCCGACATGACAGTTAAATTCAGATAGTCGACAGTTTTGAGATCAGCAGGTGATCGACCAGAACGAGATTGACCATGGCCTCCGCTATTGGAACCGCTCTGGGGCAAAGACACGGATCGTGCCTCCCCTTCACCCGCAATTGGGTTTTCTCTCCCTCTTTATCCACGGTGTCCTGAACCTGGGATATGGAAGAAGTGGGTTTTATGGCTATTCTCACGACTAGGTCCGCCCCACTTGTTATCCCTCCCAGAAGGCCACCCGAGTTGTTCGTTCTGAAGCCGAGGGTTCCGTCTTCCTTTTTATACATGAGATCATTTACCTGCGAACCTTTTTTCTCGATGACCCCGAAACCCATCCCCACTTCAAAGCCCCTTATCCCCCCTATGCTCATAAGAGCGCGTGCGAGGTCCGCGTCAAGTTTGTTAAACACGGGCTCGCCGAGACCCGTAGGAAGCCCCTGGGACACTACCTCTACGGTTCCTCCGACAGAATCTCCCTCCTTTCTAACCGATTCTATAAGACCGATCATCCTCTCCGCGGCTTGCGGGTCGGGACAACGGACGGGATTTTCCTCGATCCGGTCAAAATCAATGTCCTGAGCTACTATGTCTCCCACCTGCTTTACGTACCCCGTGGTAGTCACTCCGTGGGAATTAAGAATTTTTTTGGCTATCGCGGCGGCAGCTACCCTGCCGACCGTTTCCCGCGCCGAGGATCGGCCGCCTCCACGGTGATCCCTGCGCCCGTATTTCTCGTCGTAGGTGAAATCGGCGTGGCCGGGACGGTAGACATCCTTTATATCCTCGTAGGATTTCGATATGGCGTCTGTGTTTCTAACCATCATGGATATGGGGGTTCCAAGGGTTTTTCCGTCAAAAACACCCGAGAGTATCTCGATTGCGTCGGCTTCCTTTCTTTGGGTCGTGATCCTGCTCTGCCCCGGGCGCCTTCTGTCAAGTTCGTACTGTATGTCCTCGACGCAAAGCTCAAGTCCCGCGGGACAGCCGTCAACTATAACTCCCAGAGCAGGGCCGTGGGACTCTCCCCAAGTGGTAATTCTGAAAAATCTTCCGAAACTGTTTCCCGCCACTTTACTCTCTTTTTTACTTCAGATAACCGTTTTCCCTGAACCACTCTACGGTCTTCTGTATAGTCTGCTCGATCGGAGTCACCGTGAATCCGAGATCCCTTACAGCCTTTGAATTGTCAGCGTGCCAGTTATACCTTGAAAGCTTTATGGAATCGATGTCCAGTGTAGAATAATTCGGAAATCCGAGTCCCAGAACCCTCTCAAGAAGAAAGGCCGTGGTGTAGGCGAATATGTAGGGAATCTTGATTTTGGGAGCAGAGATGCCGGTTATCTCTTCAAGAAGGGCGAAGTAACCCTGCACATTGACGTTCTCGTTTGCGAGTATGTAGCGCTCTCCGGGCTTTCCCTTCTTCTCAGCAAGCAGGTGCCCGTTCGCAACGTCCTCAACGTCGACAACGTTAAAAGTACCGTCCATGTAACCAGGGAACCTTTTCTTGCAGAACCAGAGAACCGATCCCGAGCTTGAAAGATAGATGTCCCCCGCACCGAGAACCACCGAAGGGTTCGTTATAACCACCGGAAGCCCCTTTTCACTGAAGCTCTTTGCCTCTCTTTCCGCGAGATACTTGCAGTTCATATATCCTATTCCATCGGAGTAAAGATCGTACTGGGTGGATTCGGTTACCGGGGAACCGTCCCGCTCGACCCCAATGGCGGCTACGCTGCTTGTGAAGACAACCTTTGATACACCCACGTCCATGGCTGCGGAGAGAACGTTCGAAGCGCCGCGCACGTTTATATCCAGCATTTTCTGGTGGTCCGATTTCTTAAACGACACGAACCCAGCCGTATGGAAAAGCGTGTCGCATCCGGAAAAAGCGGCCTTAAGAGAATCCGGATCTCCAACATCCCCATAAACCTTCTCAACGTCGAGAGAATCTATGTTTTTAGTATTGCTCGTCTTTCTGACGAGAACCTTGACCCTGTCTCCCCTTTCAACCAGCTTTCTGGTTATGTGCGATCCTATAAACCCGGTCGCTCCCGTAACTACTGTCGCCATCTGTTACCTTCCTCCAGGGGAAAATTGATTGAAGAAAAACATTGGGACTTATATACTTGACTAGCCATTGTGTAGCCTCGCATCAATTTCACGGCTCAAAGGAGTCTGTCTACTACCAGAACGCTCCTCCCCGTGCAGTTGCGCCACTCCCAGACGCCTTATATTCGTTGCAGCATTCGTATCCGCATTGGACGCATAGCCGCAACTTACACATAGGAACCGTGCTTGGGTTTTACGGTTCTCTTTTTCTGCATGTCCGCATTCGGAGCATGTATGACTTGTGTATGCGGGATTCACTTCTATCAGTCTCCCGCATTTGTACTCAAGATTCCTTCTTATTTCCCCAAATGCCGTCTCCAGCATTACCCTGTTAAGCCCTGACTTCTGTCTCACGTTCTTTCCAGGATTTTCTACAGTGCCCTTTGCCGAGGTGGTCATATTCTTCACCTTGAGGTCTTCTACAGCTATCGTTCCGCATTTCCCGGCAATTTCTTTCGTAGTTTGATGAATCCAGTTCTTGCGGACATTGGCTATCTTCCTGCTTACCTTCGCAAGTTTCTTCTTTGTGTCCTTCCTTCTATTAGACCCCTTTATTTGCCTTGCCATCCTTCTCTGATACCGCTTCCGCCTTGCTTCTTTCTTCTTCAGGTCGGGCAGAAAGTAGAAATGTCCATCAGAAGTGGCAACCTGGCGGACATTCATGTCAATACCAAGGACTTCACCATCATCCAGCTTTTTCTCCACTTCTACTTCGTAGAATACGAAGGCACGCCATCTGTGCCCGTCATGGCGAAGCACTGCCTGTTTTGGTGTACCGTTCTCCCAGAGATTGTCTCCCCTGCGGGTCAGTGTTACCCACCCAACTAGTGGAATAAGAAGTGAAGAATACTTTTCGTTGACCTTTCGTATTCTGACCCCGGCGGAACTTGGTATGGTGAAACTTGGGGCAGTTCTCTTTCTGCTCCTGGGCTTCGGAAAGCCCTTTTTGCCAGCCATCGTCTCTTTCAGTGCGTCTGCAAAATACTTGAGGGTATGCTTGACGGGATTGGCGGGAAGCTCCTGCATCCACTCCGTCTCATGCCTTAGCTTCGTAAACTCCACACCAAGGCTGAAAAAGCTGGTCTGCGGTCTCTGCCCTTTGCCTTTCCTGAACGCCTGATAATCGGCAAGATTATTCTCCCGAAAATGATTCCAGACGTATCGACAGGCTCCCGCTATCTGGAACATCTTCCTTCCTTTAGCCCTCGTAGTCGGGAGAACAACATACTCTACTGTGCGGATTTCTTTAGTCATCTTTGATGTAGCAGGTTAGTCAAGCCTGTAATCCCAAAAACATTTCCCCCAAGAGTATAACAATTCCGCCTAGTAATGTACAAAAACAAACCGAGGCTGCGCACGGTTAGAAACCCCTCACACTATCATCATCGAGTCGCCGTAACTCAAGAACCTGTAATCGCGCGATTTCGCCTCTTCATAAGCGGCAAGGGCCAGCTCCCTTGTGCCGCAGAACGCGGAGACAAGCATAAGAAGGGTCGAGCGGGGCATATGGAAATTGGTTATAAGAACATCTACAAACCGGAATTCGTAGGGAGGTTTTATAAAAAGATCCGTCCTCCCGGAAAAAGGCCGCATCTCCCCGACGGTTCCCTCTGCCGACTCAAGGGCTCTGGTAACCGTGGTCCCGACGGAAACAATCCTTCTTTTCTGCGCTTTGGCTTCGTTTATCGCCTCTGCGGTCTCCCGTGGAACTGAGACGCGTTCTGAATGCATTGCGTGGTTGTCGATAAGCTCTTCCTTTACGGGCCTGAAAGTCCCCTCTCCCACATGCAGAGTGACATGCCTCATCAGAACGCCCTTTTCGCGAAGGTCAGAGAGAAGTTCCGGGTCGAAATGAAGCCCGGCCGTCGGAGCAGCAACCGCTCCCTCCTCGGTCGCGTAAACGGTCTGATAGGTCTTTTTATCCGACGGTTCGGGTTCTCTTGCTATGTAAGGAGGAAGCGGCATCCGTCCCGTACTGCTGATAATCTGCTCGACGGGTTCGCTGAACCTTATCGCCCAGCTTTTATCGGGTTCCCTCTCAAGGCTGCCCGACACCCCTCCGTCAAGGGAGACTCGAAGACCTTTGGCCGGATTTTTAAAAAGCACCTTCCACTGCGTTTCACTCTTTTTCTCGGTAAGAAGAAATTCGACGATCCCCCTTCGTTCCACGTGTCCCGCAAGCCTCGCGGGAATCACTCTGGTGTTGTTAAGAACCATGAGATCACCGGGGCGGAGCAAATCCCTCAGATCAGAGAATTTGGCGTGGGAAAAACCCTGCGTTTTCCTGTCAACCACAAGGAGTCTTGAGGAACTGCGGTCGGAAAGCGGATACTGGGCGATCAGCCGCTGGGGAAGATCATAGTCAAATTGATCCGTTCTCATCCGCGAAAGGGGCTATTTTTCCTCAAGAAGTTTTTTCACGGAAAGGCGGAGGGAGTTTAGCCTTATGAACCCGGTAGCATCCGACTGGTCGTAAATCGAATCCTCCTCGAAGGTCGCCAGGTTCTCGCTGTAGAGGGAATTCGGGGACCTTCTCCCACAGACTATAATGTTTCCCTTGTAAAGCTTAAGCCTTACTGTACCGCTTACGTCTTTCTGACTCTCCTGGACAGCAGCGGTCAGCATTTCCATCTCGGGAGAAAACCAGAAACCGTAGTAAATAAGTTCCGATATTTTCGGAATCAGGGAATCCCTTAGGCGCATGACTTCTCTGTCCATGGTAATCGACTCAAGAGCCCTGTGCGCCACATGAAGAACAGTGCCGCCGGGGGTCTCGTACACTCCCCTTGATTTCATCCCGACGAACCTGTTTTCAACAATGTCTACCCTTCCGATGCCGTTCGCTCCGGCAACATCGTTTAAGCAGCCAAGGAGCGCTGAAGGAGAAAGTTCCTTCCCGTCAACGGAAACGGGAATGCCGCTTTCAAATCCGATTTCCACGTAAACCGGCTGATCGGGAGCCGCCTCGGGAGAAACCGTCATCTCGAACATATCCTCAGGAGGTTCGGCCCACGGATCCTCCAGGATTCCCCCCTCATAACTGATATGAAGAAGGTTGCGGTCACAACTGTAGGGTTTTTTCTCGGTCACCGTAACGTCTATTCCGTTTTCCCTGGCGTAATTTATCAGGTCGGTTCTTGATTTGAAATCCCACTCGCGCCACGGGGCTATGATCTTTATGTCGGGGTGTAGCGCGTAGAAGGTAAGTTCAAAGCGGACCTGATCGTTTCCCTTGCCTGTCGCTCCGTGGGAAACTGCGAAGGCTCCCTCGCGCTTGGCTATTTCAATTTGTCTTTTCGCTATAAGGGGACGCGCTATGGAAGTGCCCAGAAGATAGCTGCCTTCATACACGGCGTTTGCGCTTATCGCGGGGAAAACATAGTCCCTGACGAACTCGTCTCTTAGGTCTTCGATGAATACCGCACACGCACCGGTATCCCAAGCCTTCCGCTCCGCTTCCTGTAAATCCTCTTTCTGTCCTACGTCAGCCACATAGGCTATAACATCAGAGTTGTACTCGTTTACAAGCCACTTCAGGATTACCGATGTATCAAGACCCCCGGAATAGGCAAGAACGATCTTGTTTTTCCCAGACATATTACTTGTGCTCCGGCATTTCTTCGCGAATGGAAAGCTTAATCAAGGCTTGTCCTGATTCTGCTGGGAGATCGGGCGAAGATCTAGAAGGTAGAATTTTACTCCCTTGTTCTGGTAGAACTTTTCAAGCGAAAGACCAGCATACTCTATTTTCTGGAGGTCGTCTCCAGTGTAGGTAAGGGTTTTCACCTCTCCCGAGAGCGTGCACGAAAACGGTATGTCCTTATCCGGCCTTTCCTGACAGATAAAACCCATGTCTATCTGTCCGCTCAAATCCATGCTAAAAGGAACAATGAATCCCACAACCATATTAACGCTCTGCAGTTCGACCACCATGATCTTTATCCTGCTCGAATCTTCCTCGTCTCCGACCTCCATCACATAGCCGTAGTAGTTTATTTCCTTGTTCTGCTCGCTTAGGGAATTCATGTACCAGTAATCTTCCGAATCGAGCCAAGACATTATTTTCATTGTTTTTTCCTCCGAGGACTCACATGGATATTCTGGGAAATTATATACTATTATCCCATCTTTAGGCAACGATGCGAGATTGATTTAAACTGTCATTATCCTTTATTGTCAACTGTCTTTTCCGTCATCCTCTTGAGAATTCCGAGAAAATCCTTTTCTCATTCTGCAGTCTCTATGACAAAATAATTGCCATTTCTTGCGTGTCTTATACATTTATTTAGTCATTACAGGATAAAACGAATTATTATTCTCGGACAAAACCTGTGCCGGAAAACATAGAAAAACACATCTAGAGCGATGAGGTCAGTTTTGCTTAGAGGTACTCCATGCGAAAACTCGCAATCCGTCTTCTCGCCTTGTTTCGACAGACATCTCTTTTTATCTGGAAGCTGCGTGGCAAAACGGAAGCTGACTTAGCCGCCGATCGGGTAGTTAACGGGAAATCCTGGGATGAGTTCTGCGACACTTTAAAAGCCGCGGGGGCAGCTTTAAATTTCCCGAAGGCACCTCAAGACCCATTCAATCAGGCGGAAGGATATCGGTACTTAAGCCGCATCGCCCGGGCCGGACTGATGGCATTTATCGAGCATGCGGACCCGAAAGCACCTGTACTTCACCGCGTCGTCAATGAAACAACCAAGCTAGGTGCGGACAATCCTGATAACTTCTACCAGACAGCAGCGCTTAGTGGCGAGTATGAATACAAAATCACAGGACGGCGCAATAATATTGCATACTTAAGCTTTGGCACTCAATCCGGCAACTATGGGCAAGGACGAGGACTACCTCCCACCGGACACATAGAGTCTGACCAAATAGAAGCTGACGAAAATGGATGCTTTGAGCTGATACTCAGTTGCAAACCTCAAAGCAAGAACTGGCTTCCTATGACACCGGAGACTGGCACATTAGTGGTACGTCAGACCTTCCTTGATCGCGAAACAGAAACTCCAGCAGACTTGCGAATAGAACGGATCAATTGTTCCGAAGATGAACGCCTCCCTTCTCCATTGACACCGAAGCAACTCGACGAAGGACTAAAAACTGTGGGAACGCTCGTGGCAGGCGCACCGCTGCTGTTTGCCAAGTGGGCTCGTGATTTCCAAAAGCACACCAACGAACTGCCAATGTTTGATCCTGAAGTATCGCTGGCTGCCGGAGGTGATCCCAATATCGTTTACTACCACAGCCATTGGAAAGTGGCGGAAAACGAAGCGCTTTTAATAGAAGTAACGCCGCCGGAATGCGAACATTGGAACTTTCAATTAAACAACTACTGGATGGAATCGCTGGACTACCGCTATCACACGATACACACTAACAAGCATCTTGCCCATTATGAAGATGACGGTTCTGTGCGCCTGGTAGTAGCTCACGAGGATCCCGGTCATCCCAATTGGCTCCAAACAGCCGGACATTCTTCCGGCACGATGTGCTTTAGATGGGTGCGTGCAAAGGAACATCCTCAACCGCGGACCAGATTGATCAAGTTAACTGACCTCAAGCAGTTGTTGGGTTAAGGAAATCGCTATGGCTAAAAAGAATCTAGTAACTTCTACAGACTATGAGAATCCCTACCGTCCTCTTCCCGTTAAGATCTTAAATTCCATCGGGAGGCTAAGTGAAAACCTCGGATTATCAAGTTCTTTGGATATTGAAAAGCTCAATGCCAGCGCGATCCGAAAAACGAGACTCGAGGATTTTGGTGACGACGGCCACTCCGAGGCATTGGAAGTTCTCATAAATTCGATTAATAATGAAGCCGAACTAACCCCAACCGGCAGCCTGATACAAAAAATTCGACTTACAAGCGCATTAGTTCATCGCTTGCGGATTGAAGAACTACTAAAACAGCACCCTGAAATACATGACATCAACTTGGGGAAGATTATCCTGATCACGGGATTGCAGCGTAGTGGAACGACAATATTGCACAGGCTGCTGAATTCTCATCCGAATATTCGAGGCGTGTCGGGCGTGGAGGCGCTCAACCCGTTACCGCCAAGCAACAAAGCTAAAGGAACGATCACTCGAAATGCGCATGCAGTCCTCGCACAACGACTGATTTCGTATTTGTCGCCGCAGTTCATGGCAGTCCATCCCATTAACCATAATGAGCCGGAAGAAGATGTAATGCTTCTTGATCTGAACTTTATGAGCCAAGCGCCAGAAGCCACAATGCACGTGCCGAGTTACTCCCGGTGGCTGGAGGAACAGGACCATACGCAGACCTACGAATATTTCCATAAGGTGCTGAAGATTCTGTGCTGGCAGCGCCCCAGCAGTAACTGGGTGCTCAAAACGCCGCATCACATGGAATATCTGGATGTGTTTCTTAAAGTTTTCCCCACCGCGATAGTCGTGCAGACCCACCGCGACCCTAGAAAAACCATGCCTTCTTTCTGCAGTATGGTTGCTCACAACCGCGGCATATTCAGTGACCATGTGGACCCGAAGGAAATCGCCAGACATTGGTCCAGAAAGGCTCGCAGGATGGTCGAGTTAACCATCCAATCTCGAGCTAAAGCAGGTGCTGATCGATTCGTCGACGTTTCGTACTACGACTTGATGAAGGATCCGATTGCTCAGCTTCACCGGATTTACCTGAAGGCGGGAATTGATTTTGATGCTGAAGCGGTGCAACAAGCCAAGGTTTTTATGAAAAAAAATCCGCAAAATCGCTTTGGTAGGCACGCCTACCATTTAAGTGATTTCGGATTGAGTGAGGAAATTATTGAAGATCATTTCTCCTTTTACCGGGAGAAACATGAAATTCCCTTCGAGTAGTCCATGCAAATTCAAGCAACCGCAAATAACCGAAAAACAATGCGGAGAAACTCGCCATGAAACAAAAAACAAATCAAATGGGAGATGGTTCTTTCATAGACGCTATAATCATCGCAACTCGAGATTTGGCGCAACCCAAGGTATCGGAAGTAAATCCTGTTCCAGAACACGTACGCATAGATGGCAAAACTTGTCTGATAACCGGAGCAAACAGCGGTCTGGGTAAAGCCGCTGCCGTTGAGCTTGCGAGGCGAGGCGCAAACATGATCTTAGCTTGTCGACCCGGTCATACGAAGACATGCGACGAAATAAAGAAGCTGTCTGGTTCCGAGAGTGTGGAAATGATGGAAGTAGACCTTTCAGATCTTCGGTCGGTACACAGTCTTTGCGATCACCTGAGTAACCGCAACATTAAAATTGATATCGCGGTTTTCAACGCAGGATTAGCACCCAAAAAGGCAATTAAAACACCGCAAGGATACGAAACAATGTTCGCGGTTCATTTCCTGTCAAATCGCATCATGATTGACCGGTGGTTGAAAGACGGCGTGATTTGTCCATCCAGCCAAGCTGGAAAAACACCGCGAATCATCTTCGTTTCATCTGAGGCTCATCGGTCCTCTCATACTATCGATTTCGACCACTTCGGGGAATTTACCGATTACGGATTCAAGGATGGCTTCAAATATTACGGTATCAGCAAACTTGTTCTGTGCATGTTCGCGACTGAACTCTCACGCCGTCTGAACACAGGCAGCAAAACTGAAGTTGCAGTTCACTCAATGTGTCCCGGGGGCGTTGCTACGAACCTTTCACGAGAAGCGCCGTCGATTTTGAAACCCATAGTTAACTCATTGCTAAGATATTTTTTTCAATCTCCAGAAGAAGCCATTGGGCCGGTAATTTACTTATGCTGTGCAGAAGAAGCCGGCACCGATACAGGCATTTACCTGCATTTAATGCAGCGAAAGTCCGTGTCTCCTACGGCACTGGATGAAGAAAACGGAACCAAGCTGTGGGAAGCAAGTGAGCCATTAGTCGCCAATTCCCAAGAGTGAGTCCTATAACTGGGATAGCAGCCTGCCATGCAAATATCAGACGCGCATTTGTGTTGTATAAAGAGTCGTACGAAGACCATACCCCATACATAACGTTGTTCCAGCATGCCTAAAACGTTCTCAAAATCCGCAACTCATATCCTGCAGCTGTTCATGGGTAAGCCGATGGCGAAAGAAGTTGACATGTCGAGTCGGAACGTCATCGTTACAGGTGCTTCTCCTAATTCAATTGGTTACGAAACGGCCAAAATCCTCGCAAGCTGGGGAGCTACGGTCGTTGTCACCAGTACTGACGATATTGAACTGATGGAAAGCTCTTTGAGGAGAGACTTGCGAATCATTGGCGCTACCGAGGAGAAGATTACAGCCCATGAGTTAGACCTGTGCGATGTTGACAGTGTTAATAATTTCACGACATGGTACCGAAAAAATTACAACGACCGACTGCACGTGCTTGTCAATAATGCGGGGATTCATAAGAACATTCTCAACCCAAGAAAAAAGCCGCCCCCGACAAAGGACGGTTTCGAAATTCATTGGCGAACCAATTTCCTTGGAACTTTTCACCTGACGAGTTTATTGCTTCCAATTCTTAAGCAAAATGGTTTGGAAAGCGGAGATGCGCGAGTCGTCAACGTAACTTCTCACTTGCACGACAGAGTGAAAAACAAGAGTATGTTCGACGATGACAGAGACTACCACTCCTGGAACGCTTACGGGCTGTCAAAACTAGCATTAATTCACTTTACCTTTGAGATCCAGAGACGATTTGCCAAAAAATACAACCTCCAATCGGCAGCGGTACACCCCGGGTCTGTTAAGACTAATCTTACGAAGATTGAGGAATTCCAAGGAAAGATCGGGTATCTTCTAAACCAGATTTGTTCCGCACTCGCATCTATTGTCTTGCTGCGCCCGATATTTGGCGCGCAAACTTCCGTTATGTGCGCTAGCAAGTACCCGTTTCAAGGTGGAAATTATTATGTGCGCTGCGAAACAGCGGAATCATCCGGCGATACAAAAGACCAGGATGTGTCGAGACTTCTATGGGACAACTCTGATGCATGGGTTAAAACTCTAGTTAAGAACAGCAAAGATGGGCATGAATAATTTTATCGTACGTACCGACCGCATTCAGATCAACGCACCCATTGACTTCGTTTGGGAGGTCCTGACTGACGTTGAAAAATACGGCGAGTGGAATCCATTCACATCTCAGGCCAGAACCGATTTTAAAATTGGGTCGCCCGCTCGTCTATTGGTAAGAATGGGGCCTACAAAATTCAGAATAACCGAAACTGTATGTGCATTTGAAAAACCACGCCTTATTTCTTGGAGCAGGAACTTCGGAACTTCCTGGCTCTTATTTGTGGTGCGAGAACAACATCTAGAACCTATAAGTGATGACAGTTGCAGCTACCATAATGTCGACCTATTAAACGGTGTACTTTCGCCGATAATTTCACTTCTCTTCGGCGGTTATATACGCCGCGGTTTTAGCGATGTAGGCGTGGGATTAAAACTTCGCGCAGAAACTCTGTATCGAGAGACGAAAAACTAAAGATCCGCCGAAGTACCGTATTCCGTCTCGGCGTTAAGTTGCACTACTGTGCTGAAAGGAAAAGAAATCCACTAAGGGGAAATCCCGACAAAGCTAATCATCTTGTCCGTACCGGAACCGTCTCTTCTGTATGAAGGAAGGCCCTGACAACAGGTGCACAGGTCCATTATCTCGATTTGGGGAACTCCCGCATCGCAAAGTTCGATTCTGTTAAGCTCCACAAGATCAAGAAGAAACTTCCCGCCACCTTTTTCTAAAAGCCAGTCCGCTTCGCCGCTGAACCTTGAGACGAACTGCGACGCCACATCGTCCCGGACTTCGTAGCAGCATCCCCCTATGGCCGGACCTATTGCGGCCACGGCGTCTTGCGGCTTCAAAGAGTATTTTTCACAAACGGCCACAACACAGTCCCTAACCGCGCGCAGTGAGGTTCCGCGCCACCCCGCATGAACAGCGCATACACATCCGGAATCGGGAAAGCAGAGCAAAACAGGAACGCAGTCGGCCGTGATGACCCCGACGCCTACACCTTTTTGCCGGGTAGCAATTGAATCGGCTTCGGGAGATTTCTCTCCCGTGGCATTGTCGGCGAAAAAAACAGTGCTGCCATGAACCTGATTCACGGTAAGGATGTTTTCAAGCCCGTGAGCGGAGGCAATTTTAAGAATGTCCGGCCCTCCGGGATCGTGAACAAAACCGTGGATAAAGCCGCTGCACCTCCCAAGCAGGTCCGAACGAAAAACCTTCATCCGTCCTGTCTCCTTAGAAAATCGATCACTGAAACCATATCCTCGGGGATTTCCGCTGAAAGCTCAATCCGCTCTCCGGTCGCCGGATGAGTAAGTCCGAGCCTTCTCGCGTGAAGCGCGTGTCTTTTTATTAAGGCTCCTAGGACCCCGGATTTTCTGGGGCGACTTTTTTTGCCTCCGTAAACTTTATCGGCAAGCACCGGGAACCCGTTTTCGGAGAAATGAACCCTTATCTGGTGAGTTCTTCCGGTCTTTGGCCAGACACTCACAAGAGTTGCTCCGCGCAATCTCTCGATTACCTCCCAGCGGGTCTCGGCATCTCTTCCGGCTCTGGAAAAAGAGGTCATTTTTACCCTGCTCGAAGGACTCCTTCCTATGGGGGAGTTGAAAATCCCCGAACTTTTTTTCATTTCCCCGGAAACAATCGCCACGTACTCCTTTTCCGTCTCTCTGGTCTTAAACTGTTCGGAAAGACTTTTGTGCGCCCGGTCGTTCTTAGCAACAACCATAACCCCAGAGGTCTCCTTGTCGAGGCGGTGCACAATCCCCGGGCGCATCTCGCCTCCTATCCCCGAAAGATCCTCGCACCTATAAACAAGAGCGTTCACAAGCGTGCCGCTAGTCACTCCCGCTCCAGGATGAACCACCATACCGGCGGGTTTGTTGACGGCGATTATGTCACGGTCCTCATAAACAACATCGACTTCGATCTCTTCTCCCTCGACGCTGCAAGGTTCAGGAGGTGGAATGTTAACGCTCAGGCTCTCCCCGCCGTTTATTATCCGAGAAGGCTTAAACGTTTTACGGTCAATAAGTATGTTTCCGAGTTCTATGTGCTTTTTTATGCTCGAACGGCTAAGCTCCGTCAGGAAGCCCGAGAGAAACACATCGGCTCTCTGTCCGGCGAATTCCCGAGGGATTTCCGTTACAGCTTTTTCTTCTGCAGGTTCCATGAATTCCTCTCAGCCGCTTTCCTCAACGATAATGACTTCCGGTGGAATCTCGCCGAAAATATCGCACGCTCGCCCCTGATTAACCGATATTTCTATATATCCCCCGCTTCCCCCGACAACAACGATTTCACCGGGTTCCACGGAAGAATACGATTCCGAGATTCCCGCGACCTGCTTCTCTCCAACTCTTACCACGGCACGGGCCCCGTCGCTGACAGTCTCCGTTGGTATGCTGGTTATAAGATTCCCGAACTTGTCAGTGTAAACGGCGGTTCCGCGGATCTCGGCCCCGTTTACCGAGTACCCGTCGCTGGGAAGAATTTTGGGATCACGGATTTGCGGACCGATCTCCGAGAACGAAACCCCAAGCGAGAGGTGAGCAGCGACCGGGGAGAATATATCCCTTCCGTGGAAAGTCGAGCTTGTTTCTTCTAAGAAATAATCGCGGTTTTTTATCTCGCGGGCGCTGAAATCTTCGCAGGAACGAATGACCGAACTGAAAACGCCGTTGTCAGGCCCCACGAAAAAATGGCCGTTGGCAAAGAGCACCATAGGCATTCGCCTGCTTCCAACTCCCGGATCTACCACGACCAGATGCACGGTATTTTTCGGAAAATAGAGGTATGAATTGCCTATAACAAAAGACGCGGCGCGGATGTCATGAGACTCGATGCAGTGGGTTATGTCAACCGGGTGAACGTTTTCATTCACGGAGAGCATAACCCCTTTCATTGCCCCCACATAATGATCCCTTAACCCGAAATCGGTTGTCAGTGTTATAATGTTTTCCATCTAAACCGCTCCGCGAGTAAAAGTATGGAACGGAGACGGGATTATATCAAGTCAGATGGTAAAACTTACCGTTTTGGGTTCGGGCACCTGCGTGCCCCATAAAAAAAGAGGTTCTTCCGGATATCTTCTCGGCACTGATACCGGCTCCGCCCTTTTTGACTGCGGAAACGGCACGGTATGGAAGCTTGAGAAAATAGGGGTTGACTATCTCGGGATCGACAATGTTTTCATAACTCATTTTCACCCTGATCACACTTCCGACCTGATTCCCCTTCTTTTCGCCACCAAGCATCCATACGGGAAAAAAAGAGAGAAAACCCTCGGTATATGGGGACCGGGAGGGTTTCCGGAATTTGTAGAAAAACTTCGGGCCCCTTACAGAGAGTGGGTAAGGCCCAAGCTCGTTGAAGTCCATGAAATAGGAAAAAAGAAACAGAAAATCGGCGACCTTGAAATAAAGACCTTCAAAACTGTTCACACTGAAAACAGTATTGGATACGTAATAAATGCCTTGGGAAAGAAAATCGTCTACACGGGAGACACGGGTTATTTCCCCGGACTTCGAAAGGTGGCCTCGGATGCGGATATATTCGTTACGGAATGCGCGCTTCCGGATTCAGAGAAAATGGCCGTTCACATGACTCCTTCCGACATAGCTGAGATCCTTCGGGAAAGCAATCCCAAAAAAATTGTCCTCTCGCATCTTTACCCTTCAATGGACGGGAGAGATCTTCCAGAGGAAATAAAAATGCTTTCGGGGAACAGCGAAACGGAAATAATAGTGGCCGAAGACCTGATGGAAGTGGTTGCGGGAGCATAGCAACCGAGCAATTGCAGACCACAACACAACAACAACTAAACGAATAACTTTTTCATATTTCATCCAGAAGAGAAAGCAACCTAGTCGTCGTATTCCAGTTGCGTATTGTCATTTGCTGGTATTCTGGTTTTGAGCCGATTTTTGAGAATCTGCTCTGTGTGGCTTTCGCGACAAGACATTTAAAATAGAGCACGTGTTGCCCTCGATACGCATTATCTACACCATCACGTGTTTCGACGGCTTGTATGGCTTTGGCAGTCGTTAGAGGTTTCTTGATAAAAACTACGTCATATCGGTATTTTTCCGGTTCTTCGCCAAACCCTTTCGGTGCCCTTTGAACTATGCTCTCAAGCTTGCGTTGCGAGAGAACAATTGCACGCGCATGGTACCTAAATTCTTTTGAGAGCGTTTTTTCTATTTTCCTCTCTAATGCCTTGGTGGATTCTGAAGCAGTAAAGAGCACGTTGCCGCTTTGTATATACGTTCGCACGTTGGCAAACCCCATATCATTAAAACACTTTTTAAGGTCAGCCATGTTGATGATGTTGTTTCCGCCAACGTTGATCCCCCTTAGTAGTGAGACATATTTCATAAATTCCTATCGGAGAAAGCTGCGTTGGCTTCCCTGATTATGGCATCCGCAATCCCAAGGCTGTCGCGTGCCTCGGTAACCGGGCGTCCCACAACCAGATAATCGGCTCCGTATTCAATAGCCATCTTCGGAGTTAATGCTCTTTTGTGGTCGTTTCTGTTTTTTCCCTCGGGACGTATACCAGGAGCGACTATTACGAGGCGGCTCCCGAATTCCTGTCTTACCTCCCGTATCGACTCTCCCGAAGCCACGACCCCGTCACAGCCAGCTTCAATAGACCTTCGCGTGAAGACCCTTATATACTCATCGAGTTCGAGATTCTCGTTCATCATAAGCGCTCTCAGGTCGTCCTGATCGAGGCTCGAAAGAAAAGTGAGGGAAAGAATAAGCGGCCGGTCTCTTTCACCGCGGCCTTCCTTCGCAGCAGCCACCGTCGCCCTTCCGCCGTTTATGGTAACGAACTCCACTCCCTCGGGCACCGCCCGAAGCGCAGCCGCAATCGTACGGTCTATGTCTCCCATCTTAAGATCAAGAAAAACCTTTTTCCCAAGTCCCACAAGTTCATTTACGAAGCTCATTCCCTCTCGCATAAAAAGCTGGTAGCCAACCTTGTAGATGCCGATCCTTTCGCCAAGAAGTTCCACAAGGGCAAGAGCTTTTTCCCTTGAATCGAAGTCAAGCGCTATTATGAGCCTCTCGCAGTTCTGCAGCGTGCTCTCTCCATTGTTCTCGGGTGCCATAGATTGAAAATTCCTTTGTGTTGTGTGCCGTGCCGTTGTATCGCTCCGGCGAGAATAAACGGGATAAAGCATACCCGGCAAACGCACGCCGTGCTTGTGGTTACGGACCAATCTCTCCCATGTTAGCCGGAAAGCCATTTTGCTTGACCTGTGTTGTCACGGCGTTATCATCTACGGTGACATGCGAGTCGTAGTCGCTAAACCCAGAGGATTCTGCGCCGGAGTTGAAAGGGCGATCGAAATAGTCGAAATGGCACTTGAGATGTACGGTCCCCCTATCTATGTTCGCCACGCTATAGTGCACAATAAAAGGGTAGTGGATTCTCTAATGCAAAAAGGAGCCGTTTTCGTCGAGGAACTCGGTGAAATCAACGATCCTGAGGCGCGAGTCATCTTCAGTGCCCACGGCGTAAGCCCAGCGGTTATCGCCGAAGCCAAAAGACGAGGCTTCCAGATAGTGGACGCCGTCTGTCCGCTCGTAACCAAGGTACACAACGAAGTAAGACATTACTCCGAAATGGGGTACACGATAATACTCGTAGGCCACAGGGATCACGTAGAAGTCATAGGAACGAAGGGCGAGGCACCGGACAGCGTTGTGGTTGTGGAGTCAGTAAGCGAGGCCCTATCGGTTAACGTCACGGACCCGGAAAAAGTAGCCTACGTGACGCAGACTACTCTCAGCGTCGACGACACGAAGGAAATAGTGGCGGCGCTTGAAAGACGCTTTCCGAAGATTGCGAAACCCTCCAAGCTCGATATCTGCTACGCCACCCAGAACCGCCAGGATGCCGTAAAGAAACTCGCCGAGATCTCAGACGTCATTTTTATCGTGGGATCGCCCGAGAGTTCAAATTCAAACAGGCTGGTCGAAGTCGCAAAATCGTGCGGCGTAAGAGAAGCCTATCTGATTGAAGACACAGAAGGGCTCGAGGGCGTGGAAACGCTTGAGCGGAACATGACCGTGGGTATAAGCTCCGGCGCGTCAACTCCCGAGGTAATAATCGAAGAACTGCTCGCAAAGCTAAAGGATTTGGGAGCAGCCACCTTTGAAGAGTTCAGCTTGAAGGAGGAATCCACGAAATTCCCCTCTCCACATTCGCTTGAGTTCTCAACAAGCTGAGTCCACTGAAATGCAGGAGCAACGCTCAAGGTACGTAGCCGACATAGAGGTCCCGGAGGGGATAGTGTCAATAGACTGCGAGGTGAGAAGCGGGGATAAGGCGGAGATCCTCTTTATCCTGAACAGCTCGACATGCGAGATAAACGAGAACCCTCCTGCCGGGGATTTTCGGGGCTCTCTTGAGAGCCGCGGAGAAATCCTCGTGGAAGCCGAAACGGACGATCCCGAAGCCTTTATAAGAAAAACCCTTTCTGCGGCGTACGGACCCCTTGCGGATATAACCCTTACAGATACAGATACCGACTGACGGCTTCCGGAACAGAAACTGTTTCCCTAGTTAGCTATCCACCCGCCGTCAACGGAAAGCTCCGCTCCCGTCATGTACGCCACGTTTTCGCTGTCGCAGAGGAAAAGCACCGCGTGCGCTATTTCCTCGGGGGTTGCGAAACGGCCCAAGTGCCCGGTTATAGGCTGAAGTCCCTTCAGATACGCATCAAGCTCCGGAGGCGAATCGTCAAGAAAAGCCTGTACCATAGGAGTCAGGGTAGTGCCGGGATTTATGGCGTTTACCCTGATGCCGTTTGCCCCGTACTCAAGAGCCATGCTTCTTGTGAGCTGCGATACCGCTCCCTTGGTGGAATTGTACGCCGCAGTGCCCGGTATGGCCTTAATTCCCAATATGGAGGAATTGTTGATTATGGTTCCTCCTCCCTGTTCGATCATATGAGGAATCGAGAACTTGGACATCAGGAAAGTGCCTCTTACGTTAATGGCAAACACCTTGTCCCAGTCCTCAATAGAGGTCTCGTGAGTAATCGCAAGAGGAAGCACCCCGGCATTGTTAAACAGTATGTCGATTTTGCCGAAAAGCTTTACGGCGTGCTCCACAGCCTGCTCGCAGTCCTCCTCCTTTGATACGTCGCTTACAAGATACTCTATCCTGCCGGGAGAATCCTTAGCCAGTTCCGCAGCTTCCACAAGAGTGCTTTCGGTTCTGCCGGTTATAAGAACATCTGCGCCCTCATTTGCAAAAAGAAGCGCAGTGACCTGGCCTATTCCCAGACTGCCGCCAGTAATTATTGCGGATTTACCTTCAAGTTTCATTTTACCCCTCCTTGGTGTGTTGTTGTTTATGCGGGCGGCGAGCGCCAGCAACTTCAGGGTTAGTTTAAAACATCATGGGTAGCTGCGTCAATTCCCGGATGGCTTTTTTCACCATCCCTGATACAAAACACGGGAATACGGAAGACTCGATCAAAAGAAAGAGGAATTGGTAGCCCCAACGGGATTCGAACCCGTGTTTCAGCCTTGAGAGGGCTGCGTCCTAAACCCCTAGACGATGGGGCCAAGCTCACAAGAGGATATCAAAGTATCATAAAAAGAATTCAATTTCAAAAATGCCCCTTAGGTGCACCAAAGGGCCTGACTGGGTTTTGTGTGGTTTTTCGCCGGGAATATGCTGTATAATTAATCCGCAGCAAAAAGGCCGTGAGTAAAACTCCTCTTCGGAAAACGAATATGAAAGCACACGCTCTTGAGACAGAACTTCGGAACGGAAAAAGCGTTTTTTCAGAAAACACTTACGATGCAGTTCTTTTCGATCTTGACGGAGTAATGACCACGACTGAAAAAATTCACTCGGCCTGCTGGAAAAAAACATTTGACGAGTTCCTTCATTCCTGGGCAAGCAAGAAGGGGGAGGACTTCGTTCCTTTCAATGAAACGGATGACTACCTTGAGTATGTTGACGGTAAGCCCCGCTACGAAGGCGCGCGCGGCTTTCTGCTCTCGCGCGCAATAGAACTTCCCGAGGGTGATACAAACTCCCCTCCGGGCGAGCAATCAGTTTTTGGGCTCGGGAACAGGAAAAACCAGCTGTTCACGGAAACCCTTGAAAAAAAGTCGCCCGGAATCTACCAGACATCCGTCGCACTAGCGCACCACCTTAAGGAAGCCGGGTTTCGCCTAGCAGTCGTATCTTCAAGCAGAAACTGCCGGGCGGTAATGGCGGCTGCGGGAATAGAGGACCTTTTCGAGGTAACGGTGGACGGGGTAACGGCAGCCGAAAAAGGTCTTCGCGGAAAACCGCAACCTGATACGTTTATCGAAGCCGCCTCGGCCCTTGGAACCAAGCCCGCAAGGAGCATCGTTATCGAGGACGCGGCGGCAGGAGTGGCGGCGGGGGCAAGCGGGGGGTTCAGGCTGGTAATCGGCGTAGCCAGAAAGCAAAACGAAGAGGAACTTTTTTCAAGCGGAGCGGACATGGTCGTCAGAGACCTGGGGGAGTTCGGATTCGGGGAGTAACGTGCGAGGAGAGAAGGGATGATAAAAAGAGAGAGAAGGGGCATATATGCGGCACAGCACATATATCCACCGGATCCGTGGAGAATAACGGAAAAGCAATTTTATCCTGAATTAATCGGCCTTGCGGAAACCACCTTCTGCACCTCAAACGGCTACATAGGAATGCGGGGCGCCTTCGAAGAGGGAAATCCGAGCTACCAGAATTTCACCATGGTAAACGGCTTCTACGAAACGTGGCCCATCATATACGGAGAGGAAGCCTTCGGGTTCACGAAAATGGGACAGACCGTAGTAAACGTTCCGGACTCGAAGATAATCAAGCTTTACGTGGACGACGAGCCCTTTTACATACCGACCGCGACCCTCCTTCACTTCGAGCGGTTCCTCGACATGAGAAACGGCGTGGTAGAGAGAAACCTCATATGGGAAATGTTCTCGGGCAAACAGATATCGATAAGATCGAAAAGACTGGTTTCCATGGAGCACCGCCACTTGGCCGCCATATCCTACGAAGTAACGGTTCTCAACGACAAAGCCCCAGTAATCATATCTTCGGAAATAATTGATCACCAAAACTATGAGAAAGAAACCGAGGAACAGCAGGCGCGGGGCAACGGAGGAGATCCGCGAAGGGCAAGCAGGCTTGAGCACCGCGTTCTTGAACCCTGCCTGAACGACGTGCGGGACACGAGCGTGATTCTCTGCCACTCGACCCGAAACAGCAAGATGACGATAACATCGGGAATCGAGCACACGCTTGAGACAAACTGTGATTTCTCCTATACGAGCAGGGCGGCAGATGACCGAGGGAAAGTAGTTTTCATGGTTGACGCCCAAAAGGGAGAACCGATAAGTCTTACCAAGTACATGACCTATCACACCACGAGAACCGCGCCGCACACAAACGAGGAACTTCGAGAGAGGGCTAGAAGAAGCCTTAAAAGAGGCAAGAAGTTCGGGTTTTCGGACCTGCTTGAGGGACAGCGCAAGTATCTCGACAAATTCTGGGAAAGAAGCGACGTGTGCGTGGAGATGGACAGCGATGAAAGGACGGTGTCTTTTCAGCAGGCGATAAGATTCAGCCTCTTCCAGATGTACCAGTCGTCGGCAAGGGTCGAAGGAGCAGGAGTCCCGTCCAAGGGTCTTACCGGGGCGGGCTACGACGGCCATTACTTCTGGGACATGGAAATATACTTAATGCCCTTTCTTACCTACACTTCGCCCACTATCGCCGAGAATCTTCTCAAGTTTCGCTACAGCATGCTCGACAAGGCTAGGGAATACGCAAAAAGACTTAACCAGAAAGGGGCGATGTTTCCCTGGAGGACCATAAACGGAGAGGAAGCATCCGCTTACTACGCGGCGGGAACCGCACAGTATCATATAAACGCCGACATAGTCTACGCGCTCAAGAAATACGTTAATGTCACGGGAGATCATGATTTTGTCTCCAAGTACGGAGCGGAAGTCCTGATTGAAACTGCGAGACTCTGGAGCGATCTTGGATTCTATTCGAACTCGGGAGAAGGAAAATTCGAAATACACGGCGTTACCGGCCCGGACGAGTACAACACCGTGGTAAACAACAACACCTATACTAATCTCATGGCCCGCGAGAACCTAAGACTCGCCGCCGCCACGGTTGAAAAACTCGAGGAAGCCGAACCCGAACTTTTTAAAAACCTCGCCCATAAAACCAACCTCCGCATCTCGGAAATAGAGGACTGGAAAAAAGCCGCCGAGCATATGTACATACCGTATGACGAAAAACTCGGAATACATCCTCAGGACGACCATTTTCTCGAGAAGGAAAAATGGGATTTTGAAAACGTCCCGCAGGACAAGTATCCCATACTGCTCCACTACCACCCTCTGGTCATTTACCGTCACAAGATAGTCAAGCAGTCGGATCTCGTACTTGCGATGCTTCTTCTTGAAAAGGAGTTCTCGCAGGAAGAAAAAAGACGGAACTTTGATTACTACGATCCTCTTACGACCGGAGACTCTTCACTTTCGGCCTGCATACAGGGAATAGCCGCCGCCAAGGTCGGACACATGGACACGGCGATGGAATATGCGGAAAACGCGGTTTTCATGGATCTGGGAGACATGGGACGAAATACAGTTGACGGCTGCCACATAGCCTCAATGGGAGGAACGTGGATGATGCTCGTGTTCGGATTCGCCGGGCTCGCCAACAGCGGGAAAAAACCCGAATTCATCCCCAGTCTTCCCCAGGAAATGCTGAGGCTCAGCTTTTCCGTCTCGATTCTGGACAATCTGATAGAGGTGGACCTGAACCACTCGGAAACCAGATACACGCTTAAAAACGGAGACGGAATAGCTCTTTGCCACGCGGGAGTCGATTTTGAACTTTCCCCCGACAACCCGACATTCGTAGGGAAAACCTGAAAAACCGCCTCGATTTTGTCCTAAACACGGAATCCGGTACAAATGGGCTTTGAACTTGAAAAAAAGATAGGGCTGGAAGCGGTAACAAAAGCGGCAAGGGCCTGCGCGGGAATAAGCGGGGAACCTAGGTTCCGCGAAGCCCTTTACAAAACCGACGGTTCCCCGGTAACCCTCGCGGATTTCTTCGTGCAGGCGTTGATAAACGAAGAACTCTCAGCCGCTTTTCCTGAAATCCCAATAGTCGCCGAAGAAACCTCGTTTTGTCTCGAGGGCAGTTGCGGGAAAAAACTCAGAGAGAATCTTGAGGAACTTCTACCCGAAAAAAGCCCGGATGAAATACTATGTGCGATCAACAGGGGAAATCACAAAGGTGGAGGTCATGGTAGATTCTGGACACTTGACCCGATTGACGGAACAAGAGGGCTTCTCGCGAAACGTCAGTACGCAATTGCACTCGCACTTATCGAGGAGGGAGAAGTAGTTCTCGGAATTCTAGGGTGTCCGGAACTGGGACCAGACACAAGTAACGGTGCAGGCGGGGAAAAGGGGTTCATATTCTTCGCTGAAAAAGGACGAGGCTCCTACCAGTTCGGGCTTTGGGGAAATACGAGAACTCGCATTTCGGTATCGGGAGTCGAGAAAGTCTCGGACTCCATTATGTGCGAATCAGTTGAAGCTCCGGACTCGTCCTACGAATTTTCGGGGAAAATCGCCCACTCCCTCAATATAAGCGCAAAATCCGTAAGAATGGACAGCCAGTGCAAATACGCGGTTTTGGCTAGGGGAGATACATCCATTTACCTTCGCCCGCAGCCGAGAAAAGATTACAAAGAAAACATATGGGATCACGCTGCAGGGTACATAATCGTCAAAGAAGCCGGAGGAACCGTCACCGACTCCTCGGGTAAATTTCTTGATTTCTCCGTCGGCAAGAAACTCCTCGAAAATAAAGGAATCTTGGCAACCAATGGCGTCATCCATGAAGCGGTACTGCAGGCAGTGAGAAAAACTGTTTTTCAGTAAAATACCTTCGTTTCTTAGCACTTCTTTCCTGGTTGGTTTTCCTATTCATGAAACAAGGTTTTTGGTTCTAGGAAAAAATTTGAATAATTTAATCTTTCCGGTAACTGAGGGGTTCTAAAACTGCCTGACTCTTGTACCATCGAGTTTTAAAGTTTACTCAGCACGCGAGGTCCCATATAACAGTTCTCTGAAGGATGAGGTTTTTAACTTGAACCTATGGTTGGTCTCCCAATCAACTTTTATAAGTTCAGCTTCTTTAAGGGTAAGAAAATTCCGTTCAATTAGTTCCACTACAATGTCCTGTGTTCGTATGATACGATTAGGTCTGTCGCTGAAACCAATTTCTCTCAGTACATCTCTGACCGCACGATTATCATCAATTGCTAATAAGTAGTTGCGGTTGAGAGCAACTGCAATTGCCGACAACTCACCCGCACCCAAGTGTTGGCCATACTTAAGGTCGAGACGAAGAAACTCCTCAACTTCTATCGGGTCATCAATTTTCTGTTGAACAAGATAACGCAAGGATAAAGCGGTTTCATAACGGTTTTTTTGATCGGGATAGCTGATTTCGTCGGCAACCTTGTCAGTTACTATGAAAGAACCCGGATAGGCCCCAATTAGGTCCATACGATCAATACGTAGAAAATTGATAAGTACGGAAGCATCCGCAATGACATAAAATTGAGACAAATCGTGTGCACCTTCAATTAACTGGTTCGGACGGTTTCAGCCATCTCAAGCAGTTGTTCCCCTTCAACCTCAAGCTTTTTCCCAATTTCAAGAAGATGACCACGCGATATCTTCTCTCGCCTAAATGCCTCGATTGCCAACGATATAAGCTGATTGTGAAATTCCTGTTCAGGACGTCTAGATTGGTTGTCCTTATCAAGAAGCCCTATATGTCTTTTAGCTATTTCCTTTTGACTAAGAAAAGTGTGGGCTTGGGCAGAGTTAACATGACTGAGATTTTTTAGTCGCCAAACTGCGGCATCATAACTTACACAGAAGCGACGTGCTAAAACCGCAACATCCTGGCAAGTAATAACCTGAGAACCTGAACGAGGACGTATCTCCGTCTCCATCGCCGAACCATCGGCAACGTTAAAGGTGACTTGCGCAAGCCTGCTAGGATGACCTTTACCAATACTGTTTAACCACTGCGCCACTCCACCGGATGGCATGAGAAATGCTGAAGCAAAAGCGTTCGCACGCATTTCTGCAAGCTCTGAAGAGTTTTTCTGGAGCGTCATTCTGACCGATTGGTCACGGTCAAAAAGGACGTGAGCGTACTCATGAGCATAAGAAAAACGTCGACGCTCCAGCCCATGGTCTGCATTAACCAAGACCGCAAAACCGGTGGACTGATTATGAATAAATAAACCAGACATGCTGTCTGGAAGATCAGCCGCCGCCGTCCAGATCCCCTGTTCACTCAGCAGTTCCGCAATGTCGCGAATCGACGCATCGCCAATGCGGAGTCGGTAGCGTTCTTCATAAGCAACCCTTTCCCCTTGCTGGACAGCTGCACCCGCTGATTTTATTTCGGCAGCATAGTTAGGGATTTCCGCATAAATTTCCCTATCAAGCATTTTCAGCAACCCTTTCCCCTCACGATACAGATCTACAATGCTCCGCACGGAGGATATGTTTTCCGGATCATTCATTTTTTCAGGAAGTACCCTATGGAGAACAACCATAATATCTTCAGCCTGTGATTCTTCGCTCTCTTCAAGAAAAAAAGATGGTGAACATTTGTAGATTTCAGCCAGCTTGGTAAGTTCGAGGATAGATACTTTTCGATTACCGTTTTCTATATTAGTTAAGGCAGTACGGGGCAGTTCAAGCTCATGGGCAACAACTTCTTGACTGAGACCACATAGTTCCCTGATCCTACGCAATCGATTTCCAAGTTGTTTTGCATCAATCATATTTATCTCCGTTTCAGCAACTGTGGTTCAATACTTTGACCATATCAAATGACATAAAGCCTATTAATATAATTTGATGCTGATCCGATATGGATATTCTCCGTCAATTTCTACCAAACATCCTCTTCATCTGCTCGTTCACTGATCTATTTCCCATCCCTAACTTGACATTAGCTATATCCCGACCATATACGTCAGTGACAATCTTTTCAATGGATACCATTTTTCCGTGAATTAGATTCTCAAGACAGGTTTTTGCATAAATCCCTTGTAGTGTATTGAGTTCCGGGGCATTAAACCCTGCCAACCTGACCGGTGGTCTATCGTAGTTTCCCTTGAATGTATCACCATCTATAACTTCTGTTACAAGCTCTAAGTTCATTTAAATCTCCTTTAAAATAAATTTTCGCCTGTGCGATACAATGATTTTAAGGTGCAAATATCGGACTGTCAAGGATAAATATTCCATCCATTGTCCGAAATAGGCTATGAGATAATCTCAAAAGAAAGTTTGAATATATACTTCACAGTCTAACCTGTGGACTTCGATACTTTTCAGACGAACCAGTTAGCTGTGGCGGCTATCAACATAGTCTCGCTTATAAACACAATTACCTAAACATCCATAAATAAACTACAAATATCACAACGGAAAGAACCGCCCTGTAGATTACAAAAAGAGTGAATGATCTCGTCTTCACGTAACCCAGCAGAAATCGGATGGCAAAGAGGGCCGACAGAAAAGAAGTCGCTACGCCGAGAACGAAAGACCATCTGAGCATCTCCGCGTATCCGATATGCCTTATCTCGAAAACCCCGGCCGCAACTATGACAGGTATGGCCAGAAGAAATGAAAACCGCGCGGCTTCTTCTCTTTTGTAGTTTCTGAAAAGCCCTCCGGTAATCGTAATGCCCGCTCTTGAGGCTCCGGGCAGAATCGCAAAAGCCTGAGCCACGCCGAAAAAAAGCGCATCGCCAAGGTTCATGTCAGAAATAGTCTTGCTCGCAGTCGTCTTTCTGTCGGAGATGTAAAGAAGCACCCCGAAACCGAGAAGAAAGGCAGCAACCAGAACAGGGTCGCGAAGCACGCCCGAGGCGTAGCGCTCAAACAAAAACCCGGCCGCAACGGCAGGCAGTGTGGCGATCAGAATGTAGACTCCGGTTTTTCCATTTTGGCGTCCCTCGAAGGAAAAAGATCTCAAACCGCAAAAGAAATCCCGCAGGATAAGCGCAAGTTCCTCCCTGAAGCAGTAAAGGATCGCAAAGAGGCTCCCTATATGAAGGGCCACCGTGAAAGGAAGGCCCTGGTCCTGCCAGGAAAAAATCCATGGAACCAGAAACAGGTGAGCGGTGCTGCTTACCGGGAAAAACTCGGTTATTCCCTGTATTATGCCAAGGACTATTGACTGCGCTATTTCCAATTTCTAACTCCCTGCAACCCCGTTTTCTAAAACGCCTCTAAGATAAAAAGCCGTGTGCGAACCGTTAACCCTGCATACCTCTTCGGGAGTTCCGCAGGCCACAAGACCTCCCCCGTCTTCTCCGCCCCCGGGACCGAGATCAATCACGTGGTCCGCGCACTTTATGATGTCAAGATTATGTTCTATGACAACCACTGTGTTTCCTGTATCCACAAGCCTCTGTATTACCGAAACAAGCTTCTGTATGTCGTCAAAATGAAGCCCGACCGACGGTTCGTCAAGTATGTAGAGGGTTTTTCCGGAGGCTCTTTTCCCAAGTTCTCTCGCAAGCTTTATGCGCTGTGCCTCCCCTCCGGAAAGAGTGGTTACCCGCTGCCCGAGCCTCACGTAACCGAGGCCGACATCGTTCAGCACCCTGAGCTTTCCTGAAATCTTTGGTATGTTCTCGAAAAAATCCGCCGCCTCTTTTATGTTCATCTCAAGAACGTCCGACATGTTTTTCCCCTTGTACCTGATCGCCAAGGTCTCGTCGTTGTACCTCTTTCCTCCGCACACCTCGCACGTGACGTAAACATCGGGAAGAAAGTGCATCTCGATCCTGACGGTCCCGCTTCCCCCGCACCCCGGACAGTTTCCCTGGGAGAGGTTGAAACTGAACCTGCCCGGCCCGTATCCCATCACTTTCGACTCTGGAAGCATGGAAAAAATCTTTCTTATCTCAGTGAGCACACCGGTGTAGGTTGCAGGGTTCGATCTCGGGGTTCTGCCTATCGGGCTCTGATCAACCTTGATGACCTTGTCCAAGTTTTCGGTGCCGATGATTTCTCCGTGTGGGGCCGCGCGGTTTTTGCTCCGGTTAAGCTTTCTTGACAGGCCATTATAGAGAGTGTCTACGACGAGGGTGCTTTTCCCCGAACCGGAAACTCCTGTGACGCATATGAATGTTCCGATGGGAAAATCAACGTCAATTTTCCTGAGGTTGTTCCCAAAAGCCCTCCGAATCCCAACCCGGGTGCCGGAAGAGCGTCTTGAGCGGGGCACCGGGATTTTCTTTTTGCCCGAAATGTATCTTCCTGTAACCGAACCTGCGCACCGGGATATTCTCCCGACGCTTCCAGAGCAAACAACCTCGCCTCCGAGTTCTCCTGCTCCCGGACCAACGTCAAGCACGAAGTCAGCGCTCTTTATGGTTTCCTCGTCATGCTCGACGACGATTACGGTGTTGCCCATGTCCCTTATGCTCTTTAGCATCTCAACGAGCTTTTTGTTGTCCTTCGGGTGAAGTCCTATGGAAGGCTCATCAAGCACGTATGTTATTCCCGTAAGTTTCGACCCAACCTGGGTTGCGAGTCTCACCCTCTGGGCCTCTCCGCCCGAAAGGGTCGGAGCCGTGCGGTCAAGACTCATGTAGCCAAGTCCTATATCCCCGAGAAAACCAAGCCGGGAGGATATCTCCTTTATTACTTCCCCAGCGATTTTCTCCTCCCTCGCAGAAAGTTCAAGGGACCCGAAGTAAGGGATGAGATCACAAACCGCCATACCCGCAAGACTAGATATACTCTTTTCCCTGAAAAGCACGGAGAGGGCAATCTTGTTGAGTCTGGACCCGTCGCACTCTCTGCACGGAAGCGTTCTCATGTATTTTGAGAGTTTTTCCCGAAGTTCTTCAGAATTGGTCTGCGAGTACCATTCCGTGAGCATGCCGACGATTCCGGGGAAAGTCGCAGTGTATTCCTTTTGTCTCCCCTTCCTCGCCTTCCTGAAGCTTATACTCTCCGTCCCCGAGCCATAGAGTATCTTTTGTCTGTGCAGGGCGGAGAGCCGGGAAAACGGAACATCAAGTGCGAAACCATAATGCTCGGAGAGTCCCTCGAGTATCCGGGCAATATATTTTGAATCCTCAAACGGTTTGATCACTCCTTCGCAAAGTGACTTCCCAGGATCCTCCACTATGAGTTCGGGATCGAAAAACGTTTCGAATCCAAGCCCCTGGCAGTTCACGCACGCACCGTAGGGACTGTTAAAGGAAAAAAGCCTGGGGGATATCTCCGGGTAGTTTATCGCGCACCGGGAGCAGGAAAAATGTTCGCTGAAAGTGAGAGTCTCCCCACTTTCGATTTCGCATTTCAAAAGTCCGCCCGATCTTTTAAGAGCAAGTGAGACTGCGTCCGAGAGCCTTTTTTCCGAACTCTCCCCACGCAAAACGATATTGTCCACCAGAAGTTCGATAGTATGCTTCTTGTTTCGGGAAAGATCTATGTCGTCTTCAAGGTCATAAGTCTCTCCGTCAATTCTAACCCTGACGAAACCTTCCCTCCTCATGTCCTCAAGCTCTTTTCTGTATATCCCTTTTCTTCCCTGAACTACCGGGGAATACACAGACACGGGTTTTCTGCCCGCTTCCCCGCGGATCCTCTCAATCATGCTGGAAGGGGTCTGGGAAGATATTTCCTCCCCGCACTCATAGCAGTGCGGCTCTCCGACCACGGAGAAAAGCACGCGCATGTAGTCGTATATCTCCGTTATGGTCCCAACGGTCGAGCGGGGGTTTCTGTGAAAGGTCTTCTGATCCACCGAAACAGACGGAGAAAGGCCCTCGACGAAATCGACATCCGGCTTGTCAAGCTTCTCGACAAACTGCCTAGCATAGGAGGAAAGCGACTCCATGAATCTTCTCTGCGCCTCGGCAAAAAGTATGTCGAAAATCAGAGAAGACTTTCCTGAACCGCTCACTCCCGTAACGACAGTGAAGCTGCGCCTCGGTATCTTGACGTCTATGTTCTTGAGATTGTGCTCCCGCGCACCGATTATGCTAATGAACTTCAACCTGAAGGCTCTCCGGGGAAAATACGCAGATAAAATTACCCGATACCAGAAGAACCGTCCGCCGTCTGTGCGGCCTCGAAGAGGAACCGGGTGAAAATCAGTTCGGACAGGCGGGTCCGCTCAAGCTCGGGATGCCACTGAAAACCCATGACGCGGCCGTTGGCAGACTCAAATCCCTCCACTATTCCGTCCGGGGCCAAAGCACTTATCCGAAGACCCTCTCCAACCCTGTTTATTGCCTGGTGGTGATAGCTTTTTATCTCGAATTCATTTTCTTCCGTTAAGCCACCGAAGACTGTGTCTGGGAAAACCGTGATGCTGTGAACCTCGCCCCCTTCGTGACAAAGCGCGTCGGGGAGGAGCGCTTTTATGTCCTGATGTATCGAGCCCCCGTGGAAAACATTTATAAACTGCATGCCTCCGCATATCCCCAGAATCGGCATGTCTTTTTCGAGAGCAAGGCGAAGAACGCTGAATTCCGTTTCCGTCCTCTCGGGACTCATGGGCTTTATGGCAGGATGTGGGGACTCGCCGTAGAATTTCGGGTCCATGTCCCTTGAACCCGGTATCAAAAGCCCGTTGATTGCGGAGATTATGTTGAGCAGAAAATCCGAGCTTGAAGCTTCGGCAACCGTGGGGATCAGAACCGGGGCACCACCGTAGAACTCAACCGCCTTCGAATAAGCGGACTCTATAAGGTTTGATTTGTCCTCAAGGTCAGTCGTTATGCCGATAAGCGGTCGTCCCTTCATGTGCTCCTTTTCAAAGAGTCTTCTCTTCCGGTTTAAAGGGAAGCGCCACCGACCATGGCTTCAAGCCTTGCGACTCTCTCTTCCGTAGGAGGATGGGTGCTGAAAAGCTTTGCGAAACCTCCCCCGATCATCGGGCTCACTATCATCATATGAGCCGTGCTCTCAGCCGCCTGCTCGCTTACCTGCAGTGGAACTCTCGAGGCTCCCGCCTGCAGCTTCCTGAGCGCGTCGGCAAGATATAGCGGATTTCCGCATATCTCGGCCCCGGTCTTGTCCGCTCCGAATTCTCTCGTTCTCGATATAGCCATTCTCACGATCATTGCTGCCATCGGGGCGATAATGGCCATAGCCAGAAGTCCCAGCATCCCTCCGCCTCTTCTGTCTCCTCCCCCTCCTCCGAAAATAGCCGCAAACTGCGCCATGTAGGCAAGATAGGTGATAGCGCCAGCGATTGTCGCCGCCACGGAACCGATCAGGATGTCTCTGTTTCTTATATGGGCAAGCTCATGAGCAATTACGCCTTTAAGTTCGTTTCTGTTCAAAAGACGCATGATCCCCTGAGTGACCGCAACGGCTGAGTGGTGAGGGTCGCGACCCGTGGCAAAGGCATTCGGGGCCTGTTCGGGGATTATGTAGACCCGGGGCATTGGAAGTCCCGCTATCTGGGCGAGTTCCTCGACATCGGAGTAGAGATCAGGCGCGTTGTCCCTTCCGACCTCGCTTGCTTTGTACATCTTGAGAACAATCTTGTCGCTCCACCAGTAGCTCACGAAATTCATAACTCCCGCGAGAACAAGTGCTATCAGGGCACCATTTTTGCCCCCTATCATACCCCCTGCCCAGACCAGAATAGCAGAGAGAAAAGCGAGCAGAAAAAGACTTTTAAGAGTATTCATTTTCTAAAAATGCCTCCAAAATATTTTCCGTTCCTTGAGAAAGACCGTGGTTTTTTCCTTACGGAAAATATAATAATACCGATGGGGGTAAATTCAACGGAAAGGATCAATTCCTTGATCAGAAGGTGATTTTCAGCCCGCTCGGTTTTCCGAAAGGAATTCCAGCAACTTCACAAGCCATCCGTAATCTTTTGATCTCGGACTCGTTTGACAAATTGGTGTCTAACCACCAGCCGGGGGAAATTTCCTCGGATCTTATCATCTTCACCATATCTTCTCGATTCCGCGAAAGCCATTTCTTCTTTTTGCCTGCGGTCAGCGGAGCTAGATGCGTGGTGAAATCTTTATCCCTATCCGCAAGAATTTTCATAATCTTTACGAAGCATCTGGCTGCACTAGTCTCCGTATGTTCTTTATCTAGCAGAAAAAAACGAACTTCTTTACCGGACTTTTTTTGGAGTTTTTCAGATTTGGTTTTTTTAGTCTCCACAGGAAAACCTGGTTCACGTACCGCTTTGACCTCGTTTGGATTCCTAAGAAACTCTTCCACATCCACTCTCGCCGGAGCATATCCAGAGGAAATGCGAGATGTTTCCTCAATCAGCAGAGTAACGAGCTTATCGGAAGATCCATCCAGCAGGTCTCTCCATGCAACAGAAATGTTTTTCTTAGTCTCAATGCTTCTAATTCGTTGGTTATGGTCACGCTCTGCGTTTTTTCTGGCTTTCCCTGAGCGTGTGTTCTCAAAGGATAAATAACGGACCAGTCCAGCAGTTATTTCTTCGTGAGAATGCTTCTCAAAATCCAGAGTGCGGACAAGCCTTTCCTCAAACTTTCCGGGAACCATAGGAAGATAGAACCTCCAATGTCTTCCATCGGTAAGAACAGCCAGCGGAGCACCTGCGAGAAATGCGTATTGAAAAAGCTGGTGGTCGGCATCCAGATTCCCCTCGGCCTTGACTTCAATTATGCACCGCAGACCTTCTTGTTTTCCTCTAGAAATCTTGAGACCGCAATCAACTTTTAGTCTCTCAAGCGGATACTGTGGATAGACATATTCTGAGTTGTATATGTCCCAACCCAGATGTCCAAGAACCGGCAGAACAATCTGCACGCTAACGGCCTCTTCGCTAGGGTAGGTACCCAATCTGCCTTTCACAGAGGATATAAATTCTAGGAACTTAGAAGATACCATTTCACGAAATTCTAACAATTGTATGGAGTTCGGTCAATCTTAACATGGAAAAATCGGGATTAATCTCTATAAACTGCCTGAGAGAAAATCGTACAAACCGCAAACGGGCTGAGATGATTACACAGCCAAAATTATTGAGTTCGGCGATAATGCCTAGATTAAACTTTTATGGCTCCCGCATCTGTCCAGAGTCACTCTGGTTACACGTTAAGCGAGCGAAAAAGAAATTGAAAATATCTTCTCGCAGTTCTGTAGAATACCGTAACATCTAATCAAAATTCCTGACAGATCCCAGAACAAAATTCCGAGATCTTCCCCCCGTTTATCCGTCGGGTTCTGACGGTTATACTTGCTACTGAAAACCCCCACGGGTGATTTAGAAAAATGTCTCTTTTAAGCTCAAAAAAATACGAAGTGATAGTGATCGGAGCCGGTCACGCCGGGTGCGAGGCGGCACTTGCCGCCGCCAGAATGGGCTGTACAACCCTGGTTGTCACGGCAAATATAGACACAACCGGGCTCATGTCGTGCAATCCTTCGATAGGGGGCGTCGGAAAAGGTCACCTTGTAAAGGAAATAGACGCACTGGGCGGAGAAATGGGGAAAGCTGCAGACACCGCGGCCATACAGTTCAGGAGACTCAACACCCGAAAGGGAGCGGCAGTGCAAGCAACCAGAATACAGGCCGATCGCCAAAGCTACAGAACCTACATGAAAAAGGCTCTTGAGAGCGAAGCGAATATAGAGATAAAACAGGCGATGGTCGAAGAATTTCTGGTTGACGGCAAGAAAGTCGCGGGGGTTAAAACCGCACTTGGGGAGAAGTTCTTCTCAGATACCGTCGTAGTCACCCCCGGAACGTTTCCCGGTGGACTCATACACATAGGCCTTACGCGGATTTCGTCTGGCCGCGCGGGGGAAGCCGCCGCGGGAGCCATATCGAATTCCTTTGCGGATCTGGGTTTCACGACAGGCAGGCTCAAAACCGGAACTCCTCCGCGCTTTGACGGAAGGACCATCGAGTGGGACAAGCTTGAAAGACAGGATGGGGACGAGAACCCTGTGCCCTTTTCCTTTTCCGCCGGAGAAATCACAACTGAGCAGATGCCGTGCTACATCACCTACACCAACGAGGAAACCCATCGCGTTATAAACGAGAACATTGACAAGTCCCCTCTTTACTCCGGTCTCATAAAGGGAATAGGACCAAGGTACTGTCCCTCGATAGAAGACAAGGTGGTTAAATTTCCCGATCGTAACCGCCACCAGATATTTCTCGAACCTGAGGGAAGAAACACCTACGAAATTTATCCCAACGGAATTTCAACCAGCCTTCCAATAGAAGTTCAGTACAAGTTCTCAAGAACCATGGAAGGGCTTCACAACGTGGAAATAATGAGACCGGGATACGCAGTTGAATACGACTTTCTCGACCCCACGCAGCTTAGTGCTACGCTTGAATCAAAACTTCTTGAAAACATATTCTTCGCAGGACAGGTAAACGGGACCACGGGCTACGAGGAGGCGGCAAGCCAGGGACTAATAGCGGGAATAAACGCAGCGCTTCGGGTAAAAGGGAAAGAGCCTTTCGTACTCGGACGCTCGGAGGCCTACATAGGAATTCTGATTGACGATCTGGTCACAAAAGGGGTTGACGAGCCCTATAGGATGTTTACCTCAAGGGCCGAGTACAGGCTTATACTGAGAGAGGATAACGCCGACTTAAGACTCGGGGAGTTCGGACACACAATAGGGCTTCTCAGCGAGAAACGGATTGAGGAATTCCGCGCCAGGAAAACCGCGCTTGAAAACGAACTCGAAAGACTTGAGGGCGAAAAGGTGGTCCCAAACGAGAAGACAAACAGAATTCTTGAGAATCTCGGCTCCCATAGAATCAAAAAGCCCCAGAGCCTAAAGGAGATACTCAGAAGGCCCGGCTTCACGTATGAAATGCTGGGCTTTATAGACTCCGCGGCGAATCCGGACATCTCCCCGAAACTCGGGGCTCAGATAGAGATGGAAGTAAAATACGAGGGCTATATAAAAAGGCAGAAAGAAGAAGTCGGAAAATTACAGAAATTCGAAAACATGAAAATCCCGGAGACCTTCGAGTACGGAAGCATCCCAGGACTTTCAAATGAAATTGTTCAGAAACTATCTAGAATAAAACCCGAATCGGTAGGGCAGGCAAGCCGGGTTTCAGGTATAACGCCCGCCGCTATATCAGTACTGCTTGTTCATATCAGGAAAACGCGAGGAATTGAACAGGAAGCTCAGTTGAAATCAAGTTCCCCGTCGTAAAAACTGTCGGCCCCGTCCATCTCCTCAAGCTCCTGCTCATAAAGTTCCATGGTGTCGCAGTCGCTTCCGATGTAACCGGAACTGTCGGGATCTTGCATCATCTCAACAAGATCTCTTACTTTTTTCTCATTCCTTCTCTTAGTCATTTGGTCCCCCCTAGAAAAATTTTACATAGATTATAGGAGTAGTTTTCACAAATGCAACAGTCTCGGCAAAAAAAATAACTGCTGTTTCTCGCTCGATGCAATCACTACAGCATCCCGTTCGTCTTTACTAAGTAAGTACACACTTTAAAGGAGATGCATATTCAACATGAAGAGCATAATGGGAATACTGGTTTTTCTGGCTTTCACTTCAACCGCCTTTGCCGCCGATGATCCGAGCATAAAAGGGGAAAGACGCCGTGGGATCCAGACGGCGATGCAGGAGTACATTGACCACAACACGGTGAATGGACATTATGTACTGTATGACGCAATCACGGACGACCTACTCAAGCTTAAGCTCGCAAAGCTGCATGACGGAATCGTGAAAAAAGCCGGTTATTACGTCAGTTGCGCGGATTTCCACGACCGCAACGGCGTTTATTTCGACCTTGATTTTCTGGTGATCGAAAAAGACGGCAAGTTTCAAGCTTTGCAAGGTATTGTGCACAAAGTCGGGAAGGTCAAACGGGCGTATCATTTGGAAAACTGAATTGACCACAGGAACATAGGAACTTGCAAGCGGTCGGGGACAATCCTGTCCGCATGAAGCCATGCCAGTATCGTCATCACTCAGCGAAGAAGAGCTGTTACAGAGCGGGTTCCGTTATGCTTACGCGCTCACTCATCACCATCACGACGCTGAGGATCTAGTGCAGACGGCTTGGCTGAAATTGCATCAGCGGTATAGCGAAGTGAAAACGAAGGCCCTTTTCTTCACAACTATCCGAAATCTTTACATCGACCAATATCGCAGACGGAAACGCGTCTGGTTTACCACACTCACCAGCAAACACGAGTATCTTTCGGCTTCCGGCGACGCCGCCGTGGAAGGCACCAAAGTCGCTATAGATCAGATGCTTTCCAAACTTCGGGACATCGAGCGAGAAGCACTGTTTCTACATATCGTGGAAGGCTACTCGGCTAATGAAATTGCCGCACTGACCGGGAGGCCTCGGGGGACTGTCCTGAGTTTAATACATAGGAGCAAGAAAAAACTGGCTGCCTTAGAAACGGCCGACTGAAACCATGAAGAAATTGGAGCAAGAACTCAATAACTACTATCGAAGCAAACGCATTGCTTCGGACAAAATCACGGCAATACAAGCCTCCGTCCATGAGATGGGCGGAACCCGTCGCCGTAGTTCTTATCTTATTCCGCTGGCCGCAGCCATACTTCTGACAATTGGAATTGGGTTATGGATGCACATTAGTACGGACAGCAGCCTTACCCATCAGGTAGTCACTGAAATCGGACACAATCACCGGCAACACGGAGCTCTGGTGGTAAAATCAGATCAGTATGACGTTGTACAGGCCGCTCTCAGCGAGTTGGACTTCTCCATCCGGCCCCGCCGCGGCGAGCTGGTTCGGGATTTTGTCCTCGTAGGCGGCAAGTACTGCACCATTCAGGGTTCCCAGGCAGCTCAATTGAAGTTGAGTCACCGCAAAAGCCAAATTATTTATACCTTATATGTTTTGCCAATAGCAGATGACATAAAAGATGTCGAACCAGGCATTTATGAAACAAACGGTTTACAAGTGGAACTGTGGACCGACCAATTCCTGTTCTACGGGCTTGCCCACGGACAGTAATCAAAACTTGGAATTGTGGAAAAATGCCTTGTCCTAATCCGCATCAGGCTCTCTGGTTGAAATATAATGCCGGGGAATTACTCGTGTAACCATCACTCCCCAGGGGTTTTATCGAGACTTCTTCCTTCTCGTATAAGCTCAAGCATCCGCGCCGGGTCGGCCGTCGGAAGTCGGCACTCATAATTTGAGCACACATACGCCGCGGGTTTCCCTTCAAGGGGGTTATGGCCCTGCGTGAACGGGGCAATTCCTGAAATCTCCCCTTCATTTGCCGCATCTTTCAGTATCACCACCTTGTTCGGCAAATACTCGCCCGATAGAGCGTCGAGAAACCGGCGGGTCTCGGGAGAATTTCTGTCCCCGGCTATGACTATCTCGAAAGAAGGACCTAGCATGAAATCAAGAGAACTCATGTGCATTGAAAAAGAAGCCGGGTGTCTTGAGATCAGGGGAGAAAAAGCCGCGGCCATCCGGGCTGCCTTCTCTTCAAGCTCGGGGTTGGCGGTCAGCCTCGCTATCTTCAGGATATTAAGTGTCGAAACCGAGTTTCCAGACGGAAGCGCCGCGTCATAAATTTCCTTCTGTCTGGTTATCAAAGCTTCGCCGTCATCGGCCGTGAAGAAAAAACCCGCAAACTCTTCATCCCAGAAATGTTCAAACTGATCCCGGCAGAGAGAAATAGCCAAAGAGAGGGATTTTTCGTCGAAAACGCTTTCGTAGTATTCAAGAAGCCCCCATATGAAAAAAGCGTAATCATCGACGCTTGCCATTATGCCCGCTTCGCCCTCGCGGTAGCGGTGAAGAAGCCTTCCATCGCGAAAAAGATTCCGCATTATGAATTCTATTGAACCCCGCGCAGCGTCAGAATATCTTTCCTCTCCGAAAGCCACCGCCGCCTTTGAAAACGCCGCTATAGCTATTCCGTTCCAGTCCGTGAGCACCTTATCGTCCTTGTAGGGATGAATTCTTTTTTCCCTGCAGGCAAAAAGCTTCTCCCTCAGGCTCTCAAGTTTCCTCTCAAGCGCTTCGGCTGGGATGCCGTGCCGTGCCGCAGTGTCCGCCAAGGGTTCTTTCAGGTGAAATATATTCCTATTGCTTTGCTCTCCCGTCGCCTCGTCCGTGAAATTTCCGTCGCGGGAAAGATTGTAGACGTCTGAGAGAAGCTCTGCATCTTCCGCTCCCACAAGTTCCTCTACTTCTTCTACGGTCCAAAGATAGAACTTTCCCTCCTCCCCTTCGCTGTCAGCATCTTCGGCCGAGTAAATACCTCCTTCGGGAGAGGTCATGTCCCGAATCAGGTATTCGAGTATCTCCCTCGCTTTTTTTTCGTAAAACGGGTTTTTCGTGATCTGCCATGCTTCTGTGTAAGTGATAGCCAAAAGCGCCTGGTCATAAAGCATCTTTTCGAAATGGGGAACAAGCCATCGCGAATCGGTCGAATACCTGTGAAAACCGAAACCCACATGGTCGTATATACCGCCCCTTCCCATAGCAAGAAGCGTCCTCTCAACCATCCTCAAGGAAGCATCCTTCCCGGTGCGTCCGTAATACCTCATCAGAAACATCAGGTTGTGAGGAGTCGGAAATTTTGGAGCTCTCCCGAAGCCACCTTCATCCGGATCGAAAGTCGAAAGAAAGTAACTGTAGGCCTGATCAAGAGTTTTTTCGTTAAGATTGGAGTCCTCGGCTTTCCGCAGCGAATCTCCAAGGCTGCAGACAGCGTCGGTTATCTGCCGGGCCGACTCCACAACCTCTTCCCTTTTGTTCTCCCATAGTTCTTTTATCGCCGGCACAAGCTCCTTCATCCCGACTCTACCGTAACGGTTCTCCTTGGGTATATAGGTTCCGGCAAAAAAGGGTTTCCCCTCAGGCGTCATGATTATGTTAAGAGGCCAGCCGCATCCTTTCCTTGAAATCACGTGACAGACAGTCATGTAGATATTGTCGATATCGGGACGCTCCTCCCTGTCGACCTTGATCGAGACGAAGTTCTCGTTCATGAGCCCCGCCACCTCAGGATCCTCAAAGGATTCGTGCTCCATAACGTGGCACCAGTGACAGGTCGAGTATCCTATGGAAAGAAATATCGGTCTTCCCATCTCCCGGGCTCTCTTGAACGCCTCCTCTCCCCACGGATACCAGTCAACTGGATTCTCCGCGTGTTGGAGAAGATAGGGACTCTTTTCGTTTTTAAGCCTGTTTGACACTTAAACCTCCGCTTTGGAAAATTGGGAAATTATACAGCCCAACCAAGAATTAAGTTGCATGCGAGGTAAGACCTTACCAGCTTTGAAAAACCTGCCGGAGAAATCTCCTCCGATCGGGGAAAATAATAATTTCTTTCTGTTCATATTCTATTTTTAGGCTAACATTCTCACCTAAATGCGTAAACCCGTACAAAAGGCAGGCGTCGTCGCTTACAGGGAAAACAGCCTTGGGGAAATTGAAGTCATTCTGGTGAGTTCAAGAAAACTCAATGATTCGTGGGTTTTCCCCGCCGGAGGAGTCGATTACGGTGAAACTCCCGCCGAGGCGGCGGAGAGGGAATGTCTTGAGGAAAGCGGCTACAAGGTGGAAATAGAGCAGCCTCTGGACATAATGATCATTGAAGGGGGAAAAAGGCACGTTCTCTATACTTTTTTCCGCGCCAGGGCCATTGAGGATACGGGAGATTACGAAAGGGACAGAAAAAGAAAATGGTGCGGGATTGACGACCTTCCCGACACGGTCGCCTACCTGTTTCGGGAAGTCGCAGAAAGTTTTGAGAGAAACATCCTAGCCTTGAAGTCCCAGGGCTGAAGCCTTAAGCGGCAATCGCAATTTCATACTCACACCGGAGAGGAACGAATGAAAACCCAACAGTTCATAAAGAAGACGCAGAGTCACTATGCGCGGGTAGCGGCCATCTACAGGTCCCTGAGAGTCACAGACTCAGAACCCGTGCTCTACATAAAGGAAATAATAGGGGACAAGGGGAAAATAAAGGCTGCCGACGTGGGAGCCGGAGCAGGGAGGTACGCAAGACTTTTCTTCGAGCACCTGGGCAAGGAAAACCTGTTTCTTTACTGCTATGACACGAACGAGTTCATGCTTGAGAGCCTCGAGCAGTACCTTGAGGATCACGGCATCCGAAACTACGCGACCAAAATCGCCATGGCCCAGGAACTTCCCATAGGGGATGAGGCGCTTGACGTCGTATTCTGCTTCAACGCCATACACTTTTTCAACGCACCGAAATTCCTGAGGGAAAGCGCGAGGGTGCTCCGAGAGGGGTCGTTTCTCTTTATCTACACAAGAACCAAGACCCAGAGCATGAAAAGCATATGGGGAAAACACTTCCCGTCCTTTAACAAAAAGGAATCGGACTTTTACAGCACCGAAAGGCTTGAGGCGGAAATTAAAAGTACAGAGGGACTTGAGCTCATTGAAACAAAGACACTTGTTCTCTCAAGGGAAAATTCCCTGCAGGAGCTGGTCGAGAGGGCGCAGAGCAAGCACTACTCGACTTTCTATCTCTATGAGAGCCAGGAGTTTGAAAGATCCCTCGCGGAGTTCAGGAAAAACATCCGTGAATCTTACGAAGACCCCGACAAAATCAACTGGTCCGATGAAAAAACCATGTACACCGTCCTTAGAAAATAACCCGGATGATTCATCGGCTGCTGCTCGGTCAACACCGGGGGAGTTCCACTGATATTAGTGTAAAGGATGTCTCCGGTATAAACTGTCAACTATGTCTCCGGTACATACCATCGTGGCGGGCGATGGGGGATTCGAACCCCCGACCCCAGGCTCCGGAGGCCTGTGCTCTAATCCACTGAGCTAATCACCCGCTGACAGATATCCCAAGTTCCTTCATCACAAGCTTCATGTCTTCCCAGACGGGTTTTTTAAAAGACGGGTTTCGCAGAAGCGCGGCTGGGTGATACGTAATCATAAGCTTTGAGTCCCCGTACTGGTGAAAAGTGCCTCTTAACTGCGCCATCTTGAAGTTCTTAAGCTTGAGCATCAGTCCGGTAGCGACGCTTCCGAGGGAAACTATCACCTCGGGATTTATGCTTTCTATCTGTTTTTTAAGAAACGGCTCGCAGCTTGCCACCTCGTCCGGTTGAGGGTTCCTGTTCCCCGGAGGACGACACTTCACCACGTTACATATATACACGTCCTCTCTCTCGAGCTTCATCGCCCGGATTATCTTCGTAAGCAGCTGCCCCGCCCTTCCGACAAAGGGCCTTCCCTGAATGTCCTCGTCCCTTCCGGGGCCTTCGCCGACAAACACTAGCCTTGCACTGGGATTCCCCTCGCCGAACACTATACTCTTTCGAGTCTCGCAGAGACGACACCTCGTGCAGTCACCTAGTTCCTCTCTTATTTCGGAAAGCGTCTTGACTGCGGATGAACCTCTCGGCCTTCTGCGATCATTTAAAAGAACAGTTCCGTTTTTCTCCGTATCCGCTATTTCGGTTCCTCCCGCGGTTAACCCAGCCGGCAACTCCTCTATGCCAATCTCCTTGCAGAACCGAAGATAGTTTTCAAGCGCCCGCGCCGTCTCGTTAAATTCACTGGAACTCATTGCTCGCCGGGAAAAAGTCTAACACAAACAGCGATAGGTAGCGAAGGGGTTTGAAAGCAAGGCGGGTTTTAATTAGAATAAGACCGCGTTTGCAAAGACTCAAGACCTAAACCCGTCAAACGCTTTCCCCTCGGAATGGAAAGAGAATACAGACCGCAGGAAATCGAAAAAAAGTGGCAGGATTTCTGGGCGGAAAAAGACACCTACAGGGTCTCCGAGGAGACCTCCGGAGAAAAGTACTACGTCCTTGAAATGTTCCCCTACCCGTCGGGGAGAATCCACATGGGGCACGTGAGGAACTACACGATCGGGGACGTCGTCTCGAGATTCAAAAGGGCAAGGGGCTTAAACGTTCTCCACCCCATCGGATGGGACGCTTTCGGGCTGCCCGCCGAAAACGCGGCGATACAAAACGCCATACATCCCTCGACCTGGACTCGGACCAACATCGCCCAGATGAAACAGCAGCTCATGCGCCTCGGGTTCAGCTACGACTGGAGCCGGGAAATCGCAACGTGCGACGTTGAGTACTACCGCTGGGAGCAGTGGCTTTTCACGAGACTTCACCGCGAGGGGCTGGCGTACAGAAAGACTTCCGTAGTTAACTGGGACCCGGTTGACCAGACAGTGCTCGCAAACGAGCAGGTGATCGACGGAAAGGGATGGCGCTCAGGGGCGGTTGTCGAAAAGAAGGAAATACCGCAGTGGTTCCTAAGAGTAAGCGATTACTCTGAAGAACTGCTGAAAAAACTCGAAAAGATGAAGGGGTGGCCCGACGCAGTTAAAACGATGCAGAGAAACTGGATAGGGAGATCCGAGGGAGTCGAGGCCGAATTCCGCGTGGACGGGGAGAAAAGCGTTTTGAAGATATTCACCACGCGCCCGGACACGATCATGGGAGTAACCTACCTGGCCCTGGCCCCCGAGCACCCGCTGGTAGCCGAGAAGGCAAGGGAAAACCCCGAGGTAGCGGATTTTCTTGCCCAGTGTCGCAAAGCTCCTGTCTCCGAGGCTGAGATTGAAACAATGGAAAAAAGCGGCGTCCCTCTGGGAATAACCGCCATCCACCCCATAAGCGGGGAGAGAATACCCGTATGGACCGCGAACTTCGTCCTTATGAGCTACGGAACGGGTGCGGTAATGAGCGTTCCCGCGCACGATCAGAGGGACTGGGAATTCGCGAAAAAATACGGTCTCGGGATAAAACAGGTGATTTTCCCCGAGGACGGAAGCGTCTTCGACATAGAAAAAGAGGCATTTACGGAAAGGGGAATTCTCGGGGATTCCGGGTGGCTCTCGGGACTAACCTCTCAGGAAGCTTTCGGGGAAATAGCCGGGTTTCTCCAGAAAAACGCTGCGGGCGGGATCAAGATCAACTACCGTCTTCGGGACTGGGGAATCTCAAGGCAACGATACTGGGGAGCGCCGATACCCATAGTTTACTGCGAGCAGTGCGGAGAGGTTCCGGTTCCGGACTCCGATCTTCCGGTGGAACTTCCGCTTGAGATAAATATTGACGCAGAGCGAATCCCGGCTCTCTCCAAGATCGAAAGCTTCATCGAAACAACCTGTCCCGCCTGCGGAGAACCTGCGAAACGGGAAACCGACACAATGGATACGTTTGTCGAGTCCTCCTGGTATTTTCTGAGATACGCCTCCCCCGATTTTAAAAGCGGCATGTTCGAACCCGAAAAAGCCTCTTACTGGCTTCCTGTGAATCAGTACATAGGAGGAATAGAGCACGCCATCCTTCACCTGCTTTACTCGAGGTTCTTCACGAAAGTGCTCAGGGATATAGGCCTCTTCCAACTCGACGAACCCTTTGAAAATCTTCTCACCCAGGGGATGGTGGTAAAAGACGGAGCGAAAATGTCAAAGTCTCTCGGGAACACCGTGGATCCCGACGACATGATAGTTCGCTACGGGGCTGACACCGTAAGGATGTTCATGCTCTTCGCCGCCCCTGTGGAAAAAGATCTTGAGTGGAGCGAACAGGGAGTAAACGGAATGTTCAGGTTTCTCGGCAGGGTCTGGCGTTTCGCGACAGGGTTTTTCGCCGAACGGGAAAACGAAGAGCAGGTCAAAAAACTCCCGTCGGAGGGAAAACCGGCTGCTCTCACCGCTACGACTAACCGAACAATAAAAAAAGTCACAGAAGATATAGAGAACTTCAAGTTCAACACCGCTATATCGGCCGTAATGGAGCTTTTCAATGAACTCAGCACACTCTGGAAGGAAAAAAGCGTGGGGAGAGAACACGCCCGCGCGTCGCTGCTTGCAATAACAAGGCTTATCTACCCTATGGCCCCCCATTTCGCTGAGGAGTTATGGGAACTCTCGGGAGAGAGCGGCAGCCTGGTTGACACGGAGTGGATAAAGTGGGACGAAAGCGCTTTTGAGAGTGCGGAGATAACCATCCCGGTGCGGGTTAACTCCAGGGTAAGGAACCAGATTTCCATAAGCGCGGACGCAGATGAGGAAACCGCGAGGGAAGCGGCACTTTCGGACAGCAGGGTAGCGGAATACATAGCTGGGCGGGAAATAAAGAACTTCGTCTATGTGCCGAAAAGACTGGTCGACATAAGGGTTTGACGTTAAGGAGAAAAGCATGGCGGGAAATTCTGACTATCTGCGAAAAAAGGTAGAAGCGATAGATGTTTCACCCGGAAAGCCGATCTCAGGGCTGCTCGAGGAGATGGCACAGACGGGATTTCAGGGTAAAAATCTGGGCAGGGCAGCGGATGTTCTCTGCAAGATGGTGGAAGCCGAGAATCTCACCATCTTTTTCGGCTACGCGGGCTCCCTTTCCACAACCGGGCAGTGGAAAATAATAAACTGGCTGATCGAAAACAGATACATAGACGTTCTGATACCCACGGGCGCAAACATCTCCGAGGATATAGTGGAAGCGATGGGTTTTTCGTACTGGCAGGGAACCCCGAACGAAGACGACGCAAAACTCTTCTCCGAGGGAATAAACCGCTACTACGATGTTTATGGAACCGAGCCCGACTACCTTGAGATGACCGAACTCTTAGCTGAATTCGTAATGACCCTTGATAAATCCCGAGGCTACTCCTCAAGGGAATTTCTCAAAAGATGCGGACAGTGGCTCGACAAGAAAAACATAAACTGCATCGTAGCCACGGCCGCAAGAAACGAAGTTCCGGTCTTCTGCCCCGCCATAGCGGACAGCCCTTACGGAGACGCGGCGCTCATAGCCGAAAGCAAGGGACATCATCTCACAATCGACGCCATGCAGGACTACGTGGAGTTTATGGGAATGGGCGAAAACGTGGTTGACACGGGAGTAGTTTACATAGGCGGGGGAGTGCCGAAAGATTTCATCCAGCTTTTCGCCGTCACGGGCGATCTTCTTTACGAGGACAGGAAGGTTCCTGGCAGGGCGGCCGGCCTTAACCGCAAGGGGACCGGTGAGCAGGAAACCTACTATCCTCATAAATACGCAATCCAGATCACGACCGACTCTCCACAGTGGGGAGGACTCTCGGGGTGCACATTTGAAGAGGCGGTTTCATGGGGAAAGGAAAACCCTGAAGGCAGCATGGTTCAGTGTTACTGCGACGCCACCATAGCCCTCCCCATAGTTTCCCACGCTCTTTCGGAAAAAACGCAAGTAAAAAGGAAAGGAACCCTTCTTAAGTTCGATGATTAGCCCATATTTCCCGCGGAATATAAATGCAGAAGTTTTTCGGAGTCCGGCTCTGGATTTTACTTGAACTGATTAGCCGTGATTCAACTTCCTTAACCGGAAAAGTTTGAGAGTCTTCAACATAACCGGACGCCCGAAGAACATGAAGGTCAAATCATAATGTTAAAACTCCCGATATTCTGGTTTTGACCGATTGTTTCGAAAAATCCCTTTAAAAACAGCTGCTGTTTATGGTAGAATAAAGGTCGACATATCGGGTGAACCTAAACAGATTTATTGCTGTTAGCCTCAGATGGTTTTCAAAGCCATCTGTGTTTGTTTCGCCTTGAGGAGTCGGACATGATTTTTAACCGAGTGAATATATTGCACCTTATGATAAAAGGAGGAGAAAAATGAATTACTTTATCAAAAGGGTTTTAATGATTTGCCTGCTGGCATCCGGCATGTTGGCAGTACCGCTTTCAGCATTTGCGGGCGGAGGGGAAGCCGAGGAACCGATTGCTGAAGAAACAATGGCCGAGGAGCCGATGGCCGAAGAAGCAATGCCTAGTGAAGCACCGGTCAAGGATACCGATGTTTCAATCTACGGTAGGTTCTGGCCAAGGGTTACCTATAGCGATGTTGACGGAGGGGATTCGTCAACCGACATAACCGACGCACTTTCCCGGGTCGGGATCAAAGCCGATACTCAGATAACTGAAACGCTCAGTGCGGTGTTGCACGGAGAGTGGGATGTTGATATTGAAAAGAACGGCAATTTCGGCGACGCGCGTCAGGCTTACGTGGGTTTACGAAGCGAGGACATGGGTATGGTAGCTATCGGTAAGCAATGGGATCCCTATTTTAACACCGTTGCTGAAGTAACCGACATTTTCTATCATCGCGCAAGCCCTTTCGGATATGACCAGCAGGGTCCTTTCCGAAGCAGTAATCTGGTAACCTACGCGAACAGTTTTGGGGGACTAGACGTAAACGCGGGTATGCAGGTAGACGGCACGTCGGGAAGCAGTGATGGGGGCACTCATTCTGACAATGTTGACGCGGCTTCAGTCGGCGTGGGTCTCAACTCCGGTCCGGTTTATATCGGCGTATCCTACTTGCGGCAGAATCAGGACGACAATGATCGTGACAGAAATTACTTCGGTGTAGGCGCCAGCCTGGACGTAAGTGACGATATCTACCTGGCGGTTACCTACCAGTACATAGCGGACAATTACGACGACGGCAGCGATCTCAACCCCTATACTCTCGACCTAGCCTCTTCCTTCTCTTTTACTCCCGGGGTTACGGTACTTGCAGGGTTTTTCATGTCTGATCCAGATGACGGAAACGAGTTGATAGGTGGGAACCTTACCTTGATTAAAGAGGTGCATCCTGCCTTGGATGTCTTTGCCGAATGGGTACTGACTGACGAGGATCAGGGCGATAGTATAAATACTTTCAGCCTCGGTTTCCGCTATGACTTTGACGTAGCAATCTTCTAGTCACCCAGAGACTTTAAGATCTAAATATCTGAATCATGACGGCGATTTTGTCGTGATTAATATTCTCGGGGACATGTTTGGAGTTTTCTTCAGACGTGTCCCCGTTTTTTTATCTCCTAATCAACTAACTTTTAAAATTCCTTTCCGCAGCCGCCTAGAGCGTTGCGTTTAGGTAATTAAAGTGTAGATTCAATTACGGAAATTCCTTAAAAATCCAAGCGGAGGAAACACACGGCAGATGAGCGAAAAACGTATAGGGGTAGACTATTCCGAGCTTCACCAGCTCGACAGCCCCGCAAACAGGCTTATAAGAGAATCCATATGGGGAAAAGAAGACGACATAGGACAGCAGTCGTTTATCACTCCCCGTTATCTTGATCAACTGATCCCAAGGCTCGGCATAGAGAAAACAACCCACATGCTTGACGTTGGAAGCGGAGCGGGCGGTCCGGCGATATACATAGTCGACAGGACCGGATGCAGGGTATCCGGAATAGAGATTAACGAGGTGGGAGTCGACGTATCAAGGAAACTTGCGAAAAACTCGGGGCTCGAGGATAAAACAGAATTTCATCTGGGCGACGCGATGGAAATGCCATTTACAGAAAATACGTTTGACTTGGCAATAAGTCTTAACGTGATGAACGTGTTTTCTGACAAGACGGGGCTTTTCAAGGAGGTTCTCAGGGTGCTTAAGCCTTCCGGAACGTGGGCGTTTCTAAGCGGCACTTTCGAGATATCCGGTGACGAGGAAACAAAGCAGAAAATGGCGAGGGGCTATCTTATCCCGCAATATTACGATTCGCTTGAAAGCTACAGGAAAAAGCTTGAATCGGCCGGATTTCGTATCGAGGAAATAACTGAGTACGTGGCGGATTTCCGGGTTCAGGTTAAAAACTGGGGAGATGCTTACAAAAAGCATTCCGCCGTGATTGCAGAAGAGCAGGGAGAGGAAAACACCCGCTATCATATTGAGTATTTCGATACGTACCTGGAACTGGTTGACGAGGGAAGAGCCTCAAACCATCTCGTCATATGCTCAAAGCCCGAATAAGGTTTATCAACCTAGGGGCTGCTTTATTGATGGTCACACATCAGGGTGATCCTTAAGAACGGAGCAAAGGTTCCTTGAAGCCTCTTCCGGGTCGTCTGACCCGAAAACACTCGTTATGACCGCTACACCGTCCACCCCGGCAGCAAGCACCTGCGGCGCATTATGGGGAAATATCCCCCCTATAGCGAATATCGGAATCCCCGTGATAGCGGTTTTCGCCTCGACCAGAGTTTCAAAAGGGGTGGGAATTCTGCCGGGTTTCGTCGGAGTGGACCAAGGAGTGCCAAAAACAACGTAATCGGCTCCCATTCTCTCGGCGTGTATGCCTCTTGGAAGAGAACCGTAACAGGAAACGCCTATGATGGCACCGTTCCCCAGCTTTTTTCTCGTGGGTATTATGTTCGGGTCGTCCTCGCCCAGATGCACTCCGTCGGCCTTTATTTCCATCATGAGTTCCGGGGAGTCGTTTATTATAAGCGGCACACCGTATCTCTTCGTAATACCGAGAAGCTCCCTGCCCAAGGCGACGACTTCCGAGCGTGGGGAAGCTTTGTCCCTTAACTGAACGATGTCAGCTCCCCCTGCCAACGATTTCTCAACTGTTTCACAGAAAGAACCGCGCGGAATCAGCCCCTCGTCGGTAATTACGTAAAGTCCCCTAAGTTCAAAACCCATGGCGCACCGCAAATAGAATGAAAACCATCGCCGACCCTTTCGGAAAAACGGCTACATGCATCTTTTGAGGAACCTTCTGGCGTTTGCTATCTCTTTTCTCACGTTTGAGGTTGAAGTGCCGCCTAGAGAGTCCCTGCTCTCAACGGAACCCGAGAACGTTATCACCTGGAAAATATCCTCGTCGATTTTTTCGGAAAATTTGCGGAATTCGGAGAGCTTAAGATCTGAAAGCTCTTTTCCGCCCCGCTCGGCATAAGAAACTATCCTTCCCACGGTTTCGTGGGCCGAACGGAACGGGACACCCTTGCGGGCCAGATAGTCTGCCACGTCGGTTGCGGTGACAAAGCCTCCCCGAAGCGCTTTTTTCATGTTTTCTTCCTTGAATTCCAACGACTTCAGCATCTCGATATTAACCAGAAGACAAAGCTTCACAGTGTCAACCGTATCAAAAAGAGGCTCCTTGTCCTCCTGCATGTCCCTGTTGTAGGAAAGCGGAAGCCCTTTCATAAGGGTCAGGAGCGCACTCAGATTTCCGTAGACTCTGGCGGTTTTTCCCCGGGTGAGCTCCGACATGTCGGGATTCTTTTTCTGGGGCATTATGCTTGAACCCGTAGTGAACCCGTCTCCGAGGTCAACAAAGTCAAACTCCTTTGTGCTCCACAAAACAAGTTCCTCGGAAAGCCTGCTTAGGTGCATCATCAGAACCGAGCAGCAGAATACAAATTCCGCACAGAAATCACGGTCGCTCACCGCATCAATGCTGTTTCTGGAAACCGATTTAAACCCCAGATCCTCGGCGGTCATCTCCCTGTCTATCGGAAACGACGTTCCCGCCCCGGCGCAGGTTCCAAGCGGGCTCACATTCACCCTGGAAAGGCAGTTAATAAACCTCTCACGGTCGCGCTTTAGCATCTCGTAGTAAGCCAGAAGATGGTGAGATAAAAGTACCGGCTGTGCACGCTGCACATGGGTGTATAGGGGAAGAACCACCCCCAGGTTCTTTGCGGAAAGTTCGACGAACTGCTCTGCCAAGGCACACACAAGAGAAATTATCTCTTCTGTCTCCCCCCTCAGGTAAAGCCTGGTGTCCGTAAGAACCTGGTCGTTTCTGCTCCTGGCAGTGTGCACCATTGCACCCGAAGAGCCCGTTTTTTCGATAAGCCTTTTTTCTATATTGAGATGAATATCCTCGTAGCTCTCGCTGAACGTGAACTCCCCACGGTCTATTTCCTTTTCGATCTCCTGCAGACCCTTAGTTATCCTGGCCGCGTCCTTGCGGGAAACAATCCCTGTCTCGCGAAGCATCTTCACATGGGCGATACTTCCCCTTATGTCTTCTTTGTAAAGACGCCTGTCGAAACTTACCGATTCCGAAAACTTCTCGGCGATACTGTGTGTTTGGGAAGCAAAGCGGCCTCCCCACGCTTTCTTGGCCAACTCAGTCTCCTGCCCCTGCGCCGGTCGACGCAGTTTCCACCGAATCAAGAAAAATCTTGCGCGTGGGATAGGCAAACTCTATTCCTTCTTCGGAGAATTTTTTAAATATCTTTAGGTTAATTCTCTGCTGTATATCCATATAATCATCAAACAAAGGACTAAGGACAAAATAGACTATGTCGTAGTTAAGAGCAAAATCACCGTAACTGCTGAAATGAGCTCTGACGAACCTCGTTTTCTGTTCCGACTCTATTATATCTTTTATCAACACGGGGATTCTCTCAACATTCTCGTAGGACGTTTCGTAAATGACTCCTAAAGAAAAATTAATCCTGCGGGAGTCCATTCTCTTGTAGTTTTTTATGCGGCTTTGAAGCAGGTCGTTATTCGATAAAACAAGCTGCTCGCCGGAAAGACTCCTGAGACGGGTGGTCTTAAGTCCTATGTGTTCGACATCCCCCATTATATTGTCTACCACGATGAAATCTCCGACCTCAAAAGGCTTGTCGAAAATAATGGAAAGCGAGGCTATCACATCGCCCAGAACGTTCTGAAGCGCAAGCGCCACGGCTATGCCACCGACTCCAAGTCCCGCGATTATCGTGGTAGGGTCAAAGCCCAGGTTGTCAATCGTGAGAATTACAAGAATTACCCAGAGAACCACTTTCGCAAAAAAACCGAGGCTTCTTAAGTGTGTTACGGTGGCGCCGGCGCCGATGTCGATATTCGCAAGCTTCTTCGAAACGTAATAATCAATGAAACCGCTTCCCCATAAACCGACCTGAACGAGAAGGCAGATAATTATTACGCTTTTTCGTAATTCCCTTACCTGCTGGGTGAGGTCAAGAAAGAAGGTCGCTACGTAGACCGAGAAAATGATGATCAGCACTATGCTGGTCTTCTTTATAAGGGCCGAAACCAGATCATCAAGATCGGTTTCCGTCTTCTCGGCAAAATCGGCAAGCAACCTCACAAACCTTTTCAGGACAAAGTTAAGGACAAATGCTAAAACGATCGCCGCTCCGAGCGCCCAGAGCCATGTTTCGACGGGATTGCCCAAGTAAGTGCGACTGAGTATTTCCTCAATATTCAATCTGACGTTCTCCTCGTTCAAAAAATACAACCGCCCATATGTACGGCCATCATATAGATACCCGCTCGCTTGACCTTAAACAACAAAAAAAGTCAGTGGAAAGAATTCAGAAGGAACTTCCAGGCTCTTTTAGAAACTCGGTTTCTTCCGGGGTGGATTCTCTTCCCAAAGCTACGTTTCTGTGGGGATATCTTCCGAATCTCTTTATTATGTCAAAGTGCCGTCCCGCAAAGTCTGTTGAGCAGGCAAGGGTTTCTTTGATTTGCGGGTGCGAGGCATATTCGTTTTCAAGAGCGGAGTACCTCCGAACGCTCAGGCTCTGAATCTCCAGATCCTCCGAGTGCATAAGCGGCAGGTAGAAAAATGTCCTGTGCACTGGGTGAAGATCTCGATCAAATCCCTTCTCAATGCCCTCAAGACAGGTGCGAAGGGCGAGCGAGTCCCTTGAAAACGCTCCCGGGGTGTCGCGGTAGATGTTCCTTGGAAACTGGTCGACAACTATTATAAACGCCACGGTGCCCAAAGGGGTTTCGAGCCAGTGGGAGAGTTCCCCTTTTTCGGCAAGCAGGACATATTTTTCGAACCTCTGCCTTACAAGATCGTCGAACTCCTCCGACTTCATCCACCAGGTCATCTGCTTCTCTTTATCCGGCAGTTCTCCCTCGCGCAGATCGCCGAACCAGAAACCCAGCACCTCGGAGATTGCTTCGGTTCCGTCCGTAGCTGAACCTTCCTTTCTCATGCCCGGAAATTATACCACGCAGAATCAGTATCCTGCAGAAATCATCTTCCTGCCCAAAGCAAATCCAACCTTAAGCGAACCCCGAATAACATATCCCTGCTTCGGCATCCAAATGGGGTCTTTTTTTCTAATAAAACAAAAAATTCGAGCATTAGAACCGACTACTTCAAACCATTGACATGATTTGATTTTCTCGATTATGATTACCCTCATTTTTAGCAAAATGAACTTGCGAAAAAAGCTTTGACGAGGTGAAAACAAATGTAGGAAACAAAACAAACAGGCAGAACAAAAAATCTTGAAAATAGATCTACTAACGCGAAGCCAAACTTAACACAGCACAGCCAAATCCGACCGATCAAGCTGAACTTCATTTTCTCTCATCATAAATCGGTGGAGTTCAGTTTGGAGAAACCAAAATCTCAGATTTGTGAACGTTACTTACAGGATTAACCGCTACTGAAATATCGCATCTTCGCAACGAACAGATAACTAAAACGGAGGTTCCCATTGAGACAACTCAGAAGACTTGTCAGATCAGAAAACTGCCCACTAAGCAAAAAGTACGTGGGAATATGTAAAGTAAAAAACAGCGTAAAAAACATAAAACAATCTTTCTGCCTGCGCGCCCGACTCCCTAAGCTACACTTACTTAGTCTCGGAATCAGCTCTATGCTGGCGATTGCTATGTTAGCCATAGCCAGTTCCTGCGGGTCAACCGACAGCGAGCCTTACAGAACCATTAATGGAAGTGGCAACAACCTAAGGTATCCGCAAATGAATCAGGCCGGAGTCCAGCTGATTCGTCTTGCGTCCCCCGCCTACGCCGATGGGATCAGTTCTTTTGCCGGGGCAGGTCGCCCCAATCCCAGAAATATCAGCAATATCGTAAACAACCAGGATGAATTAATTCCAAATCCGGATTCGGCAACTAATTTCGTTTGGTTGTGGGGACAGTTCATGGATCACGATATGACCTTTTCGGATGAGTCCCGGGCAGAGCCGGCCAATATCGAAATTCCGGCCGGGGATGAAATTTTTGATCCGGAAAGCACCGGTGTAGTCCAAATGTTTTTTAACCGTGCCATCAACGATCCAGCCACCGGCACATCAATAGACAATCCGCGTCAGCAACTGAACAAAATCACCGGATGGATTGACGCATCAACCGTTTACGGTTCCGATGCGGAACGAGCAAACGCATTACGGACAAACGACGGATCGGGTAAGCTTAAGACATCTTCGGGGAATTTCTTGCCCTATAATGAGTCAGGATTGCCTAACTTTCGCTTCCGGGGTCCTGATTTTTTTCTCGCCGGTGATGAGCGGGCCAACGAAAACATTGGTTTAACCTCATTGCACACACTTTTCGTGCGTGAACATAACAGGCTTGCCGAGGAAATCGGCATGAACAACCCCAGTCTATCGGGCGAGGAAATCTACCAGAGGGCTAGACGGATAGTCGGCGCCCACATACAGGCAATTACCTACAATGAATTCCTGCCTGTGCTGCTGGGACCCAACGCTCTCCCATCTTACTCTCATTATGATGATTCAACTCTTTCAGGTGTTGCCAACGTATTCTCCTCGGCCGCTTTCCGAGTAGGACACACATTGCTCGATCCAAAGATTCCACTTGTCGACGCAGAAGGCAATGAAATTGAAGCGCTACCATTAAAAGATGTCTTCTTCAAACCAGAAAAGATCACTGAGGCTGGTATTGAACCTATACTCAGAGGGTTTGCCGCCGACCTGCACCAGCGAGTGGACGTATTAATTATTGATGATGTCAGAAACTTCCTGTTCGTAGACGATCAGGCAACGGGAACCTCTCAGCTGCGAGGATTTGACCTGGCCAGTTTAAACATTCATCGCGGCCGCGACCACGGATTGCCAAGCTACAATGACATGCGCGAAGCTCTCGGGCTTGAGCGGAAGGAAAGTTTTTCTGACATAACCGGAGATCCAGAAGTGCAAAGAAGGCTTCGTGAAGCCTATGGAACCAATGAAGATGGTACGGATAAGACAGGCGATATGGATATCTGGGTTACGGGGCTCGCTGAAGACCGCCACGGCAAATCCATGCTCGGCGAACTTTTCCACACGATCGTCTCCCGTCAGTTCAGGGTGTTGCGCGACGGCGATCGTTTCTGGTACGAACGCACCCTCTCGCAAGAGGAATTGAAAGAAGTGCAAGGAACAACTCTTGCCGATATTATCCGCAGAAACACGGATATTGAGAACGAGGAGGGTAGTGCTCGGAATTTTTCGCAAATTTAAGTTTTCGGCATTTCTTCAGTTTCAGGATCAAAGACTCATGAGTCTTTGATCCTGAACTCCGGCCTTGTCCATTACCCTACCTCAACTACTTCCTTTCTGTCCATTTCCCTT
>JAJDTG010000005.1 GCA_022827275.1 Candidatus Dadabacteria bacterium | reverse complement strand
CGGGCGACCCCCGTGTTGGTCGCTCCCGGCTTCAGCGCAAGACTCCAGTCACCGGTGGTGACGTTCGTGCCGCCGATTGAAAGCGGCACGTCAATGGTCTCGCCCGCAACCAGCGCACGGCCCAGCGTTACCGTGAACTCGATCTTCTGGCCCTCGGTCACCGCGCCCGAACCCACCCGCGCAAGGCTCACCTCCGTCGGGTCGTCGTCGGTGATTGTGAAGGTGGTGGTACAATATGAGGCGCTAGTGCAATGGGAGGCGTTTGAGTCGAACGGGTTTCCTAAACTCGCGCCCCAACCGATGGTGAAAGTCTCGTCCGGTTCATCCACGGTGTCCGCGCAGACTGTGAAGGTATCATGAGTGTGCGTACTCTGCCCTGCAGTAATTGTGACGCCACTGTCACTCCGGTCCACCACGAAGTCGTCGCCGACAGCACAGGATATGGTCCCATTGTTTTGCCGCCCGCTCGCAGTTCCTCCAGAAACTATAGACGGTGTCGCGTAGTCACCACTACCTCCGGGACCCGTGAAGGTCATGGACACACGGGTGTGCGCTGCCGGTTCAGCGACTGTCTGGGTAGCCGGAACGGAGACAGTTTGGGCGACGGCTTCATTGGCGAATATGCTGAGCAAGGACAGGCACAGCAGAACCAAAAGACAACCACGCTGCTGGGAAAGAAAAAGGAATAAATGCTGTAGAAAGGAAGCAGAGCCTCTCAGGCCTTGCCGATAAGACTTGCTGGAAGAATTACTGCATGACGGAGAACTTGAACAGCCTATATATGGGGACATACCCCCCCCCTATAATGCTGCTCACGGAAACCACGGACGGTGTCTCTTTAACTGATTGAAAATCTTTGATACTCATGCTGTATACCTCCTGATGCAGAAAAACAAACTCCTCGCAAACTGTAAATCTTATTACAGAAACAGTCTACACCACGGAAGATTGATCTGCAAGATTTGCAGGCCGCCTGTGTAGGCCGCTGGGGTATACAGTTCCCAGTACCTGGCATAAACCTGTTTGGTCTTGGGGTGAAAATTCCGGGTTTCTGAAGAGAATCAGGCGGTTTTCGAGGGTTTTGGCAGAAATTCCGGGGTAAGAAATATTTTGCCCATCCGAAACCAGCTGTAGCTGCGCTTGCCTCCATGCTCTTCTGTGTAAGCTTCGTAGAAGTGCCTTATGTTGCACCGGGAATAACGTTCTGTGTACAGCGCCACCACTGCCTCCACCTCTTGCTGTGGTGCCCGCCGAGGCGACCTCTTGTTCAAGCGCTTGTCCGCAAGCCCCAAAACCCCTCGCTCTCGTAACGCACAACGTAACGGCGCAATGTCCGTTCACTCATCTCAAGCTGTCTGGCTGCCTCCACCTGAGTGACCTTCTTCTCCTTCCACCTCCGGTATACTCGCTCAAACTGGTTCGTTCTTACCATCTGAAGATACCTCGTTTGATCCCTCTCTTTCCTCCTTGCTATGAAATGGATAAATCTAATTGCACCCTTACCCCAAACCGGTCAACTCATGTGTTTAGAAACCGGTCATATAATGTACTCTCTACACTAAGTCCCACTCTCCATATATCAAAAGAAAGATACTCACCGGAAAAATATGGAACGCAACTTGTAGATGAGTGTAGAGATGCTCTATCAGTTGTTCTACCTTTTACCGATGCTGAAAAAGCTTTTCTTGACCTGTTACTTGAAGAAGGGGAGATTGATGCGACACTTCTGACATCCGATCTAACTCTACAGAAACGCATAAGGATCCAGCCGCATCTTCAATGGAAAGCTTTAAATGTAAGAAATCACAAGGGGCTATCCTGAAAATCTCAGCGGTTCCCTAAGTCTCAAAACTTCTCCGGTACTGCCATAATGAAATTGGCTGGTCTTCCGGCAACAGTTGCGTTTTAACCGCTTCTCAGGAACTTTATAAAAACATTAACAGCCTTTTAAGCTTTTCAGGAGAAATTCAGATGAAATACAAAAAAATGTTCCTGGTCCTGGTCATTATAATCGCAGGACTCTTCGTAATTTCCTGCGGAAATGACGAGGATGAAGCCCTGACTATACTTCTCTGGCAGGCCCCTACTATATCGAACCCTTATCTCGCCAATGGGACCAAGGATGTTGACAGCAGCACTCTGATTCTGGAACCTCTGGCGAATTATGATGAGGAAGGAAACCTTGTGCCTCGTCTGGCCGAGGAAATTCCGACCGTGGAAAATGGCGGCGTATCAGAGGACCTGACCACCATAACCTGGAAACTCAAAGAAGGTGTGCTCTGGTCCGACGGCACCCCCCTTACGGTTGAAGACATCATATTTACCCACAGATACATGTGCTCCCTGCCATCAACAGAAGATGTCTGCGGTACCGTGCCCGTAGGAAATGTGGACCCTGTTGAGGGTTCCCCTCTAAGCGTCAGAATCTCCTTTACCTCCCCCGCAATCTATCCATACACTCTCTTTGTCGGGGCATCCTCCCCTGTTCTTCAGAAAGCGCAGTTTACAGCCTGCTTAGGTGAAGCGGCCCGGGAATGCGACATGGAGAACCTCCATCCCATCGGCACGGGACCTTACAGAGTCACCGATTTCACGGTCAGCGAATCAGAAGCAGGAATCACCTCGTCTATTGTTTATGAGAAAAACGAACATTTCCGCGCGGCCGACCGGCTGTTCTCCAGAGTGAGAATAAAAGGCGGCGGGGACGCTGTCACCGCGGCGCGGACCGTTCTGGAAACGGGCGAGGCGGACTACGGCTGGAACCTGCAGGTAGATCCCGAGACACTGAAAACTCTGGAAGATGGCGGCAAGGGAACAGTAAAGCCCGCCTTCGCATCTCTTGTTGAATATCTGGTAATCAACTTCACCAACCCCGACCCGTCTCTCGGAAGTCGCCGCTCCGAGTGGGATGGCGGCAACAACCCTCATCCTTTTCTGACCGACCCAGTCGTGCGCGAGGCCCTTTCCCTGGCCATTGACCGTCGGCACATAGTCGAGCAGCTTTATGGCGCCGCGGGCAAGGTGACCTGCAATGTCATTCCTGCCCCTCCCCGGTACACCTCACCAAATAACGAAGACTGCCTGACTCAGGATATCGAGCAAGCAAGGAACCTGCTTGATGAAGCCGGATGGATACCCGGCGCAGACGGCATCCGGGAGAAGGGTGGAATCCGCCTTAAGATTCTTTATCAGACTTCCACCAACTCGGTTCGCCAGAGTACCCAGGAACTTATCCAGGGATGGTGGGGGGAAATAGGGGTGGAAACCGAGTTAAAGAACATTAACGCGGGCACCTTCTTCAACAGCGATCCGGACAGTCCTGACAACGCCTGGAGATTTTATGCTGACATTGAGATGTACGCCAACAGCGGAGGATCCGTTGACCCGCAGAGCTATCTCTCAAACTGGCAGACTGAAGAGATTCCAGGCTCAGAAAACAACTGGAGGGGCGGCAACGTACCCCGCTGGTCCAGTCAGGAGTACGATAACCTCTATGAGGAACTGAAGCAGACCCCTGTCGGTCCTGACCGTGAAAAACTGATTATTCGGATAAACGACATGCTGATTCAGAACCACGTGCTTATTCCTCTGGTCGACCGCGCCTCCGTGTCGGCTTTCAGCAACAGCCTGAAGGGTGTACGGGCAAACGGCTGGGACTCCGAACTGTGGAACATCCACGAGTGGTACAGAGAATAACACGATCCGTCACCCGGCAGACCCCGGATCCGGGTTTTGTATACAGACCGGCAATCACGGCTGAACGGCATTTCGCCGCCGCTTCTCTTCCACGCCCCGGCACCCGCCCTTGGCAGTGACCCTGATGTGGCTCTCCGCCATTTATGCCATACAGGATCAGATGGTATGTTATAATTTAAACAGCTAGGTCTTGGAGGTTCGAAACGAAAAAAGGAGAGAAGTGGCTCAGATGAGCGGATTCGGTCTTTCGCAGACCCCTAATGTAGCACAAAAGCAAAAGCTCATACTCACCCAGCATCTAAGGCTTTTTCTAAGCCTGGTACAGATGAACACAGTTGAGCTCAGGGAATACCTTGAGGAACAGCTAACAGAGAACCCCGCCCTGGAAGAAGACCCAGACTCATCTTCTGAAACGGAGAAAGAAGATCCAGGAGAATCCCTTCTAAACGAGCTCGGCCCGACGGAAACCGATTATACTGCACCCGAGGAGTTCTCCGCGGAAACAAGCGAGGAGACCACATGGGAAAACCAGATTCCTAATCAGGATTCCCTGTTTGAGCACCTTAACTGGCAGCTGTCAATGACCGACTTCAGCGAACGGCAAAAGCAGATAGCTTCGCTTATCGTCGGGAACATAAACGAGGACGGATACATTGAAATCGAACTTGAGGAAATAGCAAGACTGCTTGATGTAGAAGGCTCGTCTGAGGCGGGAGGTGGCAGTATGGGGGAAGTAATACGGGTAGCCGAGAAGGTACGCACCACGTTTGATCCCATCGGAGTCGGTTCCCGCTCCCTCTCTGAGTGTCTCGCCGTACAGGCTCTTGACCTCGGTTACAAAAGGGAAAGTTCCCTTGTGAGGGTGGTAGAAAATCATATCGACGATCTCGGCAGAAAAGATTACAACAAGATCTGCACTGAACTTGACATAAGCAAGGAAGATATACTGGAAATTGAAGCCGTAATAACTTCCCTCGAGCCAAAACCCGGGCGGCCTTATTACACTAAAGACACGACTAAAAACATCGTTCCTGACTTCTACGTGTACAAAGTGGGAGATGACCTGCAGATGCAGTCAAACAGGAACTTTCCGAAACTCAGGATAAGTTCCTACTGCAGAAAGATTCTCGCCGACCGGGCGAACCTGACGGGAGAAACCACGGACTATCTGCGGGAAAAAATCGAGGTAGCCCAGAGAATCGTCCGCTGTATCGAAGAACGAGAAACTACAATACGCAAGGTTATGGAGAAAATCATCGATGAGCAAAAGGAATTTTTCGATCATGGCAGCGCCTATATAAAACCCCTGAAGCTAAAGGATGTGGCTGATACAGTGGGCATTCATGAATCAACCGTGAGCCGTATAACAAGTAGAAAACACATACAATGCTCCCAAGGAATCGTAGAACTTAAAAAGCTTTTCTCAAGAGGAGTCCGCTCATCCAACGGACAAAAGGTTTCACTCGAAAAGATAAAATCAATGATCAGGGAAATAGTTGATGAAGAGCCAGCCCAGTGTGCGTTTTCGGACGAAGATATATCCAGGATACTTTCCATGAAAAACATAAAAGTTGCGAGAAGAACGGTTGCAAAATACAGGAAAATACTTGGCATACCCAGTTCATCAAAAAGACTATCAAAGGAGGTTTGAACCATGAAAACCGATATCATCACAAAAAACATTCCAGACAAAAGAAGGTCGGAACACTTAAAGCGCTATGCAATGAAGAAAATGCCAAAACTCCAGAGATACATAGACCCGGAGAGAAACCCCTCGGAAGCGAAGATAGTTCTTTCAGCAGAGAAACTCAGAAATAATGCGGAGATAACAATCAGTTCAGGCCATCTAAAAGCAGCCGCTTCGGTAGAAACGGACGAAATGCACTCAGCCATAGACAAACTTTTTGACACGATTATAAAACAGCTGCGCAGAAGGACAGACAAACAGTTGAGCCTGAGAAGAAGAAACGTCTCAAAGACTCCTTCCGCCGCACGTGTGCAGAGGGCCGAGACGGAAAACAATCTGAGGGTAGATCACCAGCATCTGAGCCCCAAGCCCATGAGCGTTGCGGAAGCGCTGCTGCAACTTGACGCATCCGAAGAGAATTTCGTGGCTTTTAGAAACAGCGAGACACTTGAGATGAATGTCGTTTACAAAAAAACCGATTCGAAAAAGGTAGGACTTCTTACCCCGTGACTGCGGAAAAAGAAAAGTGAAAATTTCTGAATGTCTGGAGAAAAATTCCGTGTTTCCCCAGCTCGTTTCGACGACAAAGCCGGACGTGCTCCGGGAGCTTTCGGAAAAAGTCGCAGAAGCCGTACCCAGGCTTAACGTGCAGAGGCTTAACGAAACTCTGGTTGAACGAGAAGGGCTATGCAGTACCGCGATTGATTCCGGGATAGCAATTCCACACGTAAAACTCCTCGACATTCCGGATATAACCATAGCTTTTGCCAGAAGCGAAACGGGGATTGACTTTGACTCGCTAGACGGAGAAAAAACCCATCTTTTCGCCCTCTTGATAACCCCTGAGAACTGCCCCACGGAAACCCGGATAACCCTGCTTGCGCGGATATCCAGAATACTTGAGCAAAGCAATGTCAGGTCAAAACTTATCGCGTCAAAAGAGGTTTCCGATATTTATAACCTGCTGATTGAAGAAGATGAAAAATTCTGAAAACAGCCACTCCCTCTCGGTCGGGGACTTTTACGGAAAATTCGGAGAAAAGCTATTTCTTGAATCTATCTCCGGGGAAAGCGGCTTTGAAAGACGCATAATTTCACCAAACGCCAAGAAGCCGGGACTAAGGATGATAGAGGAAAAGATAGAACTCGAGCACGGAAACATACAAGTGCTCGGCAGTACAGAAACCTCCTACATAAGCGGGTTTCCCAGCAGAACCCAAAAAAAGATAATATCAAATCTTCTGTCAAACGATATTCCCTGCTTCATACTCTCAAAAGGGGCCCGCCCGGGAGAATCCTTTACCAAGCATTTTGAAAAAAAACGGATACCACTTTTTACAACAACCCTGGGCACGGGGAAATTCATAACCATTCTCAATGAACTGCTCGCCGAGGAATTCGCAACCCGCATAACAGTTCATGGAGTGCTTCTTGACGTGCATCATACGGGAGTCCTGATTCTCGGAAAAAGCGGAATTGGGAAAAGCGAATGCGCGATCGACCTTATAATACAGGGCTCGAAACTTATCGCAGATGACGTGGTCGAAATAAGGAAAATAGGTTCCCAGACGCTCATCGGAGTGGGTCCTGAGAACATAAGGTACCTTGTGGAGGTAAGGGGAATAGGCATAGTGAACATAAAGGATCTTTTCGGAACCACCTGCGTTATGGAAAAAAGAGAGATTGACCTGGTTATAGAGCTCCACCAGTGGGATTCTGAAACGGAGTATGATCGCCTGGGCTTGGACACGAAAACGTACTCCATACTCGACATAGAGTTGCCGTACATCGTGCTGCCCGTGAGTCCGGGAAGAAACATGGCATCCGTAATAGACGTGGCGGTGCGAAACCAGATACTTAAGGAGACCGGCAAGAAGATCGAGATTCCGTCCGGCACTCGGGAATAATGGAACGGATAATAATACTGAGTGGACTTTCCGGTTCGGGAAAAAGCACGGCTGCAAAAGCACTTGAAGATCTGGGGTTTTTCTGCGTCGACAACATGCCTCCCGAGCTTCTTTTCTCTTTTATCGACCTTTGCGGGAAATCTCTTACGCAGATAAAAAAAGCGGTCGCAGTTATTGATATACGGATACCGGAAAAAGATGCGCTTTATGATTTCGAGAAAGTGCTGGAAAAGATAAGAGAATCGGCAGAAAGGGTCGATCTCGTGTTCCTTGAATGCTCCGATGAGGCAATCGTTAAAAGATACAAGGAAACAAGGAGAATTCACCCGCTTGGAGGCGGGAAGACCCTTCCCGAAGGGATATCAGAGGAAAAGCAAATCCTGGCAGACATACGAAAGCTCTCGGACAAGCGCATAGACACGAGCGCCCTCAGCGTTCACGATCTGAAAGCGATCATAGCAAAGATTGCCGGAGCAGCCGACAAGCAGACCCCTCTTATCACCTTTCTCTCTTTCGGCTACAAGTACGGGATTCCTGAAGACGCAGATCTGGTTTTCGACGTTCGGTTTCTGAAAAACCCCCATTTTACGGAATCCCTGAGGAATCTTGACGGAACCACCAGCCAAGTCGTAGACTTCGTCATGTCGGATAAAGCTTCGCGGGAGTTCCTGGAGAAGTTGTGTTCTTTTCTGCGCTTTTTGATCCCGAAATATTCTGAGGAAGGAAAATCATATCTTACTCTGGGAATAGGCTGCACTGGAGGAAAGCACCGCTCTGTAGTCATAGCTGACGCTCTGGGCGAAAGCCTTTCCGAATATTCCGCGATTATTAGACACAGGGATATAAATAGGCTATAAAAGTGCTATGTTTTCCATAGTAGTGGTCACGCACGGAGAGCTCGCGAAGGAGCTTGTATCGGCAGTGAACTTCATCCTGCCCCAAGAACCCAAGGTCAAGATGACCGCGGTTTCAATAGACGCCTCAAAAGACTCCAAGGATTTCGAAAAAAAAGTGAGAGCCTCGATCGACACAGTTGACGAGGGAGACGGGATACTGCTCGTAACGGATATGTTCGGAGGAACTCCCTCCAACATAAGCCTGATGTTTCTTGAAAGCGGCGAAATGGAGGTGATTTCAGGGGTAAACCTGCCAATGCTTCTAAAACTCGGCACCGTTGAGGAAAAAACCACCCTCAAAGAAGCGGTGCAGCTCGCTGCCAAGGCGGGAAAAGACAACATAATAGTGGCAAGTGAACTTCTTAGTAAAAACGGTTAGAATACGCTAGAGAGGACGCTTAAATGGACGCATACACACTTGACGCTGTAATCGAGATGTACACAAATCATCTCCTTCAGGGCGAACTTGAGGGGTTTCAGATCGAAATAGCCCCCGAGATAAAAAATGAAATCGCAGCTATAGCCCTTTACCTCGATTCAAAGACCGTCAGGGCTTCCGGAGAAATAGAAGAGTTTTACGAAGGGTACAAAAGGGCTGCATTTGACGTGCTTTCCTTCATGGGAGTTGAGTTTTTTGAAGACAGGGAAAACAAACTGATCAGGATAACGAGGTCTAACTACGACTCCAATCTTCAGGAAGAACTTAAAAAGAATATCTGGGGATAAAACAGCCTCCCCGTAAAATTCCCGGCCCCTGTTATGGATTTTCAAAATTCGTTTGATCATTTTGTCTTTGACCTAGACGGGGTCATATATTCCGGCGAGACGGCCATCGGCAACTCGCCCGGGGTGTTAGAAGCATTAAGAACGAACAAAAAGGAGATACGCTTCATAACCAACAACCCTTCGCGCTCTCCTTCGGATTACGCCGAAAAACTCAGAGGACTCGGAATTCACTCGCACGCTAGCGAGTTCGTAACCTCTCCCATGGCAACCGCTTCTTTGATAGAGGAGAGCCTTTTCTCAGAGAAATGGAAGACGGTCTTCATAGCTGGGAGCAATTATCTGAAGAACGAGGTCAGGAAAACGGGACTGGTCGAGGTTTCAGGAGATGATTCTCTCGGCGCGGACCTAGTGGTGATAGGAAGCCACCCAGAATTTAATCTTGAGGAGATAAAGACCGCTTCCATAGCGATCGGAAACGGGGCGGACTTCATCGGCACAAACGGAGATTTCTTCTACCCCTGCGAAGACGGTCAGGCCCCCGCGACAGGTGCCCTCCTCGCATCGGTGGAAGTCGCCTCGGGGAAGAAAGCGGTCACGGCCGGAAAACCCGAGAAATACATGTTCGATATTCTGGAGAAAAGCGGAGTGGCGCCCACGAAAAAGACCCTTCTGGTCGGGGACAGTCTCCGAACCGACATTGTCGGAGGGGAAAAAGCGGGGTATAGCACGGCGCTTGTAATGACCGGAGTTGCTAAGAAAACCGATCTCGAGGACAATGCAGTAAAACCCGATTTCGTCCTTGAGAACATCTCTTTTCTTTTAAAACCGCTTTGATGGAAAGATCACGAATAAGAGTAATTGTGTCACTTAACCAAAACTTAACCTTGAAATGTTGACTTTTGATAACCGGGGTGTAGCTTTTGGTTGAAAATTTTTCCCGCCGGAGGCAATCATGCTCAAATTTATCAAAAAAGATGATGAAGACTTCTACCCGTTAGACATCTCCGACATGTTTGACGAAGATGATGGGCTTGAGGATGAATTTGCGGATGAGTTCGACGAGCTCTTCGAAGAGGTGAACTACCTTTATTACGATGACGATTCCGAGGACATTACAGGGGAAGAGAGAAGAAAAAGAGTACTTCACTGAGTGAAGGCTAAAACCGGTGACCCACGCTGATCTGCCTTGGCGGAAGAAACCCCCGAACCAACCCCGTTAAAACCCGATTCACTAAGAACTAGGCTGTGCTCGCATTTAAGATTTCGGGCGCCATTTGTAAACCGGAAATATGCAAGTTGCTCTAAATCTGATTTGCATATTCTCAGCAATCATCCTTGCAATTACGGCATTGGATACCGTAATTGCAAGGTAAGAGTCTCACTTTTTAGCAAGAAAGATGAACCTTAACACGCCTCCCCCATTCTTTCATCAGAAGCGCATACGCGTAACCACACCGAAAGTACGGGGCTGACCCACTCTGTAGGCAAGACGGGCCCGTCCTCCCCGCTCGCGGTCAAACGAAAGTCTCACGTTTTCATCCGTAATATTCTTTACGTAGGCTGTGAATTCTATCTTGTCATATACCAAACCCGCTGAAAGATTAAACAGGTGGTATGAATCAAGCAGTAGATCGACCTCCGTAGTCTGGTCGGCAGGGATACCTGAATACGCAAGATTATGCGTGAAGGTTCCTCTTCCAGGTATCTGATCGCCTGACTGCGTGATGCTGTCTCCTACAAACTGCCATGAAGCCGAAAGATAGCTTTCCGTAGCACTCAGAAGACCTGGCAAAGTGTAAGTGGCGGAACCCGAGAGCTGCCAATCTGGAACAGAAGGTATGCGGTTACCATCCTCTATTCCCTCAACCACATCCCCACCTGATGTCCTGATAGTGGAATCGAACTCTGCTTCTAAATAGCTTCCGGCAAAAGAGAGCAGCAAAGATCTTGTCGGCTGGATAGACAGTTCAAGTTCCGCTCCCGCAGTGTGAGATTCAGGTACGCTGATCGTAACCCTGGAAGAGCAGGGTCCCGCATCAACGTTCACGCCCAGATTCTCAATGTCGGTATAAAAAACCGAGCCGTTGAGTACAACATTCTCGAAAGATGATTTAAAACCAATCTCGTAATTCCAGAGAGTCTCGTCTTCAAATTCCTGATACCCCCGGAAAGTGTCATAGGCATCTTCGCAAAGCAGTTGGTTAAGCGGGTCATTAACTCCGCCGAGACGAAATCCCCGGGAAACCTGGGCATTCACAGTAAGATTATCGTTAGCATCGTAGCTCACCATGAAGCGTGGCGTGAATCCGTCGGAGGAAACCGTGACGTCTTGATCCTGAGCATCGCTATTGGAGAAAGGACCGCCTGATTTGAAAGTCTTATCCTCCTCCCAGTCATACCAGCGCAATCCCGCAGTCAAGCCAAGACGGTCAAGCAGCTTGTAAGTCGCCTCACCGAAAAGCGCGACCTGTCTTAAATCATATGTCAAATCTGAATTATAAGGTGAATCCACTGCACTAGGGAAATTAGGTGGATCAGCTGAAGGAAGTAGTGAATCATATCCTGGCGTCGGTAAACGCTGAGAATAGTCACGCTCCACATCGGAGTAAAAGACACCCGCAAGCCACTGAAGCGCACTATCATCGCTTGAACTCAAGCGAAGTTCATGGGTCATCTGTTCAAGATCGGTAGTGTCACGCAGATTTGATGGAAGTAATATATCTTCATCCGGAAAACCTATAGGGTTCACGCCTACGCTGCCGGTTAGCGCGCTTGCGTCTCGGCTAACCAAAAGGTCGCGGTTTATATAGCTCACCGAGTATGTAACATCAAAAAAATCTTCTATCTCCCACTCCACTACCGCATCTAGAATCAAAGTTTCATCTTCAAAGGCCTCGTCACGCAGCAAAAACTGCTCCCTCTCCCCAAGAGTGATCGGGGTACGTATCTCGGGATCAGTATAGGGGTTTGCGAAAAGGTTAAATACCTCGTCGCGGTTGAAACCTCCAAGATCAATGTTTTGATATACGACTCGCGGGGTGATGGACAGGTTTTCGGTTGGCTCCCATAAAAGGGAAATACGCCCGCCTTGGCGGGTGCCGTCGTTTACATCCTCATCCACTGCGCCCCCTTCTTTGTGCGCATCGATGAAACCGCCGTATCTAGTACCGTAAACAACCAAGCGAACAGCCGCATCTTCGCCTAAAGGAACATTGAGGGCTGTCTTCAGATGACCCCCGAGAGAACCTTCGTCAAGATAATTTCCGTCAACCTCGACTTTAACCTCGTTTACGCCCAAAAGCGGCTGGTTGGTTATATAGCGGACGGTACCGCCGATCGATCCAGATCCGAAGAGCGTACCCTGCGGTCCTCTCAGGGTCTCTACACGGTTAAGGTCGAAAAGATCTATATCAGGAGTGAAAAGCGACAAAGATATCGGGGTTTCGTCAAGATAGACTCCAACCTGCTCCTTTATGCCGGGCTGGTCCCGCACTATCTGTCCGGAAGAAATGCCGCGGATGGTAACCACGCTTTGGCCCGGTCCGAGATTCTGTATGGAGAGTCCAGCAACATTGCGGGAAAGATCCTCCAAGTCAGTAGTGTTAAGGCGCTTTATATCCTCTTCTGATTGAACATTCAGGGAAAAAGGTACGTCCTGGGCAAGCTGAACGCGCTTGGTGGCGGTCACAAGCATTCTCCGAAGCGTGTAGCTGCCCTCCTCCACCGTGCTGATACTTTCTTTCGATTCATCCTGGCCGCTGGACTCGGAATCTTGTCCCTCCTGCGCAACCACATTCAGGGAAAAAACCAGCGCAAACAAGAAAACAGATGCAAAAATAGCTGCATTAAGCCGAGTTCTAAAATTCATCTTCAAAACCTCCTCAAAATCAGCTGGTTGCCGTAACTAGCACTACCTATTCCTTAATATTGTGTATTTTAACACATTTGCTTTGAGATTTGTTAAAAAAGTGCCCAGGGCCGGACTCGAACCGGCACGGGAGATACTCCCGAGGGATTTTAAGTCCCTTGCGTCTACCAATTCCGCCACCCGGGCATTACGCTGAACGGAGTTCAGAACTGGAGGCGGCGCCCGGAATCGAACCGGGGTATAACGGTTTTGCAGACCGTTGCCTTACCTCTTGGCTACGCCGCCCCTGTAACGTGGGATTTTAAATTTTACCGAAAAAAAAAGTTTTGTGAATCTTTGCAGGCAACACATCCGCGTTCTGTCACAGTGGAGGATTAATTTCAAAGTTTCCCGAAACAATTGCCTTTCCCGACAAAAAGACTCTTTTCTCAAAAAATCTTGTATGAACAATGCCGCCCCTTTCTGACGCCTGGTAGCCTGTAAGCTCTTTTTTCCCGAGCCTGCGGCTCCAGAAAGGACAAAGGCAGCAGTGAGCAGATCCCGTAACCGGATCCTCATCTATACCGGCACCGGGCGCGAAAAAACGCGATACGAAATCATAGCGGTGGGAACTTGAGACGCTCGTTATTATAAGCCCCCTGGAATCAAGCCTCTTGACGTGGCCGAGTTCCGGGACAGCATTTCTTATCGTCTCTTCGCTCTCATAGACAGCGATATAATCAAAGCGGTTTCTGCCCACATAAAGAGGAACAGAGGAAATCGCCATAAACAGGTCCTCCGGCCCCTTAACTTCCCAGGGGTCTTTCGAGGGAAAATCCATTTCTATGAAATTGCCTTTTCTCCTCGCGGTAAGGATCCCGCTTCTTGTGGAGAACACGGCGTCTTCCGTAGCAGAAAGAATGCCGAGAGTAAAAAGGATATGGGCACTTGCAAGGGTGGCATGTCCACAAAGGTCAACTTCCATCTCGGGGGTAAACCACCTGAGTTCAAAAAGGTCTTTTGTCCTGAGTAAAAAAGCCGTCTCTGAGAGATTTGCCCGGGAAGCGATCTCCTGTTTTATCCGATCCGGTATTTCTTTTTCAAGGAGGCAAACAGCGGCCGGATTCCCGGAATTCGGCCCGTCGGTAAAAGCGTCAACGGTGTATACCCGCATCACGCCGTGAGTCCCGACGCACCGTGGTGGCCGGGGCGCCGCTTAAGAGCAAGAATAGCGTCCTTTATGCCCGAGAGCGTAAGGGGAAACATGTTGCCTTCGTAAAAGTCATTCAGCATACCTATGCTCTCAGTCCACCTCCACTCATCCTGCGGCACGGGGTTAAGCCATACTGTAAAAGGATATTTAGCCTTTATCCTGTTAAGCCACAGGAATCCCGGCTCATCGTTATTGTGTTCAACGCTTCCGTTGGGATAGACAAGTTCCCACGGGGACATGGAGGCGTCACCGACTATAATGCACTTGTAATCGCCGTTGTATTTGTTAAGCAGCGAGAAGGTCGGAATCCTCTCGGTGAAGCGTCTTGCATTGTCTTTCCATACGGCCTCGTATATGCAGTTGTGAAAACAATAGAATTCAAGGTGCTTGAACTCATGTCTGGCGGCGGAGAAAAGCCTTGAGCAAAGTTCGACATGGTCTTCCATCGAACCTCCTACGTCAAAGAACATGAGAACCTTGACGTTGTTCTTGCGCGAGGGAGCAAATTCAAGGTCAAGCAGCCCTGCATTTTTTGAAGTTCTGTCGATCGTCCTGTCGATGTCAAGCTCCTCCCCCACCCCCTCTCTCGTGAGAACCCTGAGCTTCCTCAGAGCCATCTTCATGTTCCTCACGTTTAATTCCACCGAATCGTCAAGATCGCGGAACTCCCTTTTGTCCCATACCTTGACGGCCCGCCTCTGCCTGCCTCCGTCCTGCCCTATGCGAACACCGGCGGGATTGTAACCGTACGCCCCGTAGGGAGAAGTGCCACCCGTGCCTATCCACCTGTTTCCGCCCTGATGGCGTTTTTTCTGTTTCTCGAAAATCTCCCTCAACCTCTCCATCAGTTCTTCAAGCCCGCCCATGGAACGGATCATCTTCTTATCCTCTTCGGAGAGGACATTCTCGAAGTTTTTACGCAGCCACTCAAGCGGAATCTGCATGAACTGCTCGGTATCGGCAAGCTGAGCCCCCTTGAAGTAAGCGGAAAAGAGCCTGTCGAACCTGTCGAGGTGCCGCTCGTCCTTCACCATTACGCAGCGGCTTAGATAGTAAAAATCGGTCGGATTATGACCGATCACGTCACGGTCAAGGGCTTCGAGAAAAGCAAGATACTCTTTTAAGGTGACGGGAAATCCGTCGTTTTTAAGCAGCAGGAAAAAATCAAGAAACATGAACTTATCCCCCTACCTTCTGAATCTTCGCCTCATCACCTCAAGCATCTCGTAGTCCGCTTCGTTCTTGATAAGCGCACCCGAGTAAGGCGGAAGGCTCTCCTCAAGATCCACTCCCGGCAGTTCCCCCGCAGCCATGCGGTCGGCCGCAAGCAGTTTTATCCAGTCTATAAGTTCACTCGTGGAGGGTTTTTTCTTAAGACCGTCGATTTCCCTTACGGAATAAAAGAGGGTGAGCGCGTTATCCATGAGCTTGCGCTCAAGATCGGGGTAATGCACTTTAACTATTTTCTCAAGAGTCTTACGGTCGGGAAAAGCTATGTAGTGAAAAAAGCATCTTCTTAAAAAAGCGTCCGGAAGCTCCTTTTCGTTATTTGAGGTAATTATCACTAAGACTCTCTTAACCGCCCTTACGGTTTTTTTGAGTTCGTAGCAGTAAAACTCCATCCTGTCGAGTTCCAAAAGAAGATCGTTCGGAAACTCTATGTCCGCCTTGTCTATCTCGTCAATCAGAAGCACTATCTGCTCAGGACTATCAAAAGCCTCCCAGAGCTTTCCTTTCTTTATGTAGTTCGAGATATCGTTCACCCTCTCGTCTCCGAGCTGAGAGTCGCGAAGTCTGGCAACGGCGTCGTATTCGTAGAGGCCCTGCTGCGCAGTTGTGGTGGACTTTATGTGCCAGGTTATAAGCGACTTTCCAAGGGCTTTTGCGACTTCAAATGCAAGCATGGTTTTGCCTGTTCCCGGTTCGCCCTTAACAAGGAGCGGACGCTCAAGCGTAATGGCCGCGTTAACTGCCACGGCCAAGTCTTCTGTAGCTATGTAATCGTTTGTGCCTTTGAACTTCATTTCTCACCCACCCGCAGGGAGCCGCAAGAACTCCCCCTACTTATTGAATACGATTGTCCTGTTTTTGTAAATTAAAATCTCCCGGTTTATATGGGACCAGATCGCGTTTGAAAGAACCAGTTTCTCAAGATCCTGCCCCTTTCTCTTGAGGTCGTCTATCGAATCATCATAGTTAACCTTTATGACATCCTGCTCTATTATGGGTCCCGAATCGAGCTTGTCGGTCACGTAATGACAGGTTGCTCCGACCACCTTAACCCCCCTTTCATACGCGGAGTGATAAGGACGCGCACCAGGAAAGGCCGGAAGAAACGAGTGGTGGATATTGATCATTCTGTTGGGGTAATGCGATACAAAATTCCCGGTAAAAATCTGCATATACCTTGCAAGCACTATGAAATCCACATTGTAGTTGCGAAGAAGCTCAAGCTGCTTTGCCTCCACTTCTTCCTTGTTGTCCCGAACGTTCTCGAACACGTAGAAGTCCGCTCCATGAAGACCTGCCACATCCCTGAGGTCCGGATGATTGCTTATCACAAGAGGCATCTCGACGTTCCATTCCCTCGCGCGGAGCCTGTAAATTATGTCCGAGAGGCAGTGGGGAAGCTTGGAAACGAAAACTGCCATGCGCGGGACGTCTCCCGTAAAGAAAACCTCGAATTTCATGTCGAGTTTCTTCGCTACTTTCTCGCGGAAAATCTCTTCTGTTTCCTCGCGGCAGAGAGTAAAGCCGTCCATCCCCCACTTGGCCCGGATAAAGGTCACCATGTCGGCCGGATCAACACAATGCTGCAGCGCGTGGATATTACCCCCGTATTCGAATATAAAGTTGGTGACCGCGTTAACAAGACCGGGACGGTCCGGGGAGTGCACCAGCAGAATTGCTTCTTCCTGTTTTTCCGGCATTTTCAGTTAAGATCCCTTCCCTGGTTTTTGATGGCTTCCGCCTACAGGGCTACGACCAAGGTTCCTTGTAGTAGTAGGTAAAGTTAGCGACCTTCGGCCGTTCCGTCCACCCTTTTTTTCTGTAAAAGCCCTGCAGATACGATGGTTTGTCCTTGCCGTTGGTCACCATCAGACGGTAAACATCCCTTTTTCTACCCTCTTCCATCACCGCCTCGATAAGGCGGCTTCCCGCTCCCATGCCGCTTGCCGAGGGACTTACGAACAGGTCCGAGACATAACCCTCATAACTTCCGAGCATAACAAACGGTACCCAGTGGACGGTGGTGAACCCGAGGACCCTGCCCCCGGAATCACAGGCCACGTACATTGTGTGCCCTTCCGGGTCTTCGCCGGCTTGAAGTATGAGATCCCGAATCGGAGACGATACATCCTCAAGCGGAAGGGAGTTCCTTCTCTCAGACCAGCCAATCTCTCTCAGTATCAGGGCCATCGCCTCCGCATCGTCGCCGGCAGCTTTCCTTATGGTTATCTCTTTCAAAGCTCTTCCCGCAAGATTATCATTTTCTCTTTTTCCCCAGAGCTTCAACAAGAGCCCCGAGACTCTCCAAAACCTCCGGGCTGCGCAGAATCTGCGGAAGTTCCCGGTCAACCTCGACGCAGACTCCCTCTATGTTCGCCACGACCTCGCGGCGAAGGGCCCTTTTAGAAAAAGCGTAGCCGGGAATAAGCGACGGACCGTACTGTCCCGCGAACTCAACACAGTGGGAAAGAAGCCTTTCGGTTTCGCGGCTTTCATCGAAAAAACCGAGTCTGACGGCGTCGCGGGGTTCGTAAAGGAACCCTGTTGTCATGACCTGCTGTGCGATTGCCGTACCCAGAGAGTAAAGCACAATCTGGGCTATCGCCGAAGGAATGGGAAAACCTATGGTGATTTCGTTAAGACCGAACCTTGCCCCTGAATCAACGCATACCCTGTAATCGCAGCAAAGCGCCAGTATAAGTCCACCCGCTATCGCGTGACCGTTTACTGCTGCCACGACCGGTTTTTCGTAAGTAAAAACCCGAAGCAAGACCCCGCGAAAACGCTTGTACCACTGCCAGATTTCCTCTTCGTCCCCAGTGGTAAAAAGCGAAAGATGGTACTTAAGATCAAGGCCCGCGGAAAAAGCCCTCTGAGAAGAAGTAAGCACCACGGGACTTTCCGCGTGATCGCTTTCAAGCGTCACGAAAGCCTCGTCAAGATCACTGAAGAAGCCCTCTCCCATGACGTTCATCGGGTTTGAGTTCATGCGTACAACTGCGACGTCACCAATTCTTTCAATTTCCCAACTCATAATGTTTCTCAATTCGCCTGAGCGCCGAAATCAGGCCCTTTTGCCCTCCGAGCGGCGGCCCCACGAATCCCTGAGGGAAACCGTCCTGTTAAAAACAGGCGCCCCGGGCGCTGAATCCGCGGAATCAAGGATAAAGTACCCCTTTCTTTCAAACTGGTAGTTAATTTCCCCGGAACAGTCTCCAAGCAGCGGTTCGGCCGCGCAGTCCTCAATTATACGGAGGGACTCCGGATTGAGAAACTCGGTAAACTCTCTTTGCTTGTCGGCCATGGGGGCGGGAACGGTAAAAAGTCTGTCGTAGAGCCTTACGGTCACCGTTGAAGCACTTTTCGCACACACCCAGTGTATGGTACCCCTTACCTTCCTCCCGTCGGGAGCGGTCCCGCCTCTTGTATCTGGATCGTATTCGCAGTGAACCTCGGTCACCTCTCCGGTCTCCGGGTGGCGCTCAAAGCCCACGCACCTCACTATGTAGGCGTAGCGCAGACGCACCTCGGAACCCGGGGAGAGCCTGTAGAACTTTTTAGGAGGATTCTCCATAAAATCATCCCTTTCAATGAAAAGCTCTTTTGAAAACGGCACTTTCCTTTTTCCCATGGAGGGATCTTCCGGGTTGTTTACCGCATCGAGTTCCTCTTCCGCACCCTCGGGATAGTTAACTATCACCACTTTCAACGGATCAAGCACCGCCATAACCCTCTGTGCCCGTTTGTTGAGATCCTCTCTTACGCTGTGTTCGAGAAGTTGCATGTCTATAACGCTGTCCTGTTTCGTGATGCCTATTTTCCGGCAGAAATCCCTTATCGACTCAGGCGTGTATCCTCTCCTGCGCAATCCCGAGATGGTGGGCATCCTGGGGTCATCCCACCCGCTCACATACCCCTCGGAAACCAGCTTCATGAGATTTCTCTTGCTGAGAATCGTGTAGCTGAGGTTGAGCCGCGCAAACTCGATCTGACGGGAATGATATATGCCAAGCTGGGCAATAAACCAGTCGTAAAGAGGCCGGTGGTCCTCAAACTCAAGGGTGCAGAGCGAATGGGTTATGCCCTCAATGGAGTCGCTTTGCCCGTGGGCCCAGTCATACATCGGATAAATGGACCAGGAATTCCCGGTACGGGCGTGAGACTTTTTCATTATCCGGTACATAACCGGGTCGCGCATGTTCATATTGCCCGAAGCCATGTCTATCTTCGCCCGGAGCACGTACTGTCCATCGTCGAAATCCCCGTCTCTCATCGCCCGGAAAAGCTTCAGGTTCTCCTCAACCGATCTCTCCCTTGAAGGGCTCTCCCTGCCGGGTTCTGAAAGCGTTCCCCGGTATTTTCTTATTTCCTCGGCACTCAGGTCGTCCACGTAGGCCTTCCCCTCGCTTATCAACCTAAGGGCGTATTCATAGAGCTGCTCGAAATAATCAGAGGCGTAATAGACCCTGTCTTCCCAGTCAAACCCGAGCCACCTGACGTCTTCCCTGATGGCCTCTTCATATCTTACGTCTTCCTTTGAGGGATTGGTGTCGTCAAAGCGCAGGTTGCATGTTCCCCCGAATTCCTCAGCTATACCGAAGTTAAGACATATGGATTTCGCATGACCTATATGGAGATAGCCGTTGGGCTCGGGCGGAAAACGGGTAACGGGCTTTGCGATGTCGGATTGAAGATCGCTTCTTATCCTGGCCCTTATAAAATCTCCGGACTCCGGGGGTCCGTCTTTGTCGGCCTTCGGTTTCATGGTTGCGTGCGATGAAATCCACTAAACGAGAGGATGGAATTCCAAGTGGCGGTCCTGAAATAGTCCGCTTTTTCCCCGGGGGCGGTTCCACGCGGCGGGGAGAACCGCACTATTTCCATTTTATGTTGCACCCGATGCTCGGAATCTGCTCCCACTCAATTGCCTGGCCCGCTACAATGGAGTCGAGCGCCATACGCATATCCTTTCCAGTAACCGGTTTTCCGTTTCCGGGCCTTGAGTCGTCAAACTGTCCCCTGTAAACGCATTTCAGGTCCCGGTCGTAAACGAAAAAGTCGGGGGTACAGGCAGCGTCGTAAACCTTGGCAATTTCCTGGGTTTCATCAAATAGGTAGGGAAACGAGTACCCCTTTTCTTTCGCGACTTCTTTCATTCTCTCGGGAGAATCGTCAGGGTAGTTCTCAACGTCGTTCGAATTTATCGCTATGAAGGAAACTCCTTTGGGAATGTACTCATCGGCAACTTCCACCAGCCCATCCTGCAGGTGCTTTACGTAAGGACAGTGATTGCATATGAACATAAGCACCGTAGCCACATCAGACTTGAGATCACCCAGCGACAATTCGCTGCCGCTTACCACATCCGGCAACCGGAAGTCGGGAGCCTCGCTCCCCAATGGAATCATAGTCGATAGAGTCTTAACCATTTGTTATCTTCTCCTAAGTTTTCAAGTTATTTGTCGGTGAAACCGATCCGCTTGTGCGAACCGTCGCAAAACGGCTTGTTCTCAGAAGCCCCGCAGCGGCAAAGATAGTAGGGGTCGTCTCCCGAGAGCTCCGAATCATCCTCAACGCAAAGCTCGATATCTCCGCAAACCTCGTAGGGGCCGTTTTTAAGCGATCTTATCACCATATCCCCCTCCTTGACGGGTACAGAAGACTCGCCGGGAGAAAGACTGCTTTTAAAACCCGCTCCCCTGTGCGAACCGTCGCAAAACGGCTTGTTCCCAGAAGCCCCGCAGCGGCAAAGAGCGATTTTCTTTTTTATCGCAAGTTCACGCCCTTCCCCGTCTTCAAGCGACTTGAGGCCGCTTACGATCAGGGGGCCGTCATCCATGATTTCTACTTTTGCTTTCTCACTCATATCAGGCTATTGGTTAAGGCAATCCGCTCCCCCAGACAGCCACCGGTTACGTCTGAGTTTACATCTTTTCGACAATCATTGCTATACCCATGCCGCCCCCCATGCACAGGGAAACCATTCCATATCCACCGGGGCGGACGTTTTCAAATTCATGAAGAAGTTTCACGAGCAGTACCGCTCCCGTGGCCCCCACGGGGTGCCCGAGCGCTATGGCTCCGCCGTTTATGTTCAGTTTTTCCTCCGCGATGGGAAAATCGCTCAGTACGGCGAGGGACTGCGCCGCGAAGGCCTCGTTGAGTTCAACCAGATCGATATCGTCGATTCCGAGCCCGGCTTTGTCAAGAGCCATGCGCATGGCGGGAACCGGACCGATCCCCATAATCGCAGGGTCAACACCGGAAATTGCATAGGATTTAATCGACGCAAGCGGATTCAGACCCAGTTTTTCCGCTTTGCTCTCAGACGTGACGATCAAGGCAGCGGCTCCGTCGTTAATGCCCGATGAGTTTGCCGCGGTTACCGTGCCATCTTTCTTGAAAGCCGGTCTTAACTTCGAGATATTCTCAAGCGTAACATCCAGCCTCGGATGCTCGTCAGTGTCAAACTGAATGGAACTGCCCCTTCGCCCGGGAACAGACACCGGGACTATCTGGGAGGCGAATTTCCCGTTCTCCATCGCGGCTTTGGCCTTCATCTGACTTGAATAAGCGAACTCGTCCTGGCGCTCCCTTGATATTTCATATTTCTCCGCAAGGTTCTCCGCCGTAACGCCCATGTGGTAATCGTTAAACGCATCCATGAGCCCGTCACACAGGATTCCGTCCACAAGCTCATCGGAAGGTGTTGACATCTTGTATCCCCACCTGGCTTTCCGAAGATAGAATGGAGCCACGCTCATGCTTTCCATCCCTCCCGCCACAACGCATCCGCAGTCGCCGGACTTTATGGCCTGTGCGGCATTTACGACGGACTGAAGGCCCGAACCACAGACCCTGTTAACAGTAATCGCGGGAGTCTCAGCTTTTAATCCGGAATTAATCGATACCTGCCTAGCCGGATTCTGTCCTTGTCCCGCTCCCAGTATGTTGCCCATTATGCAGTCATCCACCTGTTCGGGCGGCAGGGACGCCCTGTTTATAATCTCCTTGACAACCGCCGTCCCGAGATCGACTGCGGAGATATCCTTAAGCGTTCCTCCGAACGTCCCTATCGCGGTTCTAAGTGGTTCTGAAAGAACAACTTTTTCCATTGCTACTCTCCTTTGAACTCAGCCGTCCTCTTCTCAACAAACGCGCTCATTCCCTCAACCCGGTCATAGGAATCAAAGCACTGAAATCCCGTTTCCATCTCGTACGCAAGTCCTTCGGAAAGTCCCGTCTCGCATCCCTGGTTTATCGCTTTTTTGGCATAGCTGACAGCAAGAGGGCTGTTGCGCGCGATCTGCCCGGCTATTTTCATAACCTCGTCCATAAGTTCTTCCTTCTCCACTACCTTATCCACAAGCCCGAGAGCAAGCGCTTCAGAAGCGGTAACCATCTCCCCGGTAAAAATCAGTTTCTTGGTCTTTCCGGGCCCTATAAGCTTGGTTGATCTCTGGGTTCCCCCCCAGCAGGGAAAGAGACCAAGCTTGGTCTCGGGAAAACCCACTCGGGCATTTTCGGAGGCGACTCTTATATCGCATGCAAGCGCAAGTTCAAGCCCTCCTCCCAACGCATATCCGTTTATCGCGGCTATAACCGCAAAAGGGGCCTGCTCCAGATAGTCAAAAGCTCCTCTTCCCAAGGCACAGTAATCTTTGAAGTCGTCCGCCGTCATTTGACTCATCTGCCTTACGTCTGCCCCCGCAACGAAAGCCTTTCTTCCGGCTCCGGTAACAACCAGCACCTTAAGATTCTCAGCGGGCAGCTTTTCAGTCACGAAGTCTTTGAGCTGCCCTAGGGTGTCGCCATTGAGGACATTCATAGACCTCTCTTTATTAATCGTTAACACTCCCACGCCGTCATCAATACTTTCAAACAAAAGATCCTTGTACATTTATGCCTCCCTTATCTTCTTCCGTATTCAAAAAAACCTTTTCCCGTTTTTCTGCCCAGATGGCCCGCCCTTACCATTTCCTTAAGCAGCGGAGCGGGTCTGAACTTCGGGTCTCCGTGCTCTGTGTAAAGAACGTCAAGCACGCTCAGGGTAACGTCAAGCCCTATAAGATCCGCAAGCGCAAGAGGCCCTATGGGATGATTCGCTCCCAGTTTCATGGCGTTATCAATCTCTGCCGCAGCAGCAGTGCCTTCATCAAGCACGAAGATCGCCTCGTTTATCATCGGCAGCAGAATCCTGTTTACAATGAATCCCGACCTGTCTTTCGCCTCAACAGGATATTTATCTAGGCTTCGTGCGAATTCCATCGCCTGCTCGAGGGTCTCGGGGGATGTCTTCGCGGTATTGATCACCTCAACCAGCTTCATTATCGGAGCGGGATTAAAAAAATGGATTCCAACAACTTTTTCGGGCCTAGAGGTGCCCATGGCAAGCTCGGTAACTGACAGGGTCGAAGTGTTTGTGGCGATAATTGCGTCTTCTACGGTGTTCTCCTCGATCTTGGCGAAAACCGTCTTTTTCAGGTCCATATCCTCACTTGCCGCCTCAATCACCATATCCGCGCCGCGGAAATCCCCGTAGTCTCCGGTCGGCTGAATCCTCGAGACTATCAGGGTGGCCTGCTCATTGTCGATTTTGCCTCTTCGCGCCAGTCTGCCGAGGCTCTTTTCTATTCTTGCAACCGCACCCTCCGCAATATTTTTTTCAATATCCAAAAGAACGACGTTTTTCCCCGCTGAGGCGACGAGCTCAGCTATCCCCGAACCCATAGTGCCAGCCCCCACGATACCCACAGTGTTTATATTTGACTCGGACATGCTTTTCCCCCGGCTTATAACTGATTATGAACCTTGAATTATACCACCCTAGAGTGACTCGGAAAGAACCTGCCTGGCAATGATGATCCTCTGTATCTCAGAGGTTCCTTCATATATCTCCGTTATCTTGGCGTCGCGGAAGTGGCGTTCCACCGGATAATCGGTCGTATATCCGTTTCCTCCGTGCACCTGAATTCCCTTGGTCGCCACCCACATGGCGGTTTCCGAAGCGTAGAGCTTGGCCATGGAGGAGTGCTTGGCGTATTTTTCTCCGCGATCCTTCATCAAGGCCGCCTTGCAGGTAAGCAGCCTCGAGGCCTCGATCCTGGTCGCCATGTCGGCAAGCATGAACTGTATCCCCTGAAAATCCGAGATTCTCCTGCCGAAAGCCTCCCTTTCCTGAGAATACCGCGTTGAAGAGTCAAGGACCGCTTGGGCTATACCCACGGCCTGGGCCGCGACCCCTATTCTTCCCGCATCAAGCGTTTTCATGGCGACCTTAAAGCCCTCTCCCTCTTTGCCGAGGACTCGGCTTGCCGGCACCTCGCAGTTCTCAAAAACAATCTGAGAGGTACTCGTTCCCTTTATTCCAAGCTTGCTTTCCGATTTTCCAAGAGAGATTCCCGGGGCGTCAAGATCAATGATAAACGCCGTTATCCCACCGCTTCGTTTCGTTTTATCGGTCTTCGCGAAAACCACGGCGACTTTCGCCTCGCGACCGTTTGTAACCCAGCTTTTCGTTCCGTTAAGAATGTAAGCCCCGCCTTTTCTCACGGCGCTTGCCTTTATGCCTGCCGCATCCGAACCTGACTCGGGTTCGCTAAGAGCGAAGCACCCTACGGCACCCCGGCACATCCGCGGCAGAAATTCTTCCTTCTGCTCCTCGGTGCCGAAATCAATGATCGGGGCACACGCAAGGGAATTATGGGCCATAACTATCGTCCCGGTTGAAGCGCAGGCCCTGGATATCTCCTCAAGGGCAATCACATATGACAGGCAATCGAGGCCGCTTCCGCCGTAGCGCTCTTCAATGAAATGGCCCATGAAGCCCAGACCGAACAGTTTTTCCACGATTTCCGCGGGAAAAGCGCTGGTTTTGTCAATTTCAGAGGCAGCCGGTCTGATTTCTTTCTCGGCAAACTCTGAGGCCAGATTCTTAATTAGACGCTGCTCTTGCGTAAGAGACGAAGCGAGCATGGTGTGCGATTCCCTTTTTAGTATTTGGGTATGCAGAAATTCTAATTCACCCCTCTTTAAAAGGCAAAAACACCTGATTCATTCTCACCCTGATAACCGCCTCTCAGAGAAGACGGGACGTCCATTCACGTCGAACTTCACGAGAAGCGGCGGCAGGAGAAGGAAATCGGCTATTAGGGCCAAAGCGATTACAAGCGCTGTGAGCTTGCCCATCGCTGAATTGAGTTCGAAACTGGAAAAACTCACCACGACAAAGCCTGCCACAAGCACAAGCGAGGTCGTAAGCAGTGCCTGACCCACGGTTCGGAAGGCAGTCAGTACCGCGTCAGCAGAGGTGGAACCGAGTTCGCGTCGGGTCCGCTGGTACCTGCTGAGAAAGTGGACAGTATCGTCGACCACAATACCCAACGTCATGGCCGTTACCATTGAAAGCGATACTCCCACTTGTCCGACTGTCAAACCCCATATACCGAAGCCCAATGCCCCGGGAATCAGGTTTGGGACCATGCTCATGATTCCGAGTCGCCATGATCGCAATGCGAAGATGAGAACGAAGGAAATTCCAACGAGGGCGAGTGTGGTTCCAGCGAGCATAGAGATGATATTTCGGCGGCCGAGATTGGCAAACATCAACGTGGTGCCGGAGCTCACCGTACCGGCAATATTTGGCGCGTAGCCTGCGAGCCATTGCTGTGCGCGCTGATCAAGCGCGATCACTTCGTTTGATGAGAGCGTCTGCGTTCTCACTACCATCCGGGTGGATGACTTGTCGACGTCGATCTGATTGTTGAGATCAAAACCATAGGGTAGAGAGATCTCGTAGAGAAGCAGGTACTGCGCAGCAAGCTCCCGGTTTGTCGGTAACCGGTAATAGGCGGGATCGTCTCCGTTCATGCTCTTGTTTAGCCGTCGGAAGGTATCGGTGATGACATTTACGTGTATGGTTTCAGGTTGTCCCCTGTACCACTCGGCAAACGCTTCGACATCGGAGAGATACGCCGGGTCGCTGATCCCACCTTGGGAGTACGATGGGAGCGAGTACTCCATGGCATACAAACCGGTGAGGTTGTTCACGATGAAGTCGGAGTCTTTTCGGAATTCGACGCTCTCGTCAAAGTAGTGGAGGAAGACATCGTTTAGCTCGTTCTGGGGAATCGATGCTACAAGCACTACCACGATTAGCCCGGAACCCCAGAGCAATTGCCGGCTTCGGCGTACAACGAACTTGCCGAACATTTCTATTACAGAATTCTCTCGAGGCAGGGATGCACGTACCCGAACCGGCAACAGCGAGAGCAACGCTGGCAGAAAAGTTATGGAAAGCACGAACGCTGCACCGACCCCAAATGCAACGAAGATGCCTAAATGACGAAAAGGGGGCGAATCGGAGAAGTTCAAGCTCAAAAAGCCGAGCGTGGTGGTCAGGCTCGACAGGAAGACCGGCTGAAGATTCACCCGAATCGACTCGACGATCGCATCCTGCTTGGTCCTGCTGCCGCGATTCTCAGACGTGCCGGACGCCGCATCATGCATGTAGTTGATAAAAGTGGAATAGATGTGGACGCAGCTGGCAATAGCTACCGTCAGTATGACAACCGGGGCGACCGCAGAAGGCGATGTCATTGGAAGTCCTACCCAGCCCCCGAGGCCCACAGCGGTCATTACCGACATCGTCACGACTAGCATTATTGCGAACGTTCCTGAAAATCCCCGCGTCAGCAACAGAAGCATGAACGCCATTGCCAAGAAACTCACCGGGATGAGCGTCCGAAGATCGTCCAGCGACGCTTCCATAAAGGCCTGGTTAAAAACCACCATTCCAGCCAACAGCAAATCAATGCCGGGGAAACGCTCCCGAAACTCATTCGCAAGTTTCCGTGAGTGCTCAGTAACCTCCGCACCTTCGCGCATCTGGTCCTCACCCGGCAACTGCAATGTGACGTTTATTCCCGAAACACCGCCGTCGCGTGCCAGCAGGCGCCCCGCAAGGGCCGGTTCCGCCAGGGCGATTTCGCGAATCCGTGACCGCTCTTCGGCATCACTGTAGGTATTCCCGTCCACCAGTTCACGCACAAGTATCTCGTCGCCAGCGGCTGTGGTATGCTGAAAGTTGGTAATGGAATCGACGCGGCTCGCGAATGGGACCTGCCAAGCCTGTTCGGTGAGCCACGCAGTGGCTTCAAGGGCGAGAGCCGATGTGGCGTCTCGATCCTCCGGCGCGATGGCGAAAAAAACGTTGTCCCTCTTGCCGTACGTGTCCTCCATCTCCTGGTATGCCAAGAGCTGAGGGTTGTTTTTGGAAAAGTAGACGCGGTGGTCAGTCGAGAACTCAAGCAACAACGTGCCGCTTGTTGCAATCCCGGTCAAGACAATGGCGACGACGATGATCGGCCACCGAAGCGTGATGGCCCAGTTGCCCAGCCGTGATTCTATATCTCTCAGCAATTTCATTATTGCCAAAACAGGGAATTTGACTTGCGCTCAGGACCAAGGGCTACGCCCCCAGATCCTGGGTCATCGGTTGTAGGAAGGGTCGAGGGCATCGGTATTCCGCTGTTTTTCATGGGCTTGCTGAATCCAACTTACGGAAACTCTCCGTTCGTCTAGTGGTATATTCGCCCAACTTCAGCTGCAGTCACTCCGGCGGGCAACAAACCGGACAGGGCAGTCAAGAAATTCTCTCTACCGTATCCGCTTTAGCGCTGTTTTGGTAAAGTCCTTGGCGTCGAGATCGGTCCCGAACTTGTAGTCTGACCATAGCAGCACGGTACTCTTGCCCGTCAGAAGGTTTGTCATCGTTATAGTGCTGCTCCGCCAAAATCGATCAAGGTATTTTGCATAGCCCTCCACGACCATCGTCTTGAGGTGCTCATTCCTGCGATCGAAGTAGTGGACCTGAATTGTTCGAAGTTCCTCGCGGTCGAGCCAAACCAGCTGGCGTGAGTACCCGGAATCCTCACTTTTCGGGATACGTTCCAGAACCAAGCACTTGAGATCACCGCAGGGCTCTTCACGAAGGAACCGGTGAGTAAATTTCCCAACCTCAACTGCTCCCATGTCCTCGTAGGAGAACTCACTGCCCATGAAAGAGCCGGATTGTTTTGAGGCGCTGATGCCCTTCACCCGTTTCAGGGCTGGAAGATAGAGCCACTGTTGGTCTGGCCCATCCTTGTGGGCGTGGACGAGAAAGGCGGTCCCTTTGACATCCTTCGGGTGGTCAAACACAAACAGAGTTCGATCCCCGTCCTCCGGGATTTCGATGAGTTTGAGGCGAAGTGAACGCTGGCTTTCCTGCCCCTGCTTGTTACGTAGCGTCATGGTCAGGTTCGCGGTGAAATTGCCGAAACCCTTCTGGTTCTCACGAGCTTCGGTTGCAACCTTGAGACCCACTTCCTCAGCGGTACCACTCAGAAGATCGGAATGCGACTCAGCCGGCCAGAAACAAATTGCAAGAAAGCTCCCAAGGAGCGCAAGCATTGTGCGCGAGATTGAAGACTTAATCATTGGTTTCTCCTGCTAATGGATATAAACAAAACCGGAGATATAGTCAAATCTGGTGTATGGAGACATGATCAAGCAACGGCTTGATTGTATGATTTTACCTTGATTCCATATAGATCTGGAAGTGCCGCTTGACATCGAGCGGCACACGGTGGAGAAGGAATAGTACCGCGGCTGGCGGCTTGCCGACACGGTCACCGCAGGCCCGCATAGTGTTTGCATCGGACTCTATTACCGTACGTGTCACCCCGGTTTGCGCGCCTTGTGGTAGTACATGGGCGTAAAAATCCCAAGACGTCCTGAGGCCACGCAGCTGTCGGCCGCGATATTGAGAATCTTCTGCACCTCGAACGATCCCCTGGGTACGGCGCGTACGCTTTCCAGAACGCGCAGGGCCGCCGAGGTGACTCTGCGGCCAAGGGACGTTCTCGGGAAACTCCTGAGCTTCAGGCCATTGCCTTCAAGCGATTGATACCACGGCGTCTTGGGGTTGGCGTCCAAGGCGCGGTCATGCGCCTCGACAAGTTCGAAACCGACCGACCGCAGGCTGTCGTTTACCTCCGTGAATGAAGCGATTTCCGGAAGAGCGTTGCCGTATTCGATTCCTGTCTTGAGTTCCCGATGCTCGGGGTTCGCGCCGTCGTAAAGCGGAGTCATGCACCAGTCGTAGCCTGCGAAGACCGCACCGGGGCGCAATACGCGGAATATTTCGGCATAAGCGGCGGTTTTATCCGGTGCATGAGGCATTGCCTCGATATGGTAAGCCGCGTCGAAACTCCCGTCTTCCGCCGGTATATTCAGGAAATCGCCGTGCAGGACGCTGCAGAGATGGTCCAGGCCAGCCTTGCTGTTATACACAGAGCACTTCCCGAGCTGATATTCGTTGATGTTTAGGCCCACGATCGAAGCGCCGAACTTTCCTGCGAGAAAGCGCTGGGGTCCGCCCACGCCGCATCCGACATCAAGCACCTTCATGCCCGGCCTCAATCCAATGGCTTCGCCCAGAAAATATTCATGGCCGACGATGGCTTCCTCGAAAGACTCCCCCACCTTCATCGGCGCGAAGTGAAATGACTGCCCCCATCCATACTCGTAAAAGTCGGTAATGAGGTCGTAAAACGCCGTTACCATGCGGGCGTATTCTTCCTTGCCCCGCCCCTGGCTTCTGCGGTACTCAGACAGAGTCTCCGCCGTGTCCTCCGGCCGAACCGCTTTCGAAATTGGGTTATGGAAGCTAATCCCCACTCATACCCCTCCCCAGCCAAGTCATCGGCCCGATAGTCCGGATAAAATCGCGGTTATATATTCGATAAAGCAACCCATGCATGATAGAACCGTTCCGCTATATGGTAACAGATTTTCCGTTGCTCCGTTAAAAAAACCAATACCGTATACGCACACCACCCCGATTGCCCCCTGTCTCACGTTTCGCCAACTTTGACAAGGCAAGTACCGAAAAGTCATTGATCCAGTTGCTTTGGGATCCCGGGCCGGTTCAGAAACTGTAGGCCAGATTGATCTTCACGTAGCTGTCGCGCCGCACGTAGTATATGAAGTCGTCTTCGTCGATATCCAGAAAAACTGAGGTCTCAATATGCAGAAGCCAGTTGTCCGAAGAAAGGCGACGCTTGAACTCGCCTGCGAGGACGCGACTGCTCTTGTTGAGGGAACCTAAAACACTGACGACAAATTCGGTGCCATGCGGATCGTTCAACCCGAGACGTGCGGCAATGAACAGGTCGTTCTCGAATGCATTGGTTGCCCACCGCCCACGTCCATCGTAAGCCCATTCGGCAAACAGGACCAGATCAGAGTTCGAACCCAATACGGAATAGAGCGTGTACTCGCTACCCAAGATAAAAGCCGCATAGTCCTCTTCCTCTAAGGTATTGAGGTGTTGAATGTACCTGCTGTTCCTCGCGCCGGCGCGGTAGATCGCTTCCAGCTTGAGCAGCAAAGAGCCCCTGTTAAGCTGTGCATCCACACCGAATTGGCGAATCTTCTCGTAATGTGGAGCCAGGACCAATCCGGAGTCGAGAAATATCGGCAAGAGAGTGGGCTCTCGGTTCGTACCGTCAAACACGCTTAGACCAATTTCGAGCGGCCCGAATAAGCCGCTGTACCGGCTGGCGAGATCAATATTCCACTTTTTCGCACCGGATTCGTATGAAATCATATCCTGGTCCACAATGAACTCATACCGCTGGCGACCACGCGGGCCCGGGTAGGTGCGCGCACGGTGCCATGTCGTCGCGAAAAATTCCAGTGCTCCCCAGTCACCCGACCAAGTGAGATGGGCCATCGGCTGACCCATCTTTATCTTTTCGTTCGGGTGTTCAATAACATCGGTCTGATTGATGATATCCACCAGGGAACGCAACTCCGTGACGCCCCAAAACACCCGATCGATGCCCAGACGCAATTCCCATTCACCGTCGCCAATATCGCCGTACATCAGCAGATAGGCCTCACGGAAATCACCGTACGTGCGATCCGGGTCCCCGGCATCGTACCGCAAAAAGGGAGTAACCGTTATGCTTGTGCCTTCCTCGCTCTCAACATAGAACGTTGTCTCCAGGGCAAGCCCGCCGGCATACGAACGCTGGTCGGGATACGCGGCGCTCTGGGGATACAGCCAAGTCTCAGTCGAGAGGCGCCCGGAGATATCAACCTCGTCGGTGAAGCCGGCCGGGTACGCTACGGTCGGGAACACCGAAACAATAATCCCCAGCACCACCGCTAAAATCGCTGAGAGGATTGAAACCGGAACGCTCTTGCCGGTCTCACCGGGTGAGGTGAACGGATTTTTGAGAATCCGGCGCTGGGTCTTTTCAAACGACATGATATTAGTGCGTGAGCCTTTTACTTAAGAATATAGTAACCTAAATTCCCGCGTTCCGGGTTCTGAAGCAGAATTATATTCAAATCTGGTTTTATCGAGGTTCTGAAAAAAACGGGCTTGGCGATCCGAAGAATATTTTGACCCGTTGAAGGAAATTGGATAAGATCGTTTCCCAAAATTTAGAAAAAATCAGAAGGTAATAAGAAGTCTTTCATATATGAAGATTCCACGGAGGGAAACACAAGTGGCAGATGACTCCCATAACGCAGTTTCAAATGCAGTTCAGCCGGATGATATTATGGAAAGGCTGTTGAAGTACCGCAGAAGCCAGGGGATGAGCAAGGAAGAGTACGCCAGCACGGTGACGGCATTTTACAACCTCATTACCGACTTTTGCGAGCGTGGATGGGGGCGGTCGATTCACTTCGCACTGATGGATCCGGGGGTGTCTTTCGAGGAATCCATTGCCAACCATGAGTATTTTCTGGGCGAAGCCATTGGATTGAGGCCGGGCATGAAGGTGCTTGATGTCGGATGCGGCGTGGGCGGACCCCAACGCTCCCTCGCAGGAAAATTCGGCGCTTCGATCGTGGGCCTAAACATCAACGAATATCAGCTCGGGAAGTGCTCTGTGTATAACAGCGAGGCTGGCCTGGACCATCTCTGCAGCGTCCTGCACGGCGATTTCCTGAATATACCGGCGGAAGACGGAAGCTTCGACGCGGCCTACCATATCGAGGCCCTGTGTCATGCGCCGGATAAGACCGCAGCCTTTGCCGAGATATTCCGTGTATTGCGCCCCGGTGCGATCTTCGTCGGCTACGATGTGTGCATGACCCCGCTTTACGACGGCGGAAATCCTAAGCACCGGGAACTCAAGGAAATAAACGAATACGTCTCCGCTCTTCCGGAAATCGCTTCATTCACGGAGGTAGACGACAGCCTGCGGGCAGTCGGTTTCGAACTTGTCGAGGCGCGTGACCGCGCTCTTGACGCCAACCCCAAGACGCCGTGGTATCAACCGCTGGAAGGGGGCAACCTGGATCTGAGGAGTCTCTCGAGAACGGCCCTTGGCCGAAAAATCGCTTCGGCGGTTCTCCCCGTTCTGGAAGGCGTACGCGCCGTACCCAAGGGGTCGTCCGAGGCACGGAAAATTATCAATGTCGTGGCCGACAGCCTCTTGGCCGCAGGACGCCTGGGAATTGTTACGCCCATGTACTACCACAAGGCGCGCAAACCGGGGTGACCCGTAGAGTAATCTGTACAACTCAAGCACAATGCGGGCAGGCGGCGATCGTAATCACCCTGTATGGACTCGCAGGAAATCTCCTCAGTAAATGCCGGGAAAAATCCGGTATTTCACCCGTGCCTGATACTCTGCCCACTTTTCGGCGCCGTATTTCTCGGCACAGTATGCATCGTCAAAACGTTGACGGAAGGTAAAAAACGTTACGACGAAGATAAAGTAGGTCCACGCCCAGAGATTAGTGAAGTAGCCGAATGCCAAGGCAATTGAAAGACCAAGGAAGCCTTCGCCCAGGTAGTTGAAGTGGCGAGCGGCACCCCAGAAGCCACTGCACAGGATCTTGCGGTCTCCGGCCTGGATGTACTCAGGCTCGATGATCCCGAGAAACTTGCGGTCGGGCCATCGCTTGAATGTGTATTTCTGCATGTTGGCGCCGCGCGAGATGCCCCACCCGAACAGGAACAGCAAAGGCGTTCCGATTAGCCAGAAATATGTCCATCCCGATGAGAATCCGGGGGACGGGTAAGCGGCCATGCCCCACAACGGGAGGATGAAGAGCCACCCGTAGATCACGAGGCCTCCCCAGAACATTTTGAAGCCGATGCCCTCATGGATCAGATCGTAGGTATATAGCTGGACGCGCTCGAAGATAAAGTAATCCAGTATGTAGAATGCGAAGAACGCCGCATACAGGAAAACGCCCGGATTGTAGTTCTCGCCAAAGAGTTCGTAGTTGTACGCGGCTCCGGACAAGGCGTTGAGCGCCAGCATCGTCCCACCGACGACATAGAAATACATCTTCACATCGAAGCGGTCATTGAAGAACGACAGCTCCTGCGTCCGACCGTCCCAAAGCGCCAGAAGCGGGTTCTTTATCTTGCCTTGCGGCTGACTGAAGACCGCTATGACCGCAAAGATTGCGGTGAAGACTGTTCCGCCGACCACGGCATAGATCGAGGACCGGTAGAACCACTCACGCGGCATCCCGGTGAGCTCGAAAGCCCAGACGATCAGCGCAACCGCGAACACCAAAAGACCGTTCAGCCTATACTTGCGGGGCTCGCCGGTCTCCGGATTAATAACGTAGCCGGGAACCCATCTTCCGGGCAGTATAATCTGCGCCAGGAAAAACACGGCAAAAATCACCAGCGGGGTGAAAAACCCCGCAATCGCTTCCGCCTGGGAAAGCTCAAAAAGGTGGCTAATACCAAGCCATTCAATCATAACAAAATCCCCCTTCCTGCAGTGAAGTGGTCACTTTATGGATACGGTCACAGAAAAGATCAATGACACACGACAACTGGAATTTAAATAATATTCGTAGAATATAGATTATATATCATGTTATATAGAAGGGTAGTGTTTGGAATTTTTCGTAAGTTCAAGTCTTCGGTATTTCTTCAGTCTAGATTCAAAGACTCATGAGTCTAAACTTCGGTCTTGTTCAACATACGCCAGATTTGACTATATCACGGTCGGAATATACAGTTCTAATGTTACGAACTATGATCGTAGGTTTTACAATTTCCTGTAATCATTACCGTGCCACGGATTCAGATTGAAGGAGGCGCCGGCTGATGAATGATCCTATTGAGAGCCAGCCACTGAGCTTGCTTGACGAGTTCATATTGATGCTCCTCGACGAGGAGAGCGGCTACTTTTACCAAATAGCCGCCCACAAAATGAACTGCGTTATTATCGGTGCGGCACTTGCAGAACTCTCTCTGCTTTCTCGTATCGACACGGACGTCGAGTCTCTTCTCCTCCTGGATCCAACAGAAACGGGCAACCCAAGCTTGGACATAATTCTCAAGGAAATCGTCGATGAGCCAGTTAAGCACAACGCCCAATACTGGATTGAAAAGCTCATCAGCCATGCGGAAACGATCACTGATTTGACATTAGAAAATCTGGTTAACATGGGAATTCTGGAGCATCACCGGGGTGATTTCTGGACAGTGGCAGCTGGCAAACTGTACGCGGATGTAAACGGCGACGATGAAGATGCGAGTTTAAGTCAGTTCATCAGAATCAGAATCGGCAAAGACATCTTTTCAGACGACATTCCGGATCCGCGAGATATTATCATCATTTGCCTGATCGAGACATGCGATATCTTTCCCCTAATGTTTAAGCTCGACAAAAAGGCGGAAGAGCGGATCGAGCTTATCTGCAGGATGGACCTAATCGGCCGTTCAATGGCGGACGCGGTCAAAGAAAACATCAATAATCCGCTGCTTGCAACTTCTCATGTTAGCAAGAAAATCCCGCGCGTTTCACTTCCTCGGCTACTGTTCAACCCACTTGCTCGCACTGGAAATCTTCCAGCGCTTTTTGCAGATTTGACAGAGCAGTACGGCCCGGTCTTTGAAATCGCTCCTCCTTTTTCAAAGCCAAATATCTTTCTTTCCGGACCAGAAATAAACCGCTGGGCACGTCGACACGGACGGAAGTATCTGACATCCAAGAATCTCTTTAGCGACTTTGAGAAAGTGTATGGGGCGGTAGGCATATTGCCTGCCCTGGATGGCGCAGACCATTTCCGGTATCGAAAAACCATGACTCCAGCCTACTCCCGCGGGAGACTGGAAGGACAGATCGATGTGGTCTTCAGTAAGGCTCGCGAATACATGGCAAATTGGAAAGTGGGCGAAAGTTATCCCGCAAGGGATCTGTGCCGAAAAATGATTAACGCTCAGATGTCATCTCTATCCATGAGTATTGATACGCAGGATATCATGGACGATATAATTGCCTACAAGGAGCGGGCACTCAGCACCCATCTCTTACACATCCTGCCAAAATTCATGCTGAAAACACCGGGAATGAAACGCAGGGCCAAGGCAATAGGCGTTTTGATGGAGCGGGTACAAAGTGTCCATACATCAGCCCAACGGGCCGGTTGTCCGCGAAACTTTGTGGATGATCTGCTAAGCCTCAATGCGAACTACCCGCTGTTGATGCCCGAGTCGAATCTGAGTTTCGCTCTATCGGCAGTGGTGCTTGCCAGCATGTATCTGGGTGACGGCTTTAACTTCGCCCTTTATGCAATGGCGTCACACCCTGAGCTTTACGAGAAAATTCGAAGTGAAGCCGACGCACTGTTTTCAAACGGTGATCCAACCGGAAAAGACTTCACTCCCTCCAGCATAGAAGTCACCGATCGCTTCATCAATGAATGCCTTCGGGTGTACCCGATTGTCCCAATGACTATGCGCGACGTCGTGAACACGTTCACGATCGAGGGCTACGAAATACCGCGGGGGTCCAGAATAAACATTGCACAAACCGCCCCGCACTATATGGAAGATTCCTTCCCGGACCCTCTTTCATTTGATATCGACCGCTACCTTCCGCCTCGCAATGAGCATAGAAACCCCGGATACGCCCCATACGGACTGGGCCCGCACACGTGCCTTGGCGCCCGATGGATGACACTTCATATGGCTGTCAACCTGCTGATCATAGCGCATTACTTTACTCTTCGCGTATACCCCGAAGACTATAAACTTGGAATCACCGCGTTTCCATCAATGAAGCCGGACAAGAAGCTTAAATTTCATATCGCCGAACAGAAACGCGAACTGCCCGTCTGATGTGCCATGGTCCCTGAATACGTTGACGCGGTGGGAACCGAATTTTAGTTTCCCGGGATAATACCGGTCAAGGTGATGCCGGCAGATCTTTTTTCGTTCAGTTTGTCTAACAGCCTTGGCTCTCTTCTACAAGAAGACTGCGTGGATTTGTCAAGCGTTTCGAGGCCCGGGGAATTGACATGTCCTAGTTTTACACTCGGCTGACCGGGTGCTATAATGGGCAAGCAATTAAGAGGCCATAGTGCCGGCTATAAACAAAGAGGGAGAACACTGGAAAAATGAAAAAGGTTGCCATTATCGGTGGTGGAGTATCCGGGTTGGGGGTGGCTTGGGCTCTGGACCGACACCCTGATCTGTTTGAGTTTCGAATTTTTGAAGCCCAGTCTCAGCTCGGCGGCAATGCCATAACAGCCGACATGCCTCAAGAAGATGGAACCTCGATCCCGTTCGATATTTCCGTTACCGCATGCATTCCATCGGCATATCATCATATGGTGCTGTTCCTGCAGCAACACGGCATTGATCTGTTAGACACCAAATTCAACTACAGCGTAAAGTACCGTGGCGAAATTTATGCACACGATTTCGACTCAGATATCAGGAGTCAGCTGCAACCGGAAATTGCCAAGTTCCAGAAACTCCTTAAGCGTCTCAAGTGGTTCGGTCGACTTAACCACTCCAGATCCCTACTGCTCAATGCTCTCAATCCATTTAACTACATCAGCATGGGTACGGTTCTCAACTGGGGCAGGTTCTCAGGAGACTTCAGGTACAAGGTTCTGAAGCCGATGTTCGTCAATTTCCTGATGGCAACAAATGTGTTCGACATGCCTGCGTCCCTGTTTGCCCGGTATCTGGAGTTCTTTGATATAGAAACCGCAACACCAATGCAAACATGGGATAGGGGTACGCGGCGTATATACGAGGAAATGTCAGCCGGATTTCGGGACAAGATATACCTCAACAGGCCCGTGAGAAAAGTATATCGGCGCGCATCCGGCGTGGTCATTGAAGATGAAAACGGAACCACGGAGACATTTGACGATGTGGTCTTTGCCTGCAACGCGAACCAGACATTGATGATTCTCGACAATCCGACCTTCTTGGAGAGCTTCCTTCTCTCTTCAGTTCGTTACGAGAGCGAATTGCACAACCATACGGTTGTCCATTCGGATGCCTCGGTCCTCCCGGATAACGAGGTCAAACCCCTCGAGACCCGGAGCAACTACATTGAACAGTACGGTGTGAGACCAGACAACTATGAAATCACCTACATCATGCACAACCAGCAACCCTGGGCAAAAAAATCGGACAAGCCATGTCTTGTAACCTACAACCCGATCAGTCGTATCAACGAAGAAAAAATCGTAAAGAAATGGTGGTTTCAGCATATCGTACACGATGTGTTCCACACAGCTTTTCTGATTAATCTGTTTGGTTTCGTTCAGGGAAAGAAAAGAACCTGGCACTGTGGCGCCCACACTCTGATCAACAGTCAAGAGACATGTTTCGTCTCCGGCCTCGTTACGGCGAGACAACTTGGAGCAGACTATCCGTTTCAGGATTCCGAAGCGAGGAAGTGGTTTAACTTCTACGGACGCATGATGTACGGCTGGCGTCTCAGAAAGGCATAGAACAGCCCCGGCATCCCGGTTGCTGAAGGTACGGCAGGTCGTCACCAGTCGTCATCTTCATCCTCAAATTCATCAAGGCTATTTAGGGTCTCGACCGCTTCTTTGTCCAGTATCCGTTCGTAAGCGTCCTTCGCCGGCAACTTGATGGCGCGCGTCAGCAGATCCCGCGCTTTCTTCCGGTACTGGTAATCATCCAGCGCTATTAAGCCGAGTGCGTATTGCAGGAGCACATCTTTCGCATCCGGAGCCAGGACAAGAGCCCTTTCGAAGGAAGCAATGCCATCCTTTTTCCGCGCACCGTAGAGGGTGCGGGCCATGAATGAACCCATTGCGCCAACCAATTCCAAATGCCACCGCCCCAAGCTGAGATATGCTGATACCAATTTGGGATTAATTCGAAGCGCATTTTCCGTGGATTCGCGTATTTTTTCCGCTTCGCCCGCTGCTTCCAATACGCCGACAGTCTCCGCGCGCCGTCCGATAGCACGCGCCAGCTGAAGATGGGCCTCCGCATTATTGGGGTCGGAGACAACCGCCTTTCTCGCCAGCGTCACGGCATGCTCAAGCAATTTTTTCTTCTCACCCTCTTTAGCGATGTAGTTGGCGTGAACCGAAAGCGACATTGCGGAGAGCGCAAACCCCTGTGAAGTCCCGAGGCTTTCACCGATCCGGGCCGCCTCGGCGAATCGCCCCTGTGCATAGGCCGCATTTGCCTCGTCAATGGTTTTTGCGTGGACGACACCGACCAGCGCCAAGGCGTAGACAAAAGCCAGACAGCAGAAAAAAAACAGGCAGACAGCATTAACTGGACAGTGTTTATTCCGACTTTTCATTTAACGGTTCCAGAGTAATTGGTGTCTGCCAGAAAACCGAATGTTTGCATACCAGTCCGTACACACTGTGTAGCGTACCAACCACAAGAGCTATATTCAAATCTCGCATGCGGAAGTTCTGAAAGAAAGCGGCGTATCCGGCTGATCTAATTTCACCAAGATGAAATGTCTTTACGGAAACTCCTCCCTGGTGCATTTGCCACAAAACAACTGCTTTTCCGTGGATTTGCTAGAGTCGGACACAGACACTTTGCCGGGTCAAGTATATGATTCCCTCTACATAACTTCGTGTAATCAGGTATATAATTACCAATTTAATGGTTAGATTAGGCTCTAAACGGCAAGGTAGGTTCTAAATGGACGACGGCAAAATCCGAATTCTGGTTGTCGATGATGAAGTAGATTTAGAACAGCTCATGCTGCAGAGAATGCGGCGTGAAGTTCGCCGCGGTCGTTACGAATTCGAATTTGCGCACAACGGTGTGGAAGCCCTCGAACTTCTACGCAAAGACAACGGGTTCGATATTGTGCTGTCTGATATCAACATGCCCGTTATGGACGGGCTGACATTATTGTCACAGATACCGGACGTAGACCCTGATGTTCGTGCCGTAATGGTCTCCGCATACGGAGATATGGAGAACATACGGACTGCCATGAACCGTGGGGCATTTGACTTTGTTACCAAGCCGATAGATTTCACGGACCTCAAGACTACAATCGAACGTACGATTGAAAACCTTGCTATGTGGCGTAAAGCACTGAGTGCGCGCGACAAGCTTGTAACCCTCCAGAACGAGCTCGATGTGGCAAGGACGATGCAGCAGGACATTCTTCCAAAATCCTTTCCGACTTCTGAGTCATTTGATCTGTACGCGAGTATGGTTCCAGCCCTTTCCGTAGGCGGCGACTTTTTCGATATTTATGAATTTAGTGATGGCCGGGTTGGCGTTGCAATAGCTGATGTGTCGGGCAAAGGAGTGCCCGCGGCAATGTTCATGATGGCCAGTCGTACACTGCTGAAAGCTTGCGCGGCAATTTCCTCCTCTCCGGCCGCTGTTCTGGAACAGGTAAATACAATGTTGTCTGAGGACAACGATGCCATGACATTCGTAACCCTGTTATATGGCATTTACGATCCTAGAACCAGAGAATTCGTTTATGCAAACGGCGGACATAATCCGCCGGTCATTGTCAAACAGAACCTGACAACCGAGCTATTGGAGTCAACGGGGGGAGTTGCTCTGGGCGTAATGCCGGATTTCAAATATCAGGAGAATACAATCACCCTTGAGCCGAGTTCCATGATCGTGTTTTACACTGACGGAGTAGTGGAAGCTGAAAAAGAAGATAAGGAATTATTCGAAATGGACAGGTTTTGCGAAATTTTCCAAAGCGGTACTTTCAAAGACGCCGAGGAAATTACGAATGAGGTGTTCGATACAGTCAAAGAGTTCGCTGGTGAAAATCCGCAATCTGACGATATAACCTGTCTTGTTCTGCGAACCACATAATGGGCAAAGACGGTAAGATGCAAGCTTCACGTACGTTGATAGTTCCCAATCGAATGGAAGAAATCCAAACGATTGCGGTAGCGCTGGAGGAATTTTTTGAACAGCAGGGTCTCCCCTCTGAAGCGTTGTTCCCCACGCAACTCTCCCTGGAGGAGATCTTCACCAACGTGGCAAGCTATGCGCATGATGATGATCAGGAACATGAAGTGGAAATCATCTTCTCGAGAGAAGGTGAAACCATGACTGTTGAGATACTGGATGATGGATATCCCTTTAATCCGCTAGAAGACGCGCCGGAGCTTGATGTCGAAAGTTCGCTTGAAGACCGCCGTATTGGTGGAGCAGGAATAATGCTGGCGAAGCAACTGATGACAGAGCTGCGCTATCAACGCAACAGTGATCGTAATCATCTGACTATGATCAAGAAAATTTAGCAAAAATGAAATGCGGTTATTAAGCAGACTGTCTCTCAAAAAAGTGATTGCCGCTTCAATAGTTGCAATACTGACAAGCGTAGCGTCAGGGGAAGCCCAACAACAACCACGCGCCGTGCCGGGCGTATACAGTGATCGTATTGTCTTTGGTCAGTCCGCTGCCTTCAGTGGGCCAGCTAGCGAGCTTGGTAAAGGCATGCAAGTCGGCATTCTTGCCGCGTTTAAAGAGGTTAATGACCGGGGTGGCGTTAACGGACGTCGCCTGGAACTGCGATCATTGGATGACGCATACGAACCGGAGGCGGCAATCGTAAATACGCAGCAACTGATTGGTGAGAGGGTTTTCGCACTCATCGGCGCAGTTGGCACTCCTACCTCCAAAGCTGCGGTACCTGTCGCGGAGGAACACGATGTACCTTACATAGCTCCTATGACCGGTGCAGAATTCCTGCGTGACAATGCACGCCGGACAGTAATCAACCTTCGGGCTTCGTATTATCAAGAAACCGAGGAGATGGTAGAACGATTGACGACTGATCTCGGAATTAATCGCATTGCCATTCTCTATCAGGATGATTCATTCGGTCGCGCCGGGTTGCAAGGGATACTTCTTGCTCTTGAACGTCGCAAACTTTCTACTATCGGAACGGGGATATTTTCTCGCAATACTGTCGCGATAAAGACGGCGCTTCTTGATTTACGTGCCACCGGACCGGAAGCTGTGATCATTATTGGTCCCTACAAGCCAACTGCGACATTTATTAAGTGGGCACGCCACATCGGCATGAATTCCATTTTTATGACACTTTCTTTCGTAGGCAGCAATGCCTTGGCAAGCGAACTGGGTGATCAAGGAGCCGGAGTTCTAGTTACGCAGGTGGTTCCTTTTCCAACCGGAAACACGGTGCCCGCTTCCGCTTCCTATCGTGCTGCGCTCAAGGCGTACGATCCGGCGGCAAAACCCGGATTTATATCGTATGAAGGATATTTAGCAGGGCGTTTGGCTATCTATGTAGTAGACAATTGCGGCAAACAGGTTAACCGCGATTGCATCGACGCGGTGCTGCGGACTGGCAACAACATTAATTTGGACGGCTTCACCTTGCGATATAGCAAGAATGACAATCAAGGCTCAGACAGCGTGTTCTTGACGATTATTGGTCCTGATGGCCAGTATACGCCTCTCACGACTCTAACACGACGATACTGACCGACGTTTTGGATATGCAAAAGACATTGAGATAAGCGGAATGCTTTCAAAACTCTGGAACAAAATTTCTACGCAGATTTCCACGCAACTTTATATAAGTTACGCAGGTGCTGTAGTGCTCATCATCATCGTCAGTTTGATGGCTCTTTTCTTCCTTAGCCAAATCGGCAAAGTTCAGCAAAACGTTAATGAAAAGAACATACCCGAGATGACATCGGCGTTTGCAATCGCCCAGCAGACAGCCATGCTCGTAGCCGCCGCTCCCCGACTCACCGCGAGCACGCCTGAGCAGTTCAGGACCGTATCCAAGACGGTCGACCTGCAGGCGGATGCATTTAAAACACAACTCTCGGCAATGATGGAAAATCAGGGAGAAAGCGAACAAGCGCGGCAGATTCAATCTGACGGGGTCGCCATAATCCAGAACATTGAGCGAATCAAATTGCTTGTCAGGGAACGTTTCGACCTTCGCGAGAGCAGTCTCAATCTTAGAGACGAGCTTCAGGGTATCCAAAGTAAAATAACGCCGATTATAATTAACGAGATCGACGATCAGATGTTCTATGTAATGACCGGACACCGGTCTCTTGATGCAGCGCAATCTCCCCGCTCGGTTCATTTCTCCGAACCGGAATTCCTGATCTATCGCCGCTTGTTTGAACTTCGTGAAGCGGCTGTAGTCGCTTCGCAGCTGCTTGCAACCACGTTTGTAGTGACCGAGGCGGCCATGCTTCAGCCATTGCGAGAACGGTTCGAAGCCGCAGCCGGCAGCACCAGCCGATCACTTGATGCGCTTGAGAAATACGAACAGGAGGGAAGCGACCTTCATGACCAGCTGTCTGGGATTTTCGAAGACCTGATCTCATTCGGGAGAAGGGAAAACAACGGATTCGACCTGCGCAGCCGGGAACTTGCAGTTGACGATGAATTATCCGCCCTACTCCTCAAAAATCAGGCTTTAGGAATTGACATCGTAGCGCGAGTAGAAAGGGTTGTAAATGATTCAAGCATGGCTGCAGGGGAGATGGCGAGCAAAGCGGCCGCCGTAACTGCTACCAGCACGAAAGTCCTGCTGGCTTTCAATATCGTCAGTATAAGTGGTGGAATCTTGCTGGGATGGCTGTTTGTACAACGCCGCCTGATTCGGCGTCTGGAACGGATATCGAGTCAAATGCAGGAAATGGCTGATGGAAACCTGGAAATAACCGTCGACACCAGAGGTAATGACGAAATCGCGCAACTAGCCAAGGCGCTTGAGGTGTTCCGATATAACGCACTGGAAGTACAGCGCCTTAATCTTGTAGAAACACTCGCTAACCAACTGCAGGAAAAAAACGAGGAGCTAGCACATACTAACGAAGAGTTGAAACGGGCTCAGGACCAGATTGTGATGCGGGAGAAGCTTGCCGCGCTTGGCCAGTTGACAGCCGGGGTCGCGCACGAAATCAAAAATCCCATGAACTTCATCATGAACTTCTCAGAGGTTTCACAAGAACTGCTGGAAGAACTGCTGGAAGAGGTAGCCAAAATGGAGGCTAACGGGGACGCAAAAGAGGAATACGATCCGGAGTTAGTCGAGGAAGTAGTCGAGGATTTGACAGGAAATCTGAAGCGCATCCACGAGCATGGAACTCGTGCGAACCGAATTATAACAGACATGCTCAAGATGGGTCGTGGTGGCGGGGAATGGCAACCAACTGACCTCAGCATATTGCTTAACGAGCATGCGTTGCTTGCGTTCCACAGTGCTCGCGCCGCCGACCCTGACTTCCAGCTGGAAATACAAGAAGACTATTCGCCGGATATAGGAGAGATCACCGTGCAACCGCAAGACATTGGCCGGGTTTTCCTAAATCTGGTAACCAATGCCTGCTATGCCGCGGACGAAAAACGAAAAAAACTGGCTGCTGCCGACGATGCGTCAAAGAAGGATTATCAACCGACGCTTAATTTGAGTACGCGGCTGGTTGGTGATCGTATTGAGATACATGTTCGTGACAATGGAACCGGCATTCCCCAATCTGCATTGGAGCGTATCTTTAATCCGTTCTATACAACGAAACCCACGGATAAAGGGACAGGTCTGGGATTATCGCTGTCCAACGACATAGTACGACAGCACGGCGGTGAGTTTCGCGTAGAAACGGAGGAAGGCGAATATACAGATATGATTGTTGACTTGCCGCTTGACCCCCAAGCTAATCAAGTGATTGATATTCCAGAAGAGACGGCAGAAGGCGAGGATTCGGCAACTGCTTCTTCCTAACGCGCTTAACCCGTTATTGTAGCCAGAGCATCAGAACGGGATTCGAGCACATTAATGATTTTGTCAAAACCCGCAATCTCGAAGATTTCTTTTATGGGGCCGGGTAAGGAACAAAGCACAAATCTTGTCTTTTTAACTTGGAGTGTTTTCGCAATAAGCAGAATTGAACGCAATCCCGCACTACTGATGTAGGATAACTTTTCAAGATCCAGAACTACGGGATTTTCAGAACTGCCAATTTCTTTGTCCAGATTCTGGTGGAATTCCTGCGCGTTCATGCCATCAATCCGGCCAGCTACGCTTATTATCAGGACCCCTTCAATCTGATCGGCCTGCAACTCAAGTTGGTTATTTTGAATGCTCATCGTCCACCTGTAGCAATCTATCTGACTATAAAGCGACAATCAAGATGAAATTTCATATTGTGATAGGAGAGACAATACCGGAATATTTCAGGGGACGCAACCCCGGGAATCGGGGATTGTGCAGGTGCCGGAAACTTCCTGCCCTTTATCAGACAGAAATCTATATGTGGAAATTGTCCCCATAACAAGCAACAGAAATTACGAGGACATCATAAAAATGAAAAACAAAATATCAGAGAAATAGAATAATGATTTAATATCCAGGTTATTCGATGATAGTTAGAGAAGGAGTAAATGATTACAATGGGAACTGCAGAGGTAGCCAGACAGCCGAGCACAATATAGCGATGATTCCAACTCATGAGGCGTTATACCGGGTACTTGGAGGGGACTTCGCAGAAATGCTCAAATTACAGAGCAGCAGAGAAAGATTTTGACTTTACCATCATATAGCTCCCAAGGTTGCATCCCCTGAAATATCCCGGTATTGTCTTTTTTATTGCGACATGAATTTCGTCTTGATTGCCGCAACCATTTTCATCTTGATTGTCGCGCTATAATTCCTGTGTTCAGTAATATAGCACTGTAAAGGTGGATAGAGCTTAACGTGGCAAAGTAAAGAGGAAATGCCAGATCTGAAACCTACACATATTGCATAATTCTGCATGATCGTATGAACCTAGAATCTTGCATCTCAATGATCGTCACCCGCCGCTGGCTGACCATTTTGATCTCTTTGCTTGTTGTGCTGGCCCTTGCCGCGGGAGCCGCGCGTTTGATTGTGGTGGACGTGGACTTCCGTAACCACTTTGGCGAATCCGACCCACACCTCATAGCGCTGGAACAGCTTGAAGAGACATATGCACTGTCCGATGCTGTACTGGTTGCCGTAGCGCCGCATAACGGCACAATTTTCACACAGGAAAGGCTTGTCGCCATTGAAGAGTTGACTGAGCAGCTTTGGCGCACCCCGTACGCCACCCGTGTCGACTCTATCTCGAACTACACACATAGCGAGGGTTTCGAAGATGAGCTGGTTGTTGAGCCGCTTATCGACGAAGCCAGTTCCCTGAGCGATACCGATATACAACGAATCACGGATATCGCACTCGGCACTGAGGAAGTTGCCGGGCGATTCGTCTCCCGCGACGGACGAGTTGCCGGCCTGGTTGTCAGCATTACTCTTCCTGACGACAATCGGGAATTGGCCAAGCGAGAGGTTACCGACTACCTGTATGAAACTACTGCCGCCGCCGGGGAGAAATATACATCCATCGACTACCATCTTTTAGGCGGACTCATCCTCAATCGTGTCATTGGTGACGCGCTTGACGATGAAACGGCCATCCTTGGGCCCATTGCTCTTGGAACCATGCTGCTTGTCGCCTTGATTCTGATACGTTCGATATGGGGGACACTTGCCATTGTGCTGATGATTGTTGCCGTCATCCCATCCGCGCTGGGCTTTGCCGGGTGGACAGGCTTAAAGCTGTTTGGTGAAAGCGGTGCCGCACTGTTTGTACTGATGGCTGTGACCGTCGCTCACTCCGTGCACATTATCGAGGCAATGTCCGGGGGCTTACGCCAGGGCATGACGAGAACAGAAGCGGCAATCCATGCCGTGCGAGTGGACGTGTGGCCTATTTTCCTTACCTCGTTCACAACTGCAATCGGATTTCTGAGCCTGAATTTCGTAGATATGCCGCCCTTTAAGGTCATGGGTAACATCGTGGCGTTCGGTTCCATGTGCGCTTTCGTCTTTTCGGTGACTCTGTTGCCCGCATTCCTGTCAATACTACCTATTCGTCCCCGGAAAATAGGCGAAGACAAACAGGATTTTTTCGATCGTCTCAGCCGTTTTGTCATCTCCTATCGTACGGTCCTTCTTTGTTTCTTTGGCATTCTGACTGTCTTTCTGGTTGCCGGCATCTCCAAGATCGAACTTAGGGAGAACTGGCTTGAGGTTCTTGACGAGAGTTACGAGTTCCGGCGGTCCGCGGATTTCCTGAGCGAGAACTTCCCTGGCGTGGAAACCTATGAGTACTCTCTGGATTCCGGCCGCGAGGGCGCCATCACGGACATTGAGTACCTAAAACAGGTCGAAGCGTTTGCGGATTGGTACCGGGAGCAACCGGAATTTGTCCATATCTTCTCAATTGCCGACATCATGAAGCGTCTGAACAAGAACCTGCATGGCGATGACCCGGATTACTACGCGCTTCCCGACGATCCTGAACTCGCCGCGCAGTATCTCTTGCTTTATGAGTTTTCTCTCCCGATAGGCCGCGACCTTAACAATCTGATCGACCATGACCGGAGATCAACACGCGTAACGGTCTCAGTGAAGAGTATGTCCAGCAAGGAGAAGATTAATCTCGACGACCGTGCACGCGCGTGGCTGCAGCAGAATGCCCCCAGCATGGAAACCGGCGCTACGGGAATTTCGATTGTGGGGTCTCATTCGATTCAGAGGAACATTGAAAATATGCTGCAGGGCACTTTTGTGGCGATGGCCATCGTTTCCCTGCTGCTGTTCGCCATATTTAGAAGCATACGCCTGGGGCTGGTCAGTCTGATCCCCAATTTCCTTCCGGCCGCTATGGCCATGGGACTGTGGGGGTATCTGGTGGGAGATGTAGGAGTTCCGGCGGCGGTCGTCACCGCTATAGCATTCGGCATCATTGTGGACGACACCATCCACTTCATGACAAAATACACGGATAGCAGAAAGGCGGGGAAACTGCCTTCGGAGTCCGTTCAAATAGCTTTTCGCTTTGTGGGCAGGGCGCTGTTTACGACTACCGTAGTGTTCGGGCTGGGCTTTATGGTGTTCGGAGCATCCGGGTTGGTGGGAAACCAGGTGCTTGGTCTTTTGGTGGGAATAACGGTAATTATTGCCCTGCTGGCAGATTTTTTCTTCCTTCCACCGCTTCTGATGCTGCTTGACGAGACCAAGGAAACCAGCGAGCAGATCAGGGAACGATTGAGAGGCTCAACCGCGTAGATCACGAAGATTCCACTGTGCGGCATGGAAAAGCTGAACAGCATGCCGAAATCGGCATAAACATCCTCTAGATACTTCTACGGATTATAATACTGACCATCCGGATAGAACTGCCTGCAGTAGCGCCGATACTTCCCGATATCGCCGTCAACACTGCAAAGCCTCGGAAGTGACCGATGTTTCAGATTGCTCCAGATGACGACATCCTGCATGACGTCATGCTCCTGGGAGGAAATGAGGACCTTGTTCATGAGGCGGGTCCTGAGCCCTAGGGGAAGGAGCCGCAGCCCGTGGCCCACTCCCTTCAGATTACGAAGTTGCCGCACTTGGCTCACCAAGGTCATTTCAATAAATTTGCCATCAATCGGTGTTGCAAGCACCCACAGGCGGGTGTCCATATTGATCGAATGTTCGTGAACCTCGACAATTGAATAGCCAAGCCCGTGTATGCTGGCGACCGCAGAAACGTCGTACTCGAAAAGCTTGATGCCGGCAACCGTAAGGCCGCGTTTGAAGTTGAAGGAATTTCTGAGCAAGGTGCCGTCAATTGATATCGAACCGACAATGTTCACACTGTTGTAGTGGTGCACATAGTTAAGGTGTGCAACATCCACGGAGTTCTCAGTAGTTTCCTGGGGATGTCCCGGAAAACGGAGGTGGCAGAACTCCATCCCGCTCCAGTCGGTATGAGTTGTGGAAATTTCGGGCAGGTGCCATTGAGGTTCCCGACCGCCGCTGCCCCACCATGCAAAGATGAGACCCTCGATTTCACGTGTCTCGAACACCTTAAGCTTGGCGGTTTTTGGCGGAGGAGCGAATGGTGTCGCCACGCATTGACCGCTCACGTCAAACTGGAAACCGTGAAAAGGACATACAAGGCAACCGTCGTGCACCCGTCCCCCTACCTCGGGACCGAGATCGGCTCCAAGATGCGGACAGACCGCCTCAGCAACGCAAACTTCCCCCTCCCCGTTGCACCAGACAACAACCTGTTCTCCGAGCCAGGTTCTCTTCAGGAGTCCCTTTTTTTTAATCATCTTGCGGCTGGCGACGAAATACCAGCCCTCAGGAAATGGATAAAGCAAGGCTTCATCCTTGCGCACGTTTGGGTTTGGATTCATTTGCTGCTATCTCCGCTTATCCAGCGTCAAGTACCAGAAATGCATTTGTTATTAGTCCTGGAGATTATATATATGAATGGAAAGAGTGTAAACACACTGCTCCTTCCCATCGTTTTGCTTGCCTTCTGTGTCTAGATCAATGCACGGCTAGTCCGTTCCCTTAACATAGGCCCATAGCCTGTCATTACGAAATATTCTGGTCGCAGGCAAAACGGCACCCGTCCAGCCAAGTTGATTTTGAAATCATTTGCACTTTTCATTAATACCATCTAGCATTGACACCATCTGGTCGGTGCTATAGAATTTTCTTTATAGTGACTGTCTCCTCGCAGGCTCGGGAGCCTAGAGATGCTGTTACATAAGAGTTCCGGAAGCTCACGCGGCAAAAAAGAGTAACAAAAATAATGCATAAAATTTACAGGGAGAACCCGCCATACGACTCCGCAAATTATTGAACGGACTGAAGATCGCCTACAGCGGGTCGGACGTCGCCCGCAGGGTGCAACACTTCAATGGATGGACCGAGAGGGCGGCCGCAGAGGATGCCGGTACGAGGGCAGGTTACGACCACACCCAGACCGTCAAGGAATATTACGACCTATGCAACGAGTTCATGGTGTTCGGCTGGGGCGAATCCCTTCACTTCGCGCCGCTGTCCCCCCGCGAGAGCGTGGAAGACTCCATAATCCGGCATCAGCGGCTGATGATTGCCAAGCTGGATCTGCGCAAGGGGATGACGGTGGTCGATATCGGTTGCGGGGTCGGCGGCCCGATGCGCCGCGTCGTCCGCGAGGCTGGTGTCAGGGTAATCGGGGTCAACAACAGTGAAGTCCAGCTGGACAAGGCAAAATCATTGAACGTCGAGGCAGGGCTCGACCACATGGTCGACTACCTCGCGTGCAGCTTCATGGACATGAGCGCCATCGCGGACAACACCTTCGACCGGGGCTACGCAATCGAATCGACATGTCATGCTCCAGAAAAGGCGGACGCGTTTGCCGAGATCTACCGGGTGCTGAAACCCGGAGCCCTCTTCTGGGGTCAGGAAATGTGCGTTACGGACAAGTTCGATCCCGACGACAATCAGCACCGGGCTATCAAGCAGGAATTGGTGCACTCCATTGCGCTCAGGGATATCGCGACGACGGGCGAGGTGAACCGGGCGCTTGAGGCCGCGGGATTCCAGGTTGTCGAGGGGGTGGACCGAGCCGTCGAGGAGAACGGTTCGACCACGCCGTGGTATAAACCCATGGAGACCCGGCACGGAACGCTGGACAAATCCCCACGCAGCAGTTCCCTGATCCGTAAGACTTTCATCGGGACATCCAGGCTCGCCGAGACACTGGGGGTGTTCCCGAAAGGCTCTACGGAAATCGCAAGGCTGACCGCTCGGACCGCCAACGCCTACATCGCGGGCGGCAGGACCGGAATCTTCACGCCCCTATATTGCTTCCTGACACGCAAACCCCTCTAGACCCCTGCATTTTCTAGCGCTCCGGCGACCCCGGGCGCATTTAAGACGGACAGTTCGCACTTCTGCTCGGCAATGCGGAATTTCAGTTTTTCGCTCAGTTTCATCGCAGGTGAGGGCATACCTTAGGGAATTAATAAGCCACGCGCTTCGCAATTTCCTTAAGCATCCGCCTGAAAATAACCCAGTGGACGGGGCAAAGGCCATACCAGTAAAGCAGACCGCCCAGGCCCAGAGGCTGGAAAACGGCCGTCTGCGTTATCCAACTGCCCTTTTCGGCGGGTTCGACTTCAAACTGAAGCCACGCCTGACCGGGCAATTTCATCTCTGCTCTCAGACTCAGCAGGCGATTCTCTTCATACGCCTCAACGCGCCAGAAATCCAGAGGATCGCCCGGGCGCAAGTCGGTCGGGTGCCGCCTGCCCCTCCGCATGCCTACTCCGCCCAGAAGCAGATCAACCAGACCGCGCAGATACCAGATCCAGGTGGCAAAATACCAGCCCTGGTCCCCGCCGATGCGCCGTACGGGCGCAAAGGCTCGGGCGGGGTCCACGTCGACAACGGCCTGCTGGCAGTCAATAAGCCGAGAACCAAAACGCCTTCCTCCCCAAGACTGCTGTTTGCCGCTTGAAGACACGGCATCGCTCCAGCGAGTCTGCGCCACTTCCATATCCTCCCGCTTAAGAGCCCGGTCTATCGCCTGGCGCACTCCCAGGGGACGTACCGGGAAGTGGTTCAGGGCCGCCTTATCGCGGACAATGGTCTCGTTGCGTAAGCCGTCTACGAGTTTCCTTCCCACACGCGCATAAAGGGGAGTCACGAGCCCCAGCCAGAGACTCGAGAGATTGGGACTCAGTACAGGCACCGGAATCATGAAGCGCCGCACGCCGATCTGGCGGGCGTACTCCTGCATCAATTCGCCGTAGGTGACTTGGTCGGGACCGGCGATTTCGAAAACCGCGCTGTCCTGCAGTTCCAGATCCAGACCGCAAATGAGATAGGCTATTACGTCTTCAATGGCTATGGGCTGGGTTAAAGTTCTCACCCAGCTGGGGGTGACCATCAGCGGCAGCCTGTCAACCAGGCTTCGCAGCAACTCAAAAGAAAGCGATCCCGAGCCGATTATGATCGAAGCGCGAAATTCCAAGGCAAGGGGACCTTCCGAGGCTAGGATACCCCCTACTTCCCTGCGGCTTGCCAGATGAGAGGAAAGTTCGCCGTCTCCGACCAAGCCTCCCAGATAAATAATTCGACGCACCCCATGTTGGCGTGCAACCCGGGCAAAATTACGGGCCCCGATACGGTCCTGTTCCTCGAAGTTGTCCCCGGAACCCATGGAATGGACCATGTAGTAAGCCGTGTCCACCCCCTCAAACGCGGTCTCAAGAGAATCCGGGTCGAGCACATCGCCGGCGATAATCCGGGTATCGGGAGAGAAACGACCAGCGAGATACCCGGGATTGCGGGCAAGACAGCGCACCCGCTCTCCCCTTTCCTCCAAAGCCGGGACTAGGCGCCCGCCGACGTAACCGCTTGCCCCTGTCACCAGTACGGTCCGGTTTTTTTCTTATCCTCGGACATTAAGAGTAAACCCAAATGTTGGGATATTATATAGGAAAGCTGATAAAACTACTTTTCTTCTCGCAAGAGGGTGCTGTGGGCCTAGCATACTGGCCAACGCTTCGGGGAAAAGAGTCTTCTTATTTGCAGTCATGCTGCTTGCATATTCAGGTTCTTAGACTTCATTAATTGCTTTGTCCAACTACGACGGATCTGATCAGACCTTCTCTGAATTTCCGGCTGTTCAGATACTGCCCTAACATGAAGCAGAAGATGCTTGTGGGGATAAACAAAACATCTTTATTCCTGTATCGCTTTATATCGGTTTTGCTGAACGTGCAGCAGATCAAACTGTTAAAACTGCTAAGTTTATGTTCTTCGGCAAAATCAAGCAGTCCTTTGATTTCCGATGAGTTTTCAAACGGTCTATCGGACCATTTGATTTCAACTGTCATTGTTACTTCTGTTGCATCCATAGTTATTAGGTCAACTTCTCCATTTTTCCAGCGTGCGTAATATGGTTTTTCTGAGTATTCAGTAAGGTGAAAGTAGTGGCTGAATACCGCCGTCTCCACAAGCTTTCCCAAGACAGTTCTGTCGTCTTTTTCCAAAGTGCCGAACAAAGCCGGATACATCGAAGCATTTGTAAGATAGACTTTGAACTTGTGCTCTCTTTTAAACTTTTTTGCATTCCTGTCGATGCGGCTCACGCGTTTTATCAGAAAAGCGGCTTCAAGATATTCCAAGTACCTTGATATCGTGGCTTTGGCCACGTTTGAGTCCTTAGAGATGCCCTGAAGGTCTACTTCCTGCCCGGTGTTATGGACAAGCGTTGTGAACAGCCGGTAAAGTTCCGGTATATCGCGGATTCCATACAAGCTAGGAAGGTCGCGCAGAAGCACCTTCTCTATAACGTCGCTCTTAATGAAACGATCAGGATTGGCTCTTATCTCCTTTGAGAATACAGCTTCGGGATAGCCTCCGAAGTTTATGTAGTTCACGAATTCTTCGTTAAGCTCTTCGACTTTTTCAGTTTTTTCAGCAAAAACCCTCAGAAAATTGACAGGGAGGTCTTCTTGGCCGAAAAGCCTTATCTCTGCACCCGAGAACTTAAGGTATTCATGGAAAGTCAGGGGAGGAAGAATGAAGTCGGTGAATCTTCCTGCACCGGACTCATCGCTTTTCAGTTTCAGTGCCGCGGCAGCTGAGCCGGTAACTGTGAATCGGTGCCGGGGGTAGGAATCAACCAGAGATTTCAGATGTCGCTCCCAGTCGCTCAGGTATTGGATCTCGTCGAAAAAAAGGTAGCAAGACTCGTCTTGCGCTATAGAATTCAGTTCGACAAACATAAGGAGTATTTTCTCAAGCGAGAGACTTGAATACAGAGGGTTGTCCAAAGGAACATATAGAATTTGTTTTGGATCAACTCTTTTCCTTATAAGTTCGGCAATCGCCTGGTGAACCATAACGGTTTTACCGACCCTGCGGGGGCCCATCAGGACGACCGCACGATTGATCTTCTTCTCGGTCACCAGTTCAAAAAATGGGGTAAAATAGACTCGTTTAGGGTCTTCTTTCCACCGGATATCGTTTCGGTCCTCCCACCAAGGACTGTCGGTGCGGAAGCGCTGGAGTATTTCTTCTTCTGAAACTCTTAGCATGGCAGTCAATATAATAAGCGGGAAAGAAGGAAAAGTCAAATAAGCGCAATTAACTATGCTTATTCGACCACAGGTCGAATAATTCAACTATAACAGCAGGTTGCAGTCACCAAATAGTGCTTACTGTAGTTAATTATGACAGATTTTGTAGTTTTCTGACCACATTCTAGGGAAAGGATGATCGGGAGTGCTTCTTTTGGAAACTAGGAAAGCAGTTTCTGAATTCTCTTTATCCTCTCTTCTTCCGTTTCCTCTTCCTTCGGGCTTGGGGGAATCCCGTTTCCTCTTATCACGGCGGGCCTTTCGCCAACTTCGGCATGCCATCTGGTAAGATTCGGAAAAGCCCCGAGATCCAGTTCCGCCCAATCGTAAGCGTTTATCCAGGGCCACGTGGCTATGTCGGCGATCGAATACTCTCCTGCAAGATACTCCATCTCTGAAAGTCTTTCGTCGAGTATCGAGTAGAGCCTTTTAGTCTCCTCGGTGTATCTCTTTATGGCATAGGGTATTTTCTCCGGGGCGTACTTTAAAAAGACGTTCAGCTGTCCCTGCATGGGCCCTACAGCCGACATCTGGAACATGAGCCACTGGATACACGTCGTTCTGCGACTGTCTCCGAGGGGAGGAAGAAAGTTTCCGAACTTGTCGGCAAGATATATGAGTATGGCTCCTGACTCAAAAACCGCCGTGCCGTCATCATTATCAACTATCGCGGGTATTTTCCCATTCGGGTTTATCTCGAGAAACCACGGCTCCTTGTGTTCAAGCTCAGAGAGGTTAAGCGCGTGAACCTTGTAGGCGGCTCCCAGTTCTTCAAGCATTATTGAAACCTTCTTGCCGTTCGGCGTGGCCGCCGTGTATAGATCGATCATTCTTTGCCTCGGTTTATATCGGGCGTTTAGTTATAGGAATCTCTAGAACTTCAGGGGTTATTTGAGATAGAATAATACCATCAAAATCGAACAGTAACGATAACGGCGAAACAAACAAGGAGGTTAAGAACGAAATGGGAAAGGAAACTTTCCGGTCATCCGTACATACTGCACCACGGTATTTTAATCAGCCGAGAGCCCGTTTGCGGCAGCTTGCCGCGGCTTTAATCCTGGCAACCTTCTGCTTCGCGTCGCAACCCCAGACCGCAAATGCCGAGGGCATGGGCGGTTTTTACATCGGGGCGGCGGTCGGAGGAGAATACGCCGACGTGGATTACAGGAAAGCGGTAATTCACAATTTTCCCGACATGGAACTCATGTCGACCCACGAAAGCGATAACGGCAAAGGTGGAATCGGCTCCATCAAGGCCATCTTGGGACATAGATGGAATCTCCCCGGCAAAACCTATTTTTCAGGCGAACTTGACTTCGCTTTTAACCTGAACAAAAAAGTAGACGGCAGGCTTAAAGGAGTTGACGACACTTCTTCGCCGGAGGCTCCCGACGTGTTTCCGGGAGACTGGGACCTGGAGAAGAACTACAGCGCGGGATTTAACGCGAAGCTGGGGTTCTCGCCCCAGGAAGACATTCTGGGAAGCGGCGGGTCTGTTTACCTGGTCGGAGGCGTTAAGTGGGCGGACTTCACGTTTGACGGCGGTTATGACGGCATGGTCGTTCTTCCCGACGGCACTACCCAGCGGATTGCGGGCGTGGACAGCAAGGAACCTAGCACGTGGCCCTGGCTTGTGGGAGCCGGAGTAGAATTCGGAAGCGAACAGAACCGTCTTGATCTGAGGGTTACCTACTCCAGATATAAATTCGATTCAAGCTCGGGAGACGGACTGACCACCTCGACGTCAAAGGTTGATTACGATTTTGAGATCAGTGAATGGGGGGCCTACGTCGGCTATACCTTCGCTACCGGATTCGGTCTGGGCATCTGAGTTCCCGGATAACTTTCGACGGAAGCGGGATCCGGCGAAAGAGCTCGAGGTCGATCAGGACTGAATCTCGTCCGCTTTCCGAAGATGTTTCGCGTATTCGAGAATTTCCGGGAAAAACCGGTTGAAATGCTCGTTCATCTCGTCGTAGTGCGCCACGAGTTCCCGCTCGGACCCGGGAAGAGGATTTTCTCTCCTTACTCTTATCGACATCCCCTGGAATACGACGCTGAGCCCGGAAATGCTCCGGTACTTCTCTATCCAGCCGTCCTTGATGATGGTGTTTATCCTGGCCGCCGCATCCCCGGGGAAGATATCCGCCGCCCCGAGGATTACAGCGTACGACCTGTCAAGAAAGTCCCTTAGGCTCTCATCAGAATACCTCTCCCAGTTAACGGCAAGCAGGTGGTCATAGAAGATGTCAATAATAACCCTGCTCCAGCGCCTGCGCTCCGGACTTATAAGCCGGGCGCATTCCCTCGTTATCTCATGAGAATCCGTCCAGGCGTCAATCCTGCGGTGCATCATTATCCCGCGTCTTATGCCCGGGGAATAGCGGTCCTCGGTGAGGCGGCCCTTCACGAAATCGCCCAGGAAATTTCCTACAAGGCACTCCGGGTCATCCCCGGCAAGGCGGATATGGGCAAGGTAGTTCATCTGCGGGCATCACCCGGAACTCAGCCGCTCAAGCAGCCTGTTTATTCTTCCGACCATGCTTCCGGGATTCTCCATGTACCCGGCGGCCAAAAGCGCGTTATCAAAGAGCTGCTCAACTATGATCGCGGCGAATTCCGTGTCTTTTTCTCTCATGGAAGCAAGGTTCTTTATAAGCGCGTGATTGCCGTTTATCTCAAGGCGGACAACGGAACGCAAATCACCGCCCGCGCTTATGTTCCTCATAATCCTCTTCATCCCCTGGGTCATGGCGGAATCTGAGTTAAACGCGGCGGCGGGACTCTCAACCAGCCTCCGGCTCATGCGCACGTCCCCGACCCTATCGCCAAGCACTTCCTTCATCCAGCCGCAAAGCGATTTTTCCTCCTCGGAGGGACCCTCAGGGGAACTCTCCGCATCCTTGTGCGCAACTCCTACGTCAACGCTGTCGGCGGAAACAATCTTTTTTTCCTCATACTCCCCGAGAGTCGACATCACGAATTCGTCAATCGGCTCGTATATGAAAAGAACCTCGACGTCCTCTGAGCGGAAAAACTCCATGTGGGGTCCGTTCTCAAGCGCGTCCCTTGCGGAACCGAACAGGTAATAGATCTCCTCCTGGCCTTCACGCATCCCCGAGAGGTAATCCTCAAAGGAAACCAGTTCCCCTTCCCCCCTGCGCGAGGACTCGAAGCGAAGCAGCCCCCGAAGCTGCTCCTTGTGCTCAAAATCCGAGGCCACTCCCTCTTTTATGAAAAAACCGAACTTGCCGTAGAAATCGCCGTAACTTTTCGGGTCGTCAGTCGAGCTCTGCTCAAGGAATCTTATGAACCTTCTGGTGATGGCGGAATTAAGCTTCCTCACAAGGGAGCTGTCCTGCATGGTCTCCCTCGAGATGTTAAGGGGGATGTCGGCGCTGTCGACCACGCCCTTAAGGAACCTCGCCCATTCGGGAAGAAGGTTCTTGGGGGAGGCGTCTATAAGAACTCGCCTTGAGTAAAGGCTCACTCCGGGGTCCATTCTCCCGAATCCCAGGCGCTCCATGTTGTCCTCCGGGACGAACAGAAGCACGTTCATGTCAATCGGGGCTTCCGAGGAGAAATGAAGCCTGTATCTGGGTTCGTCAAAGGAGTTTGTCTGGAACCTGTAGAAGCCGCCGTACTCCTGGTCCGTAATCTCGCTTCTGCTGCGAAGCCAGACGGCTTCCGTGGTGTTTATCTGCTCGCCGTTCAGCTTAAGGGGGAAGGGAACAAACGCGGAGTATTTTCTAAGGATGTCCCTTATCACGTCAGGGTCTGAGTACTCCCTGGCATCTTCCCTGAGAGACACGACGACCTTAGTGCCCCTTCTGTGCCCCTTTCCCTTGGTAATCTCGAACACCCCGTCCCCGCCGCTTCGCCAGACGAGGTGCTCTGAATTCTTCCTGTAGCCTCGGGTCGTTACCTCAACCGAGTCGGCAACCATAAAGGAGCTGTAAAAGCCCACCCCGAACTGCCCGATCAGGTCCCCCCCTTCGGTCCCGCTTTTCTCTATCGCGTCAAGAAAGCTCCTTGAGCCCGAGCGGGCTATAGTTCCCAGGTTCTCAACGAGGTCCTTTCTGCTCATTCCGATGCCGTAGTCGGTAAAGGTGATCGTATTGTCCTCGCTTGAGGTGGATATCTCGATTTCAAGCGGGAGAGCCTCGTCGTATATCTCCTTATCGGTAAGCTGTATGTACCTCAGTTTCTCAAGCGCGTCAGAAGCGTTTGAGACCAGCTCCCTGATGAATATCTCCTTGTCCGTATAGAGGGAATTGATCACGATATCCATCAGCCTTCGCACTTCGGCCTGGAACTCGTGTTTTTCAGTTTTCTCCCTGGTCATCTAAACCTCCATTAAGCGGCAAATTCCGCTTGGAAAAACCTTTTTCACATTAGTAAAAATAAGACTGATTGCTCCCTTGACAAGTGCATGCGGCCCGAGAACCGTTTTTTTATACGATAAATATCCCAGGACAGAGAACTTATCGCGGAGGGCTCGGAAGAAAGACATGGGGTCAGGTCTTGGGTTAAGCCCCAGAGGCAACCCTATTTGCGCCCTATTGTCTCCCCCCAGGCAAAAGCCGCAAGCGCTCCGGGGGTGTCCTTCCACTCATCAAGCTCCCGGTGCCAGCCATCGAACTGTTCCCGGGTGGCAATCCCGTATTTTGTGGCCGCCGAAACTGTAGCCGGAGCGAGAAACCAGCCGATAATGAACTCGTGAAGAAATTCAATGTCTTCGTCCGTGCAGAAAGGCTCAAATGAAACGCTTGCGCTTACATCCCGGAAACCGGCCTCGATAAACAGCCGCTTGAGCTCCCTGCCGATCTGAGGGTGGCCCCCATTGGCCTCGATAAGCTTCGCAAACGTTTCCCATCCGTCTCTCATTGAAGGCTCCAAAAACGAAGAGTCAACAAACATCTCCCGGCTTGAGATGATACCGCCGGGCTTCAGGACCCGACGCACCTCCGCCAGAACGGCCACCGTGTCCGGGGCATGCATGAGCACGGCGTGGCAGTGCGCGACGTCAAACGAGTTAGCATCAAAGGGCAGATCCGCCACGTCAGCGGTCTTGAATGCCGCGTTTCGGTGTCCGCCGGCCTCCGCAGCGACCCGTGCGATCTCGAATCGTTCCGGGACCGCACCCGAAATCAAGAACGCGCATGCCCGGCTCAAGGTGCGGGAGCAGGTGCGCGGCGCTGGTCTGCGCGTTGCGGCGCCTTAGCAGTTTCTGAAAATCGTCGCTGTATCGCATGGCATAAGTGGCAGTGGAAGCATCTTGAGTCTTTTTGCTGTTCATGGATTTCTCCTCAGTGTTTTTGGCAAATCATTATAGACCCCAAGTGCCGCATTTAAAAGGCCTTCGAAACCGGAATCCCGAAAAAACCTGAGCAGAGTCCTCTCCACCGTCCCTATCCTCAAAGCACCGGCCGAGAATATTCCCTTTTGTTTCTCCCGGGCCTTTTATCGCCCGTTTAGCTTTAAAGAGCGCCTCCCCCCTCAGAGATTTGATTCCGTAATACATAATCAGGGAACATTCGTTTCCCTTGTGCTGGCCGCGCTTCTCAGCGCGCTGTTCCTGTTAGCCGTCGCGCAGGCGCAGCAGGCGGACCCGGTGACCAATCTGGTCGCAACTCCGGGCGTCAATAAGCTCACGGTATCCTGGACGAACCCCTCTAGTGCCATGGCGTCGTCGCATCGCACTTTCGTTCGTTGGAGGAAGCAGGGGGCGGGCACATGGCAGAGCACAGGTGAACTTAGTCTTCGAACAACTTATGAAATAGGGAGTTTGGACGGCGGCACGATCTATGAGGTCGGAGTGATCGCGCATAACATCGATACGCAGCCCGCATTCAATTGGGTGTCCACGACTGGCACGCCGGAGGCGCCGCCCTACACCCTGAGCGTCGACGCCGACCCGCCATGCGGGTCTGAGGTCACCGACACCTCCGTGGGGCCAACGTATGCTCTTGTGCTTATGCCCGCCCCGGCTTCGGAGAACGAAACACAGCATCGCTGGATTATCAACAGTACCTCAGGGCAATGGCTGGCGGCGATCCCAATCAGAACATCTGGCTCCTCCATCTATATATCTCGCGAGAATACGTTTGCCCAGATGCGCAATGCCTACCCCGGTTTCAAGGGATTTGAATTCAGACTCAAGGACAACACCAGAGTCACGGCGCAATGCCCCTGGACGTTCTCGGAGCAGACCACCACTGACCCCGTGCCGCCTCAGCCTCCGCCCACAAACACGCCTGCTCCCCCTACGGGAAGCGTTCCACCCACTGGCGGTGGTCCTTCACCCGACGGTGGCGCTCCTCCGCCCGCAGGACCCTCCGACCCCACCCCGGATTCTGACACCCCTGCCCGCTGCGGAGAAAGCGACAGGGAATACCTTGAGAGGTTCTACGAAGCCACGGGGGGAGATGCGTGGCATGTGAATGAAAACTGGAACTCGGAAGAACCTCTCGATCAGTGGTTCGGAGTAGGAACCGATGAAGACGGAGAGGTTATATCCCTTCGTCTTTCGGATAACAATCTCTCGGGAGATATGCCGACAGAAGAACTTCTGTGTCTTAATGAAAACACGGAACTTAAGGAACTTGCCCTCTGGGACAACGAAGATCTTTCGGGAGATGTGCCGGAGGAACTTGTACTGGCCGTTGAGAGAGCGGCGTTAAGAGACATAGCGGAAATGCTTAATCTTAACCCCGAGTGGTTTGAAGACTATGAAGACCCTTTTGACTTCGAGGACTGGCACGAGGGAGTCACGACGGATGATGATGGAAGAGTGACAGAGCTTGATCTCCCCGGAGAGATTCCGGAAAGTATCCGTTCTCAATTTAAAGAACTCAGGGAGATAATGATAACGACAAGTTCTGGAGGCTGCGCCTTAAGCCCCGAAGGTTCTTCCCCATTCAGCTTGTTTCTCCTGACTCTTGTTGTCTTTGCGGTGCTTGGGAGAAAGAAAGCAAGGGCCTGAGAGTTTCCCGCTTGCCCGGAAATAAGCGGTAAAAGTTTTTCGGCTTGCGCGTCGAGCGTTTTCTTATCTTCGGGTTTTTCCAGATTGGGGACAGGCCAAGACAAATGACTTCTTCGCTCGAACTCCACCCTCACCGCGAAATCATTGTTCCTTGCCCGTCCCTGTGTTAAACTCCTGCTCAAAGAAGATTTCCGAATGAGCAGTGTAGTTTAAAGTTCAAGCAGTAAATTGTTTTCCGGGGGTTTCGTGCTGTGTAAAAGCGCTTTTCCTCCCATGCTTGTAAAACCAGGACCGCAAAAGCCATGAGCACCAGAAGAAAACCTAAAATAAAAACGCCGGAGAGAGACATCCCGTCCCTTGACCTCTCCGCAAGACCGAGAAGAAACCGCAAATCCCCTTCCGTAAGAAACCTCGTGCGGGAAACTTCGCTTCTGTCGGGAGACCTCGTGTACCCGCTTTTTATCCACGATAAAAACGGCGACGAGGAAATAGAATCGATGCCCGGATGCAAAAGGTGGAGCGTCCCGGGTCTTGTGGAGGAAGTGAGGCAGTCCCACAGTCTGGGCGTCGGGGCGGTAATGATTTTCCCGGCAATCGAAGACGGTCTTAAATCCCCCTTCGCCGAGGAGTGCTATAACCCGAGGGGTCTTGTGCCAAGAGCCATAGCCGCCATTAAAAAAGAGGTTCCGGAAGTCGCCGTCATAACGGATATCGCCCTTGATCCGTACTCAAGCGACGGGCACGACGGCGTGGTTTCCCCGTCAGGGGAAATACTTAACGACGTAACGGTCGAGGTGCTCTGCAAACAGGCACTCTGCCATGGCACCGCGGGAGTCGACATAGTAGCTCCGAGCGACATGATGGATGGGCGGGTCGGAGCGATCAGGGAGACTCTCGACGAAGAGGGTTATACGAGCGTTTCGATAATGTCGTACACGGCAAAGTACGCCTCTTCTTTTTACGGACCGTTTCGCGGAGCGCTTGACTCAGCGCCGAGAGGCGGGGACAAGATGACCTACCAGATGGACCCCGCAAACTCAACGGAAGCCCTGAGAGAGCTCATTTTGGACGAAGAGGAAGGCGCGGACATGGTAATGGTGAAACCCGCGGGGTATTACCTTGACCTCGTATCGCTGTTTAGGGAAAACACCGATCTTCCGCTTGCCGCTTACCAGGTAAGCGGAGAATACCTCATGATAAAGGCGGCCGCGCAATCGGGGTGGCTTGATGAGGAAAAAATCATCCTTGAAAGCCTTCTTAGCATAAAAAGGGCCGGGGCTGATATGGTAATCACCTATTTTGCGAAAAAGGCGGCCGAAATTCTTAGCCGAACTTAGCAATTAGGAAAGAGACTTTCTACTGATAACCGGACAAACTCACGGAAACCTAAAATTTAACCTATCCAGATAAGACCCTTTCCAGCAGTTCATGTTGCTTTCTGTGCTTCTTAGGGTTTGTATCTCGTAGTTCCCTCAAATTCTGAAGTTTCCACCGTACCGCGGGAAACTGTTCAAAACTGTAAAGACTCCAATCGGGTTCAGCATTGTCAAAACTTAGAAGAAAATCCCTGTCTTCGTCAGTAAGAGACTTATTGATCATGCTAACTGGTTTATTTCTAGCTTCCTCGTATTCTTCATAGGGAAAAGGTTCACGCGGCATATCTCGCACGAAAAAATTAATTGCCGTACCACCATGGAGTGCAAAGCAGGATAGCTTTGCAACCTCGGGCAAAATTTCAAGCAAAAGTTCCGCCTGTTTTCTATAGTTTTGTCTCATTACTGTTTGCTTCTAATTCCTTGGGAACAGTGATTTGATATTTCGGCACGTAAGTACCATTATTCAGAAGACTTCGCTTGCCTTTGCCCAAATCGATCTTTTCTAAATTCAGAAAATCAAACCAGCTATGTGCGGCTTTTTCACCCAGATATAAAAAAAGCCTCTTCACTTTCACCGAGCTGCATTGCTCAAGCAATGTTTGGACTTGGTCAGGTCTTAAATTGTTAAGTCCTTCCATCAACTCAAACGCTTCCAGTAAAGACTGTTTTCTTGGCGCAAGATAGAGGCATTCCATCAGTGCTCGCGCAGCACCGGACACATTGACAGAAAAAGTCTTCTGTTCAACGCTGGTCAGTCCCAGACGTGGGGGAAGAAAAGAAGATGCGCGGTAATAAACTTCTAGCTCCCAGTCATACCTTTTAAACCAAAGAGGGAGCTTCTCTCCGGCATCACCAAATAGTACTGCCCGCTTGGGGGACATCTCAAGATAATGGGATTTACCAAGCAATGACAAAGCAGTTCTACCACCAGGGTGAACGCTTAAACCTCGCTGCTTCTGCAGGGCATAGAGCGCTCCCAAATAATCAACTCTGGCCCCGGCACGAACCATAGCCCCCCTTCCTATTGAATCAAACCAATGACTGCGTCTATAGCGTTTTTGAAGATCTGTGCTGTATCCCTGCTCTGACAGCCATGACGATAGCAGCACAACTTCTCTAGGTACAGTCTTTAAAAGTTGGTTTATTTTGGAATTGCTTTCAGCATTCATAGTACCAATATATGTATTTTTTTAAACTAAGCCAAGAACCGGGTTTATTAAATAATTTTTAAAGGTACTAAAAATACCCTGAAGTATTGTTTAACAAACCAACAATCTACCACGTACAATTCTTTCAAGATAGTTCATCCCCGCACCTATGTTCAAAACGAAGGACTGCTATTAATTATATTTCTCCGTAGTTTTTCGCCCCGAGTACAAACGTTTATTACCGCTACACAGAATTTTCAGTTGCTATAACAACTTTCTTTTTCTCTCCTTTAGCTTTTTATGATCTGGGGAACTATTTGGTATGCCGATTAATCACTTCGTATGAAAGATCTGAGAAATGTTTTGGGGCGCGCTTTACAAAATCTTATAGTCGTATAGAATTTCCTTTCTCAAAAAACACTGGACAGACAAGATGAAAAAAGACATTCACCCAGATTATAACTATGTGGTCTTCAAGGATTCGTTCACCGGGCATATGTTCCTTACCCGCTCGACCAGGACATCGGAGGAAACCACCAAATGGGAAGACGGAAACGAGTATCCGCTTATAAGCGTGGAGATCTCAAGCGACTCTCACCCCTTCTATACCGGGAAGGAAAAGCACTTTAAAAAAGAAGGCAGGGTCGAGAAGTTCCGCCGCAAGTACCAGAAAAAGTCCGCCAAGGAAGAGACCGCGGAAACCGAATCACAGTAAAAAGGTTTCAGAAGCCCTCTGTTTTCGCCGCAATCGACTGACGCAAGATTCCAGATTCGCCTCGCTCTCAGACCAGCGCAATGACGAACAGTCGAGGAAAGGGATACAGCGTACGGTTCCCCGAAACCCTCGGATAAGCATCCCGAAGCCGCTGCTTGTATACCTCTAAAAACCGGTTCCGCTCAGTATCGGACAGACCATTTAGGATCGGGCGCAGACCGCTGCCCATAACCCATTCAAAAACAGGATCATCCCCTTCCAGCGCATGGAGATACCGCGTTTCCCAGATATCAAGACCTCGCGTATAGGGAGAAAGGATATCGTAATAGAACTCTGAATCCTCGACCCACTTGTTTGACAAGGAGGCAAGGAGCAAGGCCTCACCGACGGGCTCCCCGTCGGGACCGCCATTTGCCAACGTATCTCGCATCAGGCGGTGAGACGGAAGATCCCAGCTAAGCGGCATCTGGACCGCAAGGCAACCTCCCGGGTTAAGGTAGCTCACCAGGCGCGTAAACAGCTCAGAGTGACCGTTAACCCAGTGCAAAGACGCATTGGAATAAATAAGGTCCGGGTTTTCCTCCGGCACCCAGCTGCGGATATCGGCATCCGCCCAGTGTATGGTCGACGGCTCCGCGGCCGCCTCGGCCAGCATCTGCGGTGAGTTATCAATACCGTATACCTTGGATGAGGACCAGCGCTCCGCCAGAAGACGGGTTATGTGGCCCGAACCGCAACCCAGATCATAGATCACATCCGGCGCTTCAAGGGGTATACGATCAAGCAACTCAAGGGCCGGTCGCAGGCGCTCCCGGGAAAACTTCAGGTACTGACCGGGGGTCCAGCGCGTTCCGGCAATTTCACCCTGGTGCGCTCTTTGCGACATGCGATTCCCTCGCTCCACCCCTCGGACATGTCCGCACGGTTTTTGTGCGGAGTGACAAGCAACGCCGTCTTTTCAACTTCAGGAACTGCGATTAGTCGCCGCTCAGGTAACTTACCACGTCATCCTGAATGGACTCGTCCACGAGTTCCCTCCACTCCTCATTGCCGCTTGCTATCGACTCACGTATTTTGGTAGCCGATATAAACCCTATGTTCTCAGGCGGGAAAAACTCGTTCATCTCGTAACCGACTCCCCTGCCCCAGTTTACCGATTCAATATCCGGAATCACCATCACGACCACGTCATCGCCCTTGCTCTCGTGATATTTTCTTATCATTCCGACAGTCTGTTCCGTAGTGAAGGGGTTTTTCGGGTCGGGAGGAATATCCCTTACCATTATCAGGCACGGAACTCCATTGTCGAGCTTCTGCCTGACAAGGCTTATGTGCCCGGCGTGGTATGGCTGATACCTGCCGATGAATATGGCTCTTCTGGAAGAAGAGGGCTTTATGTCCGGATGACCGTGATTTTTACATTCCCAATTGCTCATTATTTACCTCGTCGAGTGGATTAAAAGAAGATTTTTACTAACTGAAAGACGCACGGATTATACACACGCCCGGTTTTCTTTTCAACAGCGATCAAGGGGGAAACTACAGAACGGACCACATAACCTGAGTTTTCCTGGTTTAAATGGATGGACTGTAAAATGCTCTTGACAGCATATGCGGTCTAAGGCATATCCATTTCATGAAACGGGAAGTCGGTTTTGATCCGGCCTTTGATGCTCGTTTCGACCGGCTGAAGCAGTTATAAGGAGATATATCGCAATGTCGACCCTAGAAGAGAAGATGAAAAGACTCCCCGCGACGCGTCGCAAGAAAGTAGAGGAACGGGCAAAAAGGCTTGTTGCCGAAGAGATGTCCCTTCGGGACTTGCGCAAGGCACGCAAATAGACCCAAATGTGCGTAGCGGAAAAACTCTGCATAAAGCAGGAAAACTTCATACAGAAGGCATATGCGCCTTCTTCTCCGAGGTGCCCCCGAGCAGATCAATAAAACCGCCGAAAGTCCGCCTGCTGAGATCGGAAAGGGTATCTATGTATTTGGGCGTATCGGACCTTATAACATCGGGACTTATCTTGCCGCCGAGTTCTTCGATTTCCTTTTTGTTCACCGGAGTAACGAGCCAGCGCTCTATCATGGGCGCGTCCACCTCAAGGTGGAACTGGAACCCATATACCTTGTCTCCGTATCTAAACGCCTGGTTCGCACACGCGGGGGAGGTGGCCAGATGCACGGCGCCCGGTGGAATCTCAAATGTATCTCCGTGCCACTGAAAGACCTTTTCAACCGCGCCGAATGCGCCTACAAGAGGATCTTTCTTCCCCTCTTCGGTAGTGGAAACGTCATACCAGCCGATTTCCTTCTCCGGATTCTTACGAACCCGGGCTCCGAGGGCCTTGGCAATCAGCTGTGAACCGAGACATATGCCGAGCACCGGAGCGTCCATGTCGATAAACTCCCTTATGGATTCGGTCTCCGGTACGAGATAAGGATACTCGTCGGTCTCGTCCACGTTCATCGGACCTCCGAGAACCACGAGACCGTCGTAGTTGCGAAGCTTGGGAATGCTGTAATTGGACCGGCCGAAGTTCACGTAACGTATTCTGAAACCGGCGCTTCTGAGCATTGGATGAAGCGTTCCCAGTATCTCGTGAGGCACATGCTGGAAGACAAGGAGTTTCGGCATGAGGCAGGATTTTAACCATTTTTCCGGCCCCTGTCATTTCGCCTGACTGGGGAAAGTTCAGATCTCCCACTTGCCGCGCAGGGTCTTCTTCCCAAGAGAGGTTTCAAGCGCGGACAGAAACTCCTTTCTGCTGATTTCTCTTCCTCCGAGAGTCCTCATATGATCCGTCGGAACTTGGGAATCTATGAGATCAAAACCGGATTCCCAGCATTTCCGCGCCAGATGGAAAAGGGCCACCTTGGAAGCGTCGGTTTCGAGGTGAAACATCGATTCTCCGAAAAACGCGCCTCCGAGAGACACTCCGTAAAGACCGCCGACAAGCTTTCCCTCCCGGTAGGTCTCAAAAGAATGGGCGTAACCCAGTTCATGCAGTTTCCCGTAAGCCGCCTTCATCTCCTCGGTTATCCATGTCCCGCTCTGCCCTTTCCTCTGAACCTGCGCGCAGTTCTCAACGACCGCGGCAAAATCCGTATCGGCACTTACCGAGAATTTCCCGGAAGACACCGTCTTTAAAAGGGTTTTTGAGAACCTGAAGTCCCCCGGAAGAAAAACCATTCTCGGGTCGGGAGAGAACCATAAAATGGGGTCTCCCTCGGAATACCAGGGGAAAATGCCGTTTTCGTAGGCCAGAACAAGCCTCTCGGGAGAAAGATCCCCTCCGACCGCCAGAAGCCCTCCCGGCTCCGCTTCGGATGGATCAGGAAAGCTTATTCGGGAGTCGAGAAAGTAAACGGTCATCGGTTCCGGATAAAATCTCTTTAGCGTGACGTCCGCTCACTCAGGAAAATCCCTCGGGTTTGCCGGTTCACTGAAGATCCTGCTTTCCCCAGGTCCGCTCAATGAAGCCCGCCCTCCCAGAACCTATTTTGTAATTGCCGTAGTGAATCGGGTTTTTCTCGTAGTAATTCTGGTGGTATTCCTCCGCCCTGTAGAAAGAAACGAACTTCTCTACCGAGGTGACTACCGGCTTTTTGAATTTTCCCGACTCCTCGAGTTTCTTTTTCGAGAGAAGGGCCTTCTCCTTCTGCGAATCGTCATGGTAGAAGATGGCGGTTCTGTAGTGCCTTCCCCTGTCGGCGAACTGCCCGTCCACCTGAGTCGGATCAATGTTTATCCAGAAAGTCTCAAGAAGGGTTTCGTAGTCTATCTTCTTGGGATCGTAAACGACCCTTATCGCTTCTGCGTGGCCCGTTTTGCCCTGCCAGACCTGCTCGTAGGTAGGGTTTTTCTCCTTTCCCCCCGAGTAGCCCACTATCGTTTCGACAACCCCGCTTAGGCTGTCAAAAGGAGGCTCCATGCACCAGAAACATCCCCCGGCGAAAGTCGCCTCCATGTACCCGCTGTTTTTTCCGCTTTCCATGTCTTTAACCTCCCCTGCACTTTCGTTGTACACGGGAAAAGCCGCGCCCGCAAGCACAACAAGCGCCAAGACAAGAACTCTGGACCAGAAATCACGTCTCATTTTTTCACACCGGGCAAAAACCGGGAAATTACCGGCTCCGAAAACCCGTAGAGCCGCTCCCAGGCGGGAATCAGTTGTAAACCCTTATTTCGTTGTAAAGCGCGTCTCTCTCAACGGGAATGTATCCCGAATCCCGGATCATCTTTATCATGAAATCCCTGCTGTGACCCACTTCCGAGGGGGCGCCCGCGTCGTGGATGATCTTCTCCCTCATTATCGTTCCGTCCGCGTCGCTCGCGCCGTAATGCAGGGCCACCTGGGCCGCTTTTTCCCCGAGGGTGATCCAGTAGGACTTTATGTGAGGGAAGTTGTCAAGATAGAGCCTCGCAAGCGCGTGAACCTTCATGTCGTATGAGGCCGGAAAAGGCCTTACGTTCTTAAGACCCGTGTTCTCAGGCTGGAAAAGAACGGGTATGAACGCGAAGAACCCCGGGGAGTCGTCCTCTATCCTTCTCAGCCTCTCCATGTGGTCAACGACGTGGAAGGGCTTTTCAAGATGGCCGTAGAGTATGGTGGCGTTCGTAGGGATGCCGAGCGTGTGAGCCAGGCGGTGGATTTCCTCCCACCTTGTCGCGACCGTTTTCGGCGCGCAGATTTTCTTTCTCACCTCTTCATGCAGTATCTCCGCTCCCCCGCCCGTAAGGGCGTCAACGCCCGCGTCTTGAAGGGCGAGAAGCACATCCTTGAGGGAAAGACCGCTTATCTCCGAGAACCAGTCGATCTCAACCGCGGTGAAGGCCTTTACGTGAATGCTCGGGAAGTGGCGCTTTATCATCTTCACTATGTCCAGGTAATGATCGAACTCCCAGTCGGGGTGAAGGCCGCCGACTATGTGAACTTCTTTCATCTCGTCGCTCAGCATGGAGAGCATCTGCTCGTCTGAGAGCTCGTAGGCGTTCGGGGACTTCTTCGTGGTCCCGAAAGCGCAGAACCGGCACGATATGGCGCAAATGTTTGAAGGATTTATGTGGCGGTTCACGACGAAGTAGACCTTTTCCCCCGATTTCTTTCTCTTAACGTAATCCGCCATCATGCCGACGGTGTTAAGATCGGGAGAATCAAGTATCGAAAGCCCGTCTTCAAAGGAAAGCCTGCGGCCCTCGGCCACCTTCTCCATTATGGGAAGCAGGTTCGGGTCGGTGCAGAAACTCTCGGTTAGCTCTTGTACTCGCTCCATCTCGTCTCGACCTTGTCCTTTATATCCTCTGACATCTCTATTACGGGAGGATACCACTGCTTCACGGTGGCATCAATTCCCATCCTGCCGTCATAAACAACCGCCGAACCCCGAAGTTCCGTATGTTCAAACAGAACATCCAGGTAAGGATCAAACCTAGTAAAGATACCCCAGATAAGCTCCGTGTCATCATCTAGATCTATATCCGGGCTCACAAGCGCGATTATGCGCACCCCCTCAAGGCCCGGAGTCTCGAACAGCCTGCGTATCATCCCCTTGGGATCGGTCCGGGATTCATCTATCCGGACTACGCAGAAACCTCCCGAAAGAAGTCTGAATCCCGTTATCTCCGGGTGTTTTTCCCTGGGATCGGGAACCTCCCTGGCGTAGGTTTTTCTCTCGGGAGAGTTCTTCCTTACGGCGTTTATTCCCATCTTGCTTCCCACGTTGAACTTGTTGCTCGTGAAGTCAAGGGTGTCGAGGGGAGCCCACTGTATCATGAGGAAATCCTCCCTGGGATCGAAGTTCTCCCCGATCTCGTGAAGCACCGCCGAGAAATCCCTCGGGTCAACGTCGCTTGAAACGCAGATCATGCACTTTGTGAGAAGAAGCTGCCCGGTTCCCCAGAGCGCGAGCATCGCCTTTACACCGCCCTTGGGGTAGCGCTCGTCAACGGAAACAGCGAGAAGGTTATGGAACCCCGCCTCGGGATACGCCCACATGTCCTTTACCTCGGGCTGTATTATCCTTATAAGCGGGGAGAACATCTCGCCGGCGGCAATTCCAAGGTAGACATCCTCCTTGGGGGGTTTGCCGACCACGATGGAAGGGTAAACGGGATTTCTTCTGTGGGTTATCTCGCTCAGGTTAAAAACGGGGAAATCGGCCTCCATCGAGTAGTGACCGAAATGATCCCCGAAGGGTCCTTCCTGTCTCAGCACGTCCCTCGGAACCGAGCCTTCCAGTATGAATTCCGCCTCGGCAGGAACGTGAAGCGAGATGCTCTTTCCTTTTACCATCGGCATCGGGCTTCCGCGAAGATAGCTCGCAAACGCAAGCTCATCCATGCCGTCGGGAAGCGGAGCGACCGCGGAGAAGATCATCCTGGGGTCCCCCCCGAGAATCACCGCGGCTTCAAGATCTCTTCCCAGTTTTTTCGCCTCGTGGTAGTGCGCCGCTCCTCCCTTGTGCGCGTGCCAGTGCATCCCGGTGGTCCTCCGGTCATACACCTGAAGCCTGTAGATCCCGAGATTTCTAGAGCCCGTGGCGGGATCCCTCGTCAGCACCAGGCCGAAAGTGACGAATTTCCCCCCGTCGCGCGGCCAGCATTTCATAACGGGGAGCCTGGAGAGGTCGGGTTCTGTTTCAACCTGCTGGACATCGCCGCGCCTTACCTTCTTGGTTCTCATGGAGAGAAGGCCTGTGGCTTTCGGAAGCACGGAAAAAATCCCCTGTATCGTCGGAGGATTCACCTTGCGGAATATTTCGACCAGCTCCTCGCCGACGTCCGAGGGCTTTCTGCCGAGGGCAAGCTCCACCCTCTGCTCCGTGCCGAAGAGATTTATCACCAGGGGAAAGTCCGATCCCTCGACATTTTCAAATAAAAGGGCGGGACCGCCTTCCTTAACCGTCCGCGACGCTATCTCCGTTATCTCAAGATCGGGAGAGACCTCGGCCTTTATCCTCTTGAGATCGCCTATGCTTTCAAGATGGCTTATAAAGCTTTGCAGATTGGGAAAACCTTTTGGGGGCATGGGAAAAAGCTACTCCAGTTCTTCCCTTTTCCATCCCCTGCCGGTATCGACGCCGACAAGACCCAAAAGCTTGTCAACGTAACCGCCCACCACGTCTGAGACCGATTCGGCCCCCATGTAATCAGTAGGAGAGATAGGAGCGATCACCACTCCCTCGCGGGAGAGCCGAAGCGCGTTTTCAAGGGCGATAGTGCCAAGCGGCGTCTCGCGCAGGGCAATTATGAGCCTTCTTTTCTCCTTTAGCGCCACCGCTGCTATTCTCGTTATCAGGGTGTCGGCTATGCCGTTTGCGATTTTCGCCAGGGTGGAAACCGAACAGGGAACTATGACCATGGAGTCGAAATGATTGCTTCCCGAGGAGAACGGGGACGCGAGGTCAGAATCGCTGTAAATATCGGTTACCCAGGGGCGCATTTCCTCGACCTTGAGGCCGAGTTCCTCGTGAAGGACCCTCTTTCCCCACTTGCTTGCCACAAGGTATTTCTCATCAGGACATCTTCTGAGGAAATCAACCCCGTAAGCGACTCCGGAAGCTCCCGTAATTCCTACTATCGTTCTCATGGTCAGGGTAAGTATATACCCGCGAGGGTGAAAAACAAAACCGCAAAACCTACAAGAATGTTGATTCTGAAAAAAGCGGAATCAACCCGCCCGAAGCTTCCGTGCTCAAGGTAAAGCAGGTAGCCGCAGAGCAAAAGCGGCAAAAGCGCAGACAGGGTCCGAAACGATAGAATATAGAGAAACACGAGGCAGGCGAACGAAAGCAGGTGAGAAATCCTCGAGACAAGCAGCGCCCTCTGCCTGCCGAAACGGGCAACAAGTGAGTAAATTCCGCGGCGGCGGTCAAACTCCTCGTCGGCCGTTGCGTATATTATGTCAAAGCCCGAAATCCAGAGGAAAGTGAAAACCGAGAGTATGACTACCGGAAGCATCTCCTCGAGGGAGCACCTCACGGCAAGCCATCCGCCAAGCGGACCAAGCGCAAGGGAGAGCCCCACGCCGAAATGACAGAGGCTCGTGAACCTCTTCATAAGCGGATAGACCGTAAACGCCACAAGCGGAAGGGGGGAGAGAAGGAAAACGAGCGGGCATATAAGATAGGCGGAGACAAAGTAAAGCAGGGCCCCCGCGGCCGCCACGGCCAAAGCCTCGCCCATGCTCATCCTGCCTGAGGGAAGCTCTCTCTGCGTGGTTCTCGGGTTCTCCCGGTCTATTTCCCGGTCAAAAATCCTGTTGAGCGCAAGCGCGGCGGTCCTCGCTCCCGTTCCCGCGAGCACAATCAGCACGAAAAGCCGGGCGCTGAATATCCCGCCGGCGGCAAGAAAAGCTCCCGCGAAAATGAGTGGAAGGGAAAAGAAGGTGTGCTCTATTTTTAGGAATCCCGAGAGGTTTTTTAAAAAAGTCATTTCGGATACAGAATTCTACCGGATGTTTTGTCTGCGCGGACGGCCTTTCGGGCGGATAGTCACCCGCAGGGAACGTGTCCGCAGCTTACTTTGCCTGTCATCTAAAATAACAGTAATCTTCTCAAACACACGGGAAATTTCAATGAAAATCAACGTTTTGAGCCCGGAAACAGACGATGGAGACATGTGAAGCGCTTGTTTTAAGGAAATCAAGCTACGGGGAAGCCGATCTTCTTATGACCCTTTTTTCAAGGGAACTCGGGAAATTCAGGGCGCTTGCCAAAAACGCGAAAAAAAGCCAGAAGCGCTTCGGGGGACGCCTCGATTTCTTTAACCGCCTTGAAATCGAAGTAACCCTTAACAAAGGAAGATTCAACCTCATCGGGGACGTGACGCTTAAGGAGAGCTACAGGGAGATAACGGAATCGGTCGACTCTTTCGTCGCGGCAAACCGCGTTTTGGAGTTGCTTGATTTCCTCACCCCCGAACAGGAACCCGGGGGCGAACTGTTCGACCTCGCGGCAGACACCCTGGGGCTTCTCTCGGAAAAACGGGAACCGCACTCCGTTTTCCTCGTTTTCTTCCTAAGAGCGCTTACCCTTTGCGGCTACAGGCCCGACCTGCGCTTTGACAGGGAAAAAGAGATCGCGGGGTTTGACGTTGAAAACGGAAAACTCGGCAATCTTGAGAAAACACGCGGGAGAACAAACACCTACCCATTCCACATGGACATAATGAGACGCCCGGAAATGATGGACACAAACCTGGAGAAGGTAAAAAACAATATAAGGGTTCTCACGAGATATACCGAATACCGCACCGGAAGACATCTTGAGAAAACCGGGTTCGCTGACGAAACCCAGGCATGAAACAGGGAGCCTCGGCCGAAAGCCCCCCGGGTCAGGTCCTGTAATCGGAGTTGATAGAGACGTACTTGTGGCTTAGGTCGCTTGTGAGAATCGAGTAGGCCGCCTTACCCTCCCCGAGACTCAGGGTTACCGTAAAAGACGGTTTTTTGAACACGGAGGCAAACCTTGATTCCGGCTTGGATCTTACCCCTTTTGAAAATACCTCCACTCCTCCGAAATAAAGCTTTATTCTCTCCGGATCGAACTTCACGCCGGCCCTTCCGGCGGCCGCCACTATCCTTCCCCAGTTCGCGTCCTCCCCGTAAAACGCGGTCTTAACGAGCTGGGAAGTGGCTATCGTCCTCGCGATCTTCTCGGCTTCCCTCTCGGTCCTGGCTTCCGTAACATTGATCCTGACAACCTTCGTAGCCCCCTCGCCGTCGCTTACTATCATCCCGGCGATCTCTCCGCATAAAGACGAAAGCACGTCCACGAACCTGCCGTAATCCCCGCTTTTCTCCGTGATCTGCCTGTTTCCCAGAACCCCGTTTGCGAGGATAAAAACGGAGTCGTTAGGGGAAGTGTCCCCGTCAACCGTTATGGCGTTAAAAGAACCGGCTGCCGCCGCCACAAGAGCTCTCGAAAGAGCTCTCCGCTGAATATTAAGGTCGGTCATTATAAAACAGAGCATGGTCGCCATGTCAGGGCATATCATCCCCGCCCCCTTGCCGATAGCCGAGACGGTGGCGGTCTTTTCTCCCACGGCAAGCTGCCTTGATGCGTACTTGGGAAAGGAGTCGGTCGTCATTATGGCTTCGGCCGCCTCGCGGACATTGTCTTCTCCAAGAGCCTTTATGAGCTTGGGAATGGACTTTTTGATTTTCCCGACGCGCAGCCACTCCCCTGTAACCCCGGTTGACGAAGGGATCACGAGCGATTCATCTATTCCGAGCCGCCCGGAGAGGGTGTTTGCAACTTCAAGCGAGTCTTCATAGCCCCTTTGGCCCGTAAAAGCGTTAGCATTCACGCTGTTTATTATCAGCGCCTGACAGAACCCGCCTGCGATTCTCTCCTGCCCGACAAGCACGGGGGCGCCTTTTATCAAGTTTTTCGTGAATATGGCGGACGCGCGGGCCGGAACCGTTGAGAATATAAGCGCCAGATCCCTCTTTTCGTTTTTCTTAAGCCCGGCGGATACACCGCTTAGCAGAAATCCCGGTACGTTTTTCATAGGGGAATTATATACAAACTATGCTGTCTACGGAATAAAAGCCGGGAAAACCGGAACCAGGCCGCAATGGCGGCCGGAAGAAAGACTCAAGATCCCCTTTCCCTTAACGACTCCACACCGCTTCACCCGTGATCGGAACCCGTAATCTCGCTTATGTCGCTGATTCCGTTTTCATCCATGAACCGGAGAAGCCCCCTGTTTATGGAGTTCGCGACCGACAGGCCCTCTCCGCGAAGACCCGTGACCACCTGGAGAGCCTTTGCGCCCGCGCGAAGCTTCTCAAGAGCAGAAGCCGTGTCGCTCACGCCCCCGACCCCGATTATCTCAAGCTCCCCGTCGGCGGTACGGTAAATATGGGAAATAATCGACGTCGAAAGCGACCTGTACTCAGAATCGTTTCCGCTTAGCCCCCCGGGAAGACCTTCCCACTTCGCACCGTACTTTGCCTTGAGGGCCCGGTTGTCACTCGTGTTGGTAGCGATTACGCCCGAAATCCCGGAATCGATCACGACCCCAAGGAGATCGTCTATCGCACCCAGGGAAAGATCTGGGGAGATTTTTACAAACAGTGGTTTCCCAACTCCCGAGGAATCAACGAGTGACTCCGTTACCGCACGTATTATCTCCTCAAGGCGCCCTCCGTCCTGAAGCTTCCTCAGCCCCGGGGTGTTGGGAGAGCTCACGTTTATGGCAAAGTAGGAAGCATCCCCACGGAATTTCCGCGCGACGGCGGCGTAGGCCCGCGGGGCATCCTCATGGCTTACATCAGAGTTTATGCCCAGATTTATTCCCAAGGGCATATCGAGGCGGCCGTACCTCCTGAGGTTCTCTAAGACAGCGTCCATCCCCGGGCTGTTTAGCCCAAGGGAATTAAGACACACATCGGGGGTTACCATGAACTGCCTGGGCTTGGGGTTTCCCCCCTGGGACCTTTCCACGACCGAACCCACCTCGACTCCCGCAAAACCAATCGAGTAAAGCGCCCGGAGCGCCCTGCCGGTCTTGTCCCATCCCGCACCCACGATAAGGGGATTCTCAAAAGGCACGCCGGCTACGGTGACGCCTAACCTCTTGTCCCCGAACCTGCTTCCGCCGCTTGCGGCTAACTCAAGGAGTCTCAGGGTAAGACCCGAGAACTCGCAGACGTGCATGAGTTCCTTTACGTTATGGTGCCACGTTTCTGAATCAAGACGGTCAAGAACCGGCCTTAGGAAAGTTTTATAGATCATGCCCTTTTGAGAATTCTATCCGAACAAGGCGGGAGCAGGCAAAACCGGCCCCGAAACCGGGCGCGGGCGGATCAGACATTGAACCTGAAAAACATGACGTCCCCGTCGCAGACCTCGTAGTCCTTTCCCTCGAGCCTCATCTTCCCGGCTTCCCTAACCATCTGCTCGGAACCTTCCCCCACGTAATCCTCGTAGGATATGGTCTCGGCCCTTATGAAACCCCTTTCGAAATCGGTATGGATCATCCCGGCCGCCTGGGGCGCCTTGGTTCCGCGCTTCACCGTCCAGGCCCTTACTTCCTTCGGTCCCGAGGTGAAATAGGTAAGAAGCCCGAGATTCGAATACGCGCAGTTAACGAGCCTATCAAGGCCGGAAGCCCGAAGCCCGAGTTCCTCCAAAAAAGCCGCCTTCTCCTCGCCCTCAAGCTCTGCTATCTCCGCCTCTATCCTGGCAGAAACGACGATGACATCGTCTCCCGATCGCTCCGCATGCTCCCGTACCTTCCTGACCTCGGCGTTCTCCCCCGCTCCCGAGACCTCCTCTTCCGAGACGTTGCAGACGTAGATAACGGGTTTTTCGCTAAGGAGAAAAAGCTCCCTTAAAGTGTCCGTGCCCCCTTCCGGGCACGGGAAATCCCTCGCGCGCCGCCCGCTCTCTATAAACTCCCGAAGCGACTTCACGGTCTCAAGCTCCCTTATTATGTCCTTATCCCTGCTTTTGGCCTGATTTGCGAGTTTCTCCTCCCTTTTCTCCACCGTCTCGAGATCCTTTAGGATAAGTTCGTCCTCGATAGTGCGGATGTCACGGATGGCGTCGATCCCCTCCTCGACATGGATTACGTTTTCATCCTCAAAACATCTAACGACATGGAGTATCAGGTCAACCCCTCTTATGTGTGACAAAAAGGCGTTTCCCTTGCCCTTTCCCTCAGAAGCCCCCTTCACAAGCCCCGCGATGTCAACAATTTCCAGGCTGGTGGGAACGATCTTCTGGGGTTTTACTATGTCCGAGAGGGCATAAAGCCTCGGGTCCGGGACCCCTACCACTCCCACGTTGGGATCTATTGTGCAGAAAGGAAAGTTGGAGGCCGCCGCACCCGCGTTTGTAAGCGCGTTAAAGAGAGTTGACTTCCCGACATTGGGAAGCCCTACTATTCCGCATCGAAGTCCCATCTGTCTTTAGTTTTCCGCTGCCTGTAAGGAAATGGGGTGGATGACCGGATTTGAACCGGCGACCTCTTGGGCCACAACCAAGTGCTCTAACCGGGCTGAGCTACACCCACCTTCGAAATCTTCTGTCGTCTATTAGGTAAAAACCGAATTTGCTAATATACCGGCAACCTGGTTAACAGACAAATTGCCGAAAGAGAGCCTCCAGAAGTTCCACATCCGCCTTCGTCAGTGCTGGATTGGCGCCCTGTTGTCATGCTTCCAGCCCGCATTTGTTGCTCCGTAGAAAAATCTGACCGTTTTAGTATAGTATCGGCATGTCTACCGACACTTCCACTCTGCGATCAGACGTCCGCTACGAACCCGACGACAGACCGCCAACGCTACTGGTAGCCGGGCTGGGCCTGCAACTTGCCATTCTCACCATATCGGGGATTGTCCTCACGCCGTTAATCGTGATCAAGGCGGCCGGCGGATCTGAAAATTACATGATGTGGGCGGTATTCGCATCAGTCGTGATCAGCGGGATCAGCACGATACTGCAGGCCGTCAAAGTTGGTCGAATCGGCGCAGGGTATGTCCTCTTGATGGGCACCTCCGGCGCATTCATCGCAATCTGTATCACTGCGATCGCGGAAGGCGGACCCGCCATGCTGGCGACGCTTGTCATTATCTCGTCCTTGTTCCAGTTTGCCTTGGCGAAACGTCTTTCCCTGTTTCGCCGGATACTTACCCCCACAGTCGCGGGCACGGTAATCATGCTGATTTCCGTCACCGTGATGCCAATAATTTTCGATCTTCTGGACAACGTTCAGGAAGCCGCACATCCCCAGGCCGCCCCCATCAGCGCGCTCGTGACCGTACTTGTCATCACTGCCATCGCCCTCAAGGGCGCCGGTGTATTTCGACTTTGGGCACCCGTAGCAGGCGTCATTGTAGGGTCCATTGTCGGCGGGTTTTTCGGAATTTACGACACGGCACGCATTTCCGAGGCCGCCTGGATCGGGTTTCCGAAAGGAGGCTGGCCCGGCCTGGATCTGAGTTTTGGACCGACATTCTGGGCGCTTCTGCCCGGGTTCATCTTCGTCACCCTGATTGGTGCAATCGAAACAGTTGGTGACTCCGTAGCAATTCAGCGCATTTCGTGGCGACGGCCACGAGCCATAGACTTTCGTTCCGTTCAGGGAGCTGTGGCCGCCGATGGGGTGGGCAACCTGCTATCCGGGTGCGCCGGCACGATTCCAAATACGACGTACTCGACCAGCGTATCGGTAACGGAACTTACCGGAGTGGGGACCCGGACAGTCGGGGTCGCTGCGGGCATCGTCTTTCTCATCCTGGCGTGCTTCCCCAAGGCGCTCGGCGCAATTCTTGCAATTCCGAGTCCGGTGGCCGCGGGGTACCTGGCCATCCTGGTAGCCATGCTGTTTGTGGTTGGAATGAAAGTTGTCGTCCAGGACGGAATTGACTACCGCAAAGGCATGATCGCAGGAGTTTCATTCTGGGTAGGCGTCGGCTTTCAGAACGGCGTGATCTTCCCTGAGTATTTTGCGGAATTTGCCGGTGGCTTATTGCAGAACGGCATGACGGCAGGTGGTCTCGCCGCTCTGCTCTTGACGCTTTTTATCGAAGTCACTGAACCTCGGCGCAGACGCATAGAGCTTCCGTTTCATATTACGATATTGCCGAAAATCCGGGAGTTTCTGCAATCGTTTGCCTCTCACAGCGGTTGGGGGAAGGCAATGGCTGACCGCCTCGATGCCGCCAGTGAAGAAACCCTACTCACACTGCTTGAGCAGAAGACGGCATCAGATGAGGAAGAACCTTTACGGCGACTGCGCATTATTGCGCACAAGGAAGGCGACGAGGCTGTGCTTGAATTCGTTGCATCAGCCACTGAAGAAAATCTCGAAGACCAGATCGCGCTGCTAGGCGAGAGAGCAACGGAGGCCCCGACTGAACAGGAGGTGTCTCTGCGACTGTTGCAACACATCGCCTCATCGGTGCAACATCAGCAGTATTACGACACGGACATCCTCAAGATCCGCGTGAAGGCACCAGCTCCTTCATCCGATTGAGCGGTCAAGGGAAGAGACGCGCAAGGTTTTAGCTGTGTCAGCCGGAAAATACCGGTGCTCCCGCCCGCCCGTCTTCCCCTGTAAAGCTTGTGTGCCGGCAGCGCAAAAAACCCTTCTCCATTCGCCTGTACGATCACGCTTGAAGCTAAAAAACCGCCGCTTTCCCCGACGCCCAGCGGGTTCCGGACGGGATATTTGATTTAATCGAGAACTTGTTTATACTAGGCTGTTTTTATTCAATCATAACAGGCATCCGAGGAGTAAATAACCAATGGGCACCACACTGCACATAAGAGACAACATCGAGCAATCCTACGTGGACGTGTACACGCCGGAGGCGCTAGAGGCCCTTGAATTCATGGCCCACTATAACGGCGAGCAGAAGTCCCTCATGGAAAAAAGGACCCAGAGAAGAAAAAGGCGCTATGAATCCAAGGAAAGAATAACTTTTCTTGATCCCGATTCTCTCATACCGCGCACCAACATGAAGGTCCAGGACGCAAGGGACGGAAAATTCGAGGGGCCGGAGATCCCCCACGATCTCAGAAGACAGTGGATACAGGGAACAGGACCTGCGGCAAAACCGAACTCCCCGGTTGAAAACAGCATAAGAAACGTCGCCTACGCCCTTCTCTCGGGCGCGGACGGGTGGATGTTCGACGGCGAGGACGCGCTGGGACAGATCTCGACCATGTCCCTTGACAACCAGCGAAACCTGAAGCTCGCGATCGCAAGGGACGAGGTGTTCATGAAAACCGCGGAAGTCGTGGCGGGGCAGATGAACAGTTGGGGACAGGAATTTTTCGGACACAACATAATCGAGGACTGGGAAAAGCAGCTTGACTTCACCACCGTTATTTTCAGGGCGAGAGGACTTCACCTGGACGACCGCCACATACGCGACGCTGACGGCGTAGCGCTTTCGGCTTCCGTGGTCGACATGACTCTCTTTGTCGTTAACAACTACAGGGAGCTCGCCAAGAGAAACTCATCCATAGTCCTTTACCTGCCCAAGATCCAGACCGCAGAGGAAGCCGCGCTCTGGAACGAGATGCTAAGCGCCCTTGAGGGCCACATCGGGCTTCCCGAAGGCACGATAAAGGTATACGTGCTTATAGAGCAGCTCGAGGAAACGTTCCAGCTCATGGAGATAAGGGCAGTTCTCGGCAAGCACTTCGCCGGGTTTAACACCGGCAGGTGGGATTACATAAACAGCGTCTCTGACGCCATGGCGTGGGATGAGGATTTCGTTAATCCGAACATAGAATCGATCACCATGACCTACGGATACATGAGAAACTACGAGGACCGAGTTAGAAGAGCCGTAAACACCCCGGACGTAAACGGGAACTTTGCACTCTGGCAGGGAGGCATGGAACCGAACATACCCGTGGGATCGAAGGAAGGGGTAGAGAGCAGCATGGAGAAGGCCTACGCCGGGGCCGTAAGGGAGCAGCAGGAAGGGGCAAGCGGCAAATGGGTCGCCCACTGGAAGATGGTCCATATAATAAGACCCGTCTGGGAGAAGGCAGGCGAGGAAAACCAGCTCGGAAGAGAATTCCCTCCCCTCACATATACCCAGGAGGACGCAGACGGCCTCATACTTCTTGAGCCCGCCCCGAGAACGATAAGAGGGGCACGCAACCTGCTCAGCGTCGGACTTCAGTACGGAAACGCGTTCGGCCAGGGATTCCAGGCCGCGGCGCTCAAGCCCGCCGACTTCTTCGGAAACGACGATATCCTCTACCTGATGGAGGACGCCGCGACCGGGGAGATAAGGCTCAGCATACTATGGGAGTGGATCCACAAGGGAGCGGAGCTCACCGAGGATGATGCCGAGACCGGGCTTAAGGCCGGAGACACGTTCACCGTCGAGGTCTTCGAGAGGCTTCTTGAGGAAGAGTACGCAAAGCTTCAGGCGGCAAGTGACAGGGACGTCCACGACATCTCTAAGCCCACAACCCTTCCGATAGCGAAGCAGATAGTGAAAGCCTACGTGCTTGACGACGTAAAGGTGCCGTGGTACATAGACCTGCTCAACATAAACCTAAACAACCACGACCACGACGTGGCCTCGCAGAGAATCGAACTCTACATGACGGAGTTCGCGGGCAATGACACGAGAATCACCGAGAACCTCGATTTCGTAATCTAGGTTCCCGAAGAAACAATCATTTTATTTTCAGGAGAGCATATCGATGAGCCAGTTAGAAGCTGAGATAAGGAAGACGAAAAGGTATTTCTCAAGCGCGCGCTTCAAGGGAATAACCCGTCTTTATTCGCCCCGCCAGGTGGTGGAGCAGAGAGGAACCATAAGAAGAGACTACTCAATCGCGAAAAACGCCGCGGGGGCATTCTACAAGAGACTCCGCGAGCTTTTCGCCGAGCAAAAGCAGATAACGTCCTTCGGCCCCTATTCGCCCGGCCAGGCGGTCATGATGAAAAGAAAGGGAATAGAGGGCATATATCTCGGCGGATGGGCCACGTCGGCAAAGGGATCGATCGGCGAGGATCAGGGAGCGGATCTCGCGAGCTATCCGCTAAGCCAGGTGCCGGACGAGGCGGCCCCCATAGTGAGGGCACTTCTCGCTGCGGACAAGAACCAGAGATACAACCGCGCAAGGATGACTGAGAAGGAAAGGCGGCAGACGCCCGAGATAGACTACAGTCCATTCATAATCGCCGACGCGGACACTGGACACGGAGGAGACGCCCACGTTAGAAACCTTATCAGAAGGTTCGTCGAGGCGGGCGTTACAGGCTATCACATAGAGGACCAGAAGCCCGGAACCAAGAAATGCGGTCACCAGGGCGGAAAGGTTCTCGTCCCTTCTGACGAACAGATAAAGAGACTTAACGCCGCCCGGTTCCAGCTCGATATCATGGAAGTGCCCGGGATAATAGTTTCAAGGACCGACGCCGAAGCCGCCACCCTTCTTGACGGAAACGGGGACGAGCGGGACCAGCCGTTTGTCCTGGGAGCGACCAAGCTCAATATCCCCAGCTACAAAAACGCCTACCTCACGATCCTTAAGAGAATCCACGAAAAAGGCGTAAAGGAGATAAACGGCCACAAGCTCTACAAGATAAGCGAAGAGACCTACGCGGAAACGGACAAGTGGCTCGAGGAAACCGGAATAGCGTCGTTTATAGACGAAAACATAGAGGCAATGAAAGGCGATACCCAGGATCTTGAAACCGCTCTTGATTCCGTAGTCACCAAGTTCGTTGAGATATGGGAAGAGGAATCCGGCCTGAGCACCTTCGGCGAAACGATAGAAACGCTGATGGAGTTTAACATGGAACAGGGCATTGAATTCGACATGACCGTCGAGCAGTGGAGAGAGTTTGCCAAGACCGCTTCAACGAAAGACGCAATGGCAAAAGCCGATTCCCTGGGAATCGACTACATATGGGATCCTGAAATTTCAAGAACGCCCGAGGGATACTCCCAGGTAAAAGGCGGGATTGAATACGCGATCGCCAAGTCGCTTGCCGCGGCGCCTTTTGCCGATCTGCTCTGGATGGAAACCAAGACGGCGGACCTTGAGGACGCAAGGCAGTTCGCAGACGCCATCCACGAAGTTTTTCCAGACAAAATGCTTGCCTACAACCTCTCTCCTTCCTTTAACTGGGACACTACGGGAATGACCGACGAGGAAATGAAGAAATTCCCAGAGGAGATAGGGAAACTCGGCTTCGTGTTCGATTTCATAACCTACGGAGGCCACCAGATCGACGGAATGGCCGCCGAAGAGTTCGCAACCGCGCTCATGGAAGACGGCATGCTCGCTCTGGCGCGCGTGCAGAGAAGGCTGAGGCTCATAGATTCGCCTTACAAGACTCCGCAGACCCATGTCGGGGGACCCCGCATGGACGGAGCACTCGTGGCAAGTTCGGGAAGAACCGCAACCACGAAAGCCATGGGCAAGGGTTCGACCCAGTTCCAGCACCTGGTTCAGACGGAAGTTTCGATCAAGCTTCTCGAAGAGTGGCTCGAAGCCTGGACGAGGCACTACAAGATCGAAGACAGCTTCACAGCTGAACTCAAGCCTCACACCGTGGGAACTTTCGTTCTTGAGCTGAACATCATGAACGGCTCCGGCGATAAGGTGGCAGATGTCATATTCGAGATACTGCAGGACAGAAAGGGAGAGAAAATACTCACCGTAAGGGATGAGAACAATTTTGATACATCCCTTCGCCGGAAACGCCTCGCGACTATGCTTCACCTGTTCCTGATTCACCGTTACAGAACGGATTTCGTGCATTACGTAAGCCCCACGGAAGACAACCTCATGCAGACCAAGGGAATGATGAAGCTCGGAATCTACGAATCGGTCAACACCGAAGTCGGCCATATAATAGTGACCAAGGTAAACGTCGATTACGTAAAAGAGTTGCTGAGCCCCGACCGCAGGGAACTCAAGAAGCTTATTGCGAAAAAAACCGGCAGACGCAAGAAGAAGTAACGGAGTGCCGGATTGAAAAAAGCCTGTTTTTTGCGCGGCCAAGGCGGGAAGTGTCCCTTTTCACCTTGGCCGCAGCTTTTCTTTTCTTATTCCTCTGCGAGATCTCGCTTGCCGATCAGGTTTCGCTTCCAGATGACCACGCCCCCATAGGGGTTATGGGCGACCATGCCCACAAGGCGGGTGAATGGATGCTCTCCTACCGCTACAGTTTCATGAAAATGGACGGAAACCGCCTGGCGATTGAGGTAGGATTGCCGCTTTATCAGGACCTAGACGGCCCGCAGCTTAAAAACGATTACAGCTTCACGATCGGCTGGCAGCTTTCGATCTGACTAACTTTGTCCGCACGAATTTGAATCACGTGCGGCAAAAGTTATAATCGTTTTTGTTAACTGAAGTTCTATCCGCTTTATTCGGAGTACTTCATAACTGCGAGCGAGGAACTAAGGGGCACTCTCGCTCACGTTAAACGGCGCAATCAGATTGTGGAGACAAAACGCATCAGTACCCGGGCAAACAGAAGATGATCAGAGCAACGCAAGTAGAACCACGAGATGGTTACCATATCTGGCTTTCCTACTCTGACGGCACGGCTGGGGAAATCAATCTATCTCATTTGGCAGGGCATGGAGTGTTCAAAGCCTGGAATGACCGTAAATACTTTGAGATGGTGCACATAACCTCGTACGGAGCAATAGCTTGGGAAAATGATATTGAACTCTGTCCGGACGCCCTCTACATGCAACTGACCGGAAAATCAATTGCGGAGATGGCGGACACGGACGCTTCTTTTGCAAATGCCTGAACTATGCCGTTTCTACGGAATCATTATACGCATGTATTTTGATGACCACGCACCTCCTCACTTCCACGCATTTTACGGTGAATATCAAGCACTGATGGATATCGAAACCTTGGCTGTACTGCGCGGACACCTTCCTCCTCGCGCTCACGGGCTAGTGGTTGAATGGGCATCTCTTCGGCAAGAGGAATTGCGGGAAGCTTGGAACAAAGCAAAGCGAATGGAAACACCCGACAAAATCGCCTCTTTGGAATAACCGCGCAAAGCGGAACATCAAATTGCCAAGACAGTGGCTTCACAAAAATTTGTTTTACGATTGAAAGCTGGAGCAACAAAAAATCACGGAATATATTTTTTGTAGTAATCGATACTGAAAACTGTATTCTAATCTGTTCAGAAAAGGGGCAGTGTCTCAATACGCCTCCTAAAAATACGGCGAGGGTAACACACGATGCCGGTTAACGTCAAAAAAACTGTAAGGAAGATAGACAGGGCTGTTAAAAAGGGGGACTGGGATACCCTTAGAAGCATAACCCAATCCATGCATCCCTCAGAGATAGCGGCGCTTATACAGGCTGCCTCCCTCCAGGAAAAAAAGCACCTGATACTCGAGGCCCTAGATGCGGAGGTAGCCTCCGAAGTCTATTTCCAGCTTAACCCCGAGGAACGCGTAAGCATACTGAAGCTCATGCGGGAGACCTCCCTCACCGCGATGGCCGAAGAGATGGAATCGGACGACGCCGCCGACTTCCTGGGAGAACTGCCGGAAGATGTGGCGAAGAAGGTTCTCGAAACCATGGATCCGGAAGAACGCGAGGAGGTAACACCGCTTCTTGAGTATCCGCAAGATTCCGCAGGCGGAATCATGCAGACCGAGGTTCTTAAAAGTTCGCACGACGCCACTTCGAGAGAAACCGTTGAACTCATAAGACAAATCGAGGAAGAAGACGAAGACGATGTAGAGGACCTGCATATGGTCTACGTGGTGAACGAAACAGGGAGGCTGGTCGGGAGAGTGTTCCCGCTTAAGCTCTCAACGGCAGCGGCGGATTCTCCCCTCTGGACGATAATGGACCCTGTCGAGGTAACGCTCACTCCGGAGATGGACCAGGAGGAAGTAGCCAAGATTTTCAGGAAATACGATGAAATGTCGCTTCCAGTGGTAGATGATTCCAGAGTGCTGCTCGGCAGAATAACCGCAGACGACATACTAGACGTCATATCCGAAGAGGCCGGGGAAGACATATACAAACTCGGGGGAATAAGCGGCGAAGGACTCCACCCCATACACACGTCCATATACGACAACGTGAGGCTGAGGGCGCCCTGGATAATGCTCGCTCTTGTGGGAGAGCTCCTCGTGGCGTTTATAATAATGCAGAAGTTTCAGACCACGCTTGAGAATTTCATCATACTTGCCGCCCTGCTTCCCCTTGTCATGGCTACGGGCGGAAACGTAGGAGTTCAGACAAATACCATCACTGTCAGAGTCCTCGCCACCGGTGATTTCGTAAAAGACCAGATAAAAGATCTCTTTCTGGCGGAACTCAAGGTGGGACTGGCTCTTGGGATCATAAGCGGCCTTCTGGGCTCCCTGATCGGACTTCTGCTGAATACCACAGATACCGATTTCGTAAGGCTGTTTCTTGTAATATTCGCGGGAATTGTCGGAGCCACGCTTATGACTTCGTTTCTTGGCGTTGCGGGTCCGCTTGTTCTTAACAAGCTAAAGATGGACCCGGCGGTATCCTCGGGACCGTTTCTCGTTACTTTCAACGATATATTCGGTACCGCTTTTTACCTCTTTTTAGGCGCGGCACTGCTCTAGGAAAGGGGGGTTCTAAACCGTGCGGAAATGCGCGCCCGAGAGGATTCGAACCTCTGACCTACGGATTAGAAGTCCGTTGCTCTATCCTGGCTGAGCTACGGGCGCCAGAAAATCAAACACACATCAAATCACGAAGAAATGGTCGGGGTGAGAGGGCTCGAACCTCCGACCTCAGCATCCCAAATGCTGCGCGCTCCCAGCTGCGCCACACCCCGATTCAAAAACGAGTAATTATAACGACAGGACTCGAAGAAAACAAAATCGCAATTCTGATAAAAAGCTCAAGAAGCCGGAAGCCTGTACTTCTTCCAGTATCTTATAAGACCGCCGGCGTTCATGTGGTAAGGAGCCATAAGAGCATACTTTCTATGGATCTCTTCGCTTACGCCCTCATGCTCGAATATCTCGTCAAAGTAGGCACCAAACTCCTCTGTTATTTCCTCATCGCTCTTTCCGGCCGATACTCTCTCGCCGATCCACTCAGACCACTGTTCGAGCCTTTCGGCGGCGGCGTCAAGCATGGGACCCACATCCGTGTATCCGCCGAAATGGGTTAGATAAATTACGTCGGGGGATATCTCCCTCATCTTGTCAATGGAAGCGTTCCACTTCTCAAGGTGTATCTCGGGAGGAGGAGTCGCGGGAATCATGGGACCGCCCGCCATCATACACCCCGCCGTATCCCCGGTAAAAAGTGCATTCTCAATCAGGTAGCAGTGATGATGCCCGGCATGTCCGGCGGTCTCTACGACCCTTATCTCAACGCCCCCGATGTTGATGCTCTGGCCGTCCTCAATGGCAACCACGCGGTCTTTGTCTATTCCCCCAACCTCGCCCCAGAGACGTTTCATGTCGTCCTCCCCGTATATCCTCGTCGCGGATTTCATGAGCTTCTCCGGCTCTATGAGGTGTGGAGCCCCCACCGGGTGAACGTATATCGTTGAGCCCGTCTCGGCGAGACGCCAGGCGCCTCCGGAATGATCGAGGTGGATATGGGTTACGAACACATGTTTTACGTCCGAGGGGGAGTATCCCAGATCCGAAAGCCCGCTTTTGAGATTCTCGAACACGGTCTCGGGACCCGTCTCTATAAGTATCGGCCCCTCGCCGGTTTCGATAACGTAAGAGGCTATCGTTTCAGTCATAAAGAAATTAAGGTCAATGATCTTCAAGTCCATTTAGTTTTGTCCTCCTGCAATTGTTCCTTGTTTAGAATCCGAAACGTAAACCCGCGTGCAATGTTGTATTGTCGATTGACAACGAATCTATTATGTCGCTGCTCCTGGCAATTCCCCGTTTCAGCCTCGCGCTCCCGCCCAGGTCCAGAAACCCCGTAACAAGGCCAGATTGATTTTATACACTTCACTAACTCCTTTCAATTAGAAACCCGTATTTTTTGCCTTATGGTTAATCAATCGCGATAAATCCTTCTCTTTTTGGCAATTCCATAAAAACAATTTACGAGACCATCTCTCAAGCACCTGCTTTCACCCGGCCTGAGTCAACGAGAAACGAGTGGAATTCCCCCCGGCGGGGTATCTCGTTCTTGTCGGTCGAGGTGACAAACACCTGCCCGGTGAATTCCGAGAGAGTTTTGAAAAGAAAGCTCCTGCGCTTTATGTCGAGTTCACTTGTTATGTCATCGAGAAGGAGTATGGGGTTAATTCCCGTGTGTTCCTTAAAGAGCCTTATCTCCGAGGCCTTGAGCGCCAGGACCAGATTTTTGGACTGTCCCTGCGAGGCAAAGCGCGAAGCGTCCTGCCCGTTAAGCAGAAAACCGACCCGGTCCCTGTGGGGACCGACAGTTGTGTGGCCCCTTTTTCTGTCAGAAGGGAAATTCTTGGAAAGTGCCTCCCTTATCGCCTCCGCTATATCCGCACTGCGTTCAAACGAAAACCCGTAGCTAACACGCGCCGACGTATCCGACTCTCCGTGCTCCCCGTAAACCTCGGCGAGCTTTCGGTTAAAGCTTTTAATCATCTCGATGCGCCTTCCTACGATATCGGCCCCGATTCTGGCTATCTGATCGTCCCAGAGTTCCACGGAAACCGGGGACACTTTCTCCTTTAATCCGAGCATGTGGTTTCTCTGGCTTACGGCCCTCTGGTAGTCGCGAAGTTGCTTTATGTGGGCCGGGTGGATAGCACTTACAACGGAATCAAGATAATTTCTTCTTGCCTGAAGCCCGCCCTTCACTATCTCTATGTCCGAGGGAAGGAACAAAACGACCTTGAAGCGGCCGAAATGCTGGCTTATGCTCCGCACGGTTTTTGAGTTAAGCCGCGTGTGGCGGCCCTCTTTCTTTATGGTGATATGCACTTCGTTTAAACCGTTTGCGGAAAGAATCTCCCCCTTAACGAGCGAGGCTTCGCAGCCGAAGCGCACGAGTTCAGAATTTTTCGCGCCCGAAAAAGGCCGCATCCCGCAGACAAGATAGATGGCCTCGAGAAGGTTGGTTTTCCCCTGGGCGTTTCGGCCATGAATGACGTTCAGTCCCGTGTAGAACGGGAGAGAGAGATTTTCGTAATTCCTGTAGTTCCTAAGGCTCAGATGTTTTAGCTGCACTTGATTCGCCGACTGTTTTTCCCGGGGAAAAGCCTCTTCCTCCTTTCCCTCGGGTGCTTTCTTGACCATAAAATTTTAAGCGTTAATATCTTTTTTGAAAGGTGAGGGCTAATGATATCGCTTAAAATTTCGGAAATCCACTCAAGAGACTCGGGAAAGGGTTACGCAAGGATAAGCCCCATGGACATGCGGGAGCTGGGCCTTACCTCCTGGGATCTGGTACAGATAGACGGAAGGAAGAAAACCGTCGCGAGAGCTCTGCCGCTTGACGCCGAAGAACCGGAAATGAGGGCGGTAATAGAAATAGACACTGTAACGAGAGAGAACGCGGGAGTTGAGCTTGACGACATAGTAATAGTGACGAAAGCCGACCTTGAGAAAGCGAGCAGGATAACCCTGTGTCCGAGAAACAAGGCGTTTCTCTACGACCCGGCCAAGAACAAGCACCTCTGCAACAGGCTTGAAGGACTCGCCGTAACGGTCGGAGACAGGGTATCTGTGAGAGTGTCCGCCGCCAAGACCGAAGATTTCGACGTGCTTACCACGATGCCTGAGCACTCGGTTGTCATAAGCCAGAAAACCCGCATGGACGTGATACAGAGGCCGAGAACGAAGGTGGACGCGGAAAGGGTTTCGTATACGGACATAGGGGGACTTTCAACCCAGGTAAAAAGAATAAAGGAGATTCTCGAGCTTCCGATACGCTTTCCCTCGCTTTTTGAAAAGCTCGGGGTTCAGCCACCTAGGGGAATCCTTCTCACGGGCCCCCCGGGAAGCGGAAAAACCCTGCTAGCAAAAGCCATAGCGTTTGAGACGGATTCAAATTTCCAGGTAATAAACGGCCCCGAGGTAATTCACAGGTTCTACGGAGAGAGCGAAGCCAAGCTGCGACAGATATTTGAGAATGCCACCAAGAACCAGCCGTCCATAATATTCCTGGATGAACTGGATGCAATAGCTCCCCGCCGAGACAAGGTCACGGGAGACGTTGAAAAAAGGGTGGTGGCCCAGCTTCTATCCCTCATGGACGGACTCACGCACAGGGGAAACGTTACGGTTATCGGAGCGACCAACCTTCCGGACATGATCGACCCCGCGCTTCGCCGCCCGGGCAGATTTGACAGGGAAATCCACCTTCCGGTTCCCGATACCGAGGCCCGCCTGGAGATATTCCAGGTTCATTCAAGAAGCATGCCGCTTTCAAACGACGTTGATCTTCAGAGGCTCTCCGAACTCTCAAGCGGCTATGTGGGAGCCGATATAGAGAATCTCTGCAGGGAAGCGGCCATAAATTCTCTCACAAACATCCTGCCGGACATGGAACAGGACTTCGTCTCCAACGTCGCACACAGCTTTCTTGTCGAAGTCGGCATGGAAGACTTCCTTGAGGCACTTCGAAATATCCATCCCTCCGCAATAAGGGAGATAGTGGCCGAGATACCGAAGACCTCCTGGGATGACGTCGGAGGTCTTGAGAACGTAAAGGACGACCTTATTGAATCCGTCATATGGCCCATGAAGCACAGGAACTTCTACGAGGCCCTGGACGTAAAGTCACCCAAGGGAATACTGCTTCACGGCCCTCCGGGAACGGGGAAGACCCTCCTCGCAAAAGCTCTTGCCAACAGAACGGAGGTCAACTTCATTTCCATAAAGGGAGCGGAGCTTCTCTCCAAGTATGTCGGCGAGTCGGAGCGTGCCGTAAGGGAAGTTTTCAAGAAGGCGAAGCAGGTTTCTCCCTGCATAGTGTTTTTCGACGAGATTGACGCCCTTTGCCCAAGACGCTCCGAATCCAACTCGACCCGCGTGAGCGAAAGAGTGGTAAGCCAGCTGCTTGCCGAGATTGACGGAGTCGAGGAACTTCCGGACGTGCTGGTGCTTGCCGCAACAAACAGGATTGACATGATAGAACCGGCGCTTCTGAGACCGGGAAGATTCGATCTGATAGTCGAAATCCCGACTCCGTCAAAACAGGAGATTCTCGAGATCCTGAAAATCCACACGCAGAAAAAACCTCTCGGAACGGACGTGAAACTCACCGCGCTTGCAGAACAGCTTGAAGGCAGAACTGGAGCAGATGTAAGGCTCGTATGCAACAGGGCTTCTCTTCACGCCATAAAAGAACACCTGGGAAGAAACAGGAAAGTCATCAAGCTCTGCAGAAGACATTTTGACCTAGCGCTTTCGGAACTGCAGAAAAGAAACGCTTAACGAAAGCCGCAATTGGGACAGGAGTCACCTTGGAAAGTTCTTCTTTCTTTCTTCATAGCATCGTTCCCGAAATATGGTTTTTCATGTTGGGAGCAGCACTTGGAAGCTTCGCAAACGTCTGCGTGAGGAGAGTTCCGGCCGGGATATCCATAGTCTCCCCCCGTTCCCACTGCACAAGCTGCAAAACCACCATAAAGATCTATCACAACATTCCGATCCTGAGCTGGCTATTGCTCGGAGGCAGGTGTGCCTACTGCGAAGAGCGCATATCGGCCGAGTATCCGCTTGTAGAACTTCTCTGCGCGGTGCTGGCGGTTTTTCTCTACAGGGAGTTCGGAGTGTCACTTGAACTGCTTTTCTACCTGGCACTCTGCACCGGGCTTGTGGCCATAACAATGATAGACATAAAGCACCTCATTATTCCCGACATGATAACGTTTCCCGGAATAGCAGCCGGGGTTGCGCTAAACGCGCTCAGGACCGACTGGGGAGCCGCGGCCGAGGTGGTCTTCTCCTCCGGCCTTGCGGACTTTCTGCCTGCAACGGCCAGTATCGCCATTTTTAATTCCATAGGGGGAGCGCTGCTCGGAGGGGGAGCTTTTTTACTGATCGCCACGGCATACAGGAACTTGAGAAAAAAGGAAGGAATGGGAATGGGCGACGTAAAGCTTGTCGCGATGCTGGGAGCTTTTTTCGGAATGTGGGGGGTGCTGGTCGTAATATTTCTGAGTTCCATCCTCGGAACCCTGATCGGACTCTCGGTTATAATACTGCGCAGGAAAGATCCGGGACATGCCATAGCCTACGGCCCCTTTCTTTCGCTTTCGGCCATCCTTTACCTGCTCGGAGATGATCTTTTCCTCCTTGCCGGAATAAATATCGGGTCGCCGGGGTAAAACCATGAACAGGATAATAAAAAATCTTTTTCTTCTGGTCATCATAGTTATCGCGGCAAAGTTCCTGCTTACGGTCTTTGGAAAAGACTTCTCGACCGCACACTCAGAAAAAATGATTCTTGGAGACTGGACGCAGCAGGAGATAGAAACCCTTATGGAACAGGCAGCTTTAAAAGACGGTCCCGAAGCCAAAATAGAATTTCTCTCGGAGAAATTTCTCGGGACTCCGTATGCCGGAAACACCCTTGGGGGAGCAAGTGGCGAGGCGGAGCAGCTTACGGTGGATCTCTCGGGGCTTGATTGCTTTACCTATATCGACTACGTGGAGTCGCTCAGGCTTTCTGGAAGCTTCGGGGAGTTTAAGAAAAAACTTGTGAAAACCAGATACAAAGACGGCGCTGTGCGGTGGGAGAACAGGAGACATTTTTTCTCCGACTGGGTTAGCGGAAATGATACGAACGCGCGTGATGTGACCCGGGAAATCGGGGGCGATGCAACAGCAACGGTGACCAAAGAGCTTAACAGAAAAACAGACGGTTCTCTCTGGCTTCCGGGACTTGCGACGGTAAAAAGGAACGTAAGCTATGTCCCATCGGAGAAATTAAGCCCTCCTGTACTCCAAGGGATAAAAACGGGGGACTATCTCGGGATCTACTCCGATAAAGACGGCCTTGACGTCTCTCACACGGGAATAGCCGTTAGAAAGGACGGAGTGGTGTACCTGCGCCACGCTTCCACGGTACACGGAAAAGTGCTGGACGAGGAACTCGCCGCCTACATGAAAAACAAGCCCGGGCTTCTTGTATACAGGGTAAAATAATCGATTATGTGTTAGAATCAGAACTGCCCCGGGCGGGGCATGATCGTAACCAAGGAGGCAGGTTAATGTCTTTAAAGACAAACGTAAAAGAACTAACGCAATGTCTTAAGGAAGTTAAGAAGGCGCAGGACTCTCTTGATAATCTTCTTGACTTCGTAGACCTCATGAAAAACATAAAGGAATCTTTTCCGGGAGATGTGGCGACCCCGGCTGAGAGAATCAAGGAAATTTCAAGCGCCGCGGCGCCTTACATAAAAGAGATAAAAGCCATATTTGACGGGGAGCTCAACAAGCTTCCGATAAACGAGGAAGAGGTTGCAGACGCCGCGAAGAAACTGGTGCTATATCACGGAGACCACATGCAGGTTCTCATCTGGGCCGAACAGCAGAAAACAAACCACGAACCGGATTCCTACTGGTGGAGATACTGGGAAGGCATAACGGGAAACGTAAAAAAGGACATAACGGAGCATCAAAAACAACTCTAGGGCTTCGCCCCGGAGGGGGGTCGTCCGAAAAACCTCCAGACCATCCGCAAGACCGAAGCCCCGGCGAGATGATTCTCACCCGCCCAAACCAAAATGCAGTTCATAGACGAGGCAAAAATAACCGTTATATCAGGTAACGGCGGCGACGGATGCGTCAGCTTCAGAAGGGAGAAGTTCGTTCCCAAGGGAGGTCCCAACGGCGGCGACGGCGGCAAGGGAGGAGACGTGGTAGTGATCGCTGACGCGAACATGTCCTCGCTTCTTGACTACAGGTACAGAAAAGAATACAGAGCCCAGAACGGTCAGCCCGGAAGGGGCAAGGACCAGCATGGGAAATCGGGTTCCGACCTCATTATCCCGGTTCCTGCGGGAACCGTGATAACCTCCTTTGAAGACGGGGAGACGCTTGCCGATCTGACCGAGGACGGCGAGCGCTTTACCATAGCCAAGGGAGGAGACGGAGGCAGGGGAAATTCAAGGTTCGTATCGCCGACTAACCGGGCACCGAGACAAGTGGAAAGCGGGCGAACGGGAGTACGAAGGGAAGTAAAGCTCGAACTCAAGGTGCTTGCCGATGTTGGCATCCTCGGGTTTCCAAACGTGGGGAAATCAACCCTCATATCGAAAATCTCGGCCGCGAGACCCAAAATCTCGGGCTATCCTTTCACCACTCTGGTTCCCAATCTCGGGGTAGTAAGCTATGGAGACCACCAGTCTTTCGTAATCGCAGACATCCCCGGGATCATCGAGGGCGCACACAAGGGACTGGGGCTGGGTATTCAGTTTTTAAGACATGTCGAGAGAACCCGCCTTCTGATTCACATGCTTGATCTTGATCCGATTTCGGGAAGGGATCCCGTAGAAGATTTTGACAAAATCAACTCGGAACTAAGAGAATACTCGGCGAACCTTGCCGAAAAACCTCAACTGGTCGTGCTCAACAAAATGGATATCGCCGAAGCCAGGGAGAAAGCAGTGGAGACGGCAAGACAGCTCAAGGAAAGAGATGTCGAGACCCTGAGCATATCCGCGGTTACAGGGGAAGGTTCCCGGCAACTGGTCTACTTAATCGGGGAAAGACTCAGGCTCCTTACTGAAGATTCTCGTAATCAATCTCCTTACGAGGAATAGGCATCAGGGACGCGTGGTGAAGCGCCATTTTCCACTCACCATCATCAAGCTCGAATATGTTGGTCGCCTGGGCCAGCACCACGACCCTGCGATCGTCTATTGAGTAAGTCGCCCTCTCGACGCAGTTAAGCCAAGCCGAATTCCCCTTCACATCAACAAAGAAATTCGAAATATCGACGCGGTCAAATCCGCCCGTCTCGAAAATGGTCTTCCAGCTCTCCCTTATCGCTTCCCATCCGAGAATTATCGGCCAGCCAGCATGAACGCACTTGGCCCTGCCGTCGGTAAGCCAGACCCGCTCTATGAGTTCAATATCGTAGCGATTACGGGCGTCGTAGAATTTTCTGTTCGCCTTTATTATTTCGTCTTTTTCGTAACTCATGAGAAACAAACCTCAGTTTCGCGGGGAACCAATAGCATGATGAATTTCTTCCAGCACTTCCCCGTCGGTTTCGGTCTCAAGCAGGCACTCAAGCTCACCCCGGCAATCCTCTCCCCCCAGTCTCCAGAGCGCCCAGACCGCGTGAGCCCTTACGATCGGCTCATCATCTCCGAGAAGGCTCCTTGCGTATTTTATATACTCCTTATTTCCCGAATTTCCAACAGCCACTAGCACATTTCTCATGAAACCCCTGCGCTTGGCCCTCTTGACCGGACTTTTTCTGAAAACATCCCGGAAACCGTCCCCGTCAAGTTCGAGAAGCCATTTGAAATCGGGACTGAGCAGTTTTTGGCGCGGCCGGAAGCTTTCCTTGAGAGTAAAGAGAGCATCGCGGTTCCACGGACATACATCCTGACACACGTCGCATCCGAAAACATTGTTTTCCACCCCTTCTCTCAGCTCAAGCGGCATTTTTCCCTTAAGCTCTATCGTGAGATAGGAGATGCATTTCCTGGCGTCAAGCACATAAGGCTCCACTATGGCATCGGTGGGACAGGCGTCTATGCACCTTGTGCAGGTACCGCAGCGATCCTCAGCCGCCGAGTCGTAATCAAGCTCGATATCGGTTATCACCTCTCCGAGGAAAAGCCAGGAACCGACCCTCTGATTTATAAGACAGGTGTTTTTACCCACCCACCCTATTCCCGAGCGGCTCGCGTGGACTTTCTCAAGAACCGGCCCCGTATCCACGTAAGCCCTGACGCCGGTTTCTTCGGGAAGAAGATCCGTTATGTAGTCTGCAAGCCCGCCGAGCATTTCTCCCATTACGTCGTGGTAATCATCCCCCCAAGCGTACCTTGATATCCAGCCACCTCCCGAAGCTTCCGTCGAGCGTGGATTCTCCGTATTGTAGTTAACGGCGCAGGAAACGACTGACCGGGCGCCGGGGAGAACCCTCTCCATTTCCTTTCTCTTAACAAGCCCCCTCTCAAGATAGTTCATCTCTCCCGCGTAACCCCGCCCGAGCCAGCGCTCAAAAAGGTCCGCTTCCGCGTAATGGCTCTCGGCCGGGCTTATTCCCACAAGGTCAAAGCCCAGGGCAAACGCACGGTTCTTTATAAGCGTCGAGAGTCGCGTAGCTTCTTTCATAAAAACCTATTCCCAGTCTTCGCTTTTTGAGCTAACAATCAGGTTTCCAAGCTCCGTGAAAACCGCTTCTCCGTCAAAGTTAGACACGTAGTCCGAGACCGTCTTGAGGTCAAGCGGAGCGGAATTTGGCACCACGGAAAAAACCCCGGAGAGAAAAAAATCAATGTCGGAGATCTCGGAGCCCAGAAGCACGCAGTCCTTTCTCCCCGCCCTGTCCAGAACGTAAGCGCGGTCGCCAGCTATTCGGTGACCGGCTTCTTCGATCAGGTTTCCAAACCCGCTTGTCGAGGCAAAGTCCCCGTCACCGGAACCGTAAAAGACGATCTCCGCTCCAAGCGAACCAAGCTCCCGAAGAAGCTCGGGCGGTGATAGGTTCTCAGGAATCCCGAGATCGCCGCTTGAGGCAAAGTCGAACACCGCGACATTTATCAGAAGACAGGTGGCCTCGCGGAACCTTTTTTCCATGTCAGTCCTTATCCTTGTCAGAATATCCGTGCGACGTCTTTGCAATTTACCCTAACTCCCTCAACTGCTTTAAGTATAATTGTTACAATAATGATACCGATTAGAAGCACAATAAAAACCGAAATCGTCCCCTATATGAATTACGTGCTTCTCACCGTAAACGTGCTGGTATTTGTGTATACCCTTTTTCTTACGGGGGAATCACTTCAGATGTTCTACCAGACGCACGGTATAGTCCCCAGCAAGATAACCACCCTTGAGGCCTACGGATTCCTTGGCAGAACGGCAAAATATTTCAGTTCCATGTTCATCCATGAAAACTGGCTTCACTTGGCCGGGAACCTGATCTTTCTCTACATATTCGGAAACGCTATCGAAGATCTGCTGGGGCACGCCAGATACCTGCTTTTCTACCTCGTTTGCGGACTGATAGCCGTATTTATCCAGGTGGCTTTAAACTCCCTCTCCGCGGTTCCGGTAATAGGGGCAAGCGGGGCGATTTCCGGAGTCCTGGGCGCGTACATGCTCTTTTTCCCAAGATCAAGGATTCTTACACTTCTCATAGTCCTGGTGTTTGTCTACTTCATACGCATAAGGGCTTATCTTTTCATAATTTTCTGGTTTGCCGTTCAGTTTCTGACCGGAATCGGCTATATTGGTGACGCCGGAACCGAGGGTCTGTGGGCGCACATGTCGGGATTCGCCTGCGGAGCCATAGCCGGAGGGAGTTTTCTTTACACGCGGGGATACCGAAGTAAAAAATACAAGGCCGGTTACGGAACGGGATGGTACGGAGAAAATGACTAGCAGGAAAATGGACAATCTGGGAATAATAGCGGCCGGAGGACCCGCACCGGGGATAAACGGCGTGATAAGCTCGGCCACTATCGAGGCCAAAAACAGGGGGAAAAAAGTAATTGGAATTCTCGACGGGTTTAAGTGGATCTCCAGGGGAGACACCTCGAAGGTTCTAGATCTTGATATCCAGAACACTTCGAGGATTTATACGGCCGGCGGTTCTATTATCGGAATATCAAGACAAAACCCCCTCGCAACTGAGCAAACCTTTAAAAACACGGTTTCCTCGATTGAGAAACTCGGCATAGGCAGCCTGATAACCATAGGCGGCGACGGAACAATGTTTCTCGCAAAAACGCTTTACGAACACTTTGGGGGAAGATTAAAAATAGCGCATCTGCCCAAAACAATAGACAACAACATTGCCCTTCCCGACTACATATCAACCTTCGGATTCGAGACCGCAAGGGATGTGGGGGCGAAGATAATGAATAACATAATGGAAGAGGCGAGAACTACGGGCAGGTGGTTTCTGGTTATAACCATGGGCAGGAGAACGGGTCACCTAGCTCTTGGAATCGGGCAGTCAGCAGGAGCTACAATAACGATAATCCCCGAGGATTTCGAAGAGGAAAAAGTGCCGCTTGAGAAGGTCGTAGCCATTCTTGAGGGCTCCATAATAAAAAGAATGAGCATGGGGAGGGAGTACGGAGTGGCCATACTCGCCGAAGGGATGCTTGACAAGATAGACCCCGTTGACCTGGGACTTATGGACAAAGACGGCATGGGAAGAATAAGATACGTTGACGTTAATTTCGGTCAGCTTCTGAAAAAGGCTCTTGGCGAAAAACTGTCCGAGAAAGGAGTCGAAGCGGAACTGGTGCACAAGAGGCTTGGCTATGAAATGCGCTCGGCCAATCCGATTCCATTTGACGTCGATTATACACGAAAGCTCGGCTACTGCGCCGTAAAGTACCTGCTCGGCGGAGAGGGAGGCGGGGCTCTTGTATACGTAAGAACGGGGAAAATACAGGCGATCCCGTTTCAGGAACTAATAGATAAAAAGACAAACAGCATTAAAGTGAGATATATGGACAGGAACACCGAAGCCTACGAAGTTTCGCAGAAATACATGATCAAGTTAAGACGCGAGGATATCGAAACGCCCGCAACTCTTAAAGAACTCTCCAGACAGACCAGCCTTAGCAGCGGCGAATTCAGGGAGTACTTCTCAAAAGTCTTCCGCTGACGCCACACGCTACGTTCGTTTCCAGCACGGTCGTCTAGATACCGAAACCGAAAATAATAACCCAATCACTCTTGGGTAGATCCAAGGCTTTGACATAGCTCAGCCTAGTACTTATTGAGATGGAAAACATCCTGGGTTGTGGATTGGTTGTATTTCCTTACCTTTAAACACTGATAATATTTTTCTTTGTTCTGAGACAAATAAACAAAGGTCAGAGAAGCAGCTTAGCTGGATAGCAGGGTTTGAACAGTATTTTCTTAACGTCAATTCATTGCAGGCCGGTTTTAAAAAACATAAAAATAATAGTTTGAGAAATAGCCGAGCTATCCTACTTCAGGCAACACCTTGTCCACAAACAACTTCATTGACCTTACTGCTTCTTCATGCGAAATACCCGGGAATTTAAATCTACATATCAGGTTGTCTATAGGTAAGCTTTCCCGGTAATTCATGATAGTCTCAACACATTCTTCGGGGGTTCCTATAATTGACTGCTGCCTTGCAAGGTCATACAAGATCGGATCTGACGGATCACTCAGCAAGTTGCCCTCAGTATCCACCATTGAACCCCATGAAGCATATCCCTTGGCCGTATAAGTAACATGCTCCTTTATATCCTCCCAAGCATCGTCGGCTTTTTTGTCGGAAATATAAATTTCTCTGACAACTGGCTTTTCAACTTCGTCGGGGTCTTTGCCATATTCCTTCAAGAAAGATGAATGCATATCAAAAAGGTATTTGATAATCGGTATTACGCCGATTGCCGGAACGTAAAGTGGAGCACCAATCCGAGCTGCTCTCCTTATGGCGGGTTCTGTGAAAGCACCGATCCATATGGGTATTGGCTGTTGAACGGGTTTGGGAGTTACATTCAAATTCTCTATCTGATAATATTTTCCATCAAAACTGAACGGATCATCACTCCAGCTCTTGTTCAGTATCTCAAGGCTTTCTTCAATCCTGCCCCTGCGCTGCTTTAACTGCCTGCCGAATCCATCAAACTCTTCTTTTCTGTAACCCAGTCCCAGTCCCAGTATAAATCTTCCGCCGGAAATGAGATCAACAACGGAAGCATCTTCCGCTATTCGGATCGGGTCATGAAGGGGTATCAGCAACACACCTGTACCTATACGGATATTTTTAGTCCTAGCGGCGATTGCCGAAGCGGCTATAAGCATTGAGGGACAGTATCCATCGTCGAGAAAGTGATGCTCCGTCAGCCATACGGAGTCAAACCCCATCTGATCCGCCATCTCCACTTCAGTCAGCATTTCGCTGTACAGCTCACTATGTGGTCTTGGATGGTGAGAAGGTGATTGAAGACTGTAATAACCAATGCCGAATTTCATGCTTATATCCCCCTTAAGGCTATTTTTAACTTAGGGTAATTGTAGAGAAAGGCTGACAAAAAGCAAAAAACCTTATTATTGGTTTTACAATGATTTTTCTTAACTTCTGTTATTCCGCTCTAGCGCACATCAGTCCTTTATGTGATGTTTTTCGTCAACCGGTTTTATCAGGAGGTTGCTTATCAGAGCGATTATTAGCAACGCTGCCATCACATACATCGTCGAGTTGTACAAGGAAGCCGTCGGGTCCACTGTTCCTTCAGGCGCGATATCCATAAGTTTCGCAAGCGTTACGGTCTTATTTTGCACGAGTATCTCAAGGTCGCTAACTCCGGCTCCGAAAGTCTTGACGAATTCATCTGGCGATACCTTTTCGGCGAGGCGATTGATTTCGGCCATAAGCGAACGATCTCTAAGCGAGGTGACCGCCAAGGGACCGAGCACGCCGGCGACGCTCCAAGCGGTCAGCAAACGCCCGTAGATTCCACCGACGTAACGGGTACCGAACAGGTCGGCAAGATATGCCGGAACGGTAGCGAAAACGCCTCCATAGAAAGTAAAAATTATCATTGTCGCCGCATAAAACATTAACAGCCAGAGAATCGAAGGGTTAAGACTCACTTGGTGGGCGGCCACGGGAATGGACAAATACAACAAAAGACCGGCCGCGCAAAATATCGAACACGTATTGCGTCGCCCTAGTTTATCGGATGCGCTCGCCCACATAATGCGCCCCAGCATGTTGAACATGCCGATCATCAAGACGTAAGTGGCAGCAAAGGTAACATCAACAACACCCGGGAGCGCGTCACTGAATATCTCGGTCATCATTGTCTTGGCGACTGAGATAATCCCGATACCGGCTGTAACGTTAAGGCACAGCACAGCCCACACCTGGTAGAACTGAGGCGTTTTTAACGCCTGATCGATATGCACATCCTTCCGACTGATCATTCGCTTGCTGGAATCCTTGGCGGTCGGCGGCTCCCATCCTTGCGGTTTATACCCCGGAACCGGGACACGATATAAAAACGCCGAGACCATTATCACAAGAAAATAAATCACTCCGAAGAAAAGAAAGGTCTGGGAAACTCCCGCAGAACCTGTGCCAACCACATATACCCCGGCCGCTTCGGTACCGGGCGCCAGCACATGCGCCGCCTCGGCAGCCCCCGCGACGACAACCTCTCTGAGCTGACCGCCGACTTCAACAAAGCGTCGGCCCGAACGGGTGATCATATCGACGGCGTCGACTGTTCCTAAGTATTGAGGCGCTTTGTAAAAATACTGGAGGAAAAACTCCTTAAGCGGCACCGCAACCATCGCCCCACCACCGAAGCCCATGATCGCCATTCCGGCAGCCAAGCCGCGTCGGTCCGGAAACCAGCGAATTAAATTGCTGACCGGAGAAACATAACCTAAACCCAGACCGATACCGCCGATCACTCCGTAACCCAAATAAATCAGCCACAGTTGATGCAAAGTAACACCGAGACTGCTGAGCATGTAGCCGCCACCCCAGAAACACGCCGCCACCACACAGACCATGCGTGGTCCCACCTCCTCAACCCATTTGCCGGCAAACGCCGCCGTAAGCCCGGTGAACGCGATCGCGACGCTGAATATCCACACTACCTGACGCAGGGTCCAGTCGTCCCCCGCACTAGTGGCAACGCCAAGCACTTCAATTAACGCGGGATTATATATGCTCCAGGCGTAAACGGAACCAATGCACAGGTGAACCGCAATAGACGGAGGCACAGCCAGCCAGCGGTTGAATTCCGGACCTCTAACGATACGTTCCTTTGATAAAAGACTCGCCATTGGCTGTATCACGTAGTTAGTCGCCGAGGGGGAACTGAGGCTACTATACAGCCGACGAGGGGATTCGAACCCCTGACCTGCTCATTACGAATGAGCTGCTCTACCACTGAGCTACATCGGCAGTAATAAGCTTTTAATTTTGCCACAGTAAAAGTCTTTGTAAACATGATCTCTTTAATAATCACCCTGAGCATATAGGACCTAAGAGCATATAATCAAACATGCGTGAGCGTATCGTGTTTTATATCAGCGTTCCATATCCACGTGAATCTTTCTGGCTGCAAGTTCCGCTGAACGCACGCAATCGGGAATTCCAACTCCAAAATAAGCCGCCCCGCAAAGCGCAAGCCCCGAGTGACGTGAAAGCCGGTGCATAACGGCTGAGATTTCCTCTTTGTGTCCCAGTGCAAAGCGCGGCATGGACATCTTATATCTCCTGATATAAACCTCCGTCGGATGGTTATCGAATCCGAAGACTCTCGCAAGTTCTTCCCTTAAGACAGATTTTATTTCTTCCTCATCCCAAAGCACCGCATCAGGGTTAAGCTCTCCTCCGAGAAAGCACCTTATCACTACTTTTCCGCTCCCGGACTTTCCTGGAAACTTGCTGCTGTAAAGCGAGCAAGCCACGAGATTCATTCCCTCCTTCGAAGGAATTATGATCCCCAAGCCGTCTGGAAGACCACGGAAATTCTTCTCATCAAAAACAAGAGTCGCAACGACGGAAGAAACATAGCGCACGCCAGAGAGCCTGGTTCCAAGCTGCGGATCGACATCGGAAAGCAGCCGGCCGGCCGTATCGGACCCGACAGACAGGATGACAGCATCAAACTCCTCTTCTCCGCGGTCAGAACCGACAAGCCATCCCTTTTCTGATTTTTTGAGGGAAAGGACCGGGGTCCTGTAATCCTGCCTCGCAAATTCGGCACTTCCGCAAAGTCTCTCGACGATAACGGACATGCCCTCCGCCGGAGTGAGAAAAAGACCGTACCTGGCACCGCTTTCCCCGCGGGAAGTCGGAGGATTGCGAAGAAGGTCCCGAAGAACGCTTCCGCTTCGCTTCTCCATCTCGAGGAACTGGGGCATTGTGGCTGAAAGACTCAGTTTTTCGGGATCGGCCATGTAAATTCCGCCGAGAAGAGGTTGCGCGGCCTTCTCGAAGATTTCCCTTCCGAACCTCCTTTCCACAAAAGAGCGGACGCTTTCGTCCCTTCCCCCACCGCGCGGAACCAGAGGCTCAAGAAGCACCCTGAGCTTGGCTCCGGCACTGAACAGTCCGCTGCGCAGAAAGGGGAGAAGCTTTGAGGGAGCCATCAGGAAAAAACCTTCGGGAAGAGCCCAGAGTCTTCCCGCCTGATAGACGAACGTGTTTTTTCCCTTGCCGTATCCCACCCCAAGGAGCGAGTCCTCAAGTTCGAGTTCTGTTGCAAGATCAAGGGCCCAGGGCTTTGAAGTTATAAAAGAGTCGGGCCCGAGTTCAAGAACCATGTCCCCCGTTTTTACGGTATCAAGAACCCCGCCCGGGCGCGCGGAGGACTCGAAAAGAACAAGTTCAAGGGGAGTATTACCCTCCCGACAAAGCTTTCTCAGATAGTGAGCCGAGGAAAGACCCGAGATCCCAGCGCCGACAATCGCAACTTTCATAACGAATTATCTTACTTATTGCCGGGAGTTTTCTGAATCGATGAGCCTCAAAACCCCGTCGCCGAGAGCCTTTATGTAGCGGTCATCGTCGTTCACGGTCTCGGCCCTGTAGAGATTCACCCCGTACTTGCGCGCGGCCTCTGTTGCCTCAACCCCTATATCGAAAAGCACCTCGATATGATCACAGACAAATCCTATCGGCTGAATCACGATATCCGTGAAGCCCTGATCGGCAAGGTTTCCTATCACGTCGCATATGTCCGGTTCAAGCCATTTCTCATTCGGAGAACCGCTCCTGCTCTGGTAGGCGATCATCCATTTTTTGTGCCCGACCCTGTCCGCCACCAGCATGGAGGAAGTCTCAAACTGCAGGGCATAGGGAGATGAATCCGACATCCTCTCGGGAATGCTGTGAGCTGTAAAGACCAGCATGGTGGTATCGAGCCTGCTCTCTGGAATTTCGCGCATTTGTTCCGTCACCTTGGCCGCTGAACCTTCTATGAAAAGAGGATGGTTAAACAGCGGAGGAACATATTCCACGTGAAGCTCCATCTTGAGATCTTCGCAGGCCTCGCTTACATCTCTCATGTACCTCTCCCAGCTCGCATCGGAGCGGTAAACAGCCATTATGAGGCCCACTAGGTTCTTCACGCCATTTTCCCGCATCTGCTCAAGCGAATCCTTAATGAACGGGTGCCAGTTTCTCATCCCGACATAAACCGGGAGATTGTACCCCCACCTGGAAAGAAGCTTTTCAAGTTTCTGGGCCTGCTTGTAAGTGAATTCGTTGAGCGGAGATTTGCCGTCGAAGATTTCGTAGTGATGGGCAACTTCCCGCAGCCTGTCCTCGGGTATCGGTCTCCCGCTAGCCACATTTCTCAGGAAGGGCATTATGTCCTCTTTTTTCTCGGGAGCCCCGTATCCAATCATCATTACGGCGTCAAAATTATTTTGCATAAAACTTTTTTCTAAACCTCTCTTCGCGCGGAATACTCATGAACTTCATCAATCAGCCTCAGAACATTATCAACCGGTGTTTGCGGAAGTACTCCGTGACCCAGGTTGAATATATGTCCGGGCCTCCCTCCCACTCTGTCCAGTATCTTCCTCGCCTCTCCCACAACATGAGACGGGGTTGAGAGCATTGAAACCGGATCAAGATTCCCCTGAACCGCAAGAGAATTTCCTGCCCTCTGCCAACCGTCAAGAATATCGACCCTCCAGTCAAGACCGATAACTCCAGCCCCGGTCTCCCCCATAAGTTCGAGCAAGGAACCAGTTGCGGTTCCGAACAATATTACCGGAACTCCCGGCGGAAGCGCCGAGATAAGTTTCTTTACGTGCGGAAAGACGAATCTTTGGTAGTCCGCCGGGGAAAGACAACCCACCCAGCTGTCGAAAATCTGCACGGCATCGGCCCCGGCATCCACCTGGGCGCAGAGATAATCCGAAATGCTCTCGGTCAGAATCTCCATGAGTCTTCCCCACAGGGAAGGGTCTCCGTACATGAGTTTTTTCGTGTTTACGTAGTTTTTTGAACCGCTTCCCTCAACCGCATAGGAAGCCACGGTAAACGGAGCGCCGCTAAAACCAATAAGCGAAACTTCAGGGGCAAGCGCCTTTCTCGTGATACGCAAAGCCTCGTAGACAAAATCCATGCTTTCGGGATCAAAGTCCCTCAGGGCCTCTATGCGCCTTCGGGTCCTAAGAGGCTTGGCTATCACGGGACCGTCAACGCTTGAATACTCAAGGGAAAGTCCCAGAGGTTCCAGTATGAGAAGTATGTCTGAGAAAATAATGGCCGCGTCCACCCCGAAGCGGTCAACCACCATCAGCGTAATTTCCGAGGCCATATCCGGGGTCTTGCAAAACTCCTTGAAAGAAACGCGGGAGCGGGCCTCCCTGTATTCCCGAAGGAACCTGCCAGCCTGGCGCATAAGCCAGATGGGAGTATAGTCGGTTTCTTCAAGCCGACACGCTTTCATAAATGCCCCCGCAGAAGTGATCTCTCTCCTTTGGTCTTGCGCGCCGTCCTCCGGCCAGACCATCTGCGTGCGGTTCCAGTTCCGGGTATCCACCCCGTTTTGAAAAGCCGTTCTTTTCTTGGCGAGAAGCGCCGCTGACCTTCTGGCCACCTCTCTCACCAAGTTTCCCATTTTCGGACTGTCGGGCTCATAGTCAACGGATATTCCGTTTTCCCTGAGCGTCTCCGTGGTAGTCGGTCCGATCGAACATACAAGCGCTTTCTTCATTCCCTCAATGAAGTCGTCGGCACATCCTTCCCCGGCCGCTACCTCAAAAAGGTTGGATACCTGCCGCGAACTCGTGAACAGGAGACAGTCCTCCTCCCCCTGGGATACGGATCTTACAGCATCGCGCAGGGGACCCAGGTCCTCGGGCAGCGCCCACCTGTAAATGGGAATTCTTCTTACGTCAGCCCCTCTTTTTTCAAGAGAAGCGAGAAACTCATCGTTGGAAACCCCGTATTCCTGAACGTACACGACCAGGTTTTCAAGCGACATGTCCCTCTGGTCAAAAGTGGAAAGTATGTCCCTCCACGTGTTGGGCTCGGAAACGGTTATATCCGGTCTTATCCCGAATTTTCGAAGGGCCGCGACGGGCTTAGGACCCCTGGCAAGAATCGTCGTCGCGCGCAGGGCATCCACATATTTCTTTTCTCCCGACTCGGCAATTACGATGTCGGAGAGTATCCGCGTGCCTACCCCCGTCATGAGAACAAGAAGATCGATGTTGCCCGAGAAGAGATCGTCGGCAAACCCGGCAACGTAAGGACTCTTAAGATCGGGGACTTCCCTCATCGAGGGCGCTACTCTTGGCACACCGCCGTGATAGGAGATGAGTTTCTTCATCTCCTCGCAACGGCGACTCTCAAAAGACGTTACCTTAAGCCCGCTAAAACCCTGCTTCATGATTTAACTACCAGGCGCCGTTTCGATACTAAAGAAATTCCGCGATGCTCTCAGCTTTCAACAGGTCCTCGAGAGTTTCCCTAGCCCTTATCTCGCAGTACCTATCACCGCTTACAAGAACCTCGGCAGCCCGGGGTCTCGTATTGTAATTAGATGACATTACGAAACCGTACGCCCCCGCGCTGAAAACCGCAAGCAGTTCTCCTGCGGAAACTTCGGGAAAACTCCTGTCTCTGGCCAGAAAATCGCCCGACTCGCATATCGGGCCGACTATGTCCACCACCTCGCGAGATTCAGAACCTCCCACACTCACCGGCTCTATTCGGTGGAACGAATCGTAAAACGCGGGTCTCACAAGGTCGTTCATTGCAGCGTCCACTATTACAAATTTCTTTGAGGTTCCTTCCTTAACGTAAAGCACCCTAGTGGACATTATTCCCGCGTTGCCTACCATTGATCTCCCGGGCTCAAGGACCAGCCCGTAACTGGTATCGCGAAGATGCTCCTCGAAAACCCGCGCGTACTCGGATTTCGCCGGGGGGGTTTCCTCGCTCTCGTAGCTTATCGCAAGACCCCCTCCTATATCTATGTAGGAAACTTCAATCCCGTCACTCCCGAGTCTGTCGGCTAGGTAGACAAGCTTCGATATGGACTCTGAGAAGGAGGAAAGATCAAATATCTGGGAACCTATATGGGCATCAATTCCCCTTATCTCAATTCCCCCCATCAGTGAAGCGTTTCTGTATACATCCGCTGCTTTTTCGATCGCGATTCCGAACTTGCTTTTCTCAAAACCCGTCGATATGTACGGATGGGTGTCGGGGTCAACATCAGGATTAACCCTTATCGCGACCGGGGCCTTCTCTCCGATCGAGACGGCCACATCGTTTATCTTTTGAAGCTCCGCTTCAGATTCCACGTTGAAAAAGAGTATCCGGGAGCGAATTGCTGCCTCTATCTCCTCTTCAGTCTTTCCGACTCCCGAGAACACCACTTTCGAGGTGTCTCCCCCAGCGGCAACAACCCTCTGGAGTTCCCCCGACGAGACTATATCGAAACCGGAATCCATGGAGGAGAAAATCTTGAGCACGGATATATTAGAGTTCGCCTTTACTGAGTAGCAGATCAGGGGGTCGATTTCAGAGAACGCCTCCTTGTACTCAAGGAAGCTTGAGCGGATGGAATTGTGGCTATAGATATAGACCGGAGTTCCAAAATCCTCACATATTTTCCTCACGGGAACTTTCTCAACGTAAAGTTCGCCGTCAGTATATTCGAAATCGGAAGTCATGATGTAGTCTCCGCGGGTTTGAAGCTAGAAAATCTACCCGAAAAAAACGGTGGAAAACAATTTATGGAATCCGAAGCCAGGGAAAGCTCAGCAAGCTCGGGGCATCAACTGTTACCAAGCGAATAAAGTGATTCCTCAAATTTTGCTTGGACAAAACTAGGATTTGTTTTATAATGGTTTCGTTGTATCGAAAACCCAGACTCCGGAGCAAAAACCTCTCTATTTAAGGATAAACCCCAATGGACGCAATTATTGATCTGTTTACCAAAGGCGGAATATATATTTTCCCTCTGATTTTATGTTCCATATTCGGACTTGCGATTTTTCTTCAAAAGCTTCATCTCCTTCAGAGGAAAAAGCTTCTTCCCGAAGAATTTCTTTCAGACCTGTACGAGACGGTAGAGACAAAGGGGCTTGAAGGGGCAAAATCCCTTTCCGCATCAAACGACTCTGCGGTAGCAAAAATGGCTCTCGCGGCCGCTCAGAACTCAGGCAAATCGAAGGCGGAAATGCACGAAGCCATTGAAACGGTCGGAAAGGCCGAGGCGCAGGGCCTTGAAAAATATATTGAGACTCTGCTCACCATAAGCAGCATAAGCACCCTTATCGGCCTTCTCGGAACGATATCCGGCATGATAAAGGTGTTCGCCGTCATATCGGAGAAGGATATAGTGGATCCGCCTTCCCTCGCGGGAGGTATCTCGGAAGCCCTTTATACTACGGCCCTGGGACTCACGATAGCGATCCCGGCGCTCATAGCCTACAAGTACACTGATGGGAAATTTCGGGAGTTGATCTCCGAGCTTGAGGAGGAAGGCAAGAAAATACTTGAAGCTTTTTCCGCAAAGGCATCCCTATGAGATTCACACAGAAAAGAGGTTCAGACAAAGGCGGCATAGATCTCGCCCCTATAGTGGATGTGGTCTTTAACCTCCTCATTTTCTTTGCCCTTACGCTGAATTTCGCCATATCGAGCGGCATAAAAGTCAACCTCCCGAAAGCGACCGGCGAAATCGTTGAGATAAAAGACGTAAACATACACATTGCCAAAGACGGAAAAGTTTACTTCAACGACATGCTTATGCGCTCCGCCAACTCCTTGAAGCGGGAGTTTCAGAAGATACCCAACAAAGACACCCTGGTAATAATAAGGGCGGATTCCGAGGCCCTGCACGGCCCGGTGGTAAGCACCATGGACCTGGCGAAAACCCAGGGATTCTCGAAAATAGCAATCGGGGTTGAGCCGAAGCGATAAAACTCCCCTGCAATCGCTTCCCCGGCGGCCCTGACGGTAACAAACAAAATTGAGTTCAACGAAAAGCGCTTTAACTTCGCTTACAGACCTCGTAACAAGGTTCTTCATCCTCTGGATAATTCTGTTCTCAGCCGTAGCGTACTTTTTTCCCTCCGTTTTTCGAAATCTAGGATTCCTCATCGTACCCATGCTCGCGGTGATAATGTTCGCTATGGGAATAACCCTCAGAACGGATGACTTCAGGAGAGTCTTTTCAAGACCGCTTGAGATCCTGACAGGCGTCTTCGCTCAATACGCCGTGATGCCTCTTTTGGGTTTCCTGCTTGTCTTCGCCTTCGGTACAAGCCCCCTGATCGCCGCCGGAGTCGTTCTCGTGGGTTCATGCCCCGGAGGAACGGCGTCAAACGTGATCACCTATCTGGCAAGGGGCGATCTCGCGCTTTCCGTAACACTGACTTCGGTTTCAACGCTACTTTGCCCGTTTCTCCTGCCCGCACTCATGTACGTTTATGCGGGAAGATGGGTAGATGTTCCGGTCGCTGACCTTTTTATCTCCGCGCTTCAGATAGTACTGCTACCGGTGCTTCTTGGAGTTGCCTTGAGGAAACTGCTCGGGAGAAGATCAGAGGCCATACTGCCCTTTTTGCCCTCAGTATCCTCTCTTGTCATAGCTCTTGTGGTGGGAATAATAGTGGCTTTGAACGCGGAATCTATAAAAACCATCGGTGCGGTGGTTTTCCTCATAGTGATAATCCATAACGCTCTTGGCCTCACATGTGGTTATCTAATAGCAAAGGCTATGGGTTTCGGAGAAAGCAGCGCCAGGGCGATATCCGTTGAGGTAGGAATGCAGAACTCGGGGCTCGCGGCAGCTCTTTCCCAGATGCACTTCGGCTATCTCTCCGCCCTTCCCGCCGCGCTTTTCAGCATCTGGCACAATATCTCAGGCGCCACTATAGCTTGGTTATGGAGAAACAAAAGGGTTAATGAACAAAACTGACAAAAAAGAAAAACTTCCCATAAAAGGGTACCTCTTTCTGATAGCAACCGCTTTTTTCACGGCGCTTTCCTACGCAATAGGAAAAGCTCTTGAGCGAAGCGACCTTCATCCCGAGACCACCACTTTTTTCTGGTTCTTCGGAGCTTTTGTGGTCGCCTTAATCCTGTTCCCCTTTCTTCGCTCGCAGAGAAAGGAACTCAGAAGAATCCGCGAGTACCGCGCCATTTTTATCTGGAGTTCCGTTATAACCTCCGCGGGAGCCGCCTTGTGGATGGTTGCACTCTGGACGATCGGGCCAGCCCTTACTTCGTTCCTGATGAAGGCCCAGACGCTCTTCGCGCTTCTGCTCGGCATAATCTTTCTCGGTGAAAGGCTTAACAAGGGGGAGAGCATAGGAATAGCTATGACGGTGGCCGGCGGAGCAGTGGTCGCCTACCAGAGAGAGGATTATCTCATCTTCGGAACCGCTATGGCCCTCGGGGCCGCTTTTTTATATTCCTTTCTCTCTTTCATGGTAAAGAAAATAGCGCAGGATCTGAACATGCTGACAGTCGCGACGCTTAGAACCCTTGGAGTCTCTATAGTCCTCTTCATTTACCTCATACTCACCGGGACATTCGAGCCTCCAAGCCTAAAACAGGCACTTGTGATGGCGTGCGGAGGTGCGTGCGGAGCGTATATAGCAAAAGGAAGCCAGTTTCACGCCATAAAGCTTCTCGACATCTCACGAACAACCGCCGTCATGCCGATGGAATCGATCTTCGTGCTGATCTTAGCACATGTCTTCTTCGACGACCTGCCATCTGTTACGAAGCTTCTCGGCGGAGCCTCAATAATTGCGGGGGTCGTCTTCCTCGTGCTTTTCCGGGGACAGAAAAACGACATTCTCGGCAAGTGAATCCTAGCTGGAACCGGAAAAATCCGTTCTGAGTTCCCTTCTCATCCGATGCCTCTGCTCGGCTAGCTCAACAAGCATCTCAAGCATCTCCCCGACGCAAAGCCCGCTTGCCTCCCACAGTTTCGGGTACATGCTTATGGGAGTAAATCCAGGGATTGTGTTTATCTCGCTCACAAATACCTGGTCTGTATCGGCATCAACCAGAAAATCCACCCTCGCCATACCGGTGCAGCAGAGAGCAGTATAGGAAGCAAGAGCGAGGGTTCTAACCTTCTCCTGAGTCTCGGGGGCAAGATCGCATGGAATCCGGAATTCCGTTGACTCGTCGTGGTACTTCTTTTCATAATCGTAAAAGCCTCCTTCCACAACCAGTTCCCCCGGAACCGACGCCCGCGGGTTCTGATTCCCTATTACGCTTACCTCAACTTCCCTCAGATTCACCACGGCCCGCTCAACGATTACCCTTTCAGAAAAATCAAAAGAAGCCTCAACAGCATCGGTAACTGCCTCAGGAGAACTCACTCTTGAAACTCCCACGCTTGAACCCAGATTTGAGGATTTAACGAAGCAGGGAAATCCTATTTCCTCTTCTACGCGGCGGAGAACTGTTTCCTTACAGTTCTGCCAGTCGGTTTTTGCTATACCGAAAAACGGGACAACCGGAATATCGCTATCCCTGAGGATGGCCTTTGATACTATCTTATCAATGCAAAGCGAAGACCCTAGCAAGTCCACTCCCACGCAGGGAACACCCATAAGATCGATGAGGCCCTGTACCGATCCGTCCTCGCCGAAGGTTCCGTGAAGAACGGGGAAAACGACGTCCACAGAAAAAATCTCATTAATCTCTCCCTTAACTATTTCAGCGAAACGGCCGGGGGGAGAACCGTAGAGCATGGGAACGATCTCGGAGTCAGGAACCAAGGCCGGAGAATGCCCCTCCTGCCAGTTCTCAAGAACCGCCCTCTGCCATTTGCCATTCTTGGAGATGAAGACCGGCAACAGAGAAAATTTTGAAGGATCGAGGTTGCTGATGATAAATTTCGATGAAACAAGCGACACTTCATGCTCAACCGAAACACCGCCGAAAAGAACCGCTATCGTTTTTCTGCTCAATTTGTGACCCCCAACATACTTAAGGAAAAGATTTCATGAAAAACTCTGAAAAACAACAACCCGAAAAAATTTGGTTATTACCAGTTATTACTAAATTTTCCATAACATACTTTGACTATTGAAACTATGTGGTTAGAATTATTGTACAAATAACTTACGGAAAAATAAACCGGAAGTTCCTCCGTGGGATATTGTCGTCCCATCTTTGACTTAATAATCACACTAGTTAAGATGGATGGGGTTTCCGCAGACGAAAGTTAACATGAATTCAACAGTCATACTTTGTATTCTCCTCGCCGTTTTTCTCCCTTGGGCATCCGTCACCGCATCAAGCCTGACGCAACTCCCTGAGCGCTCCCAAGAAGCAAAGGCAGAATCCACCAATCTAACCGAAGAAGTCTCAGGAGCTGAACCTACAGACACTTTGCGGAGTCACGAAGACGAAAGCAAAGAGGCTGAAGAAACCGCAAAAACAGATACGAACCCCGCAGCTCAATCACTTCTTGGTCCTCAGAAACAAACCCCGCTGGCCCAACAGACAGAGCCTGGAACCGAAGAGATCTCAGAGGCCGAGCCCGAAGACACTTTGCAGAGTTACGAGGACGTAAAATTCGATGTAAAAAGGAACTCAAAGGTTGAGCGCTATATCCGACGGTTTTCGGGAAAAGGAAAAGGAAATTTCGCCGTGATTCTCAGACGCTCCGGGAAATACCTTCCGGATATCAGGGAAACGCTCCGCTCCGAGGGTGTTCCCCAAGAAATCGCGTATCTGCCTATTATAGAAAGCGGGTTTAATCCCCGTGCCGTCTCAAAAAAGAACGCCGTCGGTCTATGGCAATTCATAAGACCGACCGGACTAAAATACGGACTGAAAATAAACTACTGGGTAGATGAGAGAATGCACGCTGAGAAATCGACCTTGGCGGCGGCCAGATATCTCAGCAAGTTGTTTGACGAATTCGGTTCATGGGAACTTGCACTCGCCGCCTACAACTGCGGAGAGAAGAGAGTGGCTAGGGCTATTAAGAGAACAGGTTCAACCGACTTCTGGACAGTATCAAAAAGGCTTCCCAGGGAAACAAGAAACTACATACCGAAGTTCAACGCCGCTTTGATAATAGCCCAAAACCCTGAGAAATACGGTTTCAGGATTACGGAAACAGGGAAAGATTATGAAGCCGTGAGCGTTCCGCCCAGAAAAAGTCTCGCAGAAATCGCCAACCTGCTCGACATGGGATACAAGGAGATCTCAAAATACAATCCTTCACTCGTCGGACTTTCCACTCCCCCGGGAAAGAACTATGAACTTAAGGTTCCCAAGGGCTACGGGGAGAAACTCATTGCCGTCAAAAGTGAAGTGGAGACACTCAAGAATGTTCAGACTCCTTTCAGAACAAAGCCCGTAAGATACAGGGTAAGGACCGACGACAGCCTCTGGAAGATAGCTAGGAAATTCGGAACGTCCGTCGAGAAACTCAAGTACGCTAACAACCTCTCGAGTTCGATCATACGCCCCGGGCAGAGGCTCAAAATACCCACAAGAGGGAACGTCATATACGTAAAGCACAAGATCCGCCCCGGAGAAAATATTTACGTCTTGGCCAAAAAATACGGAACTTCAATCGACGAGATAAAAAGGGCTAACAACCTCAAGGGCTCCCTTATAATAGCGGGAAAAACCCTTTCCATTCCACAAAGACTTTCCTATACTTACGTGCCGCGGGACGTTCCGAAGAAGGTGCACCACAAGATAATCCCCGGCGACACACTGAGCGAGCTGGCGCTTCGTTACAGGGTGTCGGTTTCCCAGATCAAGAGATGGAACAACATGTCCTCAACCACACTGATCGCTGGAAGAAACCTCGTCATCTACAAATAATCCCCGGATGCTGACAGTACGGTCAATAAGAAAAGACCTTCCACGCAAAGCCCCGGAAATAAAGAAGAAACTCGGGGAATTTGAGAATATCATCAAAAACGCCTCCGAAGAAGTAATCTTCGAAGAACTCGTCTTCTGCATATTCACGGCCGGAACGAGCGCAAGAATGGGACTGAGCGCGCTTAGTGCCGTAAGGAACATACTCCCGAGGGCAAGCGAGGACGAACTGAAGGCAAAACTACGGGGAGTTTACAGATTTCCAAACGTGCGCTCAAAACACGTGGTCCACACAAGAAACTATTTGGCCAGCAGGTATGGACTCAAGTTAAGGCCCCTTCTTCTCTCCTTTGAAGACCCGGCAGAGCGAAGAGACTTCTTCGCACTTAACAAGGACATAAAGGGGCTTGGCTTCAAGGAAGCAAGCCATTTTTTAAGAAATGTTGGTTTTCACGGCTACGCGATTCTTGACAAGCACATACTTCAGTGTCTCTTGGAACTAGGCATAACGGAGTCCGCCAAGGCACCGCATTCAAGATCAAAATACATTGAAATTGAAAACAAATTTAAGAGATTCTCGGAGAAAAACGGATTTGATTTCGATGAAATGGATCTGTTTCTCTGGAGCGAGAAAACAGGCGAGATACTGAAATGACGGCTCGGACAACAGGGTCTCACGTATGACGGAAAAAGAAAGACGGGAACTTCTAGAACTCTACGAGCTTAAAAAAGAAGAGATACAGAACCGGCTTCTGGAATTCAAACAGGCTTTTCAGGAGGCCGACGACCACCAGATCTTCCGTGAACTTTCATTCTGCATACTGAGTTCCGGGGTCGGGCCCAAAGTAGCTGGCCAATGCATGAGCGCCATAGGGAAAAAACTCGTGGACGGAGAAAGAAACGAACTGCTGGGATGCATTGGCCCAATTCACAAATACGCTGAGAACGCTTCTCGCTATATTGTTTTTACCAGAGAATATCTTAAGGAAGAACACCGATTTCTCCTGAAATCACTTGTCGGCTCCTTTGAAGACAGAGTGGAAAGAAGGGATTTCTTCGCAGAAAACCCTGGAATAAGAGGACTCGGATACATGCAGGCAAGCCATTTTCTGAGGAATCTGGGATTCTCCGGCTATGCGATTCTTGACCGAAACAACCTGGCATCCCTTTTCGAACTGGGGGTTATAGGCGAAACGAAATATCCACTGACGAAAAAAAGATACCTCGAAACTGAAAGCCTTATGGCGGAAACCGCTCACGAGCTGGGAATCAGCCTTGATGAATTTGATCTGCTTCTCTGGTCAAGGAAAAGAAAATATGTTCCGAGGTAAGATCACCCGGAGTCGTGCTTTATGAAGACCTCGGCCCAAAGTGGCGCAAATCCGTCCGCAGTGTCGTGAAAGACCCCCCTGTACCTGTTAAGGCCCATTATGCCGTCTGTATAATCTTTGTAGGCCGTCTGACTCCTGTGCGCCTCGATCGCCCGACGCTTGCGGTCGGCAAAAGACGTTATATCCTCGATGCGATCGTATGAAGGAAAAGGCGTCCATACCTCATAAAACCAGCATTCGCAGTCAAAAGGGCTCTCCTCAACCGCCGCTTTAAGACAATCAAGTGTCAGGCAGGAAACCGCCCTGTGGGTTCTGTGCTTGTCAATTTCGGGATGCGGGAGGTATATCTCCCCCGGGCGGAGATATGTTATTATTTCCGCCATTCTGGAGCTGAATTCACGTTTGTTCGAATCGGATTCCATATCGGAGAACCCCAGAAGAGAAATTTCCACCCCGAGTATCTCTGAGGATGCCCTGACTTCCCGTTCCCTTGTCTGCACAAGTTCTTCCTGCGAGATACCAAGGGGGTTCGCGCTTCTCCTTCCATCCGTAACGACAACGGAAACCACGTTAACACCTTTTTCCAGAAGCAGGCAGGCAGTTCCTCCCATGCCTATTTCAAGGTCATCCGGGTGCGGAGAAACTATAAGGGCTTTTGTCTCTTGCATATCGGTCCTTCTCAGTGAAAAGAGTACCGGAATCTAAATTGCACCGTGAACTCAAATTAGGAAAATACCAATAATGCCTTGTTGCGCGCTTTGTCGAGAAAGCATCGAAAAGGCCCATACCACCTAATTTTGCATCTCGTAGTTCCCTGAAATTCCGAAGTTTCCACTGAACCGCAGAAAATTGCTCAGACGCATGAGGACTCAAACCAGGTTCAATATCGTCAAAACGTAAAAGAGGGAAATTCAAAGATGGAATCAAGCAGGCAAAGGAGAAAACAACAGAGGTGAAAACAGACTATCAGACCGCCATCTGATTATGCTCCTATACACCAGATTTGACTATATCTCCAAATGTATCCCTAGAAGTAGGTCTGAACCTGTGCTCTCACGATTGATTCATCGGACTCTGCGCCATCGAGATCCTCTTCTCTCTGGAACGTGTAGTCAAGCTGTATTTTCCACCTGTGATTGTCGCTCAGGTAGTAGCTAAGCCCCTGCGTGAACGTCCATACGTTGTCAAGGTCATTTCCCCCGAGAACATTGGCGCCATCGTCAAAGATGACCATCGCGTACCTTGAGGCAAGCTCTACCCTCTTCGGAAGCAGGAAAAAACCGCCCTGAACCCTGAAACCCTGATCATAGGCAGTGTCCACTCCGCCCCCGTCAGGATTGGCCCACCTCCCGACATACTCACCGGTAAGATTGAACATCGGGTCCCTGTAGTTTATATCCGCCGTAAAGGAAGTGACCCTACCGCTTACAAGGTCTCTCTCTCCAGATGGAATCCCTATATTGCCGTCATTTCCATCCTCAACATCTATGCCCGCTACAGCGGCTCCAATCATAAGAGTAGGCCTCTTGGCAAAATTCTCTTTCACGCTCTTGGCTTTCCCGCCGATAATGGCCGCCTGAACCCTTCCTGCCCAGAGCATACCGGTGTCACCCTTGTCATTTTTCTGGTTCGCACCTTCTCCCTGGAAAACACCCGCATCATAGCGGATCATACCGTCTCCAAGAAAACCGTAAACACCGCCACCGATATCCCTGCCATACCGAAAGTAATCGTCTATGATCGAGGCTCCCACAAGCTGCAGGGCGGTAATTGAGGTAAGAAACTCTCTGCTAAACGGAACCTTGTACTGGCCTATCGTGGGGACAAAAGCCTTGTTCTTGGCAAACGAAAGCCTCATATCCTTTAGCGCTCCACCCGCGAGATCATACTGAACCGTGTATTTCATCCAGGGAGCGAAAGCGTTACCGTCCCAGATCAACCAGAGGTTTCTTACACTGAAACCGAGACCCTCTTCGCCAGCGTCAGGATCTGTGTAGCTGCCCAGAAACTGACCAAAAAAGCGCATCCTGAGCTTGTAGTTGCTGTCCGCGGTCTTGAAAGTAAGACCCGCGCCTTTTTTGGTCTTGACCTTTATCTCGTCGTACCAAGCCTTAGAATCTTTCGCCGTGGCCTCGTACTCCTTCATGTTCATCTGCTGCTCAAGCCTTTCTATCTGCTCCTTAAGTTCCTCTATCTGCTCCTTTATGCTCTGGTCGCCGCCCGCTTGGGCGGGAAGTGACATAAAGGTAAGCACAGTGAAAAAAGAAACAGCTAAAACTGCTAAAATCCTCATTTTATGTCCTCCTCTGAGTTATATTCAAATCTGGTGCACGGAGGGTTTGAAAAAAAGCGGCATATCCGGTTGATTTGAATTCATTCAAACTAATCAACAGGAGGATACACCTCCATGGGCAGAAAGAATAAAGTTTTTGAAACAAAAGGTCAAAAAGAAACGATGAATCTGTTGAGAGGGCTTTCCGCTAGATATATTCCCTGTCCTGGACAGAAATACGCGGACCAGAGGTTGCCTGCTGGCCAAGTACATATATAATTTTCGCTCGACTGCTTTATCAAATTTCCCCCGAAGGAACGATCAATGCAATACGAAGCGGTAATCGGTCTCGAAGTACACGCACAACTCGACACTGAATCCAAGATATTTTCTTCTTCCTCAACGAAATTCGGAAGTCCCCCCAACTCCCAGGTGAATCCGGTCTGTCTGGGCATGCCGGGGGTGTTGCCGGTTTTTAACGAAAGGGTTCTTGAGTACGCCATAAAGGCCGGACTGGCGACCAACTGCGAAATCGCCCGGAAATCCAGATTCGCAAGAAAGAACTACTTCTACCCGGACCTCCCGAAAGGCTACCAGATTTCGCAGTACGACGAACCGCTTTGCCTCAGAGGACATCTCGAGATAGATTCGGGGGACGGCAAAAAAAAGATCAGGATAACCCGGATACATCTGGAAGAAGACGCGGGAAAACTCGTGCACGAATACTCTGACTTTGAAAGCCATGTGGATCTCAACAGGGCGGGGGTGCCGCTTGTGGAGATAGTCAGCGAGCCTGACATCTCAACCGCCGAAGAAGCGGTTGAATACGTAAAGAAACTTAGGACAATCCTCAGATATATCGAGGTTTGTGACGGGAACATGGAAGAAGGAAGCCTGCGCTGCGACGCGAACGTCTCCGTGCGGCCGGCAGGACAGAGCGAACTCGGAACTAAGACCGAGATCAAGAATCTTAATTCCTTCCGTTTCATACAAAGGGCCATAGAATACGAAATAAAGAGGCAGGAAGCGGTTCTGCGAAGTGGCGGGAAAGTGGTCCAGGAAACAAGGCTTTTTGACTCACAAAAAGGGGTCACGTTCGCAATGAGATCAAAAGAGGAGGCTCATGACTACAGGTATTTCCCGGATCCTGACCTCCTGCCGGTAGTCGTGGAGGAAGATCATCTAGAGCAAGTCCGTCTCTCCCTTCCGGAACTACCTGACGAAAAACTCAGCAGGTTTGTGGACGAGTTCTCCCTACCGAAAAATGATGCGGAAACGCTTTCATCCTCAAAACCGCTTGCCGAATATTTTGAAGAGTGCGCGAAACACGCAAATGACAATAAGACGGCAAGCAACTGGATTTTAAACGAGCTATTAAGAGAGATTGAAAACGAAGACAAAATAGCCGAATTTCCCGTTAAGCCCGAGAACCTCGCCGAACTGCTAAACCTTATCGGGGAAGGAAAAATAAACCGCAAAACCGCCAAGGAAATATTCTCCGAGATGATAAGCGGGGGGAAACGCGCAGAAGAAATAGTAGCGGAGAAGGGGCTTACCCAGATCACGGATGAAGGTGAGATTTCTTCGATTATAGAAAAAATAATCAAAGAAAATTCGAAGGAAGTTGAGAGGTACAAAGCCGGAGATACTAAGCTTCTCGGCTTCTTCGTCGGTCAGGTGATGAAGGCGACAAGAGGAAAGGCCGATCCAGCGATCGTAAACGGAATGCTCAGGAAATCCCTAGAATAATACAATTTCACTAAATAGGACACCACACGCAACCGTGAAACCCTAAAAAAGACGGTATCATGAAGAGTTCAAAAAAGGTGCTGATCATTGCCGGGCCTAACGGTGCTGGAAAAACCACTTTCGCAGCGGAGTTTCTTCCTAACGAGGCACGTTGCCCAATTTTCATAAACGCGGACTTGATAGCAGCCAAGCTGAATCCGTCTCAACCTGACCTAGCAGCTATTCAGGCAGGCAGACTGATGCTGAAAATGATTCACGATTGCGTAGAAAAAGAAGAGGACTTCGCCTTTGAAACCACACTGAGCGGACGTGGCTACACCCGCCTGATTCCTCTTTGGCAAAAAGAGGGGTATCTGGTAAAGCTGCTCTTCCTGAGATTGCCATCACCTGAAATGGCTATAGCGCGCGTCAGGCAGCGGGTTTTGGAGGGAGGGCACGACGTACCAGAACAAACAATTCGTCGCCGATTTGATTCCGGGTGGAGTAATTTCCAGTTAATCTATCGTGGTATTGTAGATGAATGGGTGGTGTATGATAGTTCAGGCGGAAAACCTGTACTTATAAAGCAGAGAGTCAACTATGACCACGCAGAAACAACAAGGTTTAAACCTAGATAGAGAATCGCAGGATCAGTATTTGACTGACGTAGAGGCAGCAATGCTAAGAGCCGCCAAGTTAGCATGTCACAGAGCCATAAAGACCTCCGGTTCGGTAGCTATTTTCAGGAACGGCATAATCGTCCAGGAAAAAGATGTAAGAAAAATTTTCCCGGATGATAACGAAGACAACTGACTCTGACGTAAAAATCCCAGCTATAGGAAAGCATCCGGCAGTGCCCGCCGAGGTTGAAGATGCACAGAAATTTCCCTCAGCCTGAGGGGTTGCCCTCTTTTTATATGCTTCTCGAACTCATTCCTGAATTCCCTCACTATTGATTCAATGGGCGTGGAGTCAGGCTGAACCTTGGCTCACCGCCTTCGATGTTTCGTACTCTTCATTTACGCGGCACCGCTCATCTTTCCTCGCTGAACTTCGTTCCATCAGCACTGCGCTCGTTGAGGAGATGCTTGGACAACTGCTTCGCCTCGTCAAGGGTATCCACGAAATGCCCGTCGGGAACACGGTGAAAGACCTCGAGAGATTGAAGAACTCTGCCCACGTCACCGGACAGGCCCAACACGATGCAGGTGGTATCGTCGTCGATGGCAGATTGGACGAGTTCCTCGATTGCAAGCGCAGCGCTATCGTCCACGCTGGTGGTCTCGGAGAAGTCGAGAATGATGACGTCGTGATCCTCGATGTCCGCAGCAATCACCCGGGTCAGTTCGTTTGCGGAAGCGATCGAGAAACTTCCTCTCAACTTGATGAACCCGACCGGCATGCTATAGGGATCGATATCCGCCAGAGACGGTAAAGAATCAAAGTCCAACACCGGCAGGGAAAACACGCCTTCCAGTTCGTTCTGCGTCAGGTCTCTCGAGCGCACCACTCCCGCAGCGATCAACCCGAGCGCGACGGCGGTGACTAAATCAACGAACACGGTCACAAGGAAGGTGAGGAGCATTATAAAGACATACTCAAGGCGAATCGCCCGCAGGTGGACAACGAAGCGCCAGTCAATAATATCCCAACCGACTTTAATGAGAATGCCGGCCAGAACAGCGAGAGGAATCGGCTCGGCAATCCAGCCGAAGCCGAGCAGCAGGCCGAGCAGCAGAATCGCGGTCAGGATGCCCGCCAGCGGACTGCGCCCGCCGGCCCGGATGTTGGTGATGGTGCCCAGAGTGGCACCCGCACCCGGCAACGCGCCCAGAATACCGGCCGCCAGGTTACCGAGGCCCTGCCCCACAAGCTCTCGGTCGGGATTATGGCGTGTGCGGGTCTGGGAATCCGCTATCAACGAGGTCAGCAGGCTGTCGATGGAACCGAGAAGCGCAAGAATCAGTGCCGGCTCCAAGAAGTGCCCGATTGAGTCCAACCCTATCTGCGGCACCTGGAAAGCGGGCAGGCCCGCAGGAATCGCGCCGATGGTTCGTGCCTCGGTGAGCCCGAAGAACGCAATGCAGGTACCGATCGTCAAGGCGGCCAGTGCAGGGGGCAGGAAGCGTCGCATCCGGCGGGGCCAGAAGACGCAGATAGCCAAGGCGGTTAACCCAACGGCAAGATCGTGCGAATTGGGGTTGGCGATTGCCTCCGGCCAAGCCGCAATCTGGGCAAGCGGCCCTCCCGGAATCGGCTCAGCGCCGAGGATAGTCACGACCTGAAGAATTATGATGATCACGCCGATCCCGGTCATGAAACCGGAAATCACGGAGTATGGAGTGTACCCCACAAAGCGTCCGACCCGGAGAAACCCCAGGGATATCTGTATAAGGCCGGCCAGCATGACGATGGTGAATGCGGTCGCGAGATCGTGGGCATACAGGGTGACAATCGCAGCCATGGCGATAGTCATCGGACCGGTGGGACCGGAAATCTGCGCAGGCGTACCGCCGAACATGGCGGCAAAGAATCCCACCGCGACGGCGCCGTAGATTCCGGCAACTGGCCCTAGCCCCGAGGCAACCCCGAAGGCTAACGCCAGCGGCAGCATTACGATCGCGGAAGTGAGACCGCCGAATACGTCACCTAGAAAGGTGCGCCTCATCGACCCGAAAGAAGAGTTTTCCTTTTTTTTCCCGAACAATTTAAAGCTGCTTCCTTTTTCGGCAACTTCCCACCCAAGTCTCAACAAACTTCATCCGGAGCACGCCCCTCAATCCCCTGATGGCACCAAAGCTCGTTGTAAAATCCTACCTCTCTCCCCTTAAAACTCCTTGCTTCCTTAACCGAGCCATAAGCGTTCAGATACACTCGCTCTTATCTTAAACCACAGGCGCTAAGCGTATCCTCTTCTTATATGCTCTTCGAACTCGTCTCTGAATTTTCTTACTATTGATTCAACGGGCATGGCGCAGCCATCCGCAAGGGCGCATATGGTCGTTCCCCTCATCTGCGAGCACGCGTCAAGTATTATGTCGAGGTGCTCAATGGATCCCTTGCCTTCGTCAATCTCCCTCAGTATCTTCTCAAGCCACCACGTCCCTTCTCTGCACTGAACGCACTGCCCGCATGACTCATCTCTGTAGAAATGGGCGAGGTTCTGGGCTACCTTGATCATGCTTACCGTTTCATCCATCACAGTTACTCCTGCCGTTCCAAGCATGGAGCCAGCGGCCGCCACGGTGTCGAAATCCATCGCAATGTCCAGTTCATCCGCGGAAAAAACCGCGGAAGAAGAGCCGCCGGGAGAAACTGCTTTTATTTTTCTTCCTCCGATAACTCCTCCGCCGTACTCTTCAATCAGCTCAAGAAGGTTTATTCCGAGGGGAAGTTCGTAAAGCCCGGGTTTGTTTACATGCCCGCTCAGCCCGAAAATCTTGGTTCCGGTGTTTCTGGGAGTCCCTATCGAGGCAAACCAGTCCGCCCCGTTGTTTATTATATGGGGAACGCATGCAAGCGTCTCCACGTTATTGACTATTGTGGGACAGCCGAAAAGGCCTACCTGGGCCGGGAAAGGAGGCTTGGGTCTCGGCTCTCCCTTTTTCCCCTCTATTGACTCGAGAAGACCGGTTTCCTCCCCGCATATGTAGGCGCCGGCGCCTATATACAGCTTCATATCGAGATCAAAACCGCTTAGGAGTATGTTTTCGCCTAGATAGCCGTGCTCGTAAGCTTCCTCTATTGCCTGCTGTATCCTCTTGGCCCCGTAGGGCATCTCCCCTCTTATGTATATGTAGGCCTTGTGGGAGCGGATAGCGTAGCAGGCGATTATTATGCCCTCTATCATCTGATGGGGGTCTTTCTCCAGAATCTCCCTGTCCTTGAAGCTCCCGGGTTCGCTTTCATCAGCATTACAGCAGAGATAAACCGGCTTCTTGGAGTCGGGCGGGATGAAGCTCCACTTTATACCCGCCGGAAAGCCAGCTCCTCCCCTTCCCCGCAGACCTGATTTCTTGACCGTGTCGGTTACCTCACCCGGGGCCATCCCAAGTGCTTTTCTGAGTGCCGAGTATCCCCCCGAGGACAGATACGACCCGATGGTGTAGGAGTTAGGCCTATCGACGTAATTTCTTATGATTCTCTGCTCAGGCATTTTTGAATCCGGTTAAATCAACTTCTCAACGGAAAAAAGGATAAGTACGGATAAATATTAAATGCGATTGCCGGAATTTTTTCAAGGAAAAATGGAAAAAATAAGGCCGGGCATAAAAAGCGTCACATTCACTGCGCCTGATGAGCTTCTTCCTCAAGCAGAATGTCCGCCACATGCTTGGCAAACGACATCGAGGAGGTAAAAGCGGGCGATATGGCGTTTAGCACGTGAATAGTGTCTTCTTCTTCCTTGCAGACAACGTAGTCCATAACGAGTTTTTTCTCCTTCCAGTCCACAAGCTGCGAACGGATACCGGTTTTCGCAGAAGAGACTAGATGACGGGGCAGGAGGCCGGGAACCAGTTTTCTGGCTTCCGAGTAGAAATGGGATCCCAGATGTTTTTTCACCTCGGAGAGCGCGTTTACCCTGAATCCGCTGTCACTTACAAACATCGACGCGTTTCTGTAAAGGAACCGGAACGACTCGAGCCCCAGGTCCTCAAGAAATCCGTAGCTCTCCCTTCCCAGAACCGGCACGGCGGTAGGACCGATAAAGACCCGCCCCGAAGTGCTCCTAGTAAAGTGCACCCCCAGAAAGGGCATTCTCGGGTCGGGAACCGGATAGATATTTCCGCGGACAAGGTAAGTGCTTTTCTTTGTAAGTTCCCTGTAGGAACCCATAAAGGGGATGGCTCTGTACCTAAGACCCACTTCGAATTGACGCGCTACTACGTCCGCGTGGAGCCCGGCAGCGTTTATGAGTTTTCCGTACCCTATCTCTCCCGCGCTCGTAAAGACGACGCGGTCATTTTTTTTTCTAACAAAGGCCGTGTCAAAAAGCACACTTGCTTTCCCTGTTTTTTTAATCCTCGAGGAAAGAGCCTCCAAAACACCCATAGGGTCAAACACCGATGTCGCGGGAGAATATATGGCTTTCTCAAACGTAGCGGCATGCGGTTCTATCTCTGCAAGCTCTTTTTCATCGATAAGATACGACTCCACTCCGTTTCTCTGCGCCCTCTGCTGAAGTGCCTGCAGTCCTTCAAGCTTCTCCTCGGAGTCCGCCACGATAACCTTGCCGCATTCGGATATAGCGACCCCGTTTTCGCGGCAGAAATCTCTCATAAGTCGGTTCCCCTCAATGCAGTACCGCGCCTTCAGGGAATCGGGCGTGTAATAGATCCCGGCGTGAAGAACTCCACTGTTTCGGCCGCTTGAGTGCGCCCCCAGGCTCTTCTCCTTTTCCAAAACAATGATGTTATTACAACCACGCAGAAGAAGCTCATTTGTGATTGCAAGACCCACAATTCCTCCGCCGACAACAAGAAAATCGCAACTTTTCTTCATCACTCCAACCCTTCTCGTCCGTTTTCTGGCAAACCGGGTGTAAATCAGGTATATTGACCGTTTCATATAAACTTAATAAAATGAGCAAGAAATTTAAAGCAGGACAAAACGCCGTGTACCCGGTTCACGGTGTAGTTGAGGTTCAGGGGGTTGAGGAAAAGGAAATACTGGGTTCGAAAAAATCCTTTTACATACTTAACGTTCTTGAAAGTAACGTAATACTCATGGTCCCCACGGATAACATAGAGTCTGTGGGCTTAAGGCCCGTAGTGCCCAAGAAGGAAGTAAAGAAAATCCTTGACATACTAAAGGAAGAAAACGGCGAAGCACCCAAGCTGGGAGTCCAGAGCTGGAACAAGAGGTACAAGGAATACGCTGATAAGGTTAAAAGCGGCGACATATACGAAATAGCCAGGGTCCTAAGGGACATACACCATCTGAAAAAGGTAAAAAACCTCTCTTTCGGTGAAAAAAGAATAATGGAAAACGCCCTTTCCCATGTAGTTAAGGAACTTTCCATATCACTTAGGAAAAAAGAGGGAGAAGTCAGCAGCCAGATAGAGGAAATCTTCTCCTAAATCCGCTCACTCAAGAATATCCCTTCCGTCGACGCCCCGGGGAACTTCAAACCCGAGATAACGGACGATGCTCGAGAAGATATCTGCGGTTCGTACGCAGTCGTATCGGGCCGGACGGCTTATAAGAACGGGAACCACCATGTGATCTTTGTGCAGGGAGCCATGGGAACCGTGATGTTCAGGGTTCTCATGCGTGGCCCGAAGATCATAGCCCGGTTTTGAACTCATTACCACATCGCCGGTTCGAGGTGATTCGAAAAGCTGGAGAATCTGCAGGGGGGCATCCGGATAGTCAGAATCGATCGTGAGTCGGAGCGACTCCGAGGGATTCATCTTTTCTGAGGAAAAACCATAGCCGAGAGGGTCACCCGAAACATTGTTGTAGCGGATCAGACCTTCTTCATCCATGCTGACTAGAGCCTCTCCCCTAGGGTTAGTTATTTTCACCTCCCCTCCCGCCCCGCCGGTCCTGGCGCAGACAACATCAACTTCCGGCCGCCCGGAGAGTTCGTCCACTATATCCGGTATTTCTTCGCAAAAGGTGTGTCTTTCCCATCCATCGGAATTCTTGAAATAGTAATGCGCCATGGCATTTCCAGAGACCATGACAGATGAATCGGCGTCAAGGTAATGCCTGAAAACGTTGGTGTAGTAAAGCGGTTTGAAGCCCCGTCTGCGAAGGAACCTTAGGGAGTCAAAATGGGAATGCGTGGACGTAAGGCCGTGGTCGCTTCCAACAACGAAAAGAGCATCATCAAGCTCCCCTAGCTCCGCAAACCTCTTCCCGACCATCCCCACGTACCGGTCAAGTCTTCTGTAGGATTCCAGAACTTTGCGGTGAAACGGATGGTAGCGGTGAGAGTAAGCATCTATCCCGGGAAAAACACAGAAAATAAAACGCGGAGGATCCCTAAGAGAATCAATCAGAATTCTTCCCGCAGTCTCTTCAACACTGTCACTTTTATCCGTGAAGTGGCTTTTCACGACTAAGTAATACTTAAGGTACTTGGTCCTGTTTTTCCCTGCGGGGCCTATACCCTTGGTTATCTCGTTTAGGATGCTGATACTTCCCGGAACTAGGCCGAAAAGCGTCGGGGAGTCGCTCTCTATGTCACGATTAATAAGAAAGGACTGGGGACCAGCGTAGCTTCTGAATCTTCGCAGGGAAACCGGAACCCCACCGTAATACCTTCTGTCAAACCACCTTATTCCGGGGAGATTGCATCTGCCTGGAAACTTGCCGAGAAGGTACGGAGTATAGGCCGGACCCGTTGTGGAAGGAAAAGCCGTGATTCCCTTAAGGAACTCTCCGGGCTCAACAACGTATTTCTGTATATTCTCAAGGTCGCCTCTTTTTAGAAGTTCAGCAAACACATCAACTCTTGCGCCATCGGCAAGAAAGAAAACGCATCTTCTTCTATCCATCAAGTGCTTCCCGTAAAATACCTGTTATAAATTTCCCTGATATCCCCGGTCACGCGCGCATATTCAGACATGAGAAAACCTCCCTCTCCACCGGAACCACCGAACTCAGGCGCCATTCGGTCAAAATCGCCCCGCGTGATTTCGTTTTTGCTCCTGTCGTTGAAAAGACTCAGCAGATTTCCCATTTTTCTTAAAAATAGATAGCCTTCGCCAAGCGTCAGGGCCTCCTCGCCTTTAATTAACCCGGCCCCATAAAGCGCCCCGACAGCCTCCATGGTGTTTGCCGTTCTTAACTCGGGGTTTGCGGGACCATGGGCAAGCTGAAGCATCTGGATGAGGAACTCAATGTCAACCAATCCCCCCCTTCCCGTCTTCAGGTTAAACCTGGATTCCGTCTCGTTGGCGAGTTCTTTTTCAAGCCTCCCGCGAAGCCTGTGGATTTCCTTGGGAAAATCCGGAGCGAGCTCTTTCGCATAAACAAAATTCTCTATGACTTTCATTACCTTCTCACCGAGCGCGCGGTTTCCCGCAACGGCACGGGCCTTTATAAGAGCCTGCCTTTCCCATGTATGAGCGCTTGAATTATGATATTCTTCAAAGGCCTCAAGCGAGGCGACGAGGGCACCCGAATTCCCCGACGGGCGCAGTTCCACATCTACCTTGTAACAGAAGCTCTTGGAAGTGTAAACCGAAAGATTGGATATGAATCTCTGACCGTACCTGGAGAAAAGCTCGTGGTCATCTCCCTCGTAAATGAAGATTATGTCTAGGTCGGAAGCGTAGCTCATTTCCTCTCCTCCAAGCTTGCCAAGTCCCAGGACGACCATATTATCAAGAAGTTTTCTCTTTCTTGGAGAACACTTAAGGGAATCCTTGGCAAGTTCGAGGCTTGAGTCCATCACAACGTCCGCAACCATCGACAGGTATTTTCCCACGTAGATAGGTTCTAAGTCCTCGGAAAGTTCCTTGAAGCAAAGTTTAAGGGACTCAATGTGCTTGAAGCTTCGAAGAGCGTCGAGTTTGCCCTCAAAGGACTCCTCTTCCGAGACGGCTTCCCCGAGAGCCCGCGCCATGGCATCTTTCGAATCGTAAAACTGTGTCACGTCCTTCAGTATGATGGAGTCAAGATACTCTGGGTGCCTGATAAGAAAATTAGACAGCATGCCGCCTCTTGAAAAGAGCCTGGAGAGCAGAGGAATGATTTTTGGGTTTTCAGTCAGAAGAAAGTAGACCGACATCCTGGAACCTAGACCGGAGATAAATCTTTCAAGATTTAAAAGCGCAGAGTCCTGATCGCTGAACTTGATTATGTTTGAGAGAAAAGCCGGTATCACTTTTCTCGAAAGCATCCTTCCCCTTTCCGTGAGTCCGGCCCTTTGGGGATTCATCAGGCTCGATATGATTTCGATCGCGTCGTCCGGCGCCGAGAACCCGAGATTTCCGAGGGTCGAAATCGCTTCCTCGCGGTTTACATTTCCCTCGGCCATAAAATCCGCCACCTCCCAGAATTCCCTGCCTTTTTCCTCAAGCTCCACCCCGGGATCGGAGAACAGGTTCCCGCAGTTCTTAACGACAAGCGAGGTTATTTCTTCGTAAGCAGCCTTGAAGTCTGCAGTCATTTCAAAACCCATCCTCCTTGAGAGTCTGGCGAGCGAGTTCTCCTCCGTGGGAATGCTGTGCGTCTGAAGTTCATCCCAGAGCTGAATCGAATGCTCCACTTTTCTAAGAAAAAGATAGCAATGTTCCATCTCTTCCTTTACCTGTTCTGTTATGAAACCCGTCGTCGCCATGGCGGCAAGGCCATCAATAGTGTTCATGAGTCCCCTGAGCTTCTTCACCGCCCCGCCGCTCATAAGCTGGGTCGCCTGCACGAAAAACTCGATATCCCTTATTCCTCCCCTTCCGAGCTTCACGTCGTTTTCCTTCCGGATGCCCTCGAGACGGACCTTCATGTCCTTGAGATCCTCTATGGATTCGTAATCAAGCAGCTTGCGGTATATTACCGGTTCAAGGTCCCCGAGAAATTCGCGACCAATCTCAACATCCCCGGCAACAGGGGTCGCCTTGAGCAAGACCGCCCTCTCCCAGGTCTCGGCCCAGTGGTAATAATGTTCAAGTGCAGCGTCAACCGACACCGCGACCGGACTCCTGCTGCCCCCAGGACGCAAACCCAGATCGACTCTGTAGAGAAAACCGCCGGGGGTGACGGAGCTTATCGTTCTGGTGACTGATGAGGAAAGCGTAAATATCTGTCGGGCGTACTCCTCGTTTCTGTAGAGATAAACGAGGTCTATATCGGAACTCAGATTAAGGAGTCTTCCGCCCAGTTTCCCCATGCCAAGCACTACGAACTCAAACTGGTCTCCGCCCTCGATTCGGGACCTGTAGAAATCAAGCACCGCCCTGACCACGGAAACGGCAAGGTCGGAAATCTCCTCCATGGTCTGGCGAAACGTGCAGAGACCCAGAATTTCTCTGTAGATTATCCTCGAGAGTTCCGTGTACTTGTATTCCTTGAGTCTTTCCGAGAGCTGCTCTGAATCCTGCGAATTCCTCACAATCGAGCCGAGCGGAGTTCGGTGGGAAGAAATCGTTTTCTTCCTCCCGAGTGCTTTTTTATTAGTAAGTACGTTTAGCGCATGTGGATTTCTTATGATTGAATTGCCGAGGAACCTGCTGTGCGAAGAGATGGTGTTTAGGACTTTTTCCTTTTCCGCGGAGAGTTTGCCGTTTATCTCCTGGAATCTCTCAACGGTTAAGCGCGCGTTTTCCTCGTCGGGAAGAAGGTTTTTCTTTTTCATCAGACCGGGTCACATGAAATCATAGGGATCAACATCAACTACAAGCTTAATTCCCGAGGCGTGTTTTTTCAACGAATCGTAAAGTGCCGAGGCGTAGTTCCGAAGCAGCCCCAGATCACTTGACACGATAATGACCTGCCATCTGAACCTGTTTCTAAGTTTGTATATGGGAGCCTCGGAGGGGCCGAGTACCCGGAGTGACCCAGGCGGAAGCTTGAGGAGAAATCTCTCGGCCGTACGTTTCATTCTTTCGGCAAAATCTCGTGTTTTCCCCTCATCAAGTCCATTTGCCCTGAAGGATATGAACCTCGATAAAGGAGGCTGATCAAGGGACTTTCTAAGCTCCAGTTCTTCATCCAGAAAACCGGAACTGTTATGGGTAATGGCAAATTTTACCGAAGGATGTTCGGGGTTATATGTCTGCAGAATAACCACCCCGGGTTTCATTCCCCGGCCTGTCCTTCCGGCTACCTGTGTGAGGACCTGGAAAGTTCTTTCTCCAGAGCGGAAGTCGGGAATCCCCAGCATATGGTCGGCTGAGAGAACACCGACAAGCGTAACCCCCGGCAGATCATGTCCCTTGGCTACCATCTGGGTTCCGATAAGAACGTCCACCTCCCCGGACTCAAGCTTTTTGTAAAGATCAAGAAGCTTGGTTTTTCCGCGGGTGTAATCCCTGTCCATAACGAAAACCCTGGCGTCGGGAAGCATGCTTTTTACCTGTTCCTCTACTTTCTGGGTCCCTAGACCCTTGCCCATGTATTCGGCTCCGCAGCTTGAGCAGATGTTCTCAAATTCCTGCATAATTCCACAGTAATGGCACTTAATCGAATTATCCTTTTTGTGAAAGGTAAGGGTTATGGAGCAGTTGGGACACCTGAAGATTTCACCGCAGTCCCCGCAGACCAGAAAGCTTGAAAACCCTCTCCTGTTAATAAAAAGGATCGATTGTTCCCCGCGGCTGAAATTCTCCGCCAGAGCATCCCTTAGGTTCGGTGAGAAAACAGTTTCATTCACGTTTTTCATATCCACGAGTTCAACATCGGGAAGCCTGCTTGTCCCCACCCTCGCGGGAAGAGAAAGATATTCGTACTTGCCCCTGATCGCGTTTGCATAGGATTCAAGTGAAGGGGTCGCGGAACCCAGCAGCACCGGACAACTGTATATGGTTCCAAGCATGACCGCGGCGTCGCGGGCGTTGTAACAGGGCACTTCATTCTGCTTGTAAGAAGACTCGTGCTCCTCGTCAACCACCACAAGGCCGAGATTCTCAAGCGGAGCGAAAACCGCGGAGCGGGCACCTATCACCACGCTCAGATCTCCGCTACGAGCCTTTCTCCAGACATCAAACCTCTCACCCTCGCTGAGAGCGCTGTGAATCACCGATACGGAATCGGCAAAACGTGAACGGAACCTCCTTACCAGAAGCGGGGTGAGCGCTATTTCGGGGACAAGAACAATCGCCTGCTTCCCTCTGGCTATGATCTCGCTCACGGTCCTTAAGTAGACCTCGGTCTTTCCGCTTCCCGTAACACCGTGAAGAAGGAAGCAGCGATATTCTTCCCTTTTAACGTAAGGAAGGATTTTCCCCATCGCCATACGCTGATCCTGAGTAAGTTCCTTCGGGGGCTCTTCCTCCGAATCAAGCACGCCGTAGGGGTCCCTTCCGATCTCTTTTTGCTCCACGGAGACCAGAGCGTTATCCACAAGCCACTTTACGTGAGTTGCGAAATTACCGAATATTTCCCTTAGTTCCGAGCGGGGAACGGGACCGTGGAGGCTTATGAACTCAAGTATGGCGCCCTTGGCCGGTTTTTTCCGGCTAACCTCCGAGACTGTGTCGGGATCGCAGGAGATTCCGTAGACCTTCTCGTACTTTACCTTCTCATCTCTTATGACCCTGTAATCAAATTCTATATGCCCTCTTCTCTTAAGAGAGTTAAGATTCTCAAGCGACGCTCCGGCACTGAGTTCGAGAAGCTTCTGCGAGGCGAGTTCTCCTTCGAGCAGAAGAGTTTGCAGGATTTTTTTCTCGAGGCGGTCAGGGCCCGCTTCCTTAAGGCGGCTTTCCCCCTCCTCCGTGATCCGCACGGTTTTCCCGACGCTTTTACCAAGCCCCAAAGGATGGGCGAACTTAAGCACGATTCCGAGAGGCGCCATGTAATACTCAGAAATCCAGCGGAAAAATTCCAAGCGCTTCTCGTCAAAAAGCGGTAATTCATCGAGGATGTCGATTATATCCTTTAGCTCGAAATCGACTTTCCGCTTTCCCGCATCTCCCACCACATATCCTATGGCCTTGCGGTTTCCGAGGGGGACAAACACTCGCTTCCCCGTAGCAATCCCTTCTCGGAAATGTTTTGGAACCGAATATAGAAAAAGCTGTTCGGAATGAATCGGCAAAGCTACCTGAACAATTTTTCCTGAGGCCATAACGATATCGAGAAGACCCGAAGAGCGGTCTTATGGGAAAGTATATCTAATTAGGCAGTACTCGGAATTTTCTCTGCCAGAGCCGTCCGACTTCCCCTTCCAATCTCCGTCTTCATATGGCAATCGGATTTGGTTCAACTTGCGACCCCGCATGTCCGCCGGCATCCGCTGCCTCGTCGCAACCGCATATTCCGACCGGAAATACGGCCTCTGACAATTCAGCAGACCCTATCTGTTGTCCGCCTTACACTCGCCTGCGGGATTCCCTTCCAAGTCAACGAGAACAGGGTCAGGCCTTCCACCCATGTCATCATAAGTGTGTACGTAGTAAAAACCCTTTGTTACGTCGCCGTTAGCATCGAAATCAATCTCGCCTGAAAAACCGTGATAATCGATATCATCGTTGGTACTGTCGCCGTCGGTGAGAAATCCCGCACATTCTGCATAAGTCCTGCATTTGGTCCCATCCCTGCTTACCCCTGTCATTTCCCTGACATACTCAGCGGGATCAGAAGATGCGCTTTTAATGGATGCAAGCTTCATCAGCACAACAGCATCGTATATCTGCCTTGCATATCTCCCCGCTTCATCAAAAATTTCCTTCCTGTTTTCCAGTCTGCAGGGATCAGGGCCCGCGATGGTGGTCACAAAACCTTCCATGTCCTCAAGCGAAAGCACTTCGGGGTCAAGGGCGACAACTATTTCAGCAAAGCCCTCAATTGACAATGAATCCGCCCCGTAGTATTTCACCTTTCCACTGAGTTCCTCCCTCTTCAGCATACTTGCCATAAAATTCGCTCCCCCTTCACGAAACAGCGCGAGAATCACGGAGTCTACAGGATTAACCTCGGCATTTGCCGCACTGACTACGGCATTTACCGCCGCCTCGGGATCTGCCTCGTACTCAATTGGCTCAATCAAGCTTATTCCCGCTTGTCCAAGGGATTCGACAAGACCGTCCTTAAGGTTTCTTCCGTAACTGTCATCACGAAACAGTATGGCCGCGCGTTTCCCCTCGGCCTGTTTTATCAGCCTGGCAAGTATGGGTGCCTGGAATGCGTCCGATGGAATAACCCTGAAGAAGTAGCCGTCATCAGCGAAAGTGCTTATTTCAACCGAACTGGCCGAAGGTGATATCGCGACCATCTTCGCTCTGGCAAGATCATCCACAAGACCCACGGAATCGGCAGAAGTAGCCGGACCTATTATTCCGTCAACCCCCCTGTTCAGAACATCCCTCAGAGCATCAGAATCAAAAGAACGGTCAGTGTCGCGGCCAAAAACAAGCTCTATATCGCCGCCTGCGGCATTGATATCTTCTACGGCCGAAACTACCGCCTGTCGCCTGGTGTCATAGCTGCCGTCAAATATCCTCTCGGGAATGAGCACCCCTATGCAGAGAGAAGCATCCGCGCAGTCATCGCTTCGGCAACCTGAAGAGACCAGAATGCAGGCCAGGATGAAAACGTACAGAACCAAGCAGATGTTTTTCATTTCAGGGTCTTAAAGAGACTGTCTTGCCATTATAGCCCGCGAGAACAGTGAATGCTGCACTGACAGGTCAAACTACATCAGTCCAACAGACACAGCAAAGTGGCCACCCGTTACCAACAACAGAGGATCAGGCAAGATCTGCGGGCATCATTATCATGTTGTCCATCGATGCACCGGGGGCTATCATCGGATAAACCATTTCCGTACAATCGACTTCTATCTCCATGAGGACAACTCCCGGAGTGTTGAGACCTTCCCTGAGGGTGGGCTCAAGTTCCTCGGGCTTCACCGCCCGAAGGCCGCGGGCACCAAACGCTTCTGCGAGCTTCACGAAATCCGGCAGCACTTCAAACCGGGATGCCGAGAAATTGCCCTCAAAAAACATGGTCTGCCACTGCCTTACCATTCCGTGGTGACGGTTGTTGAAAACGATAATCTTTAGATCCAGATTGTTTTCAACCGCAGTCGCGAGCTCCTGGAAATTCATCTGGAAGCTTCCGTCGCCGGCAACGCATATAACCTGCTCGTCAGGCCTTGCATATTTCGCTCCCATAGCCGCGGGGAAACTGAATCCCATGGTTCCCAGCCCCCCGGAGGTAAGATGGGTTCTCGGTCTTTCGAACTTGTAGAACTGGGCTACCCACATCTGGTGCTGACCTACGTCGGAAACTATTATGGCGTCCCCTTTGGTGATCTTGTAAAGCATGTCTATGGCGTAGGTCGTGAGAATTTTCTCGCTTCCCTGGCAATAGGTGAGCGGATGCTTCTCGTTCCAGTCCCGTATCCGCCTGAGCCAGGATTCCCTTCCCTCAAGGTCAATCTCCCCAGGGAGAGCATCGAGCAATTGACGCAGAACAACTTTGGCATCCCCTACTATCGGACACTGAACCGTTATGTTCTTGTCTATCGAGGAGGGATCTATATCTATATGGATAATCTCCGCGTTGGGAGCAAACTCATCAAAGTTCCCGCCCGTAGCCCTGTCATCAAACCGTCCGCCGATCGAGATAACGAGGTCCGATTCGGTAACCGTCATATTGGCGGCGTAGGAACCGTGCATCCCGAGCATGCTTATGAAAAGAGGATCGCTCGCCGGATAACCCCCAAGACCCATGAGTGTCGAAGCCACAGGTATCTGAAGCCGGTGGCAGAACTCAAGCAGTTCATCCGTAGCCCCGGACCAGATAACTCCTCCCCCGGAATAAATAACGGGCCGCTTTGAGGCAAGCAGCATCTCCACCGCCCTTTTTATCTGGGAAGGATTTCCCTTCATAGTGGGCTTGTAACCTTTGATATCTATCTCGTGATCCTCGGGTATTACAAGTTCGTCTTCTCCTATGAGAACGTCCTTTGGCATATCAACCAGAACAGGGCTGGGTCTTCCGGTGCCGGCTATGTGGAAAGCCTCTTTCATCGCTCTCGGAAGATCCCGGGTTTCTCGTACAAGGTAGTTATGTTTCGTGCAGGGTCTTGTTATGCCGATATGATCGGCTTCCTGAAAGGCGTCGCTTCCAAGGTACTGAGTCGGAACCTGTCCCGTAAAGATAACTATGGGAGATGAGTCCATCTGCGCCGTCGCAATACCGGTAACGGTGTTGGTTGCCGCAGGACCCGAGGTGCAAAGCACCACTCCCGGTTTTCCCGAGGCTCTTGCGTACCCGTCGGCCATGTGCGTCGCTCCCTGCTCATGCCTCACCAGCACGTGATTTATCCTGTCGGTGTAATCGGTCATCACGTCATAGACCTTGAGAACGTAACCTCCCGGCAGTCCGAAGACCACGTCAATACCCTGGTGAAGAAGCGTCTCAAAGAACATCTGTGCGCCGAGCATCTTGGCCATTTTACTATATCTCCCTGGTTGTTTTTAAAGTGTGGAATGACAACAACCCATCCGCTTAATTTATCACCGCGCGCATACAACTTCAAGACCGCTAGGGAAAAAGGTTACTAGCGTCTCTTTGCCACTTTCACTTCGCGCTCCGCAGCGGAGCGACGAAGATAGAAGGGAGTTAGCGTGAATGGATCGTCCTTTTGTCTGGAAAGAATCTTTTTTCTCCCCAAAAGCGCGCAGCCAGACGCCCTCGGGGTGTTCAGATTCGCGGGCAGAAACACGGCCCTCTCTCCCATGGAATCCCGTATGAGATTTTCGTGAAGCAGGGCTCCGCTACCCACAAAAACGGTCTTTCTTCTCACTCCGGCGCACACAGACTCCGGTGTGGCAATTTCCGCGGGGTTTATCTCTTCGCCTTTGGAATCATAAAATGAAAAGAAAACCTCCCCTCTGCCAGCGTCGGTCATGGCGCACACGTCATCTCCGCACCAAAGCGCGTTTGACGTGAGAATTTCAAGGGATGGAACTCCCGCGAGGTCGGTTCCCAAGGAATAACAAAGGGTTTTCGCCGTGGAGACCCCTATGCGAAGAGAGGTGAAAGAACCCGGACCCACTGACACGCAGACCGCATCCAGATCATCTTTCCCCAGTCCGCAGTCCGAAAGAAGCCGCTCGATCGTGGGAACAAGCACCTCGTTATGTCTCGGACCGGTGTTGAAAACATATTCGCAAAGAAGCGTATCGTCATCGGATATTGACACGCTTCCCGAGAAAGTGGACGTTTCGATTCCCAGAATTTTCATGTGTATTATCCAGATATTTTCAAGTTAGAGCGTGTCTGCTTCCCCATTTGACTTAATTCGAACCGCGTTTCCAACCTTATCATAAACTGTTGCCCCAATCGCAAAATTTCCCCGCAACTCTTGGACATGCTGATAATCAAGCAGAGTGATAGTGGCGCTTTCATGCTGTCCAACTGCCTCGAAACCCGGGCCGATCATCAATCCACCACAGTCACATAAAAGGAAACGATCATGAAATTTTTCACCGCCGGGTTTCTTTTTCCATTCATATAGGTGCAGCTCGAAGCCTTCGGGAATCCAGTTGCGTACCCACTTGCGGGGGTTTTGAAGAAGAGACTGTTCACTTGGCTCGCATCCCTCCCTTCGAAAATGGATTCTGATGTGCAGATTTTTCTTCTTATTCTTCCTCGAGTCGTACATCGATGAAAGCAACAACTTCAAGAGGCCCGTACATTTTGGCTTCCGAAGGCCAAAAAAGGGATCAACGATATCGACTTCACGCGCGGAAAGGAGAAGTGGCAGAAAGGCCTCCGCAAGCTTTTCGCTTGTCCGCGGAACACTGCAGCTTATAGGGGCAATCATGAGTAGGTGGTCTTCCTCCAAGTCTTCAGGAGCAACAATCTCATCCTCTTTATGGCTGCCTTGTGCGATAATGGCGTGGAAAGGTTTTGCGCCATGCGCAACGCGCGCGTTTGCGATCCAGCTACCGAGATTCGGATCGTACTCACGACCCGAATTTATAATTTTAGTCCGTTTTTCTTTTCTTAGCCTCTCCGTGATTTTGGAGAAGGCTATATCACCGATATCATCTGCCGCCTTTGCCGCTTCAATGACCGAGCGTTCCCATTCTGAAGGAAACCGGGAAATTAGCCGGCCTTCCTGAAAGCCAAATTTCTCGATCAGGTAACGGAAAGTTTCCCAGCTTGATCCTATGGCGGCGGGTTCAACAGCGTACTCTTGATACACTAGAAAAGCTCCTCCACGCGTTCGTCGAAAAAGCCTTGCGGCCAGCGGTCAATGAATTCCCCTTCTTCATCAACTCTGAGCGAGTAAAGCTTCACGCCGTCTTCGCCATCTTCAACATAGATGACAGAAACAGCATCTGGGGTGAGAGACGGGGTGTCAGGAGGCATTTCGCCTTCGGATGTCTGTCTGATCCGGCGTAGCAAGCGTAGCATAATATGCTCGCTGTGCGTTTCCACAAGAAGAGATTTGCCGGACAGGAAATCAGACTGGTTGCCGAAAGCCGAGTGGATCAGGAGATCACCCATCGCAACCTGCAGGGCTGGGTGAATGTGGAGTTCGGGCTGCTCCACCGCAAGAAGACTGACACTGTCAGTGAGGCATCCAACAACGACCGGGATCATCTGTGAAATGCCGATGCCAATATCATCGGGAGCAACAAGAATGTCTTTTTCAAAATCACGCAACACAACTTCCACCCGGGTTTCCAAGTTTTCGTAGAGCTCCTGCAGTTCGCCGAGATCATCTTCGGTCAGGCCACGCTCAAACAGAAAACTCAGCCGACTCGATACAGGTATCTCGCGGAAAACGACCCTTTCCAACTGGTAACCAGTGCGGAGCTTGTCCTCATCGCCAAGCCATTGGTTAACGGCATCGACAAGATCGCCTTTGACATCAGAATACAGTAGATCCCACGCGGCAAGACCTCGCGCCCAGCGTGATTCATCAGGCGAAAGGCGTGGTCGGAAGTTTCGAGTAGGGATTTCGCGCAAGGGACCTACATAGATCATGCTACCTAAGTAGTCATTCGCAACGCGTACCGGCCCGAGAACCAGTTCATCAAGTAACGTCGCCAGTCCCCTAACGCGAGATGTGCTCTGTTCTAGTTCAGGCTTGTCAACTTCGGGGTCGCGTAAATCCAAGTCCAGAGGCTTATTCGGGTTCGGCAAGGCTCCCATTGGAGTGGAGACAGTCACCCTAAAGTTATCTTCCGCAAAGGCGGGAGTTCCTTTTGCCATATCACGAGAGAGCTCCCAAATCTCAGCCCCAAGCGGTGACGCAAACGGATCACCTTCATCAAAGTGTCCGGGAAAATCTCCCTGATAAAACTCGTCATCCTCTACAATATCATCTTGATAAATGATCTGCTGAAGTAGCGGGTGTTCAAAATTAAAATCAGTGATAATTGCGCGTCCTTTCTGCGGTGGCGATTTGATTGACAGAATCTGGGTGCCATCCATATCTAAGGAAAGCAAAGAGACATAGGGACCCATGAGCAAATCGCTCCAACGTACCTCTACCATAACACCAAGTTCTTGTACGATAGCGTGTTTGTTAGAATCGGTATCTCCGCCAAAGATGTAGAGGATATCCAGATTAGCAAATTCAGTGTCGCCGAGATGTATGCCGGAATTAAGTGGTAGCTGGTCGTTCCCCAGATCCTCCGACAGATCAATCACGAGCTTAATTGTGATGGCACGATTCAACTCGTGATTGTGGACTAGCGCCCTGAATCCACCAAAATCGATAAGGCCACCTGCGATAGTTTGATCGGGGTCCGGATTCTGGCGTTCGAGTAATTCCCGCATATAGTGTAGTACTTGCAGAACTGTGCTCTTGCCTGCGTTGTTCGGCCCGAACAACAAGGTAATCGGCTTGAGATCAATCGTTTGACGTTCACCAATCCCTTTGAAATTTTCGATCTCGATTTGTGTCAGACGCATTGTGGCACCCTAAAGTTTGCCTTGGAAGGCTCGTTGAGATAGCGAATCAACTAGTTGATTCATCTCTTCCAACTGCTTCTCGGCTTTAGAAATCTGGCTTTTCATTGCGTGCTTGAGCGTACGGTATTCTTTTTGGAGCTCAATAGGTGGAATGACAATCTCTAAAGCCTTCAGTGTTCTCGGGTTGAGAAAGGTAAACGCATTTTTCTTGTTGTTCGCCTTCAAGGTGCCAAGCCGGTGCGGAAAATATGTGAAAAGTGATACAAAATACTCGGGAAGCAATGACTCTAAGTCAAGCACCACGCGGACAAGGTTTGTGCTAATTATTGATTTATCCACCTTGGGCTCGGCGATACACATGCGCCCAACTGTGCCAGCACGGGAAATAAGTATATCCCCTGGTTCAACATTGTATCGTTCCAATTGCTCAAACTTTTCCTCAGAGATGAATAACTTTGCTGTATCGACAAATTCGTTTGACTGAACGTTATCAACGCCCCAAACAGGAATGCCAGAATCGATGTACTCATGCTTCTTAAGAGCAGACCCGAAAGGTCCGGACTGTGTGCCGGGTCGTTCCTCACTAAGATGCTCACCAATCCTATCTGTGCTGAAACTAAACGGGTTCTTAAGGGGGTCACCAAACATTTGGAGAAAAGTTGCGCTTAAGACAGTGTCTGTCATCGCTATCATTTTCTTCCGCTTGCGCCGGATACTGTCGGCTGTGTCAAGAATGGTGGTAATTCGCTTCTGTTCTTCTATGGTAGCAGGTAAAGGAATTTCAATTTCTTGGAGGCCACTAAGCGTTAGTGCTCTCTGTGTTGCCCCAGTACAAAGCTGATCTTTAGCATTCTGAAAGATTGAACTGCGCAAGAACCAAAGAAGATAACGCGAATGTAAACGAGTAGGACGTGGTCTGAGGTTGAAAAAACCAGTGGAAAAGATTGCGTTTTCTGCCTCTGGATTTACATGAATTATCTTGTTGGTAGCCTGCATCTTGGCGAACAGAATGTCATCATTTGCTGCTACGAGATTTGCGCGCGATGGTCGCTCCCGATAGGTGACAGGAGTGCCTTCAAGCAGGTTCTGCTCGTCTACATTGGCTGTGGCATAATAGGTGCGTGTACCATCAAACACCGGAGGACTACACGTTATATTGTCAGCAACCTCTAGAAGCGGAACAAATTTCATCTGAGCATTTCTTCCAATTCGGCAAGTTCAAAAGCGATATCGTCGTTCAGTGTTCTGATTCGCTCTAGGACAACCTTCGGCGGATCATATTTCTCTTCCTGATACACCGCCTCCTTGTACCGATTGAGTGAGAGGTCATAGTTCGTCTTCCTTATCTCATTGGCCGATACGAAAAATGCTTTGTCCGTCCGCTCATTGTCCTTCCGTAGATTCCGGGCACGCCAACGGATTAGACAAGCTGGCAGATCATTTTCTTCGACAGGATCACGCTTGTCGTCGAGTGAGAAACCATCAGCTTGTACATCATAGAAAAATACATTGTCCGTGCGTCCTCCCTTCGTGAAGACCAGAATACCAGTTGATACACCCGCATAGGGCTTGAATACTCCACTAGGCAGAGAAATAACGGCTTCGAGTTGGTTTTTATCGATCAGCAATTTACGCAATGCAACATGAGCTATTGATGAACCAAACAGTACGCCATCCGGCACGATAGTAGCAGATCTGCCACCAGGCTTCAGCATACGTAAGATCAAGACAAGGAACAGCAATTCCGTTTTCTTCGTCTTCACCTGACGCAGCAGATCAGCATCTACATCCTCGTAATCAAGACTGCCTTTAAACGGAGGGTTGGCAAGAACAATATCGAAGGCTTCTTTTCCTGCTTTTGGGAAGCGCTCAGAGAAACTGTTGCTGAGCGTGTCTTGGTAATGTATGTCTGGATTATCAACGTCGTGTAGCATAAGGTTCATAGCTGCAATTCGCAACATTGTTGCGTCAAAGTCAAACCCGTGGAACATGCCGGTCCTGATATGCTTTCGGTGTTCTTCAAGCAAATCACCTGTGTAGATATTGTATTCCTCTCCGGTATCCGGATCGGTTTCCTCGATCACTCCCTCAGGCGAGGTGAATTTCTCCATAAGATGTTCCATCACCTGAACGAGAAAACCACCCGTTCCCGCCGATGGGTCGGCAATCACATCCGTCGGCTTCGGTTCCAGCATGTCCACCATCAAACGAATAATATGGCGCGGGGTACGGAATTGTCCGTTAATCCCGGCAGTCGTTAGCTTGCTGAGAAGGTATTCATAAAGATCGCCTTTGGTGTCTCCCTCGGTCAGCGGCAACTTGTCGATCATGTTAACGGCTTTTACCAAGAGGCTCGGCTTCTGGATCATCAACTGCGCGTCCTTCATAAACTCGGCAAAAGAAGTGCCGCTGGTGGAAGTCTTGCGAAAATGCGGGAACACTCTGTCCCGCACTAAGAACAACATATTATCAGCCCCCAAATGCCGGAAGTGTGACCATCGCAGATCTTGCTCATCCTCGCCGAAGCGTCTCTTGAAGGCTTTGTCGCTACGGCGCTCGCGATTCTCATCGCGCGCTTCATTCACGTCGAGCAAGCGTGCAAACATTAGATAAGTGATTTGCTCAATCACCGTCAGCGGGTTGGTAATTCCACCCTGCCAAAACTCAAGCCAGAGCGCGTCAATATCCCGTTTGAGTTCACCTGTAATCATCAGTGCATTATCCTGTCTTTCTGGTCGGCGTCATCGCCGCCTTCTTGAGGCGGTGCAAATAGATTAACAATTTTTATCAGATCATCAATGTCCTCGGGCTTGTCGAAAACGCCTTCTAGTCCATCGGCGTCAACAAAGGTAAAGGGCTGGTCGTAAAGTTTTTCAACCGTTATGAATCCGAACTTTATGATATGGTTCTGCAGGAGAGTAAGGAAGCGTGTCTGTTTGGCAGTCAGTGAAGGATTCTTCAGCACCAAGTCAGAAAATTTCGCATTGACGGCTTCGGGGTCAAGTCCGACGATTGAACGGATCGTTACGTAAAGCGGTTGAGCAGTCGCTCGGAAAAACTCGTTCAGATCTTTCCGGGTGATATGCGGATTCTGCGTCAGCACAAGTGACACCAGAGACTCAAGATCTTCCTTGGTAACAGTTTCTCCAATGCGTATCTTCTTGAGAACGGGGTTGGTTTCGAAGTGCTTCTTCAGTTCATCTTCCACCAGATGTTTATAAGCCTCCATTTCGACGGTTCTGAGATTGGTTCTGCGCCGTGAGATAACGATATCCTCGGGTTCTTCTGAAACATCTATAATCTTAGGCAATACGGCGGCGCCTGTCTGCTTCTCCCGATAATGAATTATTTCGCGCAAGGGACCACGTACCAATTCCAAGTCCTGAACTGAAACATCTTTCCAGAAGTCATCTGACTTGACGCGCCTGATGATTTCGCCCCGCTCCCGAACAGGATTCAAATGCATTTGAAGACATTCAACCCGCTCCAAGAAGTCTATCTTAAGATCAGCAAGCGCCGCTGTTTCGTTCAGAACCGCAATCTGCATCTGCGTCACCAGCAAGTCAAAAGCATGGGCATCGCCAAGACCATGTCTGGTACGCCACTGCATCAGGGGCGCGATGACGGTCCGGAGCATGGAGACCGTTGCGGGAGCAAATTGGGGGAGCCTGTCCGCCTGAAGCACTGAACGCCGCTCCCGCCAGCGCTCGCGAACTGAAACAGACTCTTCCGGCAAATCGGCTATATCAACTTCAATCAGTTTGATGGCCTGGTCAAAAACATCTTCTTCACTTTTTTTAAGCGCCGCTTCGGCAAGGTTCAATCTTTCCTCAAACAGCCTCTGCAGAAGGGATTTGGACTGTCTCGGCTCAGCAGGCCGATAGCCAGTTTCGAAGCGCTCAAAATTGCCCCAGTGATCAAAGATTCGAAAAACCGTCTTGTCTTCTCCGGGCCCGAACAAATTTGGGCAGAGACGCGTGCCACGACCTATCATCTGCCAGAATTTGACAGGCGAACGGACGGGTTTCGCAAAGACAAGATTGAGGATTTCAGGAACGTCAATTCCGGTGTCAAGCATATCAACCGATATAGCGACCGTCAGATTCTGGTTGTCGCCTTCTCCCTTGAAATCGTCAATCAGATGTTCGGCCCGCGGATCATAGTTGTCAATTACTTGGCAGAACCGGCCTCCATATTGAGGATACATCTCATCGAAAAGACGGTTCATGAGTATGGCGTGCCTGTGATTCCGGGCGAAAATTATCGTTTTTCCTACGACTTGGCCGGTCGCTTCCCTCAGACCGTTTTCCATGAGATTTCGAAGAATCGTCCTGTTCGTGTCCTTGTTGTAGATATCCCTGTCGATCTGCTCTGAAGCGAAATCATATTGCGACGGGTCTTCGCCTTGCTCCTCCAGCTCAGCAATTTGTTCCTGAGTCAGACCATCTAAACGAATTCCTTCGCGTAGAAATTTCGTCGTGTGCTCAAATACCTCAAAAGGCGTCAGGTACCCTTCCTCAACGGCCCGTTCAAGGTCGTAGTTGGATGTTGGCATCTGGCTGTCGCAACCAAAGAGACTGAACGTACTGCGCGTCACGAAATCAACTGGCGTCGCGGTCAACCCCACCTGCAAGGCATCGAAGTAATGAAAAAGATCGCCGTAGACATTGTAAATGCTCCGATGGGACTCGTCGGCGATAATGAGGTCGAAGAACCCGACATCAAATGACTGGTACACCTTAAGCATAGCCGGATAAGTGGCTATAAAAACACGTTCGCTGGGCACACCCGAAATTCGTGAATTGACTATTCTGATCGGTTCCGAAGGCAGAAAGTCGGTAAATGAGTTTTTCGCCTGTCTTCGCAGCTCGCGTCGGTCGCAGAGATAAAGCACGTGTTTCGCCCATCCCGCGCGGATCAGCAGTTCCGAAAGAGCAATGGCGACACGCGTCTTGCCAGTTCCTGTGGCATGAACGATCAATGCTTTTCGATGCTTAGACAAAAAGCGCTCGGCGACTCGTTTAATCGTCTCTATTTGGTAGAGGCGGTCAACTATTGTCTTTTGCGGCGACATTGCTGAAATGTCCTCCCGATTCCCCCGCTGGAACTTCGCAAGATACTGCAAACTGTCCTTGGAGTAGTATCCGTAAACCCTCCTTGGCGGATAACCCGCCATGTCGTCCCATAGCCAAATGTCGTATCCGTTTGTATAGAATATGACCGGCCGTTGTCCATGCGCCTTTTCCAAGGCATCAGCGTAAAGCTTGGCTTGTTTGCGTCCGAGTTCCGGTTCAACGGATGTTTTCTTGGCTTCAATAACGGCCAACGGCGTTCCGTCTTCATCCCACAGAACATAATCAACGAAGCCCTTTCCCGTTGTCGTCGGCTGATCGGCAACCTCATATTCTTTCGCCACGCTGTCCGTTGTCTGCAAGTCGGGACCGACATCCCAGCCAGCAGAAGCAAGAAGACCGTCAATGATACGATTCCGGGTTGTTGCTTCATCGAATTCAAGAAGGTCCGCGGATGTTTTTGCAGAAGCCGCCAACTCTTCAAGTTCCTCGGATTTCTTTTCGGCGGTTTCAGCTCTCTCACGCACTTGGTCCAGTTCAAGCAACAAATCGTTCAATTGTGCTTCCTGCAACGCCAGTTTTTCGAGCTCAGTCCTCTCCGCCGCTGACGCGCTAGAATCAGGCTGCTGCGGTGGGTTGAAAGAGGGCAATGTTCCTGAGTCGGCTTCTTCAAAATTCACGGCAAGCCAAAGAGTCAAGTCATGCGCCTCTTTCAAAAGCCGTAGCGCAGTTTGCGGTTCTGCGGATTCTCCGTGGGCAGCCTTATTGCCGTGTATGCGCAACGCATGGAGCTTGTTCAGCAGCACCTTGGGAATGAAGGCGCAAAACGCACTTTCTTCCAAAAGATTTATGAAATTTGAGTGGGGTGGTTTTGGGAACGCAAGTTCACTGTAGACATCTCTGGTAAGGTTCTCAGCAAGCAATCTAAGCTTTACAAGGGCGCTGGTCGGGTCGGTATATGTGTAAGATTCAGCAAAACCGCCTAATGAGGCAAGTTCCGGCCAACGCTCTCTGAGAAATTCAAAATTTTCCGATTTCATTTCGACGCATCCATGAGCGCCTACTCAAATTCTACACGCTTCCTAAGTATCCTATATTATTCATTAACAGGAAGGGGAAAACAAGGAAGTGCGTTCCCTGAGCCCTATGTGGTCACCCCACCCGCTTGTATCGCGTCTGCCTATCCCAGAACCCAGGATTAAAACCGTTTAGGGCATAAGTCTACACCTTGCGGCCCAAGGCAGCGGGATCATGACTCCGCAGCTTTCTCTTCGCCCGCGGAACCTATCCCCGAGGCCTTTATAATCCCCTCCCTTATTTTTTCGCGGATTTCCGGATGTTCGTGGAGAAACTTCTTGGAATTTTCCCTGCCCTGTCCTATCCTCTCCCCTTCATAGGAATACCAAGTTCCGCTTTTCTTTATCACATTGAATTTGGTTCCCAGATCCACAAGCTCCCCGAGCTTTGATATTCCCCTTCCGAAAACCACCTCGAATTCCGCTTCCCTAAAAGGTGGAGCGACCTTGTTCTTGACAAGCTTAGCCCTGACCCTGTTGCCAATTATACGGTCGCCGTCCTTAAGAGATCCGATGCGCCTTATATCAACTCTCACCGATGAATAGAACCGAAGCGCGTTGCCCCCGGTGGTTGTCTCGGGGTTCATATACGCCGGAACCCCGATCTTCATGCGAAGCTGGTTAACGAAAATAACTATGGTTTTCGAGCGGCTCACGTTAGCCGTTATCTTGCGAAGCGCCTGCGACATAAGCCTTGCCTGAAGACCTACGTGAGTGTCTCCCATCTCCCCCTCGATCTCGGCGCGCGGGGTAAGGGCCGCAACCGAGTCAAGCACTATGAGGTCAACCGCGTTGCTTCTTATGAGAGTATCGACAATTTCAAGGGCCTGTTCTCCGAAATCGGGCTGCGAGATAAGAAGATCCTCAACCTTGATCCCAAGTGCCGCCGCGTAGCTTGTCGAAAGAGCATGCTCGGCATCGACAAATGCGGTTATTCCGCCAGCCTTCTGGGCTTCCGCGATTGCGTGGAGCGCTATGGTGGTCTTGCCCGAGGCCTCAGGGCCGTAAACTTCGACGATTCTTCCCCTGGGAAACCCCCCGACTCCAAGCGCTATATCAAGTCCAAGGGAACCCGAGGTAATAACCGGAATGTCCGAGAGGGAAGCGTCTTCCCCCAGTCTCATTATGGAGCCTTTTCCGAACTGCTTCTCTATGGTGCTGATTGCTACGTCTATGTTCTTGTTCTTCTCGTCAAGATCGCTCATTCCGTCTTAATCTCCGTTCTGGTCTTTGTGGTTCTAAAATTACTATCCTACATAATCAAGGCAGAACTTCCTAACCATATCAATAGCCGTAGAAGCGGCAAAGTTTTTTATCTCATCCCTCGTCCCGGCAAAATTCCGTTTCTCGCAGAAAGTCCCCGAGGAAAGGTGACTGAATCCAAACCACACTGTGCCCACAGGCTTCTCCGTGGTTCCGCCTCCCGGACCCGCGACCCCGGATATAGAAATCCCAATATCGGTTCCAAAAAGATTTCTTGCCCCCTCGGCCATTTCGAAAACCACCTGCTCGCTCACCGCGCCGAACCGGGTGAGCGTATCCGCATTTACCCCGAGAAGCTTTTCCTTTGATTCGTTGCTGTAGACCACCGCTCCGCCCAGAAAGTAAGCCGAACTCCCGGGAATGTCAGTGAACCGGCTTGAGCAAAGCCCTCCCGTGCAGGACTCCGCGGCAGAGAGGGTCAGGTCTTTTTTAAGCAACAAAGATGCCGTCACCTCCTCAAGGGGCTCGTCCTCTTCGGAAAAGAGGAAATTCCCCAGCCTCTCTTTCGCATCCGCGCAGGCATTGCCCAGCAGCGAATCCAGCACCTCGCCGTCATGGCCCGAGGCCGTAAGCCGAAGGTGAATCTCGGGCAGGCGGATCCTGTATCCGACATCCACCCCTTCGGGGAAGAAGCCTTCCAGTTTTTCCGCCACCTCGGATTCACCGAGTCCAAAGGTTCTGAGCACTCTCACGCGCAGGGTGGTTCCCTTTTCCGCAACGCCACTTATATCCGGGAGAACATGTTCTCTGAACATCCGCCGAAATTCCCTCGGGACACCGGGAAGAAAGTAGAATTTCGAGTCGCCGGAAACGAAACTGAAGCCGGCAGCCGTACCAACGGGATTTTCGATAACCACCGTTTTTTCAGGAAACATAGCCTGTTTTTCATGATGGATGTTGGGCTCCCTTCCCCTCTCCCTAAGTTTTCGGGCAATGTCTTCATAGACCGCTGGATTAAAAACAAGGGGAGTTCCCAGAAACTTCGAGGCGGCAAGCGCGCTCAGATCATCCTCGGTGGGGCCAAGCCCTCCCGTGACTATGACAAATCTGGCTCTCTTCGACGCCGTGGCAAAAGAAGCGAGAAGATCGTTAAGGTCATCGGCAACCGCGCAGTGATGCTTAACCTCAATACCGGATGAGGACAGTTCCGCGGCTACCCAGCTGAAGTTGGTATCCCGGGTAAGACCGCTCATTATCTCATTTCCGGTCGTGATTATCTCGACGCACATTGCCGGGTAATTCTAACTGGAAAGAAAACCCGGTAGTAAGATAAATTCACGGGAACACGGATCAGTTGATTGCGGTAATCGCCCGGCTTTTTACAGACCGCGAAGTTCGAGGTACTTTGTAAGCATGGACTCCAGTTTGAAGAATTTGCCGGTACGTGAGCGGATTCGTCTCGTAGAAGACCTGTGGGACAGCATCGCTTCCGATCAGAGCGCTCTCTCTCTTTGCTCCGCGCAAAAGGCCGAACTGAACAAAAGGCTTGAGGCTTACGAAGCGACCAAAGATCCAGGACGCCCCGCTGACGAAGTTATTTCGGAAATCCGCAGAAAACTGTGAGCTACAAAATCCGGTTCCGCAAAGAAGCGGAAATAGACCTATCTGATGCCGCTTCCCAGTTAGTTTTTGGTCAATCATCCTCGCTCTCTTCTAGGAGAGCCTCTACCTCGCGTTCAAGAACCGGGAGATTGGTCTTGACCACATCCCACACCAGACGGTCATCCACATTGGCGTATCCGTGAATCAGGATATTGCGGAAGGCGATAATGCGCCGGTAGTGGCTGATTCGGTCAGCCGCCGACTTGTCGACTTTAGCGAGGTTGGTCATCGCCTCGCCAATGATCTCAAACTGACGCTCCACAGCCGCCCGCAGCATTGCATCGCTTTCATAGTCCGCAAATGTTCTGCCGCTTGTGAATTCTCTCAACAGACCGGCGGCGCACTGGATATCATACAGGTGCTTTCGAGTCTCAAGCCTCATACTCATAGACGGGAGTCCTCGTCTTTTCCACCGATTGCAGGAAGTAAGGGTTTTTGATGGCCGACTCCACCACTAAGTCGACGGGTCGTTCAAAGAGCCGCCCGAGAGCCTCAAGCAGGCCGAAGTAGGCGTCCGCATAGGCGTTGAAAGCCGACGGCTGAAACTCGACTAGAAAGTCCAAGTCGCTCTTTTCCAGATCGTATCGGCCGGTTACAGCCGACCCGAACAGGTCGAGCCGCAGAACCCCGTAGCGGAGACAGAGACGCCTCAGTTCCTCAGCCCGCTCTTCAATAGCAGGGATCATCTCACCCCCTCCCGGTTTTGACGAAATCCCAGCCAAACCAAGTCTTTCTCTATGGCACAGGAGTTCCCGTTCCCCCCGAACCGGGGAAACCCCTCCTTCTCTTTCTCCTTCACCTGCCTGAAAAAGGACTGAAACGCATTGTCTATGCGACCAGCCACGCCACGGAACACCTGAAGACTTATGTTTTCGTGCTCGGGGTTGTGGGCCTGGATTTCGGTCAGGGCTTGACGTTGGTCGCAGTAGAAGTATTCCTTCCCCGCCTCTTTGCAGCAGCCGACGCATTTTTCAAGGTAGGCGTTGTAAGGTTCAGTGATCATTTCAAACGCTCTCGTGAATGTCTTGCTCCCCGCCTCGAACACTTTCGCCCGGTTATTGTAAGTCCTTATCATCATTGTATGTTATACCCGATTTTTTGATTGACAACAACAAGTTCTTAATTGCAAATTCTGTCATTTCCGCTATATAGCCCCCCGACAGCATGACATGGAAAGACTTATGCGGGTAAAAACATTCCGCACAGTGTCCGTTCTCAACAATAATATGCGAAGGCTTATCATATCTTTGACAAAGAAACTTTCTTTGATAAAGTAAGGATATGGCTAAAGTAAGCAGCAAATTGCAGGTAACGGTGCCAAAAGCAATTGCCGAGCGTTACGGAATCCAGCCAGGAGATGATATACGTTTTGAGCCAGCGGGAGAAACCATCCGCGTGGTGCCCGCAGGTGCCCGGACGCAGGAAGAAGAGATCGACACTGAAACGCGTCTGCGCATGTTTGATGAGGCAACTGCCCGACAAAGGAAACGTGAAGCGGGGAGGACACGGGCTCCAGCGACTGAGCGAGGCTGGACCCGGGAAGAACTCTACACGCGGGGCAGTCTGAATGCTGATTGACACCAATGTGCTGGTCTACCGTTACGACGAACGATTCCCGGACAAACAAAGGATTGCTGAGAGTGTTCTTCGCGGCAGCATAGCCGACAGCAGTCCTTACCTCGCCCACCAGTCAATCGTTGAATTCGTCTCAGCAACAACCCGGGGAGCGCCCGAGGACCGCATACTTGATCTTCCGGACGCGATACGTGAAGCAGAAGAACTGATGTCCCAGTTCCCGGTCATCTACCCCGATGACGCTGTATTGCGAATGGCCCTGCGCGGTGCTGCGGCATACGGCCTGTCGTGGTTTGACGCCCATATCTGGGCTTACGCGGAAGTTCACGGCATAAGGGAACTGCTCTCGGAAGATTTCCAGCACGGCCGCATCTACGGCACGGTAACCGTTCAGAATCCGTTTCTGCTTTACGCGTGAAACCCGGTTCCGCGAAGAACACGGCAGGCATCATCAATAGAGCCGGACAAGCACCTGCAGGCAGAGATTAGCGTACACCCCGGCCAGAACATCATCCATCACGATACCGTAGCCCCCCGGCAGACTCTCGGCCTTTCTTATCGGAAACGGCTTTGCTATATCAAAAAACCTGAACAGGAAAAAACCGATTGCCAGATTAAGAGGGTTCGGCGTGATGAAAAGCATGCACACCAAAAATCCGCATACTTCATCTATCACAACCTCGGGCGGGTCTTCCCTTTCAAGAATCCGCACGCAACGGCCAGCGGCGATAAAAGAGACGAGAATCAGTCCCAACGTGAATGCTGAATAAAAAACCGCGCCGCCTGCGAGGCTGAGCAGGTACACGACCCCGACCGCCCCTAGAGTTCCGGCGGTTCCGGGGGCCCCGGGCACGTATCCCACCCCGAAAAAAGTAGAGAAAACAACGCATATCCTGTTTATCAAAGCTGACTCCCGGGAACCCCGACCGCGGGGGCGGGGCTTTAGCAAGACTTATTTGACTGATACCATCGGCAAGTTTATCATTTTTTTATAATCAAATGTCAAAAGTAATATGCGTGGTAAATCAGAAAGGGGGAGTAGGCAAAACCACAACCGCGGTCAACCTTTCGGCCTCTCTGGCAGTTGCAAACCGCCGCACGCTTCTCATAGATATTGACTCGCAGGGGAACGCGACCGGCGGACTTGGAGTTGATAAGGAATCGGTTAATTCGAAAAATATCTGCGGCGTCATACTTGGAGAAGCAAGTCTCACAGACACCGTAATTGACGTCTATCCCGATCTTCTAAACGGCTATCTGCACCTTTGTCCGGCGAATCACGAACTTACCGGAGCAGAGATACACCTTATAGAAACGGAGAGCAGGGAGTACCGCCTGAAAAAAGTTATTGACGAGATAAGGGCCGAATATGACTACATATTCATAGATTCCCCGCCGTCTCTCAGCCTGCTCACCATAAACGCGCTTGCCGCCGCTGACCGGGTGATCATACCGGTTCAGTGCGAATACTACGCGCTTGAAGGAATAAGCCAGCTGCAGACAACCATATCGCTTGCGAAGCAGAGACTTAACCCTTCGCTTGAAGTTGAAGGGTATCTTCTGACGATGTTCGATTCCCGAAACAACATATGCCACTCAGTGGCTGAGGACGTGAGAAGTCACTTTGCCGAGCAAACCTTCGATACCGTAATAAGCAGAAACGTGAAACTCGCAGAAGCACCAAGCCACGGAAAACCCCTTCTGCTTTACGAAATCAAGTCGACCGGAGCGCAGAACTACATGAAACTCGCAAATGAGATAATAATGAAAGCGGAGGTTAACTGACGTGAAGAGACGAAGTCTTGGGAGAGGGCTTGACTCGCTTATTCCGAAAAATCTTGAGACGGAAGCCACAGGGTACCGGATGGTAAGCACTGATCTGCTGCGCCCGAATCCGTCCCAGCCCAGAAAACAGTTCGAGCAGAGCGCCCTTGAGGAACTCGCGGAATCTATAAAGCAGAACGGAGTCATACAGCCGCTTGTCGTCCGCAGGGAAAACGGCGGCTTTGAGATAGTGGCCGGAGAACGCAGGTGGAGAGCGGCCAAAATAGCCGGACTCGGGGAGCTGCCTGTAGTAATACGAACGGCAACCGAGCAGGAAGTGGCGGAACTGACATTGATAGAAAACATACAGAGAGAGGACCTGAATCCCATTGAAGAGGCGGAGGCTTATGAAAAACTCACGGAGCGCTTCGGTCTCACCCATGACGCAATAGCCGCAAAAACGGGAAAAAATCGCTCTGTTGTCACAAACCGCCTGAGGCTTCTTAAACTTTCCCGAAACGTGCGGGAAGCGCTTGTTTCGGGATCCATAACCACAGGACACGCAATAGCGCTTCTAGCCGCCCCTTCTCCTGAAGAGATGGATTTCCTGCTCAACGAAGTTCTGAAGAAAAATCTTACGGTAAGGGGAACCGAGGCACTTGTAAAAAAGAAAAGCGGAGCAACGGAACCGTCCCGCGGCTTCACTTCAAAAGGGGGAGAAGAAGATATCTTCACCAAGGAACTTACTGAGGAACTCGCCGGGAGGCTCTCGACAAAAGTAAAGATAAGCTCAGGCAGAAAAGGGGGGAAAATAGAAATAGAGTACTATTCTCCCGAGGAGCTTGAGAGGATTATTGGAATACTCCTTGAGCGCGGGTAATATCACGCCGAGGCGGGGGAACCAGAAATGAAACAGTTTTCAGTAAAGATAGAGGTCAAGCTTAAACCCGTGGTGCTTGACCCTCAGGGCAAAGCGGTGCTAAACGCCTTGGGCGGTCTCGGATTCAGCGAAGTATCCGACGCGAGAGTGGGAAAGGTTGTGGAACTTACCATGGAGGGAGAATCCGCCGAAGAGGTAAGCGGCAAAGCGGATGAAATGTGCCGCAGACTCCTTTCCAATCCGGTAATTGAAGATTCTTCGGTAGAGGTAGTGGAGAAGCAAGATGCCTAATTTCGGAGTTCTGTTCTTTCCGGGGTCTAACTGCGAGGAAGACTGCTACCACGCCATAAGAAAAATCCTGGGCCAGCCCTGCGATCTCATATGGCACGAGGAAACTTCCCTTGAAGGAATTGACTGCGTCGTCGTGCCGGGCGGGTTTTCCTACGGGGATTATCTGCGGGCGGGAGCCATAGCGCGATTCTCCCCGGTTATGGAGCCGCTGACGCGACTCGCCGCCGAGGGAGTTCCCGTCATAGGAATATGCAACGGGTTCCAGATTCTGGTTGAGTCGGGTCTTCTTCCCGGCGCATTTCTTCATAACTCCTCTCTGAAATTCGTCTGCAGATGGAACCACGTGAGAGTCGAAGAGATTGATACACCCTTTACCTGCCTTCTGCGCGAGGGAGAAGTGCTGAAACTGCCGGTCGCAAATGCCCAGGGAAACTTTGTGCCGGGCGAGGGAGCGACTCCGAGGATCGTTCTTCGCTACTGCGGGCCGCAGGGAGAGATCGACAAGGAAGCAAACCCGAGCGGATCTCAGGACGCCATAGCTGGAGTGGCAAACACCCAGGGCAATGTACTGGGAATGATGCCCCATCCGGAGCGCGGCGTCGAAAACGCATTCGGTTCCGAGGATGGCAAGAAGATGTTCGAGAGCGTCGTGTCCTGGATAAAGTTCTCCAAGCAGAGGGAAGCCGCGCTGTCGCTTGCTAAGCTGAAAGGAAGCGAACCCGAACTCCGTCCCATTCCTAGGCGGCGTTTCGATTATGATCTTGATTGACATCTTTGACGTTAATTGAGCGCCTGCAGTGTAGAGGTTCCGTATAAAGACCGGAATCTCTGTCAAAATGACCTTTGCGTTCACCAACACCCTCTATGCTCTGGAATTTAGGTATAATCTTCTTAACTGTGATAGTTGAAAAAACCGACTCTATTTTAGTAATTACCTACCCTCATAAAAGGTGCTGGTATAATTTTGCTGTTGCTCATACACTAGCTGAATATAAGGGTATTTTTAGAGGTACATTCAATAGAGAACTGATCGGCGCGGGGAACTCTCTGTGCGAGACCTGTTTTCCATGCGCCCGCGGAAAAATATAACCCTGTGGGAAGATGCGCCTTGTCATCACCGGGTTTTTCAGATGCCTTTCCTTCCTGAAAAGCCGATTCCCGGCAGAAACGCAAGAGCAAGCAGAGCCATAACCGCAAGGAAGTTTGCCGCGGCGCTTCCAGCTTCTTTGTCTGGACCGGCAACTGAACATCCGCTGTCGTCGCCCTCATCAACCAGCTCGTCTTCTTCCTGACTCAGGTAGAGTCCCGTGCCGAAAACATAGACCCTGCCGGGCTCGCCATCCGGGGGGAGCTGTATCGCGTAGCCGAGCTTGGAGGAACCGCCGCCTGGGTCACCGAGGTTGACCGGTTCATCTCCTTCAACGTTCGGATTGTCCCAGTCGTATTCAACGAAGCCACCGCCGGGTTTTTGCGCGGCTCTTATGATTCTCTGGATGAAGAAACGATAGTCCGGATCCCTGCCTTCCTTGTGGTCTCCTTCGAAACTCCAGAGATCCGTCTGCTCTATGTTCCTGTTGGCCCCATTGAATACCACGTTGCCCGCATCATCCATGATATAGATATAAGTGGATCCGTTTCTCCATGGTCCCCCGTCGTATCTGAAAATCTTGCGCAGTATGACGGAGTCAAGCAGTTCAAAATGAAAAGAGAAGGTGATGAAATTGAAAGCTGCTACAAGAAATTCTCTCATGTGGCTCTGGGTGTTTACGTCCGCGGCATCTATGCTGGGGGTAAGCAGCCTGTCAAGGCACATCCTTAAGTTCTCCTCCCTCTCGTCCGGCGAAACATTTGTACTGGTGCCAGGGCACCCCCTTTCTACATTTTCCTCCTCGTCCGGAACATCAGAACTGGTGCTACTGGGGTTTTCAGTCAGTAAGTCTTCAATCAGTCTGTTTTTCAGTTCTTCAAAGGTGGCGTAAGACTCCGGTTCCGGCCTGTAATCAAGACCTCCTATGAAAACAAATCCCCCTTCATTGCCGACACCGGGTTTGCTGAAAGGAACAAAGGGTCCGCCCGTAACTACGGCGTAACCTGAAGGGATATCCTTATCCTGCCCCACATGCCTTACGCATCCCCCACCACCGCTCACCAGTTCATTCCAGCTCTCTCCCTCACATCCCACAAGCTTTTCAGACCAGTCCTGATCTTCAAGCTCCCTGTCCCCTGGATGAATGTATACGCCTCCTTTTTTCGTGAGCAGTATAAGGTAGACGGAACCGGAACGCCATTGGCCCTCGACTCTCAGGCTGTTCATAAGATTAAGGGATTCGGTAAAGCTCGAAGTTCCGAGCAGATGAAGAGAGGCATGATTTACAAAATTTTTAAGTTCTTCTTTCCTGTTTTCCGGCTCCGCACGCACAACATCCTTGGCCGTCGTTACAACAGGAGAATCAGGATGCGGATCGTTATGGGCCGCTGCGTTATTAATAACGCCCAGAAACAGTGATACGCAGGCAGCAAAAACAAGAAGCTTGAAGGGTATGGCATGCCCCATAACCCTGCGTGACAAGGCATCAGAACAATCCTGACGCAATGTCGCAGACCTCAAAGACAAAACCCCAAAGTAATTCATTTCTCATCCCTCCTGATTGTTAAAAAGTTTCTGTTCGTTTTTGTTTAGCCCATTATTCGTCGCAGTGCGAAGCAGCCCAGCATTCTCCTCCTCCCGGGACTCTGCCGCAGGAACATTGGCCAGTATTGCTGTGCGGAACTTAATTTCCACATTTTACAGCAGCGGTATTATTTATGGAACAGGCATTACCCACGCCAAGTCCCGAATGCTCACAGTCAACAAGCTTACTTTCATCGCCGTCACACTCAAGATTGTCAAGCAGTGCC
>JAJDTG010000017.1 GCA_022827275.1 Candidatus Dadabacteria bacterium | reverse complement strand
CCGCGTCTGCCTGCCTCAGTTCCTTGTTCTTCCACTTGCGATATATCTGCTCGAATTGCATAGTCCGTATCTTCTGCAGTAGCTCTGTGCGGTTCATAGATCCCTCCTACAAGGAAAAATCTAAAACCGGACAATTCATTTGTTAAGAAACCGGACAATTAGTTTATTACTGACATACCATTCACAGTTGCTTGACATAATCGGTGTCTTAATTACATTTTTCGTTTTATAGCTTCTGTCGCGGGGTGGAGCAGCTTGGTAGCTCGTCGGGCTCATAACCCGAAGGTCGCGGGTTCAAATCCCGCCCCCGCTACCAACCTGTTGTTATAACCTTTTTGAGAACTGAGATCGCCTCGCAGAATCTCTCTAATCAATAAATTGACTATTCCGCATGGATGATTTCTGTTTCATTTTTAAGCTTGCGCGGGTTATAATTGGCCTTTAAAGGTTCTTTTTAGAACCTTAACTTCCGTAAAAAAGGGTGGGTATATCTTTGCTTGTTATGGTATCCCTCGCCTTGGTATTAGGAGTAATCGGCCAGATGCTCTCTATCAGGACGGGGTTTCCAAGTATTGTGTTTTTCCTCATTTTCGGGGTTCTTGTAGGACCTGAATTCTTGTCTCTGGTCCATCCCTCTGAGTTTGGAGAAGGACTTGAAATAATAATAAAACTCTGTGTAGCCATCGTTCTTTTCGAAGCGGGACTTAACCTGAACAAAGAAGAAGCGCTTAGCCACGGAAACATAATACTGCTGCTGATAACCGTGGGCGGGCTGATTACGATGATAGGCGGAGCAGCTTTCGCGCACTATGTGGCCGACCTTTCCTGGGAAATGGCCTTTGTTTACGGTTCTCTGGTCATAGTAACCGGTCCGACCGTCGTTCAGCCTCTGCTGAGAAGATTCAAGGTCAAGCCCAACTTAAAACACATACTTGAATACGAAGGAGTGCTGATTGACCCTATTGGGGCATTGATAGCTATTTTCGTAGTTGAGGTGGTTCTCTTCGAAAGTAGCCACGCTGCGACTGGCTTGGTTCTCGGATTTGGAGGTCATATAACGGAGATAGGTCGGGTAGTGCTTCTTGTCGCTTACAAATTTATAGTAGGAGGAGTTTTAGGTTTCCTCGGAGGTTACATAGCGGCTTTCTCCGTCAAGAGATTCTATATCTACATGGAGGATTTTGTAGATCTTTTCATGCTTGCCTCTGCACTTGCCGTCTACGGGTTTGCGGAGATGTTGGCTCCGGAGGCTGGACTTGTAGCAGCCATCGTCTCTGGAGCTATAATCGGAAACCTGAATATTCCAGAAGAAGAGGAAATGAAGAAATTCAAGGGCAAGCTTACAATCCTTGTCATTTCACTGCTCTTCATTTTTCTTGCGGCAAGCTTGGAACTTGACTACATAAAGGATCTTGGAATCTATGGTCTTTTAGTCGTGTTCTGTCTGCTTTTTATTGTACGTCCGGTGGAGATATTTCTTCTGTGCCTGCGTTCCAATCTTTCGGTCAGGGAAAAATTGTTTCTCTCGTTCGTTTCTCCAAGAGGAATAATTGCCGCGTCAATAGCTTCTATCATCGCTCTGGAACTGCAACAACACGACGTTCAAGGGGGCAATACCGTCCAAGGACTGGTTTTTCTCACAATAGCAATCTCGGTTCTGCTTCAAGGGGGTGCCGGAGGATTTGTATCGAGAGTGCTTGGTGTTAACGACAAGAGAAACAAAGTGGTGATTGTAGGGGCTAATAATCTCTCAAGACTTCTCGCGAGACTCCTTGAGAGAACCGGCAAGGACGTTCGCCTAATAGACACAAACAGAAGGCTTGTTGAGATTTCTAAGTCAGAGGGACTAAGGGCGATTGAAGGGAACAGTTTGACTGTGGACGGACTTGAGAAAACGGAGATTTCTTCCCCGGATACTCTCATATCTCTTACAACGAGCGATCATGTGAACGTCCTTGCATGCCGTCTGGTTAGAATAGACTTCAAGGTCAACAGCGTGTGCGCACTTATAAACAGGATGGCAAGTCCTTCTGATATTGAGGACATGCAGAGATTCAGGGTTCCCCTTGCTTTTGGAAAAAAAATTGACGTAATGGACTTATATTCCAGAATTACCGAGCAGAAATATGTCGTTTTCAGGTCCCGGCTCACCAAAGAAACAATCAATAAAATGGATTTCGATAAATCGCTTACTGAACGCCTGATTCCACTTATCGTGGAGAGGGAAAGAACTGACGAAGTTTTTGTTTGTCATGAAGGCTTTAACCTCGAAGCGGGCGATATCATATCCATTCTGGATATGGATCCGCTTTTCTCGAGCCCCGAGGTTGTCAGGAAAATGGAAAAAGAACTAATTGAAGTGTAGAGGTGAAGAAAAGATGAGTTCCGAGATGAAATCCTTTGAAAACCTTCTCGATGAAATAAAGAAAATCGTCGAGACGCTTGAGGCGGGGAAACTGCCTCTTGATGAATCCATTGAAAAATTCGAACGCGGTGCAAGCCTTATAAAGGAATGTTATTTAAATCTTGAGAGCGTAAAAAAGAAAATAAGCCTTATAGTGGAAAAAAACGACGGCACTTTTGATCTTGAAGATTTTAGCGATGAAGAACAGTAAATGAGTTTTGACACAAGAGATTATCTCTACAGAAGAAAAGAGATCATTGACCGTAGTCTGCGCGAATACCTGCCTCTGGATAAGGCTGAAACAAAACTCCATCAATCAATTGCCTACAGCATCAATCCGGGCGGAAAAAGACTAAGACCGATCCTGTGTCTCGCCGCCGCGGAGCTTATATGCGGAAGCCATAAAAACGTTCTGCCAGCGGCGTGCGCGATTGAGATGATCCATACCTATTCCATCATTCATGATGATCTTCCCTCAATGGATGATGACGATACCAGAAGAGGAAACCCGTCAAACCACAAAGTTTTCGGAGAAGCCGTGGCCACGCTGGCGGGAGACGCTCTTTTAACCGACGCCTTCAGCCTGATAACGGAAAGGTTCCTCGAGCAGGGTATGTCGTCGGAACTTGTACTGCGGGTTATTTCCATTATTTCCGAGGCCGCAGGATCGAAGGGAATGGTTCTCGGGCAGGCATTTGACCTTGAAATGGATGGAGACGAACATCCATCCGTTAGCGAAACCTTGAATACCTACATGATGAAAACGGCAAAAATGATCACGGCATCCGTTCTTAGTGGAGCAATCCTCGCCGGAGCGGAGGAGAAAGAACTTCAGAAGCTTGAATCCTATTCGGAGAAAATAGGCGTCGCCTTTCAGATAAAAGACGATATCCTGGATGTTACGGGAAACCACGACACGACACGGGGTCCAGAAGTTAAAACCGAACCCAAGAAACACACCTACGTATCGATTATGGGGGTCCAGGAATCAAACGCGAAGGTCTCCGAGTTCACAAACCAAGCCATAGGAGAGCTTGAGAGTTTTCAGAGAACTCCAAATCCTCTAAGAGAAATAGCTATCTGGTTAAGTGAAAGAGAAGAATAAAACGAGGCTTGACAGCCTCCTTGTCGAAAAAAATCTGGCCCAAAGCGGAAACCAGGCCCGCGCCCTTATAATGTCCGGGAGGGTGAGCGTTAATGGAAAAAGGGTGGAGAAGCCCGGAACTTCCGTGAGAGAGGACTCAAGGATAGAGGTGGAGGAGCCTGCGAGGAAGTTCGCAAGCAGAGCGGGTCTCAAGCTTGAGAAGGCGATAACGGAATTTTCCATTGACGTCAGTGGAAAGGTAGCTCTAGACATAGGAGCCTCTACGGGAGGATTCACCGACTGTCTTCTGCATTTTGGAGCGCAAAGGGTATACGCCTTTGACGTCGGTTACGGACAGATCGACTGGAAGCTCAGAAATGACAGGCGAGTTGTCGTGAGGGAGAAAATAAACTGCAGATACCTCAAGCCTGAAGACGTGGGAGAAAAAGTGGATATAGTCACTATCGACGTATCCTTTATCTCTCTTGGGATGATAATAGAACCCGCCGTCCGTGTAACTGCCGAAAACGCCACGCTTATCGCCCTTGTAAAACCCCAGTTCGAGGTGGGGAGAAAAGATGTCGGAGCCGGTGGGATTGTAAGAGACAGTAGCAGGCAGAAAGAAGCCGTCGACAAGATAACATCTCATCTGGAGAGGCTAGGATTCAATGTCAGGGGAGTGACTGAATCTCCGATCAAGGGGGCAGAGGGCAACAGGGAGTTTCTTGTCTGCGCTCACATGGGTACGCCTACTTTTTCCCCCAGTCTTCAAGGAATCTCTTAAGTCCTATATCTGTTAGCGGATGCTTGAAAAGCTGTGTGAACACCTTGTAGGGAAAGGTGGCTACATCGGCTCCCATTCTCGCCGCTTCAACTATGTGCATCGGATGTCTTACGCTTGCGACCAGTATTTCGGTTTCATACGCGTAGTGCCCGTAGATTTCGCAGATATCAAGCACAAGGTCCATTCCGCCTGACGATACGTCATCAAGTCTGCCCACAAAAGGGCTCACGTAAGCAGCTCCGGCTTTCGCAGCCAGAAGTGCCTGTGAAGGTGAAAAAACAAGTGTGACGTTAACGTTTATGCCTTCATCGGAGAGGGTCTTGGTTGCCTTTACCCCGTCTTCCGTCATAGGGAGCTTGACGACTACGTTTTCATCTATGGCGGCAAGCTTTTTCCCCTCGGAGACCATAAGTGAGTACTCGGTGCTCAGCACCTCTGCGCTTACAGGCCCCTTTACTATGTCGCATATCTCTTTTACCAGATCCTCAAAATCTTCCTGGCTTCCTTCCTTTGACACAAGCGAGGGGTTGGTCGTCACCCCGTCCACTATACCGAAAGCCGCAGCGGCCCTTATCTCTTCCACATTCGCCGAATCTATAAAGAACTTCATTTTTCTCTCCTTCACAGAAGCCGTGCTTCTTTTCAGTTTGTATTATGGAACACAATACCGCCTCGGGGGAAAAATAACAGGTATAGACATTTTCAAATCAGAATCTACAATTATCCGCAATCTTTTACAAGGAGGAAAAACTTGATGAAATACTTTACAGTTTTAGCACTGATCGCAGCCGCGATGCTGTTTGTTCAGGTTCCTGCCTTCGCTTCCGGTTCCGCTTCTGCGGGCGACGGAGCAAGCCCCAGGAGCGATTACGCCAAGGGAAAGGCCATAACGTTCAGCAAGCTTGTCTGTGACACCTGTGCCATGCAAAAGGCTGATCTGAACAGTGAAAGTGCCATGACCCTGAGAGACAGCTTGGGCGAAATGGAGGATCTGAGCGCTGAAGAAAAAGAGCTTGTAAGCGAGTACCTGACCCGCCGTTACAAACTCTGATTCTATATAACACAGAACAATAAGGAGAGGTTTAAGTATGAAAAAATTAAGTTTAATCGCAATTTCCGCTGTTATGGCGGTTCTGAGTTACCTGCCGCTTGCAAACGCGGGCAATTCCGCCTGGCTTCCGGCACCGGGAGGAGGTTCCGTCTCCCTCTCTCTCATTTACCAGAACGCAGAGGAGTTTTACGCTGGAGATACCAAAACAAAAGGTCCCCTAGCGGAAGATGATCTTACTCAGAAAACCGCATTGGTCGGAATAAAATACGGACTTATGGATTCCGTGGCTCTTGATCTGACCGTGGGAGGTTCCGAGGCCTCAAAACCCGGAGCGGGCCCGAAAGCATCTGAAGATGAAAGCGGCGTGACCGATATAAACGTCGGTGTAACTGTTCGCCTCGTTGACGAGGCCGTAACCCAGGCTCCAAGCATCGCCTTTCGTCTGGGCGCGATAAAGTCCGGAAGCTATGACACCGGTCACATAAACTCGATCGGAGACGGGGGAGACGGCATGGAAGCATCGGCGATCATAGGCAAGTTTCTCTCGGATAACTTCGCCGTATCAGGCGAACTCGGCTACCGGATGCGCGATGAAGGCATTCCGAACGCGGCTTTTGTAAACATTACTGGGAGCCTGATTTTCGCGGACATGTTTGGATTGAGCGTTAACTACTCCATGGAGAACTCAACGGACGGAATTGACATAGGAGGCCCTCCTGAGCAAAACCCTGCATTTCACACCGATGACCCAAGCATAAAGAACTTCCCAGAAGCGGAAGAAGATACTCACACCCTCGGATCGACTCTCACCTTCCTCGTAGGCGGTGGAGCGAGCATAAGCGGTTCGTACGCTAGGGTTGTTGACGGACGTAACACGGGAGAGTACAACATCTTCGCCGTTTCACTGGGTTATTCTTTCTGACACATTAAGAATTTGAGAGGGAAAAGCAACTGTTTCTTCTTTGGTTCCACCTCGGCATTCCGGATGAGATTTTAATCAGATTCCGCCCGGAATGACCGGGGGTTTTTGCGTCCCGGAACAGGCCGTCTCCGGTAGGAGATGTAGGAGTCAGGGGCAGTTAAGACTCCAGTCGTACTCATAGTCTATCGTTCCCTTAAAGTCCGCAAGACGCTTTGCCAGTTTCTTATCCGCGTAGCTTTGAAGATGCCTCATAATATCCTGCTCGCTTTTGCCGAAATCTTCTTTGTACCAGTCGTAAATACTGGAGATGACAAGCAGGTCGTCTTCAAGAAAATTCACCCCGCGGGGATGATTGACGTACTCCCTTGCCGCCGCGGCGAGCAGTTTGTCCGTATTCTCCGCGGTAAAAGCAGTCTTAAGAAGACTCGGACATCCGTAGCTCGCGCAGCTAAGGCCGTAGTGAATAAGATTGTCTTTCCAGACGGGCCGGAGGATGTCGTTTTCGATATTGTCAAGAGTCAAATCCCGTCCGGCCACTTTCACATGTTTTTCCTTCCACGGACCCGAGCACTTTGAACCCGAAGCCCGGTCCTCGCATATGTTGAGTATGGAATCAACGGGGTGGGCGTCCACTACAAGTTTTACAGTAAGGGAGTTGTAGAAATTTATCCAGTAAGCCTTCTGTTCGGCTTTTGAATACTCTCTCGGATCAATGTGCTGCAGGTAGTCAAGGTATTTTGCAAGCTTCGCTCCGTCCGCGGCATTTTTCTTGAGTGCCCCATAGTCAAATCTGTTGACACCTGAACCGTGAACCTGCAGGTACTCATCAAGTGTCCGCTGCCAGAGTCCATGATCAATTCGCTTCGCGCTTGTCTCTTCTGTCTTGTTCCAGAACGGATCCGGCATGGATTTTGCCGATACGGAAAACGTATTCACGAGAAAAACGACTGAGACGGCAAATGTAAAAAACAGAAAGCTGTAAACCTTCGGACATCCTGCGACAGTTCGTCTTATCATACGTGACTTTGCCCTCATCTTCTGGGTTTAGACTAGTACTCAAACATATGGAATTACATCCATATATAAAAATGCGGAGACCGGTTTACCGAGTAGTTTAACCCTCTAGCTGCCCATAAAGCTATCAGGAAATGGACAAACAGCGCGATCCAGACGGTTAACGATCGTCTGGTACTAACAGGCAGGTGTCTGAATCAAGCTCGCTTCTTATAAGCTTTCCATTCTCGTAATAGTCATGTCCTAGAAGGGAAAGGAACTGGTCCTTTAACGTGTATTTCCGGCAACCATAGATAGAAGGCTGAAAGTAGTCGTTCTTGCTGCAAAGACGCCCTTCAGCATCCACTACCCAGTCACCCGTCTGAATTATGTCCGGGTAACCACCGCATTCTCTTGTATACTCAAGAAGGTCTGAGTAGATCTCTCCGACAAGTCTAACCTGGAACGAGCCATCGGCATGCAAACGTAAGTCTCTCCTGCCGCTAGTGCATTGCCAGGCAGAATCGGTTGGAGTTATAAGTTCTTTAGCATGACTTCCTACGGGAAGTGTAGCATCTCCGTCGTAGCACTCATATCCTTCTTCTCCATAGTCGATAAGTTCATCAATAATATCTTTTGCACTAAGACTACAACTCGCAGAAAGAAAGAGTAAAGCTAGCAGTACTCTTAACACGGGGATACCTCCTTATCAACAACAAGAAACTATATCAAAACCAATGAAGCAAGTAAAAATACAGGCATCTATTTCCCTGTAACTATTGATTTTTTCGTATAATCAGGTGTTTTTACAATGATAATAAAAGAGAAAGTCAAATGAGTAAAACAAGCATAACCGGAGTGAATTCAATCGGGAGACCTTATCTCTAAAAGAATGTCCCTTCTGAACATAGGCACTCAATCTTCGGTCACAGTTCGCCGGTTAACCGACATAGTCGGTCTCTGGTGCGCCGCAGCCTACGCGACTCTTGCCTTTTTCGCCCGGCAGCCCGGAGAGCCTTCCCTTTTTCTGTTCTTTGCTCTGGCGGCGTGCGCAGGGCTGCCTGTATTTCTTCTCTACTTTTATGTCTCCCGACGAGGCGAGCGGGTCCCGTTTGGGCGCGTTCTTCTATGGGCGGCGGTATTCAGAGCCTGTGGGCTCCTCGGCGGACCTTTTTTCGAGGATGATTTCTACAGATATCTCTGGGACGGCTACCGCTTCGCGACGACCGCCACGCCCTACGGAGTCGCCCCCGAGGCCTTCTTTGCCGACCACTCGGTTCCGCAACTGTTCAAAAGGGTTCTGGATCAGATAAACAATCCCGAACTGCCGACCATCTACGCCCCTGTCACCCAGCTTGTCTTTCTTCTCGGCTACTGGATTTACCCAGGAAGCGTAACGGTGCTACAGGCAATTCTTGTATTGTTTGATCTTGTGACAATAACCCTGCTTTTTCGCCTTACATCCGTGGCCAACGTAATGCTCTATGCCTGGTGTCCGCTTGTCGTAAAGGAAATAGCCTTTACCGCTCACCCCGACGGAGTCGGAATCTGCCTGCTTCTGGCCGCGATTATCCTCTCGCAAAAATCTCGATGGAGAAGTGCCGCAGTCTGCCTAGGCCTTGCAGCCGGGGCCAAGGTGTTCGCACTGGTCCTAGTTCCCCTGGTTCTTCTTCGCGCCGCAGCGAAGTACTGGATACTGTCTGCGGCAGTGTTGCTAGGGCTTTACGCTCCGTTTGTCTTAAGCGGCGGGACAGACATGGAATCGTTTGCGGTTTTCGCGCGGGAGTGGGAATTTAATTCCATGCTCTTCGCTCCTTTCTCAGAAGCTCTGGGAGCATTCAGGACAAAGGCACTACTCGGCCTAGGGTTTGCCGTCCTGTGGATATCCTACGCCGTCAGCTACAGAAAAAGCGGCGGGAAAGTGCCCCGGGGGGACTGGCTTTATGGAGCGCTGTTTCTGATATCGCCTGTAATAAATCCTTGGTACCTGCTCTGGCTTCTGCCTTTTGCAGCCATTTTTCCAAGTGCCTGGGCATGGACGGCTTCACTTGCGGTGCTTATAAGTTATGTAACCGGTCTTAACCTCGATGATTACGCCATGGGCCCCTATCAGCAGCCGATATGGGCGCGGGTACTTGAGTTTGTCCCGATTCTGCTGGCGATGGGATATGATGTGCGATGGAGAAAACAGAAGGTTTGCCACGAGATCGTCTGAGTGCTCCTTCACCCCTTATCTTGGCCGCACACCCCTCCCGGCATTTCAGACTCTGTCTCTTTTCTGGATTATGAGCAGTTGGGCAGAAGGTACCACAGCAATAGAGCAAGTGAATCCGGGTGTCCTGAGGAAATTATCTGAAAAATATTGTAGAATTGTCTTTCGGCAAAGGGCGGAGACAAGAATGGAACTGTATATATCAATGAAGGCTGAGAATATAAACCCAACCATGTTCAAACATGTGACGATGGATATGCCTTCACCGCAGAATAATGGCTATTTCATCGCGGAATACAGGGAGGCAGAAGAAGAGAAAATATTGATTCTTCATAAATACTCCTCGATGCTTGAGAAAAAACTCCAGAAAGTCGGGTATTTTCTTGTGGAAAAATTCAACAACGGGATAATCGTCAAGAAAAAAGTCGACGAATCAAGAAATTACATGGACGAATGGGAAGAATGGGTCGAGTTTTCAAATGCCCTGCTTGAAGAATTTGAATCTTTTTTCGATAATATTTGATAACCCGTTACAGGCGAACTGACCGGAAGCCTCTGACCACCCGACCTCGCCGTAATTACTTCTACCAAACAAAATGCAGAAGAAAATAAACTACAAAGACACTCTTAACCTTCCCAGAACAGATTTCGCGATGAAGGCCAACTTGCAGCAAAAAGAACCTCTCATTCAGAAATCCTGGGAAAAGGAAAGCCTGTTCGAAAAAATTCGCGAAGAAAACCGTAACCGTGAGAAATTCATTTTCCATGACGGACCCCCTTACGCGAATGGCCCTATTCACTTGGGGCACCTGCTTAACAAGGTTCTCAAGGACCTGGTCGTACGGTCAAAGATAATGGAAGGGTTTGATGTGGATTTTGTTCCTGGCTGGGATTGTCACGGTCTTCCGATAGAGCACAAAGTCTTAAAAGAACTGGGGGAAGACGCAACCGCCATGCCGGCGCTCTCAATCAGACGCAGCTGCGGCAAATATGCGGCGAAATACGTAAAAATGCAGTCAAAGCAGATGATCCGTCTCGGAACTCTGGCCGACTATAAAGACTCCTACCTGACAATGACCCCCGATTACGAAGCCGGGGTGTTAGAAGCATTCTCGCAACTGCTTGAAAAAGGACTTGTTTACAGGGACTTAAAACCTGTCCACTGGTCAATCGAAAACCGTACCGCCCTTGCCGAGGCAGAACTTGAATACCACGAAAAAGAAGATAGAAGCGTCTACGTGCTCTTTGAAGTTGATGACCCGGCAACACTGCCCCCTTCCCTTAACGCAGAACAAGCCGAGAGAGTCTGCCTTATGATATGGACCACAACGCCCTGGACCCTTCCGGCGAACCTAGCCGTCGCCGTGGCCCCAAAGGGGAAATACGGTCTTTACAGGTCTCCGGAAGGCGAGAATCTAATTATTGGCGAGGCGCTTTGCGAAGAAGTTTTCAAAAAATCGGGAAGAAAAGATTATGAAAAAGTCGGTTCCTGCCTGGGAGAGGAGTTGTCGGAACGGGGCGTATCATGCAACCACCCGTTTATTGGGAGAAAGTCGGTTGTGGTAACGGCCGATTACGTAACTTTCCAAAGCGGTACCGGGTGTGTCCACACGGCCCCTGGTCACGGAGATGAAGACTACAGAACCGGTCTTCAGGAGGGGCTTGATATCTACTGTCCGGTTAGAGAGGACGGCACTTTTGACGATACGGTACCGCAATGGCTGAGAGGGAAGGGGGTATGGGAGAGTAATGAATTAATAACGCAGAGACTTGCTGAGACTGGAAATCTTTTTCATTCAGAACCCTATGTTCACAGTTATCCGCATGACTGGCGGAGCAAGACACCTACAATATTCAGAGCAACAGATCAGTGGTTCATACATATGGACAAACCGTTTGGCGAAAGCAGAAAAACTCTTAGGGAAGCCGCTATTGATGCAGTCGGGAAAAACGTTGACTTCTATCCCGATTGGGGCAGGAGCCGCCTTGGCGGAATGCTTGAGTCAAGGCCGGACTGGTGCATATCGAGACAGAGATCATGGGGACTTCCTCTTCCGTACTTTACGGACGCAAAGGGAAGGGTGGTCATGACTGTGAAAATGGTCCTCGCTGTTGCCGAAAAAATAAGAGAAAAGGGTTCTGACGTCTGGTTTTACTCCGAACCACAGCAGCTTCTCGGTAACTATGATCCGCAAGACGATCCTGAAGCCCCGGAAGGGCTTACTTCAAAAGAGGACTTAGAAGACCTTCTAAAAGGCGGTGATGTCTTTGACGTGTGGTTTGAATCGGGCTCGTCCTGGAACTCGGTCCTCAACGCAAGAGATCTCGGGTACCCGGCGGATATGTATCTTGAGGGTTCAGACCAGCACAGGGGGTGGTTTCAGTCCTCGCTCCTTGTAGCTCTGGGAGCAACCGGAAAGCCTCCCTTCCGTGCGCTTTTTACTCATGGGTTCATGGTGGACGCCCGGGGCAGAAAAATGAGCAAGTCCGGCGGTAACGCGATCGAGGTCGAAGATATCCTGAGTAAATACGGGGCGGACATATGCAGATGGTGGGTAAGTTCGCTTAGCTACTCAAACGATATAAAAGTCGACTGGGAGTTTTTCGACATCGCCGCGGACGAATACAGAAAAATAAGGAATACAATCCGGTTTCTGCTTGGGAACTTAAACGACTTTGATCCGGCACAGGACAGCGTTGAATTTGAAGAGGATGACAGGTGCTCGATCGACCACTGGGCGTACTGCGAGTTTACCAGGTTCGCGAACGAAACCGCGGATGCCTACTCGGGCTTTAGTTACAAGCAGGCAAGCGATCTTATTTTCTCCTTTTGCTGCGACGAGATGAGTGCCGTTTACCTCGCATGCATAAAAGACAGGCTTTACTGCGAAAAAAAGGACAGCAGGAAAAGAAGACGGGCCCAGACGGTCATGCACCAAGTGGCCGATGGAATTATAAAGTTTCTCGCCCCTGTCCTGGTGCATACTTCGTTTGAAGCCTATAAATCCCTGAAAAGAGACGACGATGCCAATGTGCACCTTGAAACATTCCCATGCGTTGAGAAAGTTGAGGCCGACAAAGTTTGGAACGATGTTATGGATATAAGGAAACTATGCCTCAAGGCCCTTGAGGATGCCCGAGGGGAGGACGGCATAAACAATCCCCTTGACGCTGCTCTTTCAGTGACGGTTAACGAATATCTTTTTGACGATATAAAGAAGTTCGAACCGGAGCTTGAAGACCTCTGCGGGGTAAGCAGATTCGAAGTCTTTGCGGGAGAAGGAATTCATGTGGAACTTATGGATCTTTCCGAGGAGCCCAGATGCGAGCGGTCCTGGAAGAGAGGAAAAACCGTAAAGAAAAGGTCAAATGGAAGATTCTTAAGCGAAAGGGATGCGTCAGCGCTTGGGCTTTAATCCACTAACAACTCAGAGTATACGAAGTTATCCCGGAGGCCAGGTTAGTCTTCTTCCGCCGAGTATGTGTATGTGCAGGTGAAAAACACTTTGTCCTGCATCTTCGTTCGTATTCACCACAAGCCTGTATCCGCTTTCGCTAAGACCGAGAGTTGTCGCTATCTCAGAAGCCTTGACCATAAGGTGTCCCAGAACCGCCTGATCTTCAGGTACAACGGTCGCCATTGAGATTATTTCCTTTTTCGGTATCAGAAGAACATGAGCGGGAGCTTGGGGATTTATGTCCTTAAACGCGATGCAGGTGTCATCCTCGTAGACTATGTCAGCCGGAATTTCCCGGTTTATTACCTGCGTGAAAATCGTACTCATACTTGATTGTCCATTAACTCCGCGGCCATGTCAAAATTCAGGCGGCCGGGAGCGAGAACCTGAACGCTGGAGTACCCAGCAAAAAATGTCCTTGTCCTCTGCGGAGAAAAAAAGCGCCGCGCCACTGTGAAAACGCAGACTTCAGCAAGAAACGAAAAATTTAGTGCAAATGGATGCGCTTGCGGAGTTAAAGATAAACATATAGGGCAAGAATATTTCTTACCCCGGAATTCCCACCAAAACCCTCGAAAACCTCCTGATTCTCTTCAGAAACCCGGAATTTCACCCCAAGACCAAACAGGTTCATGCCAGGTACTGGAGAAAAGAGGAGAAAGCGGTTTTGGATATGACCCGGTTTTCTATGTTCCTCAGCACGGAAAGACCATGGCTGAACTCAGCCCCGACATGAAAAACAGGATAAGTCACAGGGCTATCGCTTCGGAAAACCTCCTGTCATATTTCTCTGGTTTAAAGTGAGATTGTCTTCCCGCTGCATATTCACTGAACAAAGGCAGGACATTGGTGCTGCTTGTCCGGGAACTGTATACTCAAGCGGCCTGCAAATCTTCTTGCAGGCCGGCTCTTCCCTAGCGGTAGTTTACTGTGAGGGGTTTGGGCAATCAGCAGCAGTGTTGTAACTATTTGAATTGATTGAATTACAAGAAGAAGAGGTGTATTACCTACCAGAGGTCAGAATTTCATCCAACCGCAGCTTTTCAGCCAGAACTTCCTGTGTCTTGGTTCTCTTCGGAATCACAACAGCTGTCCTCTGAGGGCCACTTGCTCCCTGGGATGGATAGAGTATCTCAAACTGCATTATTCCACTTAACTCCTCAAGCAGCTTCTCCATCGTAAGATCCTTCCAGAACTTTGCCGACTCTGCGTACAGATGCTGCAATATCGAAACCCCCAGCATACAGTAAAAAGCATGGACCCTTATCTTGCTGTCAGTCCAGTGGTACATGGGATTCCAGCTAATCCACTGCCCATTCTTAAGACCTCGGAATACCCTCTCTATTTTCTGCTGACCGTCATAAGCCTCTATCACCTGCTCCCCACTCCACCCAACACGATTGCTCATAAGCACAGTGCGACCGAAACGCTTGCCCATAAGCTCCGAGAGTTGTTCACAGTCCATAGAGAAGTTAAGCCTCCAAACACCGTTGCTACGCTCAAGCTCCCAGTTCACAATATCCGATACAAACTGAGCCTGAAGATAACGAGATACACGATTACGTATCCCCTCCTCCGTATACCTTGCCCCCGGCCTGCCCAGCTCCCTGTTTAGCCTTCTCATGGATTCCATGGCCTTTGTAGCGGAATTAACAACACTCTGCATCTGCTCCGCCGCAAAACAAGACGAATACTTCAAAACCAGCAGATACTCCCTGCCATGACATAACTCCATACAAGACCCCGCACTCACCCCCGGATGAGCAAACCCCAGGGGCTCAAGTTCCTCTATGGACATCTCCCGCAATTCCTTCGGAGCCTGTTTCCACGGCAAAGCGCTTATCCACCCCAACCCCCTCTCCTCAAGCATTGAAGTATTCACTGTGGAAGCCGACCCCTTGTCCATTACCAGAGTCACGCTTTCGCGCTCAATACTATGGCTGTCCAGCATCCCCACAAGCCTGTCTACAAGCCCCGGCAACACACTGCTGTCGTTCAGGTTCCCAGGATACACCTTATGACACAGACTTAACCCCGCCTCCCCGTCCATCACGTAACTTAATCCCACCTGGCGAAGATCATGACGCTTCTGCTTGTTGCGCCCACGCTTCGCAAACTCACTGCGCTCATTGAATGTTGACATCCATGTGTGGAAGTTAGAAGTGTCATAGGCAAGCACGTAACGGCTTAGCAGGTTCCTTTCCCTCCACGCCCCGAGCAAAGCAGCTTGAGCATGCTCAAGCTCATCGTTTCCCTCTTGTTGTTCAATACGATCAAAAGCGTCCCAGAATGCCTGGGAAGTGAAGCGCTTGGAATCAAACCCCAGATGTCTGCTGAGAATGCTGTCTGTGTACCATTGCTCAACCTGGGTTTTAGGCCCCGGATCACAGATTCTGTGTATTGCGGCAAGCAGAAGATAATGGGCTATGGAGGGAGCTGATCTGGGTTGTGGCCAGATGGATTGCAGAGCTTCTACGATACCGCAGCGTTGCGCGCAGAGCCATAGTGCGGCTGGAAGGCCGAATTCAATGGTTCTTGCTTGTTGGGGAAGAGGGGCGCCTTTTTCAAGGATCATGGATTCAACAGCTTCTGCAGTGCCGAGGTAGGTTTGTTTGGTAATGCGGGGTTTTCCGTTTACGCGAGAGGAGTGTACGACGTAGTAGTATCGTCTATCTCCTTTCTTTTTGTGGATGATGGAGGCCATAGTAGGTAATACTATAATAACCAGTGTTCTATATAAGTCAAGAGCAGAAGATAAATAAAACATAAAAGAATAACACCCAACAGGGTAATACGCAATAAAAACACAAAAAACCATTACATATCAAGGGGTTTTATCACTCTCTAAGTGGGATTAATTCGCTTTGCAGCAAACTACCGCTAGTGTATAATAGCTTTTGTAGTAAAATTTACAGTTTGCGAGGAGTTTGTTTTTCCGCATAGGAGGTATGACGGCATGAGTAGCAAAGAATTTGGCAAGGGTTTTCAGTCAGTTAAAGAGACACCGTCCGTGGTTTCCGTGAGAAGCATTATGGGGGGGGGGGGTAGATACCCATTAGACTGTTCAAGTTCACCGCCATATAGTAATTCTTCTAAGTCTTATCGGCAAGGCCTGAAAGGCCCTGCTTCTTTTCTTCAGTATTTATCCCTTTTTCTTGGTTCCCCTCATCACCTTTTTTCATCGGTCTTGTTCCTTCTGCT
>JAJDTG010000001.1 GCA_022827275.1 Candidatus Dadabacteria bacterium | reverse complement strand
AGGGAAATGGACAGAAAGGAAGTAGTTGAGGTAGGGTAATGGACAAGGCCGGAGTTCAGGATCAAAGACTCATGAGTCTTTGATCCTGAAACTGAAGAAATGCCGAAAACTTAAATTTGCGAAAAATTCCGAGCACTACCTAAAGCGACAACTGCGTTACGTAAAGTTCGCATAACATATATTCTATAATCGCAATCTACCTAAGAAACGATACTCATTGTTCAGAATTCAACTGTTAGTGTATCTGCATAAAACACTGATTAAAATCTCGCTCAAGAAACTTTATTGCCTCGCTATCTTCGGTAGATATTGCAGATTTAATCACACCACAATTATAATGAAAAAAGTGTCATGATTAGGGAAAAGACAATCCAAAAGGTATTACTTTGGCATGGAGATTTATGTCAAGGCTCTCTTGATCATGAGCAAGGAAACCTATTGAGGATATGTGCCAGGGGGATAATATTGCCTGTTCACATTTCACGGGTTTGTCTTTACTGATACCGGAAGCCTTAATTTATTTGCACAAATGGTTGTGAACAAAATTTTATAAAAGTATAATTACGGCAATTTTATTCTTTTTGCTTCGGTCCGCCTGAACGTGAGTCTCGATAACAACATTTTGTCCCTGCTCATATTTTTCCCCCTTCTGGGAGCCGCGGTGCTCGCGGTCCTGCCGTATTTCCAGAAGGTTTCCGACTACCAGCTAAAAGCGGTTGCGTTTGTAATAACTCTGGTAGAATTTCTGATATCCCTTCCGCTTTTTTTCCGCTTTAACGGTTCGCTTTCCACAATGCAGTTCGAAGAGAAGATTCCCTGGCTTACGGATATTGGGGTGTCTTACCACCTGGGAGTCGACGGTCTTAGTCTTTTGCTTGTGCTTCTAACAACCTTTCTTTTTCCCATTACGGTTCTTTGTTCGTGGAACGCGATAAAAGGCGGATGGAGAGCGTTTCTCAGCCTTACTCTTTTTCTTGAATCGGCGCTTATCGGGACCTTCGTCGCGCTGGACATGATTCTTTTCTTTATATTCTGGGAAGCGGTACTGATTCCCATGTATTTCATCATAGGAATCTGGGGGTCTTCCAGAAGAATCTACGCGGCAATAAAGTTCTTCATCTACACGGCGCTTGGAAGCGGACTTATGCTGGTCGCGATTATCTATATGTACTATGCACACATAGACCAGTTCGGCTTTGCGTCAATGAACCTCTTTGATCTCCAAAGAACCAGTCTTGTTTTTGACGGCATCCTGAGTCCCCAGGGGCTTGTGTTTCTTGCATTTTTTCTGGCCTTCGCAATCAAGGTTCCGATGTTTCCATTTCACACCTGGCTTCCCGACGCGCACGTTGAGGCTCCCACGCCCGGAAGCGTAATACTCGCCGGCGTTCTGCTTAAAATGGGAACCTACGCAGTAATAAGATTCCTTATTCCGTTTTTCCCCGAGGCAATAGAGGCATACACCGGGGTTCTGATAGTCCTATCGATTACCGGGATAATCTATGGAGCGATGGTAGCCTTCATGCAGACGGATCTCAAGAAGTTGGTCGCCTATTCAAGCGTGAGTCACATGGGGCTTATAATGCTGGGCGTATTCATCTTCAATCTCCACGGCGTACAGGGCGGGGTCTACCAGATGATAGGTCACGGTCTCTCAACCGGTGCCCTGTTTATTCTCGTGGGGATGATATACGAAAGACGCCACACCAAAATGATTTCGGAGTTCGGTGGACTCGCGAGGGTAATGCCGATTTTCGCACTGTTCTTCATGATCGCCATGCTCTCCTCGATAGGACTTCCTCTTTTAAACGGCTTTATAGGGGAATTTCTGATCCTGCTTGGAGTATTCGCGGAGAGCTATTTGTACGCAGCACTCGGGGCCACGGGGCTCGTACTCGGAGCCGTCTACATGCTCTGGGCATACCAGAGGGTTATGTTCGGACCTATAGTAAAGAAAATAAACACGGGGCTTAAAGACCTTAATCCCAGAGAGATAGCCCTTATGATTCCTCTCGCCGTTATGATATTTCTTATGGGGATCTACCCGCAACCCTTTCTCTCAAAAATGGAACCCACGATAACAAGAATAATAGACGGAGGAACGCAGCAGGAAGCTTTCCGCGCGGACGCCGTAGTACCGGAAACCCGGAAAAACAGGCCTTAGAAATGGCCGACCCCAAGATAAAACCACTTGCCGGTTTGATCAGAACTGATGTCTTTTAAAAAGCTCATAACGAAAAAAGTCGAATTTTCCGCTTCTCACAGGTACTGGAACAAAGACTGGAGCGAGGAGAAAAACCGCGAAATCTACGGCAAATCGAGTCTGCCCGGCGGACACGGGCACAATTTCATGCTTGAAGTCACAGTGGAAGGGGAAATAAACCCGGAGACGGGCATGATAATCAATCTCTTTGATCTGAAACAGATCATTTCATCAGTTCTGGCCGATTTTGACCACAAAAACCTAAACGAAGACAATCCCCGTTTCCAATATCTTATACCGACAACGGAGAACATAGCAAAGGTTCTGTGGGAAGTGATTGAGGAAAAAGTCATTGAGAGGGATGATTGTCGCCTTTACAAGATAAGGGTGTATGAAACAGACGATCTTTTTGTCGACTACCGCAAATGCTAGAGAGAAAAGAGCAGGTACTTCTTACGAAAATATTCAGGTTTTCTGCAAGCCACAGGCTTTTTATTGAAGGATTGTCCGACGAAGAGAACTTCGCCATATTTGATAAATGCGCAAATCCCGCAGGACACGGACACGACTACACTGTGGAAGTGGCAATAAGGGGAAAAATAGATGACGAAACGGGTATGGTCATAAACCGTATCGATTTTGAAAAACGGGCGGCACACGTAATTGAAGAACTTAACTATAAATGGATAGACAGGGACATTCATTTCTTTCAGGAGAACATATCGACTGTTGAGAATATAGGGAAATACTTGTGGCAGAAATTCACGGAAATCGTCCCGGAGGGGCTTGATAATATAAAGGTCTGGGAGAACCCGAAAAGTTATTTTGAGTATTTCGATGAGAAACGAGATGGCTGAGAAAGTCGTGGTTGTGACTGGTGCGGCAAGAGGGATAGGGAGAGCAATTGCAATTGAATTGCTCGAGTCGGGGTTTTTTACGGCGCTTTGCTCAAGAAATCTCCAGACCATGGCTTCTCTTGAAACTGAAATATCGTCTTTTGCCGGAAGCTTCATGATCTCCTCCGTCGATATCTCGGTCGAGGAGGACGTCGGAAGATTCATTTCAAGCGTTGCTGAAAAAAAGGGGAAGATTGACGTATTGATCAATAACGCGGGCGTAGTCCACACTGGTCCCGTAGAAAAAACCGACACCGAGCAGTGGGATGAAATGATGGCCGTAAATGCAAAAGGGACCTTTCTCATGGTAAAACATGCGCTTCCACTTATACCAAGAGGAGGACACATCGTAAACATCGGCTCAAACGCTTCAAAAAAAGGCTTTCCCGGGTGGGCAGCCTACTGCGCTTCGAAGTTTGCTGTCCTGGGTTTCACCAACTCGCTGAGAGAAGAGGTAAGAGAGAGAGGGATAAAGGTTTCCGCTGTCTTGCCAGGTCCGACCAAAACGGACATCTGGGATTCTCTTGGCGGAGAATGGGACAGGGCGAAGATGATGTCTCCTGAAATTACAGCGAAAACAGTTCTGTCAGTCATCAACCAGCCCCTCGAAGCGAATATAGACGAAATTGATATAGTTCCATCCACGGGTAATTTATAGTTACGCGAGATCGGTTTCGGAAAAAGCAGATGGTAGAGATAGTCTCAGTCGGAATCAGCTACAAGACAACCCCTGTGGAAGTGCGGGAGAAGTTCTCTTTTTCTGATGCGGATATTAGAGAAGCACTCCGAATCCTTCGCTTGAGAGAAAACGTGCTTGAATGCTTCATAGTGTCCACGTGTAACCGCGTTGAGATCTATGCAGTAACCGAGGCCCGTGGAAAATGCGAAGATGAAATAAGGTCCTTTCTTCTGGATTTTCATAAGCTTGCAGACAAGAGTCTTTATCCCTATATGCATACCCGTGTGGGGTCTGACGCGGTTAGACATCTTTTTAGGGTAGCGGCCAGCATTGACTCCATGGTAATCGGAGAAACCCAGATTTTAAACCAGCTCAAAAATTCATACAGCATAGCGCGTTCCGAGAATACGGTCGGACTCATACTTAACAGGCTTTTCAACAGAGCTCTTTTCACGGGAAAAAAAGTTAGAGCCGAAACGGGGATATCCTCTCAAGCGGTCTCGATAAGCTACCTCGGAGTGGAGCTTGCAAAAAGAATATTCGAGAATCTTGCAAACCGTACTGCCATGCTGGTGGGAACCGGAGAAATGGGGGAACTTTTCGCAAAACACCTTCTCTCAAACAACATAAAGGAACTCTATGTAACGAGTAAAAATTTCCATAATGCAGAAAAACTTTCGCAGGCCCTTAAGAGCAGACCTGTAAGGTTCGAAGAGATGTTCTACCATCTGAAAGACATTGATATTCTTGTCACCGCAACCGGGTCTTCTGACTATATAATAAGAAGTGAACACGTAAAACAGTCTCTCAGGCTCAGGAAAAACGATCCGATCTTCATGATTGATATAGCTGTCCCACGCGACATAGATCCGAAGATAAACAGAATTCCCGGGGTTTATCTCTACGACATAGACGACCTGCGAGTTGTCCGGGGCGAGAACTTGAATTCCAGAAAAGAAAATCTAAAGAAAGCCGAAGAAATAGTTATGAACGTAGAGAGAGGTTTTATGGGCTGGATGGAAAGCCTTAAGGTTTTTCCCATCATAATCGATATCAAGCAAAAATTCGAAAAAATAAAAAAGACCGAAGTTGAAAAAGCGCTTCGAAAACTCGAGGGCGATACCGGAGCACAGAAAGAGATCATAGAGAGCCTGGCAAATTCAATAATCGGAAAAATATTTCACGACCCGGTCACTAATCTAAAGAAGAGAACGTCTGGTTACGAAGCTGCTCTTTACTCCGAGGTAACGAGAAGGCTTTTTGAACTCGACCCAGTGGATGCCTCGCAAGATAAAACGGATATTTATGACGAAGCTGAAAATTGGGACCAGGGGTAGCAGGCTCGCCCTGCACCAGGCCCGCCTTGTCGAAACAGAACTTCGCTCCGCTTTCCCTTCACTTGAGACGGAAATAACGGAAATAAAAACCTCGGGAGACATCAATTTCGAAGAAGATATCTCCCGGATTGGCGGCAAGGGGATTTTCGTAAAAGAAATAGAGCAGAGCCTTCTGTCAGGTGAAACAGATATTGCCGTTCACAGCATGAAGGACATGCCTTCAGCTCTCCCAAGCGGACTCGTCATAGGTTCTGTACTTAAAAGAGAAGACCCGAGAGATGTTTTTGTCTCAGCAGACGGACGCACCCTTGAACAGCTCGGAGGAAAGGGCAGGGTGGGAACCGGAAGCATAAGAAGAAAAACCCAACTGCTTTTCAGGTTCCCTGATCTGGAAGTTGTTCCCATAAGGGGAAATGTTGATACCAGACTAAGGAAAATTCTCTCAGAAGACCTTGACGGAATCGTTCTGGCCGCAGCAGGACTCAACCGGCTCGGGCTTTCCGAACGTATTACCCAGCATCTCGCGCAGAATTATATGGTTCCGGCTCCATGTCAGGGAATAATCGCCATAGAATGCAGAGAAGATGATAGGGAAACGAGAAACTTCATATCCGCAATCACCCATCCGGACACAGAAATCGTAGCAGTGTTTGAACGTTCTTTCCTAGAAACTTTTGGGGGAGATTGCCAAATTCCACTTGGATGCTGCGCGGAAATCCATCTTGGAAAAATATCCGCAGATTCTGTTTTTATAGATATGGGGGAAAAGGCAATTTTCAGGAACACCTGGAAATGCGACGCGGGAAAAGCATCCGCCGAAGGATCTCTCATGGCCAAAGACCTTATGAAACGGGCAGGGCTTTAGCGATAAAATTCCCTTAGAGTTTAGAGAATACCGTTTCCCACGGATTTTCAATTGGCGGGAAGACCAGGGAAGAACTGCGAGAACCAATGGCTTTAAATCCTGGGGGAAAGAAGTCTGGGATGATTAAGGAGGTCTGGTGAAGGTGGGTTGCTGTTAATGACAAATGGAAATGTCCGGTTTCTTAACAAATGAAATGTCCGGTTTTGCTTTTTCAAATCAGACTCTTCGGGCTCGCCCTTCGAGTCTGATTTGAAACTGCGCTTCTATCCCAGCGCCGCCGCCCTGCCGATCTCTTCCGCTCCCAGAATTAAACCTCCCGACTTGTCATAAACTCCCACCCTGCGCTTGCCATGATATACCGCCATGCCTCCCTCGGGGTATTCATGTACCATTACCTTCGCCCTCACGAAGTGATAACGATCCTCAACCGGGGGAATCTGCAGATTCATCCCCTTGTAGCTCACGCAGTTGTCGTTGCCCACAACCCTCCGGTGCTTCAAACACAGTATGTCCTCTGTCCCCACTCCGAGCAGCGGTACAAACGCGCTTCCCTCCTCCCTGGCAGGCACAGAGAACTTCTCGTTAAAAGCCTCAATGAACTTATCCGCCAGGAACTCGTTTGCTTCCTCCATACGTGTGATACCAGCTTCCCGCAGCTCCTGGGGAAGCCTGCCCTGCAAAGTCCCGAACATCCTCTCGCTGCGCCCCCGAGCCTGGGGAGAATACGCGGCTATCATCACCACTCCCAACTCCGCCATCGCTCGGCCAAACTGCGTAGGGTTATCTTTATCCACCCGTCCCCCGGCCACCGGAGTACTCCAGTAGTGAGAACCCCTGTCGCTGTAGAAGCTCGAGAAGATACCCCTGCTCTCCAGCACATCCCTTACACCTCTAAAACTGCTCCACGTGCCCTCCTGGGCAACAAAGAAAGCGCCGTATATCTCCCCGGTGGCATCATCCATAGTAACCACCAGATCCCATACTTCCCCGGGAACCCATCGGTGGCTGCTCGCGTCCTGGTGCAGCATCATTCCAGCCCGGGGTTTACGCTCCCTCAGCTGACGGTGCGGTCCCCTGCGCCGGGACGGCGCGACAAGTCCCGCGGAGTGAAGACAGTTTTTGACCCAGTTGTAGGAACGCTTGCCCCCGTGGCGCTGCGTGTACGCCTCGTAGAAGTGGACCACGTTACGTCCCGCGTAGCGTTCCCGGTAAAGACACTCCACGGCCTTCACTTCTTCGGCCGACGCCCTCTTGGGGGAGCTGCGCTCTATACGCTTGTCCAAAAGACCTTCTCCGCCGTTCTTCTCATAGCGAAGGACGTAACGACAAAATGTCCTCTCGCTCATGTTAAGTATCTC
>JAJDTG010000022.1 GCA_022827275.1 Candidatus Dadabacteria bacterium | reverse complement strand
GATCTGTCCGGTACCGTGCGGTGCCGGGCAGGTTGGTTTTACCTGAAACCTGCAGGCTGTGTTTCAAGAATTATGTCTGATTTCATTCGCATGAGATCAGGAAATCTGAATAAAGATCCCAATTTTAATTGTAAGCTGCTTCCCGATTGAGTAGCCGACAGGATAACCAAGCTGAAATGCTCCATGGATTCCCTGTTGTTTGGTGTAGCGTTTCTGTATTGATCCAGTAAAACAGTAATGAATTCCGAAGGGATAGTTGTGTCCGCTGGATGGTAAGGAGTGGGTGTAAAACTTGGGGTGAGTTGGTAGACTGTGGAAACCTTGAGATTTCTTATTGTGTCAATCTGAGTCACTTTTTTTCTTACCCTGAGCCAGCCAATTCGTGTGCTTAAAAACCAGCCATATAATTTGCTCTCTACAGAGAATCTCCTGTCATGTCTTTATGATGAGAAATGGGAAAAAATCGCAAAACGGTTACCATATCCAAAGTAGCGGGAACATGGAAAAAGAGATAGCAAAAGCATATGAACTCATAGGCAATTCCAACGAGATCGTCGTTCTCACAGGGGCAGGCATATCAGCTGAAAGCGGCATTCCGACCTACAGGGGAGAAGAGGGACTCTGGAGAAATTATGACCCCCATGAGCTTGCGACCCCTGAAGCCTTTTTCAGAAATCCCAAGCTCGTATGGGAGTGGTACGACTCAAGAAGAGCCATAATGAAAAACGCGAAGCCCAACCCCGGGCACTTCGCACTGACTGCGCTTGAGAAGGAAAAAAAGGATTTCACCCTTATAACTCAGAATGTAGACGGCCTTCATTTCGCCGCAGGAACAAGAAACGTAATAGAGCTTCACGGAAGTCTCTGGGAAACCAAGTGCACAGAGTGCGATAGGGTAGAAAAGGACTACCGGGTTCCTATTCCCGAACTGCCCCCAAAGTGCGGGACCTGCGATGCAATAGTAAAGCCGAACACCGTACTGTTCGGAGAGATAATCCCTATGGAAAGAATAGACAGATGCCTGTTTGCCATAGAGCAATGCGATCTTCTTCTCATAGTGGGAACCTCTGGAGTGGTTGAACCGGCGGCATCAATGGGGCTTATAGCAAAGAAAAGCGAAAAACCGGTAGTTGAGATCAATATTGAAAGAACTCCGGGCACGGGTCTCTATGACGTAAGCGTAATGGGCAAATCCGCTGAAACACTGCCTTTGCTGACGGAATCCGAAATTTCTCATAACCGCATGTAAAGAAAAGAGGCATTACATGTAAAGAAAAGAGGCATTACTATGAGGAAATCTGACCCATCTGACAGGCATTCTGCCCTCAGAAGAAGGAAAGGTCGTTTAAGAAGTTTATCCACTCTGAGTTTTCTGGGAATATTTCTGATTCTGGCAAGCGTCCTGGGTTCCGCAGGCTGCGGAGGGACGGAAGGCTCAGAGAAAAGCCCGTCTCCGACCACCAACTCACCTCCAACTACCAACACGCCTCCTGACTCAATCACAACTGCCGAACCTGTCGTTACCATTTCGGGCGGCACTTCGGTTACGGAAGGTACGGCGGCAAGTTTTATACTGACCGCAAACCCCGCTCCTAGTGCTTCTCTCGACGTCAAGGTAACCGTGACGGACGCACCGAACAGTGATTTCGTCGGGTCTTTGAGTCAGGACTCCCGGACTGTGACGATTTCCGCCACCAGAGGCACGCAAAGCTTCACCGTCCAGACCACGGAAGACACAGACGACGAGCCAAACGGCCAGGTGATGGTGACCGTGAACAATGGCAGCGGCTATACGGTAGGTTCAGCGAGCTCGCACTCGGTTACGGTGAACGACAACGATCCTACCACTGTGACGCTTGCCACGCCGGACGCAAGCGCGGAAGAAGGCAGCGGAACCAATACGGCATCAATAACGCTTACGCTGAGCCGAGGACTTGTGAACGGGGAAACTCTGAAGGTCCCGTTGAGGTTCACCGGAGGCTCCGTGGGTACTGACTTTACCCTGACCTGTCCAGTTTCTCCGCCCAGAGGCGTAAGCTGTACGAATCTCGCAAACTCCAACGCCGCCGTGACATTTGCCGGTCCGAGTTCCGGCGTCAGTGCCACCGCAGTGACAATCACACTCACCGCCGCGCGAGATCAGGATGCCAAGGACAGAACCGTGACGGTGTCCATTCCACCGTCTTCAACCGGCAACGGTCTGAAACTGACTGCTGCCAATCTCGGCGACGGAACTAAAAGTTCAATCGCAGGCAACGGACAGATTGTCATTGCAGATAATGACTCTGTCCCGCGTCCGATGATTACCATTTCGGGAGGCACTTCGGTTACGGAAGGTACGGCGGCAAGTTTCATCCTGACCGCAAACCCCGCTCCAGGCGCTGCTCTTGACGTCAAGGTAACCGTGACGGACGCACCGAACAGTGATTTCGTCGGGTCTTTGGGTCAGGGATCCCGGACTGTGACGATTCCCGCTACGAGAGGTACGCACAGCTTCACCGTGGCAACCACAGGAGACACAAACGACGAGCCGAACGGTCACCGTGAACAACGGCAGCGGTTATACGGTAGGTTCAGCGGGCTCGCACTCGGTTACGGTAAATGACAATGATGCCACAACGGTGAGACTGGCCGGTGCGGCAGGCAACGTGACGGAGGGCTCAACGAAGGCAATCACCATCACACTGGGCAGAGGGCTTGAGCGAGGCGAAACTCTCACCGTTCCCCTGACCTTCGCCGGTACGGCCACACAGAAAACGGACTACACTCTGGCGGGCACCTACGCCACGGGAATAACCTATGCCAACCTCAACAGCTCAAGCGCGCGAGTTGTCTTCACCGGCCCGAACTCGGGCACCACGGCCACCGTAGCAGCGATGACGCTGACGGCATCAACGGACAGCATTGCGGAGAGCACCCCGGAAACGGTGAATATCGGCCTCGGCACTCTTGTGTATTCGGGCCTCGGCGGCGGAGCCGGCAAAACCGACAGTCTGGCGGAGTTCTCCATTGAGGACCCGCTCCCTAAGCCCGACCCCTGCGCCACTATCGATGCCCCCTGGAAAGAAGACGTTTTCTGCCCCAGTGAGAATTTTCGTCACTCCTGCGCCAATCCCGCCGGGGCCTACAACAAGGGTGCGACTGTTCAGGGCACACGCACGGACGAGAATAACTGGCTTCGCTCCTGGAGCCACGAAATCTATCTCTGGTATGATGAGATTGAGGACAGGAATCCGGCATGCTGCACTACGCCCGCATACTTTGAGCTGATGAAAACGAAGCAAACCACTTCTTCAGGAAATCCAAAAGACAGGTTCCACTTCTCACAATCCACCGCGGAATACAACCGGCTCACGCAACAGGGAATTCAGGCGGGATACGGCGCCGTATTCAAGATATTGAGTTCCTCTCCCCCGTGAAAGGTAATCATAGCGCGTACGGAACCGAACTCCCCCGCCACCACGGCGGGTGTCAATCTCCTTCGCGGCACGGAGATTCTGGAAATCAACGGATTTGACGTTGTGAATTCCGTAAACAGCGCGGAAATACAAACGATGAACAGGGCCCTTAATCCATCTTCTGGAGACACCTATACATTCACGGTCAAGGACCCCGGCGCATCCTCACAGCAGCGGTCCGTGACAATGACCGCAGGTGTGGTAACGACAAGTCCGGTTCAGAATGTGAAAGTCATCACCGCATCCGACGGAGACCGTATCGGCTACATGCTGTTTAACCGACACATTTCCACTGCCGCGCAGCCTCTTATAAACGCCGTGAGAAGTTTCGCTCAGGGAAACGGGATTGACGATCTTGTACTTGATCTCCGCTATAACGGGGGAGGATCGCTCGGTATCGCCCAACTGATTACTTCCACGATAGCCAGCTCCGCCGGAAACGGTAAAAACTTCGTAAAAATCGAGCACAATGACAAAAAACAAGATTATTACTATTCCTTTATCACATCTTACAATTCAGCCTGCCTGCCGATGCTTGATCTCTCAAGGCTTTTCGTTCTAACCACCTCAAGCACATGCTCCGCAAGCGAAGTGATAATCAACAGTCTGAGCGGAATCGACATTGACGTGATAGTGATCGGTTCCTCAACATGCGGCAAGTATTACGGCTTCATACCACAGGACAACTGCGGCACCACGTATTTTTCCATTGAGCTAAGAGTTGTAAACGACCTTGAAACGGCTGACTATGATGACGAATTCTCGCCAACCTGCTCCGTCGCGGATGATGATTTTGAGCACCAGCTCGGCGACCCGCAGGAAAGTCTCCTGAAAACCGCGCTGGCTTACTAGGCTGACGGCGTGTGTCCTTCCCTGGACTCCCCTCGGATTCAGGGAGCGGCGCAGAGAAGCTCTCCGAGAGAAGGGCTTTCCATCAATACGCCTCCCGCGACATATTCCGATTTTCCGGGACTTATTCTTGACTGATAAGGCTTAAAATCTCCTTAACCGTCCCCGTCCGCAACATCACTGCCCTGCATGTCAGTTGATAAATCCTGTTTGTCAGTCATATTGATTCTGGCTTAATAGAATCCCAGCTGCCGACTCACTCCACGGAGGAAATTGTTTTGCGCAAATCAGAAAAAAGGCTTTCGTTTAACAGATTATCGTCAATATGTATGCTTGCCGTATGCATGCTCGGAGTATCAATCTTTCTCGGCTGCGGCGACACTTATGAAACTGTGGAAAAAGAAGATCCGGTGTTTTATCCAAGCACAGTTTTTGCGGACGTATGCGCTGAACCCGACAAAGCTTACTATAAAGATTTTGCCACTCCCGGCATCTACGCGGATGAAAATAACTGGATTCGTTCCTGGAGCAATGAGACTTATCTCTGGTACGACGAGATCAAGGATCAGGACCCTACCTGCTGCAGCACCCCCGTATACTTTGACCTGATGAAAACCTTTGAAAAAAACGCGGCGGGAGATCCCAAAGATAATTTTCATTACACCCAGCCCACTGTGCAATACCTCCAGTCAAGAGAAAGCGTCTCAAGCGGATACGGTGCCGAGTTTGTCATCCTGCAGGCCAGACCGCCCAGGGACATCAGAATCGCCTATACGGAGCCGAATTCACCGGCGTCTGCTGTCAATCTTTCCCGCGGCGCGCGAATCCTTGCAATTGACGGAGAAAAAGTTCTGGATTCAAACAACATAAATGTGCTTAATAATGGACTGTATCCACCCAGATCGGGCGAAACTCACACATTTATAGTTCTCGACCTCGGATCAGATACTCCCCGCACGGTTACCATAACATCCGCGGTGGTAGAGGCCTCGCCGGTCCAGAATGTAGATATCCTGACCGCTCCCAATGGAGACCGTATCGGCTATATGCTGTTTAACGAGCATTCCGCTCCCGCTGCGCAAGCAGTCATAAACACAGGCAGATGGTTTATTGATAACGGAGGGGTTAACGATCTGATAATTGATCTTCGCTATAACGGCGGGGGAATACTCTATGTGGCGCAGATGATCGCTTCAATGGTAGCCGGAGTGGAAAAAGAAGGAGAAATCTTTGAAGAGCTTCAGACAAACGGAAAGGGCTATATCGATTCGGAAACCTGGGATTTTGCCCTTGAATTTCCAGCTGACGCGACACTCAGCGATACGGATTTAACTGTTCCCAGCATTGGTCTGAAGCGCCTGTTCGTCCTCACAAGCTCTGCCACTTGCTCGGCAAGCGAATCAATAATAAACAGCCTGCGTGGGGTCGACATCGAAGTGATCGTGATCGGGTCCCCTACCTGCGGCAAGCCCTACGGTTTTCTTCCCGCGGAGAACTGTGGAACTGTTTACTTTTCTATCAACTTCAGAGGGGTAAACGCAAAGGGTGAAGCGGATTTCGAAAAGGGCTTTATCCCGACATGCCAAGCGGTGGAAGACTTTAACCATCAACTCGGAGACCCGGAAGAAGCTCTTCTGAAGGTAGCTCTTGCGTACAGGGAAAACGGTGCCTGTCCCGATGTCGGAGCTGCAACACAGAGGGCTCCCGGAGCCGGAAACCAGACATTGTCAGGAGATCCGATTCCCATACAGCCTTCCGGACTGTCGGGCAAAATAATTGACCCAGAGATGTCGCGTTAAGCAGAAAACGACGAAGATAAAGACGCATACTGCCGGGCACAGCAGCTTCTTCACTCCGTTATCTGATATCGCATATTTCCATGGCTACCTTTATGGCCTGAATCATGCTCTCGGGGCGGGCAGCCCCCTTCCAGGCTATGTCAAAAGCGGTTCCATGGTCAGGAGAAGTGCGCAGTATAGGCAATCCGAGAGTCACGTTAACCCCGGTATCGAAAGAAAGCATCTTGAAGGGTACGAAGCCTTGGTCGTGGTACATAGCGACCACAAGGTCCCACTTGCCGCGAAGAGCATCGTAGAAAAGAGTGTCCGCGGGTAGCGGCCCCTCAACAGATATTCCTTCGGCTCTCGCTCTCTCAAGAGCCGGAATTATATGTTCCTGCTCCTCGTTTCCGAAAGATCCCGACTCTCCGGCGTGCGGGTTTAGCCCACAGACAACTATCTTGGGATCTTCGACGCCAAATCTTTTTTTGAGTTCCCGGGCGGATATGGAGACGGTAACGTAAACGCTTTCTTCCGTAATCATGTCTGGAACTTCGCGAAGGGGAACATGTATCGTCACGGGCGCGACGCGGAACCTTGTTCCTTCAAAAAGCATAACCACGTTTTCTGAACCCGTAAGGTCCATAAGCATTTCCGTGTGTCCCGGGTAAGTAGAACCGGCCATGTGTATGGATCTCTTGCTTATGGGAGCCGTAACTATGGCGTCAACTTCTCCTGCAAGGGCCATGGCCACGGCCTTTTCTATGCACACAACAGACGCCCTCCCCGCTTTTTCGGACCTCACCCCTTCTTCAATATCCTCCAAGGAAAAATCCGTGGGGTCTATAATTGACAGGTGACCCCCCTTGCCAAACTCACCGTTAGCCCTCTGGAGCACCGCTTCGCTTCCGATAAACACGATGTCGTATATTTCTTCGAAGAAACCGTCGTAAAAAGCCCTTATGCAGACCTCGGGACCTATACCGTTCGGATCTCCCATCGTCACAGCTATTTTCGGTTTTCCGCTCACGCAAACACCTCTTAGTTTTTCTTCAGCTAGATAAGACCGTCTTTGTCCTTCGATATCTTCGGGAAAAGCTCAGTCACGTTCTCAAACACGACCTGAGTAAATTCCTCAAGAGACAGTCCCCTGAGCTTCGAAATAAGCCTGGCCACGTAAACTACATTGCACGGCTCATTCGGCTTTCCCCTTTGGGGCACCGGCGCCAGGTAAGGAGAATCCGTCTCGTAAAGAAGCCTCTCAATGGGTATTCTGGCCGCCGCGTCCCTTACCTCCTCGGCCCTCTTGAAAGTCACTATGCCCGAGAAGGAAATGAAAAAACCGAGATCAAGATACTTCTTCGCCGTTTCGTAATCCCCTGAAAAACAGTGAATAACCCCGGGCCTCGGACCGAGGTCAGCCTCCCGGAGCATCGAAAGCAGGTCCTCATCCGCATCTCTTACGTGAACCACAAAAGGTAGGTTGCGCCTCTTTGCGAGTTCCATGTGCGCCTCAAACGACCTTATCTGATCCTCTTTGGGGGAATTCATGTAGTGATAATCAAGCCCGGTTTCTCCAATCGCCACTACCTTGGGGTCTTCGGCCATCCCCTCAAACTCCCGCATCACCTCTTCACTGAAACTGGAAGCGGAGTGCGGGTGGATTCCGACCGATACGTAAACTCCCCTGTATTTCCTCGAAAGCTCTATGGTCTCAAGGGAGGATTCAATTCCAGTCCCGATGGATATGATCTTCCCGACTCCCTCGGCCGCAGCTTTTGACACGGCGCCCACGGGGTCTTCAATGCTAAGCAGATGGGCGTGGGAATCAACCAGCATGCGATCTATTTTTTCTCCTTAAGGAGACCCGTTACCTCGTTGAGAAACTCGTTTACGTCCTTAAACGACCTGTAGACCGAAGCGAACCTTACGTACGCGACCTGATCGATATCATAAAGCTTGTCTATCAGCCTCTCCCCTATTTCTTCGCTCGATATCTCCCGCTCTCCCCTCTCGAGAAGCTCTTTTTCAAGACCGGAGACAAAATCCTCTATGATCTCGATGCTTACCGGCCTTTTCTCGCACGCCTTGCGCATTCCGGCTATTATCTTGTTGCGGTCAAACTCTTCCCTGCGGCCGTCCTTTTTCACCACCATCACCTCGGCGTGGTGGACTCTCTCGTAGGTGGTGAATCTCTCCTGGCAATCGTTGCACTCCCTGCGTCTTCTGACGGAAAAACCATCTTTTCCTTCCCTTGAGTCAACTACCCTGGTGTCATCAGATTTGCAGAAAGGACACTTCATTTCTCATCCACCGAGCCTGTGACCGTAAACAGGAAAACGCAGGCACAGTTCCTTCACGTCTTCCTTTATTCTACCGAGAACCTTTTCGTTCTCATGATTGTTAAAAGCTTCCATTATGAAGCCCGATATCGCGTCGATTTCCGGTTCCTTCATTCCCCTTGTGGTAATCGCGGGGGTTCCGATCCTTACGCCGCTTGTAACCATGGGAGGACGGGGATCAAAGGGAATAGTGTTCTTATTGACCGTTATGCCCGCTTTCTCCAAGGTCTGTTCAACAACCTGCCCGGTAAACTCCGTTTCCGTGAGATCAACCAGCACCAGATGGTTGTCGGTTCCGCCAGAGACAAGCTTAAGACCCGCGTTTAGGAGATTTTCCCCGAGACGCTGCGCGTTTTTCACTATCTGATGCTGGTACTCTAAAAACTCAGGCCCAAGAGCCTCCTTGAACGCAACGGCCTTGGCCGCTATCACATGCATCAGCGGACCACCCTGAGTCCCTGGGAAAACCCTGCTGTTTACGGTCTTCGCGTGTCGCTCCTTCATCATTACCATTCCGCCTCGCGGTCCCCGAAGCGTTTTATGGGTGGTAGTTGTTACGAAATCACAGTGGGGCACAGGATCCGAGTGAAGTCCGGCAACCACAAGTCCCGCCGGATGCGCTATATCCGCAAGCAAAAGCGCCCCGCACTCATCCGCTATGCTTCTGAATTTCGCATAGTCCACATCCCTCGGGTAAGCGCTCCAGCCGGCGATTATGAGCCCGGGAGAGTGCTCGAGGGCAAGTTCCCTAACCTCATCGTAATCAATCGTTCCTGTTTCTTTTGAGACCCCGTAAGCGACGACGTTATAGAGCCTTCCCGAAAAATTAACGGGATGTCCGTGGGTAAGGTGTCCTCCGTGGTCAAGCCTCATGCCCAGAACCGTCTCTCCAGGCTTAAGAGCGGCAAAAAACACGGCCATGTTCGCCTGGGCTCCCGAGTGCGGCTGCACGTTAACGGCATCCGCCCCAAAAAGTTCAAGGGCCCTCTCGCGTGCAAGATCCTCGGCCACGTCAACGAATTCGCATCCCCCGTAATAACGCTTTCCAGGAAGACCCTCGGCGTACTTGTTCGTAAGCACAGACCCCATGGCCTCCATGACGGCGTCGCTCACGTAGTTCTCAGACGCTATCATCTCAAGCTTCCATTCCTGGCGCTGCGTTTCCATGCGGATAATTTCCGCTATTTGCTCATCAACCCCCATTAGATGACTCATCTATTCACCTCGAAACGAGAAAAGTATTTAGAAGACGGCCCCTCTGGAACAAGCGCCGTCCGGCGCGGCGACCCGTCGGCAATCCAGTATTCCGGAAAAAAGTCGCACGATAATTGTGTAAATTTAAAGTGAGAAGCCACGGGATATTCATCTTTCCCGAGGAAAAGAATACCGAATGCCCCGGAAACCTCAATTTCGTTATAAACGCTTTTTGAGGGAACAGAAAATTCTTCCGGGAGAAGATAAACACGGGAAGTGGGAATTGTAATGGCGAAGACCGCGAAACGAAACGGATACATAGAGATAAAAGGCGCCCGGGAAAACAACCTGAAGAACATAGACGTCCGGATTCCTCAGAACAGGTTCACGGTGGTGACCGGCCTCAGCGGTTCGGGCAAGTCATCCCTCGTGCTTGACACCGTTTACAAGGAAGGACTCAGAAGGTACATCGACTGCCTTTCAACCTACGCAAGACAGTTCATAGAAAAAGTTGAGCGCCCCGCGATGGACGACATAGAAGGTCTCCCGACCCCGATAGCCATTGAAAGCCGGAACAATGTAATAAACTCCCGTTCCACAGTAGGCACCACAACAGAAATATACGACTATATGAGACTCCTGTTCGCAAAAATCGGAAAAACCCGATGCCCGGAGTGCAAAGAGGAAGTGACGGAGCACTCCCCCCAGTCCCTCACCCGGCTGCTGCTCGAAAGATTCCCGGGGAAAAGAGCCGTCATCTGCTTTGAGACAGAAGAGGGCACAGACCTCTCGCAATACATGAAAAAAGGCTATTCCCGTACCTACCGGGACGGAAAGACCCGGGATATGGAAAAAACTATTGAGGGCCCGGACGCAAAGACTCAGATAGTTACCGCAAGAACCACTATAGGCGAGCGGTCGAAATCGAGGATCACAGAAGCACTTGAGGCCGCTTTTTCCGAGAGCACCCGAGCGTTTGTACATATCGTTTCAGGACAGAGTCTGCGTTTCTCAAGAGAACTTCGCTGTGATCTTTGCGAAATTGCGTTTGAAAAACCCACCCCGAACACGTTCTCCTTTAACAGCCCCTACGGCGCTTGCGAGCGATGCAGCGGATTCGGAAGAAACCTAGAAATTGACCCCGAACTCCTTGTTCCGGACCCCAGTCTCAGTCTTGGCGAAGGAGCGATAGAACCCTTCACAAAAACTTCCTACAGAAGGCAGATGAGAAAGCTGCTCGCCTTCGCCGAGGAGGTGGAAATAGACACGGAAAAGCCCTTCTCTGAACTTTCGGCAAGCGAGAAGGACCTAGTCCTAAACGGAGACGGCCGCTACTACGGCGTGAAAGGGTATTTCAAAAGGCTTGAGCGGAAAAACTACAAAACCCACATAAGGGTTTTTCTCTCGAGATACCGCTCCGCCTTTACCTGCGAGGACTGCGGAGGGAGCAGGCTCAAGGAAAAAGCGCTTAACGTGCGGATGGAAGGAAAAAGCATATTCCATCTCTCCCAGATGTCCGTAAAGGATCTAAAATCCTGGTCTGACCGCTTGACCCTGTCCGCTCAGGAGCTCGAGATTGCCTCCGACATAATGAAGGAAATAAATTCACGGCTGGATTTTCTTATCCACGTGGGGCTTGACTACCTGACCCTCTCGAGGCTCACCCGCACTCTCTCGGGCGGAGAAGCACAGAGGATAAACCTTGCCTGCCAGATGAGTTCGCGGCTTACCGAGACCCTGTATATTCTGGACGAGCCCTCGATCGGCCTGCACGCAAGGGACATGAGCCGGCTTAATTCGCTGATAAGAGAACTCCGGGGAAGAAACAACACCATCATACTAATAGAGCACGACCTTGACACCGTAAAGTCCGCCGACTACATAGTGGAACTCGGTCCCCGGGCGGGAGACAGCGGGGGAGAAGTCGTGTACCAGGGGACCCTGAAGAGTTTTCTGCGTTCGGCGAAAAACTCGACCACAAAAAAATACCTCGCAAACGAAAAGAAAATCGAAGTTCCCGGTTCCCGCAGAAAAACCACAGGTAATTCAATAGACGTAATGGGCGCGAGTGAAAACAACCTTAAGAGTATAGACGTCAGTTTTCCCCTTGGAACTCTCACGTGCGTAACCGGGGTATCGGGTTCGGGGAAAAGCTCGCTTGTAAACGACATCCTTTATAACGCTCTTCTAAGAAAATTCAAAAGGAAAACTGAAAGGGTCGGAAAACACGAACGCACAGAGGGCACAGAATATATAGACGACGTGATAATCCTTGATCAGGCAAGCATAGGAAGAACATCGAGATCAAATCCCGCCACTTACATAAAGGTTTACGACGACATACGCAAAATCCTCGCCAGACACTACCAGGCGAAGCTCCGCAAGCTCACCCCATCGCATTTTTCCTTCAATGTGAGGGGAGGACGCTGCGAGAAATGCATGGGTGAGGGAAGCCACAGGGTCGAGATGCACTTTCTCGCCGACGTAATGGTGACGTGCGAGGAATGCGGAGGAAAAAGGTTTGGAAAAGAAGTGCTAAGTTACAGGTACAAGGGGAAAAACATAGACGACATACTTAACCTCACCGTCGATCAGGCCATGGGTTTTTTCTCGGGAAGCCCGACCGTTACCAGAAAACTCAAGGTTCTAAAGGATGTCGGGTGCGGCTATCTGAGGCTCGGTCAGCCCGCAACGACGCTGTCGGGGGGAGAGGCGCAGAGAATAAAGATAGCCAGGGAACTCTCGAAAAAAGAAAAAAACAATATCCTCTACATCCTTGACGAGCCCACGGTCGGACTTCACATCGACGACATAGGAAAACTCCTCGACGTTCTCAACAGGCTTGTCGACGTCGGCAACAGCGTAATAGTCATAGAGCACAACCTTGAGATGATAAAATGTGCGGATTATGTAATTGACCTCGGACCTGAGGGAGGAGACAACGGGGGACGCATAGTGGCCTCCGGCACTCCGGAGCAGGTTGCTTCTGTAAAAAACTCCTACACGGGAGAGCATCTGAGACCGCTTCTCGGTTAGCCGGGTTATGTATTTTTCCGCCATGGTGTAGAATAAAACCTTAAAAACAATTTTCCGGAGAGAAAAAATGCTTGCAGACAGAAAAATACCTTTCAGCGAATCCAAGGAGCAGGAGTGGGAACTTCTTAGACAGAAAACCGAAGGCGGCATAGAGCTCATGCTCGAAGACTCCCAGCGATGGTTTCTGGCCACTACAGAAGGTGACGGAATCAGGATAACTTCCGCAGAGAAAAACGTGAGGCCGCTTGCCGTTCGCGAACCACCGCTTATCAAGTTCGATGAGTTCAAAAGAGTGGCGGAAGTCTATAACGACTCATTCTTCGGTGGCATAGGGGACCTCTCGGCAAGGCTCGAGACTCACAACTCAAGCCCGAACATGCGGTACCTCTTCATGCTGATTTACTACCTGATCTAGGGAACTCCCGAAACAGATTCTAGGCTATTTCAAAGAAATAATTTGAAATAGCCTAATTTATCCGTTAGACTGCGGCTTATTATGATTGATCGCAATCTGGCACCAAAACTCATTGAAGCGGCACGGAAGTTTCCCTCCATAACGCTTACGGGACCTCGGCAAAGCGGTAAGACAACCCTGTGCAAGTCCCTGTTTCCGCGTCACCCGTACTCAAGCCTCGAAGCTCTGGATGTACGAGCTTTCGCGACGGAAGACCCTCGGGCTTTTCTGGCTCAATTTCCAAAAGGCTGCATTATCGATGAGGTACAGCGCGCGCCTGATCTTCTTTCCTATCTGCAAGGTATAATCGACGAGGATCCGGCCCCCGGGCGTTGGATACTAACGGGTTCACAGAACTTTTCTTTACTCAAGTCGGTCAGTCAGTCGTTAGCGGGGAGGACAGCGGTATACAACCTGTTTCCTCTAGTACATGAGGAAATTAAGCGGTTTGACAAATATCCCGGGAATCTCGGAGAAACCCTTTTTGCCGGTGGATACCCGCGCATATTTGATCTTGATCTTGACCCGGCAGACTGGTTCCGCTCGTATGTTACCACTTACATAGAACGTGACGTGCGGACAATCAGCAATGTGGCCGATATTGCGACATTCCAACGGTTTATCCAACTATGTGCCGGCCGTACGGCGCAACTGCTTAACTATTCGTCGTTGGCTGATGACTGCGGCATATCACAACCGAGCGCGAAAGCCTGGCTTAACATACTTGAGACGAGTTTTATCATTTTCCGCCTTCCGCCGTTTCACTCGAATCTGCGCAAGAGGCTTGTGAAAATGCCGAAACTGCATTTCTACGACACCGGGCTTGTCTGCTGGCTTCTGGGCATCCGTACGCCCGAGCAACTGCACTCACATCCACTCCGCGGGCCAATCTTCGAAACCTGGGCAATCTCCGAGATAAAAAAACATCGAAGCAACAGGGGTGAAACGGGAGGTCTGTCATTTTACCGCGACCGCAACGGAGCGGAAGGAGATCTTATCATTGAGTCTCCCTCCCGCATTACTCTTGTCGATGCAAAATCCACCGCGACGGCATCGTCCAGTCTGTTCAGCGGGATACGGCGCGTCCGTCGGCATTTAACCGAATTACCCAGTCCGTGTAACGCCATCATAGTCTATGGCGGTGATCAATTTCAGAAACGTGCGGACGGAAATATCGTTCCCTGGCATAAGCTGCATGAAACAGATTTTTAGGAACAAAAATTTGGCTCCGGCGGCAGGGCTCGAACCTGCGACCCGATGATTAACAGTCATCTGCTCTGCCAACTGAGCTACGCCGGAACTGTTGAAAATAGAAAAAAGCCAAAGAATAGTTAATTTTATATAGATAAGAAAAACAGTCAACAAATCTAATACCGAGTGAAAATGGCCGAAAAAGAAGAAAAAAAGCCGGAGAAAGTGAGTTCATCTCTTCCAGTACTTTCAAACTCCCTGCAAAGCTATCTGGCACAGATCAGAGACTACCCTGTTTTGAGCAGGGAAGAAGAATATGAACTCGCAATGATGCACAGGGAAACGGGTGATCTTGAGGCCGCCAGAAAACTGATCGTATCAAACCTGAAGTTCGTCGTGCGTATTGCAAACGAATATAAGAACTACAACATAAACACCCTAGATCTTATCCAGGAAGGCAACATAGGGCTCATGAAGGCCGTAAGAGGCTTTGATCCTACCAAGGGATACAGACTCATCTCATACGCAGTCTGGTGGATAAGAGCATACATGCAGAACCACATAATGAAGAGCTGGAGCCTGGTAAAAGTCGGGACGAACCAGTCGCAAAGAAAGCTCTTCTACAAACTGAGGTCAACGAAAAGCAAGATTGAAGCTACAGGGGCCGAGATGGGGGAGGATATTTACTCCGAGATAGCCAAGGAACTTGACGTGCCGGACAGCCAGGTGATCGAGATGGATCGGATAATGTCGGGAAAAGACCTGTCTCTTGACGCAAACATAGAAGGCAGCACGGAACGGACCTACGTTGACATGCTGGGAGACACGTTTGATCAGGAGCAGTTCCTCGAAGATTCCCAGATCCGCCCGCTTGTGGCCAAGAAGATAAAAGAAACCCTGGCGAACCTAAAGGACAGGGAAAGATACATTATCGAAAGACGGGTTCTCACCGATTCTCCCGAAACTCTTGAAAAGCTTTCCCGTAAATTCGGCATCTCAAGAGAACGTGTAAGACAGATAGAAAAAAACGCTCTTAAGAAAATCAAGCAGGAATTCCAAAAAGAACATTTTCACGTATAGAATTTCTGGGGTAAGCACAGGTTCGAGAGGATTTTTACTTATAACTCCCTGAAATTTCTAACTATTTATAAATCTTCCATTTTTCAATCACAGTTGCAAATTTTAATTGAATTAGGACCCGAATTATAATATGTTCTATAGTAGGGTGTGCGGGTTTTTATTCCTACATAGCAAATCTAATAGGAGGTATGAAATGAGCAGATTCATAACCTTTACCTCTTTTTTACTTCTCCTCATACTGATTCCTTTTTCATCAAATGCCCAGCAGTTGTATATAAGTACTGAATTGGGACTCGGCATCGGGAATTCTCTGGATACCGACGCCAGTGATAATGATTTCGGCACGCTGTGCGATCAACACTTAAACCCAGAAGGCGACAGTCATTTCGACCCTGGCGTATGTTCTTACGAGACATCAGTCTGGAATAACAGCTTTGACGGTTCAACGGGAGTAATCGCTGGAGTCGCTTTGGGCGTCAGCACAGACTTGGGCGCGAGGATTGAAGCCGAGTATTTTTATTTCGGCTCGCAATACGATACGACATCCTCGGTTGTTGGAGGAGGTCAGGATATTGCGGATAAAGCAGATCAGGAGCTTGTCCGTTCCGATGAGCGCATAGGAGCGGTAAATATAAACAGTCTGTTTGTCAACGTTTACTATGACCTCCCGGTCTCCGGGCAACTCCGTCCTTACGTCGGAGGTGGAGTAGGTTTCGGAATGGCCGAATTGGAATTTGACGCTGTCTGGGCTCGTAACATAAACCCGGATGTAATTACGACGGCGGATGATGCGGAATATCTAGGTTCCGGCAACGAAGAACAGGATCGCCAAGCTCTGCATCAAAGAATCGCCGGCGTCACGAGCACGGCAAGCCATACTCTCGAAGATACAGTGTTCGGTTACCAGGCGATTGTAGGAGTAGACTACATGCTGACCGAAAGCGCCTCCATCGGAGTCAAGGGTCGCTGGGTTAAGTACGCCAAATTCAGCGGCGGAGATGTGTGGGACCAGTTGCGGGGTCATGAACCAAACAACGGCCCGGGAACAAATACGGTTGAGTACACGATTGAAACTGAGGACTTAAGTGCATTTGGGGTCAGTCTGGTAATGAAATATGCGTTTTGATTTCCGTTTTCTCCAAGCGAGACGGAAAAAATCTAGCGGATCGAGGTCCCTTGTGGTTTCTGGGACATGGCGGTGACTTCACGTAGAAATGAAGACATAGGGCCAGTCGCCGTGAATTCATAGGGGACCCTCGATTCCGCTTCAGCAAAAAATCTGATTGTCTCCTCTCGCAATCACCTTTTCCGGGGCCTTTAAATACCCACTATTCATCCCCCCTCTATGAATTTTCTGAGTAGGAATGAACCCTACTATTTGCCTGGATAGCCTGAGCATCGCAAAGAGCAATTCTTCAAAGGCCCCTTGGAATTCACAAGATAGTCCGATGGATTTATTGAAATCAGAACCGGCGAATTATTGCCAGGCGGGCGGTGGAAAGTCTGTTTTCAACCTCGTAGGATGCGGCCCTTCTGGGAGTTTCGGGCCCGCAGCAGCGGTTATTTGCGGAACGATTAACAAGATGAGTGCTCTCTCCGAAATCCAGATATAAGCCCTCAAGCCTCAAAGCCCAGGCATCGGACAACGCGGCTTCCGCACCAGCTCCGATCACCCAACCCACTTCCGTTGAATCTTTGCTGAAAGAATCGTCGGGGTCAACCATGGAACCCGAATCACCGGAATCAATATCGGTCACCGAGTTGCTGATGCCGGCAAGAGCCAGCCCTCCCGTGACAAACACCGTTACACAGCCGATTCCTTGTTCAACTCCTCCGCGGGCAGAAACGATCCACGAAAATTCCGATTCGGCAGTTTCGTCCAAACCTTCAGGATCAAGCTTGTCGGTCGATGCCGACACGTTGGTCAACGTACCGTCAAGCTCCATTCTCAGGGTCAAGCCACCAACATCAAGTTTTCTTCCTACAAGAACGCCGCCGACAAAGCCCGTATCGTCATATTTGGAAACCGAACCGGGATTACCCCAGTTAGCAAAACCGTCAACATCTAATATCCGGTTTCTCATAAAACCAGGACCGGCAAAGACGCCCGCGTAATTGTTAAAACGCACAAGTCCGGTCTCGCTCTGCGTAGAATGGTCCTCGGTTTCGCTCTGCGTTAGATCATCCGGTACAACGCCTGAAAAACCGGCATTTGGACTTATCAGGAAAACAAGCAGAAAAACTGCCAAACTGCCTGCCAGAAATTCTATTCTATTGTTTCCTGTCGGCACAGTACCTAAAAAGAAATTGACAATCTTTTTCATATAATCTCTCCCAGATAATTCAGCATATTCGGTATGTTGCCGGGCATGTTTCCGCCCGCCTGCGCCATCTCGGCACCCCCGCCCCCTTTTCCACCTACAATTCCGGCAAGCTCCTTTACGATTTTTCCAGCGTGATAACTGCCGACAAGATCCTTGGTAATACCCACAAGAATAAAAACCCGGCCTCCGTTCTCAGCGACAAGCACGGCGATGGCGTTATTCATTTTCCCCTTCAAATAATCCCAAAGAGAACGCAGTTCCGCAGGTTTCGAAACAGAAACTTTGACCCGAAGGAGATTGACTCCTCCCACATCCTCAACTTTGTCAATCAGCCCGGCGGCCGTTTCCACAAGAGTCCTCGCCCTGGAAGATTCGATTTCCGCCTGGAGGCGGGCATTTTCATCAATCACTCCGGCAAGTCTAGAAAGAAGTTCGGAACGGGGAGCGTTAAGGGTGGTGGAAAATTCGTTCAGGATATCTTCCTGCCCTTTCATGTAATTCCATGCCGCCTGACCGCTTACGGCCTCTATCCTTCTTACTCCCGCAGAAGACGCGCTCTCAGACACTATTTTCACCATTCCTATCTCACCCGAGGCCCTGATATGGGTACCTCCGCAAAGTTCCTTGCTGTAGTCCCCTATCATCACCACTCTCACCCTGTCGCCGTATTTCTCTTCGAATATAGCGGTGGCCCCGTCCTTTATGGCTTCGTCGTACGAAACATCTTCCTTTGTCACAACCTCATCGTCACGCCTTACTCTCTCGTTAATGATCTGTTCTATTGAATCAAGTTGCTGTTTTTCAATCGAGGAATAATGGCTGAAGTCAAACCTGAGCCTGTCGGGCCCGACGAATGATCCCGCCTGGTTAACGTGAGTGCCGAGAACTTCCTTTAAAACGGCGTGAAGCACATGTGTTGAGGTATGGTGAGCCATGACCCCCTGTCTGAACACGGGGTCAACATCCAGGTGTACCTGATCACCGACCTGCGCATTCCCCTTCTCGACAATGACATTGTGGATGAAAAACGTGGGGGTGAGCTTTTTCGTATCGAGGACTTTAGCGTGAAATCCCGGCCCGGCAATCTCGCCCCTGTCCCCGATCTGTCCGCCCGATTCCCCATAAAAAGGAGTAATATCGGTAATTATCTGGGCTTCTTGACCCTCCCAAGCTGTATCGGAAATCTCTCCCTGACTTATTATTCCAGTAACCGAGCCTTCGGAAGAAAGGGTCTTGTAGCCAACAAACTCTGTTGTCATCTCTCCGGCGAGTTCAAGCAAAACAGATGTAAGGTCGTTTTCTCCGCCGCCACGGGCTTTTCTTGACTTGGTTCTCTGTCTCTCCATTTCCTTCTCAAAGCCCTGGAGGTCAATATCTATGCCCTCGTTTCTAGTTATGTCTTCGGTTAGGTCAACCGGGAACCCGTATGTATCGTAAAGACTGAAAACCACCTTGCCCGGAAGCTTCTTCTTTTTCCCAAGCTTCGCGATTTCCTGGTTAAGAAGTTCAAGTCCCCTGTCCACCGTCTCGAGGAATCTCTCCTCCTCGCTTTTTACAACTTGGGATACGAAATCCCCCTTTTCCCTGATCTCAGGATATGCATCAGCCATGATCCCCTCAACCGCGGGCAGGACTCTGTAGATAAAAGGTTCGTCTATCCCCAAAAACTTCGAGTGGCGGACGGCTCTTCTGAGTATTCTCCTAAGAACGTATCCCCTACCCTCGTTTGACGGGAATACCCCGTCCGAGATGAGAAAAGCGACCGCTCTTGAGTGGTCCGCTATAACCCTCATCGCAACCTCGGTCGAGCGGTCCGTGGAATAATCTCTCCCGGAAAGCTCCTCTATCTTGCTTATTACCCCTCTTAAGAGGTCGGTCTCATAGTTGCTTCTTGCGCCTTGAAGAACCGCCGCAAGTCTTTCAAGTCCAAGCCCCGTGTCGATGCTGGGACGGGGAAGAGGCGTCATCTCTCCCTTCTCATTTCTCTCAAACTGCATGAACACCAGGTTCCAGAGCTCAAGGTAACGATCGCACTCGCATCCGACAGCGCATCCGACTTTACCGCAACCGAGCGATTCTCCCTGATCTATCAGTATCTCGGAACACGGACCGCACGGACCCGTATCCCCCATTGACCAGAAATTGTCTTTCTCCCCCAGCCTCACGATTCTTTTCTTGGCAACACCGATATCTTTATTCCAGATATCAAAAGCTTCGTCGTCGTCTTTATAAACGGTGACCCAGAGTTTTTCCTTAGGCAGCCCGTAAACATTAGTCATAAGATCCCATCCGTAATTGATGGCTCCTTCCTTGAAGTAGTCGCCAAAGGAAAAATTCCCGAGCATTTCAAAAAAAGTGTGGTGTCTCGCTGTATACCCTACATTGTCAAGATCGTTGTGCTTTCCTCCGGCCCTGAGGCACTTCTGGGAAGAAACCGCCCTTTTGAAATCCCTAGTTTCGTTCCCCGTGAAAACATTTTTGAACTGAACCATCCCGGCGTTGGTAAAAAGGAGAGTCGGATCGTTCTCCGGTATAAGAGTGGAACTGCGCACCGGTTCGTGCCCATTTGCGGAGAAATACTCGATAAATTCTCTTCTAACTTCGTATCCTTTCATCTAGCAACCCCCGGGATGCAAAAGGGTAAACCCCAACCGTCTGCAAAACCGGTTGTTCAGCCCGGATGAGAAAATATAACAGGAATGGTAGAAAACTGAATTGAAAGAGCGGAACGAAGCAAGGAAAGAACGCTATCTTCCGGCCCGCTGCAGCGCTTCTTCCTCAACCCCGGTAATGGCGTAACAGAGATTTCCATCGACCTTTTCACGTCTCACTTCGAGATAATCGCTCGCGCCCTCGCGGAAACCGGTCGTAACAAATACGCTCCAAGCCCTCGCTCCATTGCAAAGAGCCTTGGCCTCGTCCACAAAGGGTTTTGCAAGCGCGAAAACATCCGATTCATCTGACACCGGCAAATCAGCCGAGGAAATGCCCATCTTAAGCTTTATATCCGACCGGGCAGATACTTTCTGACCATCAACCACCCCGGCGAAAAGCTGCATCATCTCAACCGCGCAGCATACGCAGTTAAGCTTTGCAGCGGGTCCGGGATCGGGGTTAGTGAAAAAAGCCACGACCTCATCGCGAAGTATGGCCTCTACCGTTCCTCCAAAGGAGGCTATAGTGGTTGAAACGGATTTTCTGTAATCGGCCGTAAGAGAGTTGACACTGGATGGCGAAACATCTTCTATCAGGGTTTCAAAATCCGCGATCTTTACGACGAGTATGCTGATATCTGTCTTCTTTCCCTCGGAATCCGCAGTTTCGGTAACGGCGGAGGGAGCTTCTTGTTCAGGTTCGGCATCCTCTTCTTCAACATGCACGATTTCCACCAGACCCTCATCAAACGGATCTTCGGGAGCCTCAAATGGAGAAGCATCAGAAGATTGCTCCTGGCTTAAGACTATCTTCGGCCGGAAATCCGTCGGCAGTTCATCCGAACGGTCAAAATCCACCTCTGCCGAATCTCCCGTGTCGTCCCGGTCGGCTGACCCGCCTTCAAGCGAAGAGGTCATTTCGTTGAATTCACGGCAGAGCCACTGAACCCCTGCCCCCGCAATGAGCGAAGATCGTCCATCCAGACGAACCGAATAATCTCCGCTGGCAACAGAGCTTACAGCTTCAGAGAATTCTCCTAGGAATCGGAATGCCCGATCACTTATAAAGCGTATTAGAAAGGTGAAAATAACTGCTATCAGGGAAGCGAAAATGAGACTCCAGAGCAAAGCGTCAAGGTAGAACTTCTCACCGACGGAACTTCTCAGCCCCAAGAGGACAGTCTTTCCCTCAGGTCCCTTAAGGGTGAACTTCTCAAAACCCTTGTCATCCTGAAAACCGAAACTCTTCTCAAGCACCCCGTTATGATCAAGGAGCCTTACGTATCCTACATCATTTCTGGTATCAAGAACGCTTCTTGCGCGGTCGGCGAAAAACTCCTCCTCGCCGAACACTTCTTCCATCTCCGCAACTCTGAGGTCGGCGTATCTTTCCGGGAAATAAAAATACTGGAAAGTGAAAACCGCCAGAAATGAAAGCAGGAGACAGAGAATAAATACGGGAAAGAATGGAACTAGATTGAAAGATTTTTTCCGGTTTTTCAAAGGACTCAAGGTAAATTTCCGCCTAACTTATCCAGAAGGACAACATGCCGGTAAAGGTATCAATAATTATAATAGGAGAAAAACAAAAAACTAGTTTTACGGGGGGTCGCTCAGGCGGGAACTACGGAAACCTTTGTTCTGCCCTTTCCGGATTTCTGAAATTTCACAACCCCGTCAGACATTGCGAATATCGTGTAATCCTTTCCAAGCCCCACGTTCAGACCAGGCTTAATGCTGGTACCACGCTGCCTTACTATTATGTTCCCTTTGACAACCGGCTGGCCTCCGAATTTCTTTACGCCAAGCCTCCTGCCTATTGAATCCCTTCCGTTTTTGGAACTTCCGCCGCCTTTTTTGGTTGACATGCTTACTCGCCTCCGCGAATCAAGCGCTTATGCTCGTAATTTCAACGCTGGTCAGGTTCTGGCGATGGCCCGCCTTTTTCCTGTACCCTTTCCTTCTTTTGAACTTGAAGACTACTATCTTCTCGCCCTTTTTCTGTCTTACTATTCTACCCTCAACCCTGGCACTTTCAACAACAGGGCTGCCCACCTTAATGTCCTCTCCGTCAGCGGACACAAGCAGAACTTCCTCGAAGTTTACCTCTTCGCCGGGTTCGCCGGAGATTTTTTCTATATCAATAATGTCACCCGGCTTGACTATATACTGTTTTCCACCGGTTTTTATAACAGCGTGCATAACATCCTCCGCACTTTATGGAAGCACTATTTTGCCTGTTAAAAAATTCTTTTGTCAAATGCCACCCTGAAGATTCCACGTCCTGAGGCTGGTGTAGCGGGACCCCCGGGGTCCAAGCTCACTTTGAATAATCCCGATTCTTGTAATGGAGAACTCCGTTCCGTCTGGCCGAGGAATTTTTCTGATTCCCTCGAAATCCCCCCTGATCCTACCCAGAGTCACGTGCGGAATGAATTTTCTTTTCTCCATCTCAAACCCGTTCCGCAGGACCGTACTCTGCACTTTGTCAAAAAGAAACTGGAACTGCTCGCTTTTCACAAGGCCTAAGGCCAACACTCTGGGATTTCTTGAGCCCGGAAACAGGTAGAAATCGTCAAATCCAGACTTAACACCCCCCGAGCCGCAAACCGCGGAACCCACATCGGCTGATATACCCTCAAGGCACGACTCATCAACATCTCCAAGAAACCTGAGCGTGACGTGGAGTTTCTCTCTCGGCTCCCACCTTACGCCTCGAAGAAAACTCCTGAGCGACTGAGCGTAGCGAAAAAGCACGTCTTTTGTTTCCTCTGGAAGAAAGGCCGCGATAAAAAGTCTCAAGAGCAGAGCCTCCCCATCCGCTACTTCACGCACCAAGTGGAAAACGAATCATTTTTGCCCCGGGAAAGCGGAAGCTTGTTCTCACCGTTTAAGTACATGATGTATATCTGCCTTTTCCCCAGTCTCTTTGAAGAAAAAGTGATGTAGTGGCCATCGGGAGACCACGAGGGATGCTCGTTTCTTCCCGAAGAGGTAAGCCTCTGCTGACCCCGGCCGTCAGGTCCTACGGAGTAGATGTCGGCCTCGGATTTTTTTACTTTCACAAACACTATACGGTTAACCGAAGGGCTTGGAGACCAAACCGGGTCGGTATTGTAACCCTCCGAGGTAATTCTTACCGCTCGCCCACCCTCGGAACTTATCACATATATGTTCGGCGCTCCCGCCCGATCTGAGACAAAGGCAATTTTTCTGCTGTCGGGAGACCAAGTTGGGGAAATATCTATTGAAGGGGACTTGGTAAGTCGCTTGAGCATTTCCCCCGAGGACGAAGCTATGTATATGTCTCCATTACGGCTAAACGCCACACGCTTACCATCTGGGGACCAGCTCGGAGAATTGTCGAGATGAATTCCCCGGGTTATTCTCTTGCCCTCGGCGGGAAGGCGGGTGGCCTTGAAATTCAGCAAGTAGACATCATGGTCCCAGCTTCTGTCCGAAGTGAAAACCACTTGACTTCCGTCAGGCGAACAGTCAGGAGAGAGAACTGAAGAGCCGTGATTGGTAAGCCTTTTTGTATTATGTCCGTCGTAATCCATGATAAAGAGATCACTTCCATGACCGTCCCTCCTGACAAACACTATCTCGGAGTCAAAAAATCCGTCGAGGCCGGCAAGCTCCCTCATAAGTTCACCTGCAAACTTGTGCACCACGTTCCTTATGTGGCGCGGAGATGCCACGTATCTCTTTCTCATGCGCTCCTGCCTGCTGGGTACATCGTAAACTATGAGATTGTAAGAGACCTCCCGAGGCGAGACATCGAAATTTCCGCTCACCAGATATCTGGTTTTCTGGGCATCTAAATATTCGAAATCTATATCTTCAAAGGAGGATGAAAACAGGATGTTCACTTGACGGACATCAAAGAGGGCCGCGTTGGTAAGATCGCTCTTCAGGACATCAGTGAAATTCTTCCCGTATACGCTTAAATCCCCCTTGGCCTTAAGCACCGCGACGGCAATCGGTATTTTTTTTATCGGAGAAGCAACCGGGGGAAGCTGTATCTGCGCGGTCGCCAAGCAGGGAATAAACAAGAGCGTAAAGAAAACCGCAAGCGCTGATCTCATCTTCTTTTTCTTTCCAAGTCCCGAGGCTGCGGACGGACAATGATCTTGTAACAGAAGCACGTCCTGAGACAAGCCCTCAGTCAATCAGTTCAACGTTCCAGTAAGACATATCGACAAAGTTCAGAAAAGGCTCCCACTCCTCATACCTCACGGTTTTGAAATGGAGGTTGGAAAAAATACTGGCAGCAGGCTTCACAGGTTTGGCAAGCAGTCTCATGTTCGCCTGCTCGGGGGTCTTTCCTCCCTTTTTTCTGTTGCACTTAACGCAACAGCACACTATATTGTCCCAAGTGCTTCTTCCGCCCATCGACCGCGGAATCACATGGTCAAGGGTAAGATCTCTTTTCGGAAAAGCCTTCGCGCAGTACTGGCATGTGTCCGCGTCCCTTCTGAAAATGTTTATCCTGTTGAACTTAGGCTGTTTTCTGTGATACCCCTCATACCTAACGAGGATTATCACCCGGGGAGCTTTTATAACGTTGGTAACGGTCCTTACGCAGTCGTCAGCGTCGACCGAACGTATATCCTTCCACGAATCGAAGTCGAAGGTCTCATACTCCCTGTTTACAGCCTTTGCAGCACCACCGTAAAGAAGGATAAAGGCCCTTTTCAGACTCGTTACCGAGACAGGGACGAAAAACCTATTCAAAACCAGCACCGGTGACTGAAGCATATTAGCCGACTAATTTACCGGCTTGCGGAGGTTATTCAAGCATGCACCAGCACTTTTATTTTCCTTAACTGTTCGTTAAAATTGTCATCGCCCAGCCAAGAGGAAGTCCTTTAACATGGAAATGAAAACCAACCTGCTGATTCAGATAATCCTCTGCACAGCTCTTTTTTTGTCCATATTTCTTCTCGTAAGATCGAATTCCAAAGCGGAGAAAGAACTTAAACCCGGAAGAGAGAAGAAATAAATGTTCCCCGAACTTCTCAGAATAGGCGATTTTCATATTACATCCTTCGGGGCGATGGTCGCCATCTCTTTTCTTGTCGCTTTCTGGATTTCCGGGATGGAATTTGAAAGAAAAGGAATGTCCAGGCGACTTCACGAACACATTTTTCTCGCCGCTCTCGTTGGAGGAATACTGGGCGCCAAGCTCCTTTTCCTGATCGAGAACGTTCCCCTAAGCGACCTTGTCTCCTACCCCATGCACTATCTCCTTCTAAGGGGCGGTCTTACTTTCTACGGGGGACTTTTTCTGGCTCTCTTTGCCTCTTTCGTAATAACAAAAAAACATAAAGAAAGTTTCTGGAAAGTTCTTGACGCTACCGCCCCGGCTCTTGCGATAGCCTACGCGACTGGAAGGGTCGGCTGTCTTCTAGTTGGAGACGATTACGGAATCGCCTCCACACTCCCTTGGGCGATGCCGTTTCCGAAGGGTTCCCCCCCAACACTTGAGGCGGTTCATCCGACTCAGATTTATGAAACGATCATAATGTCGTTTGTGTTCTTAGCACTGTGGAAGATAAGGAAGAAGGACAAGCCTATTGGCTGGCTCGCCAGCATATATCTGGGACTAGCGGGTCTTGAAAGGTTCTTTGTCGAGTTCATAAGAAACACCACTGAAAGCCCGATATCCGGCCTTTCGGTGGCGCAGATAATGGCGCTTGCACTGATTCTTGTTGGAGCGCTTAAATACATATCTCTGCGCAAACACAACGAAGCGTCTTGAACCCGCAATTTCGCAGCTACGCATGAAAACGATCCGGATAACCAAGCCGACCGGAAACGAAATCCTAGCCGCACTGTCCGGGGTTCTTTTTTCCGCATCCCTTTTTTCAAGCACTCTCGGCGTGCTGGGCTGGGTATGCTTTGCCCCAATGCTTTTGGCGCTTCAGGGAAAAAGCGCTTCGCAGTCGCTTCGTCTAGGCATGATATCCGGGACATCCATGAATCTCGTCTCGCTTTACTGGCTCGTCGGAACTCTCAACAGGTTCGGGGAAATCCCTTTGGTCCCAAGCATGGCGGCTGTGTTCCTGTTTTGTGTGTACTCATCACTTCAATTCGGAATTTTCACTTGGTATATATCGAGGTTTGGACTCTGCCGAGGAAAAAGTGTCCCAAACGCGCTCATGATTTCCTTTGCCTGGGTGGTCACAGAATTTTTCTTTCCGGTTCTCTTTCCCTACGGAATAGGAGTCTCCCAGGGGTACTATCCGAAGGTAATACAAGTGGTCGATACGCTCGGGATAAATTTTCTGGGGTTCCTGATGTTTTTTGCAAATGTATCGGTCTTCTACCTCGTTGACGACTTGCGGCGGAGAAAAAAGCCTGCGCTTGCCACACCCGCGATCTCTATTGCCACAATCGCAATTGTGCTCGGCTACGGATCCTTCAGAATAAACGAAATTGAGAATTTCCTTAAGACAGAGCCCCGGGTGAAAATCGGGATGGTTCAGGCAAATTTTGATTACGCGGAAAAGAACCTCGACAACGAACCAATCATAACGGAAAAACACAGGGAGATGTCGCGAAGACTTCCGGGGGCAGACCTCGTGATCTGGCCGGAGACATCGGTTCAGTCCTGGTTTCCCAAAGACAAATCCTCATACAGAATCGAAGACCAAACAGACATAGTGCCGACGGGGCACGCAGCGCACTTCCTCATCGGAGGACTTTCCTTTACCCAAGACCCTGCTCTGCTTGAGGACGGCTGGGATGAAGAGGACCACAAAAAATACAACACGGCCTTCCTGGTCAATTCTCAAAGTGATATCCTCGGCCACTACAGCAAGACTCGGCTTTTTCTTCTGGGCGAATATTTTCCCTGGATAAACGAGGAGCTTAAGTTCCTGAAAAGGGTCTTCCCCATGATGGGAGACCTCACCCCGGGGGAAGGTCTCAGGGTGCTTAAGATTCCTGGAAAGAATATGAGGATAGGGCCCCTTATATGCTATGAGGACATAGTGGCGAAGATTTCGAGGGACTACGTGGAAATGGGAGCCAATCTCCTCGTTAACCTAACAAACGACGCGTGGTTCGGAAGGAGTATCGCTCCCTACCAGCATCTGCTCCTCTCAATTCCGAGGGCGATTGAAACGCGGCGTTACCTGGTAAGATCAACAAACAGCGGGGTAAGCGCGATCGTATCTCCTACCGGAAAGATAGAGGCCCGCACGGGCATATTCACTACGGAGAATCTGAAGGGAGAGGTAGTTCTGATCGATTCGCTTGAAACTCTCTACTCAAGGGTGGGAGACATCTTCGCGTGGATAGCACTTGCTGTGACAATTCTCTTCGTCGTGAAAAGCTACCTAGGAAGAAAACATGACGACTAGCAACAGGGATCCATCGTCGTACTGAATTCAGATCAGCTAAATAACTGCCGGACCGGTAGGCGTCAATTCAATTACGAAACGGGGCTTGAAAACCTGACCGGTGACCCTTGCTCCTTTAATACCGCTGACCAGATAGCTGCTGTGTCCGTTTTTATTCACATTGTAAGCCCTAAGGATCACATTGCCCCTACTAGTACGGCAAAGCGAATAGGGTTCAACGCGGTCTGTATGTCCTTCGTAGTCTAGATCCACGCAAAGCAAACTGGAAGCGGCAAAACGGATGATTTCGATATAGGACTGAGTCACGGCGGAAATCGGCAGGCGCAACATGCGTTCTCGTATAGCCTCTTCACCTTCATCTCCAATATATGCGACGGGAATCCGCGGTAAAGTTCCGTCGTGAAGCCACTCAAAGAAAATAGGTAGCTCGTCCCAGAATGTTACAAACGGAGGCAAGGCAGGCAGCTGATGGGATAACATCTGCGCCCATCTGCTTTCTAGAAAAGGTCTATTAATTTCAAGTTGAGCGAAGACAGGAAAATCAAGATTCTTGAACTCGCACTTTTGACGGAGCAGATCATCTAATACCGCAGCAGGAGGCCGTGCCTCAGAATTGCGAAACAGGTTAATTACATCGTACAAATCACGAGGTCGCCCCCGTTCGGCAAGTGCTCTTATCTTTTCGCCGAACGCCTCTTCGTATGCATATGATCGTATGGTGATACCTCCGCTCGGGGCATCGCTGTAAGGATGATAGACCTGTGACTGAATCGGGCTCAGCACCACGAGTTCATCAGCCGTGAGATCAAGCTTAACCCTCGGCATGCTTCTGCCACGTGGCGACACAGGTCCCTGATACCCTATCCGGGCTTGACAGGATTTGCCGCCACGTGGGTTTTGATAAACGTCAAACTTGTGAGAATGCAATGGCAGTTCGATACCGGTCTGTTCATAGACGCGTTCGCATATCTCCCCAAACACGATTTTAAGAAAACCGTCATCGATATGCGAGGAATCAACAAGAGTAAAATCGAGATCTTCAGAAAACCTGTAGGTCTCAAAAAAGCATTTTTTCAGACAGGTGCCGCCCTTAAAAAGCCAGTTTTTACCCAATATCTCATGATTACATATTCCCCACAGCAACCAGCCAAGAACATAGTCCTTCTCGACGATGTGGGGGTTGAGTCCCTTAATTGTCGCCGCATCAATGATCTCACGCTTGCTAATCATATCCTTCTCCCGTTATCCAGTTCGGCGGAACCCGAAGACGCCATTTTGAGACCAAGCGAGAACATTTCAATGCGGGATCAAGTTTGGCATTCCCTTTTGTCATATGCTTCAGACAGGTTTCGGTCAAAACCTCAGTATTGGGATATTTTTCAGCTAAGAAACCTAGCCGTTTGAAAACCGCGCCGTTGTCAAGCGCTTCCGCGTAGTCTATTAGCATTTCATCATTTCGATCAGGACACTTCAGGTAAACAGCCAGGCAATCTGCCATGTGCTGACTCCCCCCGCCGATGGACGGTTCATCAAGCATATCGACAATCGTCCGGTGAACGTCAGAAACCAGAATTTTGGACCGTCCGCGCCAGACCGCCTTAGTGCCGAAGAATTTCCGTTCCTCTATATGACGCAACATGAATTGTGCCCCATCTCGTATCTCGTGTTTTCTACGCACTGTTTTCGTGGTCATGACAAGAATTCGGCGGAACAGTTGCTCGGTGAGGTTCCAGTGTTCCGCGGCAGTCCATCCACCAATATAGGCAGGCGCATAAAGAACCGGAACCAGTATCCAGGGATCATCCAGAATCCGCTCGCTTTCAAGAGAATCAAGAGGCACCGCAACATAGGCACCCGTCCCTACACGCCTTAGCCAGCCCTGGCTAGCCCAGCGTGAAAGCAGCTTGGCGGCAGCCGGCCTCTTCACCGGAAGCGCAGAGACAACATCTTCAATTCGAATGATGTCACCAGCCTCATTGATCACGGCTACAAGGTTGCGTCTGCCTTGCGGTATCGATCTTTGTGGTATAGTTCTATTGTCCATAAATCACCAAAAACGTGAATTATTGATATTAGAATATACACTACTTAAAATCCACATTCAAGCAAAATAGTATATTGTATATGCAATAAATCACGTTTCAGGCGAAAATTCGAATATTTATTGTATTAACTTTTCCTCAAAGAGAAGAGATCAGTCAGGTGCGCAGAGAACGGCTTTAAGCAAGATTTTCGTAGTGAAAAGCTACTTAGGAAGAAAATATGCTGACTAGGGTTTGGATAAGCTGATCGTTTTCCTCCCTGGTTCCAACCGTGATCCTGAGGCAGTTTGCAAGGCGTCCCTCTCCCTTGAAGCGGCGAACCAGAATATCGTTTTTGACCAGTTCTTCGAAAAGAAAATCCGCGTCTGGAACCCGTACCAGGAAAAAATTCGCGTCTGTTGGATAAACATGAATTTCCTCAATCCGCTCAAGCGACGCACGAACTTTTTCTCTCTCGCTCAATACAAGGCTTATCTTCCGCTCAATAGCCTCGGGGTTTTCAAGAGCAAAAGACATCACGTGCTGACTAAAAGAATTTATGTTGTAGGGAAGACGCGTCTTGTTCACTTCGTCTGCGATCTGCGGTTGTGCAAAGAACATTCCAAGCCTCGCTCCCGCAAACCCTATCTTGGACATTGTTCTCAGTACCAGCAGGTTTTCATATTTATCTATATGGGGGATATAGCTTTTTTTCGAAAAATCGCAGTAGGCCTCGTCGACAACCACCGCGCCGCCGCTTGCCTCTAGGATCTCAAGCACTTTCTCTTCCGAAAAAGAGTTCCCAGTAGGATTGTTCGGAGTCGCGAGAAAAACGATGTCAGGGTCCTGCGTGCGAATCGTCTCCAAAGTCTGCTTGAGATCTATATCAAAGCTTTCATCAAGCTCAACCTCCGTCACCTGTCTTCCAAGAATAAGCGACGTGATCCTGTACATTGAGAAAGTCGGGGAGGGCACGAGCACGCGGCCGCTTTTTCCCCCGAACACCTCGATAATCATCTGTATGATCTCATCTGAGCCGTTGCCAAGCAATATGCCATCTAGGGGGAAATCTACAGCACGGGAAAGAGAGGTTCTTACTCCAAGAGCTTCGGGATCCGGATAACGATTTACGGGAAGTCTCGCGAGCCGCTCAGAGAGCGCAACCTTCTCTTCTCCCTCAAAATCGTAAGGGCTTTCGTTTCCATCAAGCTTCACCGAGCACTCAATCCTCGGCACCGAGTAGGCAGATATTGACCTTACGCTTTTAGAAATCCTGCTTTTAATTGAACCTGCGTCAGACACTGGCGTCTCCCGCCCTAAACAGTAGGGTGAACATTGCTCAGGAATCCTCAATCCGTCTTTTTACCGAAAATGCGTGACCTGAAAGGCCCTCGGCATGGGCAAGGTTCATAACCGTTGCGCCGAGAGACGAAAAGCCTTTTTTCGACATCGATATGGTGCTTGGCATCCTCAGGAAATCATAAACGCTAAGAGGGGAAGAGAACCTCGCCGCCCCTCCCGTTGGAAGAACGTGACTTGGACCCGAGACATAATCACCGAAAGGCTCGGTCGAGAGAGAACCCATAAACACGGCTCCCGCGTGTTTTATACCCTTGAGAAGAGATTTGGGGGCGCGCACGCAGAGTTCAAGGTGCTCGGGAGCAACCGCGTTTGAGAGCGCCACGGCCTGCTCCATGTTCTCGGTTACGTAGATTCTCCCGTTGTTTGAGACCGCGGCGCCCGCGATTTCTTCCCTGTCAAGCTCCTTTAGCTGCGAGAGCACTTCCTTTTTCACCTCTTTACCGTAATCGTAGCTGGTGGTCGCGAGAATCGGGATTGACATTTCGTCATGCTCGGCCTGGGCAAGCAGGTCCGCAGCCACCCATCCCGCCGGACACGAACCGTCGGCGATAATCAGAACCTCGGTCGGCCCTGCCAGCATGTCAATGTCGCAGAAACCATAAACCAGTTTTTTGGCTATCGTAACATAGATATTCCCCGGGCCTACTACTTTATCCACTTTCGGTATGCTCCTGGTTCCAAAAGCCATGGCTGCTATGGCGTGGGCCCCGCCTATTTTGTAGACGTTGCTCACCCCGGCAATCTCGCACGCCAGAAGAATCTCGGGGTTCACCCGTTTCCCGGAACACGGGGTGACAACGCTTATCTCGATTGCTCCGGCAACCCGAGCCGGTATGGCGGTCATGAGTACGGTCGAAGGGTACGAAGCCTTGCCTCCAGGAACATAAACTCCCACCTTCTCAATAGGTCTTATCAGCCAGCCAAGTTCGTTTCCGAGCGCATCCTTGTAGACTCCGGCCCTTGGAAGCTTCTTTTTCTGGTAGGAGCGAATCCGCGAAGCGGCTTTCTTAAGATCCCTTGCAATGCCCGGCGCGACGGCTGTTCTCGCTTCTTCAAACTCACGATCGGTGACCTTTACGTTTTTCGCAGTTACATGCAGTCCATCAAACTTCTTCGCATACCGAAAAAGCGCCGAATCTCCCTGCTCTCTGACATCCTCTACAATCTTTTCCGTCTGCGAAACGAGCTCAGGATCGAAATGTGAGGCCGATTTCTCTATTTCTCTTGACCTTCTTTCCAGGTTTTTCGAGTTTATCCTTATAATCTTCATGGTTCTAACAGTGTTTTTCTCTTGAAAGCCAAGCTCAGCTTATTTTGTTTGTAGAGTGCCCCGAACTCAGTTCTCCAGATTAACCCCTTCTCCGAAGCCGCTTTCAATCAGACGGGAGACTTCCTTCATTGCAAGCGCCGAGTCTTCCCCTTCTATCGTAACGGCAACTTCAGTGCCACAAATGGCCGCAAGGGACAGAACGCCCAGTATGCTTTTTCCGTCTATCTCGAAACTGTCTTTCTTTATCATTATACTGGAACTGAATCTGCTGGTCAGGGCGACCAGAACCGCAGCCGCTCTTGCGTGAAGACCCAAACGGTTTCTTATTACGAAGTTTCTTACAAGCGGTTTCTGCGACAATTCACTGTTCCTCCGCGGATCGGAAAAAAGAAATATCCGCCTTTGAGTTTACCCGCAAATTCTCGTCATAATTCACGTTGAGACTGTAATCGGCCGTCTCAAACAGCAGTTTTCTCGGGAAATAGGTGTCTGAGGTAATCCGTTTCAGAAGCGAGAACTCAATTTTAGCTTTCTCTCCGTCAGAAAGAGTGCCTTCTACTCTGGTTATGAAGTTTTTCGGGAAATCGACCGTGACCCGCAGGGGGGCACTTCCCGAAAACACGAAAATTATCTCCCCTTCCTTCTCCCCGGCCCGCACAGAGTAGTTTTTCTGGGGAATAGCAAACGGGGATCCCCCCAGCAGGAAGTTTACTATGTCCTCAACTCCGAGCTGGGGCGGGAGTCCCGGATAAAGGTAGGAAAGTCTGAAATCTTTCGGATTCTCAAAGATCAACTCTTCCCAGTTGGTCTTCATTCTCACGCTTTCTCCGTCGGAAATTATCCTTGCGAGCATCTCGCCGAAAGGAGCGAAAACCGAAACTTTCAAAAACTCCGGGCGGACGACGGTGGCCACCTGATCGAAAACAATTTTCCCCTGCGGGGATTTTATTGATATCCTCGCTCTGGCTTTTATCGAAGTAAAGCCCATCTGAGTGCGTTTCGCCTTTGCCAATATGGCGGAGAGATCAGGATGGTCTGCAGTAACGGGCGGGAGTTTGCCGGCGCAGGAAAAAAGGAGAAAAACGAGCGGAATAAAAACCCATCTATGCCTCATCGCGTTTGAATTCCTTTAGCTTTTCTTGAAGTCTCGCGCGGATTTTTCTATCTTCAGCCGTAACAAGCTTCTTGGAATCCAGAAGCTCAAGGGCCCTTGCGTAATTCTCCGCCGCGAGTTCTCTTCTACCAAGTTTCTCATACACATCGCCCACGTGCTCTAAAATGGCCGCGTCGGGAGGAGGGATCTTCGAGGCGCGAAGCAGATACTCAAGAGCTCTGGTGAAATCGCCCTTCTGGTAGTAAACCCACCCAAGGCTATCGATTATGTAACCTCGCCCGGGAGCAAGCTCAAGAGCCCTGCTAATGAGTTCCTCGGCGTAATCAAGTTTTTTCCCCCGCTCGGCGTATGTGTACCCGATGAAATTCATCGCATCGAAACTCTGCGGATTCCTGCTGACTATATCCTCCATTACCGAGAGCGCCTCCGGTATGCGGTCGCTGTAATAGTAGGAGACTCCTAGAGAATAAAGAACGGATTCGTCTTCGGGGTGCTTTTCAAGATACTTGCCGTACAAGGAAATCGAGTCTTCCTGCCTATCCTGCCTTCCGTAGAGTTCCCCCAGGGAATTCACGGCCTTGGGATTGTACGGGTTCTTCTCGTAAAGCGGTTTCAGTATCTTGATTGCCTTCTGCGGCGAACCTTCAAGCTCATGTATGTAGGCCCCGTGGATGACTGCGTCTATGTAAAGGTCGGAACTCTCGGGTATGGAATCGAGAAGCTTTCTTGACTGGTGATACCGTCCCAGCTTAGTGTGGGCTAAGGCAGAGTAGTATTTTGCCTCGAAGTGGGCGGGAAGACGGTTGATAACCTGCTTCAGTTTCCCGATCGCCTCTTCATAATTACCGCTTTCAAGATGCAGGAGACCGACTCTGAACCTGATCTCGGGATTGTCCGGATCCGAGGCCTCCGCATTGCGGTACTGTTTGATGGCCTCTTCGAACCTGCGCTGGCGGTAAAGCATGTTCCCGTAGGAAATAAAGACATCCCGGTAAGGGGCAAATTTCCTGATCGCCGACTCGTACTGTTCTATCGCCTCTTCAATTCTTTTCGCCTTCTCAAGGGTTTCAACAAGCCCGACGAAAGCAGGGTAGTATGTCCGCTGGATTTCAAGCGCCCTTTCGTAGTGCTTTACGGCGGTGTCGAAATCATCTTGTCTGGATGCGATATTTCCAAGGTAGAAGTGGCCCGTGACATCTCTAGGACTTATCGAAAGGCTTTTTTCGGCGTACTGCTGCGCCTCCTCAAGATTGCCGGAATACAGCTCAGTTGCGCAAAGAAGCAGATAGACTTCCCTGTCTCCGGGATTGATCTCGGCGGCCTTGAGGAGGAATTTCTTGCCCCTCTTCTTCATGGTTTCGTCAGGGTATGCGAGGTAAATGCGGGCAAGGTCCCTGTAAGCCGGAGAATTTGACGGATCAAGAACTATGGACTGGGTAAACTTGGCGACGGCCTTCTCGCGCATATTGAGAATCACATAAATTAGAGCGAGACGGTATTTTATTTCAGAAGACTTTGGGTCGATCTGTTCCGCCGCTTCAAGGTTCTCTAGCGCAGCCGGCAGATTTCCCTGCTCGAAATAAAGTCTTGAAAGCGCAAAATAATAATAGGCATCCTCCTGGTCTCCGCTCTCAAGACCCCGGTCGAGGCCAATGAAAAGCCCCGCGCCGCTGCAGGAAAGACAAAGAAACAGAAAAAAAAGAAGGAAGAGCTTTTTTTCAGGAAATTTCTTCAAGCCACACACCTAAGCAGATATCAATCCTCGGTTACAAGTCCCGGCGCACACCAGTCACGGAAGGGAAAACCCCGACATACCACCGGGCAAGACCTCCTCAAACAGAATAACAAAAATGGATCAAAATACACAGCAAAGAAAAACAGCACCGACTGCTTCTGTGCAGCAAGCTAGCCGGCCAATAACTACTGTCCTTCGGGCCGGTGCGTCCATCTGCGCTCCGCAAGGATCTTGGAAAATTCCTCGATTTTCGCTGCGCGCTCCGGATCAATTCGTTCGACTTCACCTTTGTGTTCGACAAAGAAGTGGAGCTCTGAGAAAATACAGCCCGACGGACAATCGCCCCATGCCCTGCGAAACACCGCGTACCATTTCCCCTCCGACCGCAGCACTTCAATATCGGAACCACCTCCCAACATGAGCTCGGGCCTGGCGTAAATGACTTCTTCTATTTCCTCATATGATGCGCCCGCAGAGTAGATATGCTCGCTCGGGTCAAACCTGATCACGATGACCCGCGTATATTCAAAAGGAAGAATTTCCACGGCTCGAAGGCCGAACGCAGCGTTAAGAGCGTCAAACTCGGGATGCCTTGTGCAGAAGGGAGCGGAAACGCCCTCTCCGGGCAGACCGGCAGACACAGCCTCAAACAACGATGGTTCCAAACGCAGGATTAGCGTCCCGGGTTCCCATCTTGGGCGCGCGTTCACCTCGGCCATCTCCGGCCATGTAGAACGTATTATCCCTAGGACCCGCGCTATCTCGTCGATCAGACTGTGTTCGGAAGGATCCGGGAGTTCTAAGATGCGACGGGCTAGAATCACAGAATCAGACTCGCTAGTCCGCTCAAGAATTCCGCGAGTGACAACCGGTGCCTTGTCGCCGCACGAATCAGGTGAGATAACAGCAGGTGGGGATACCCGAGAATCCGCGAAGCATGCCGTTACCATCATACACAAAACGGCAACAATTGAGATCTTGACCATGGATGTCCAAAACCTCTGAACAGGTACAGAGCATATTTTTTTGGGAACAACATCTTTAATTCCGTGAACTCCATTATTTCTCATTATACGTCATCTTAAAAACAGTCGGTAGGGAACCAGCAGAGCCCGACCTTCTATCAAAATGTGTATCCTCACACTAACAGTTTCTTAAATGTAATACCAATACTGCAACTTCCTCCAATTATAAATCGCCTTCTCACGAAGAAAATCAGAGAATAGTCACGCATTTCTTCTCCAAATGTAAAACCACTTGCAAGTAATGGACAGTATGTAGTGCTTGGATGGTAGGTTGACGTCAACCTCCTGGTTGACATTATCTCTCTTTTCTGGTATTAGTACTAACTCTTCGGTAACATGGCTTCATATCTGTGTTACCTCCTTGGAAGAGCCAAGGCGGTTCTTTATAAGTCTTTGCGCTTTGAATGGGAAGGCCAGGTTGCTACCACAGCTTAGCCTTCCTTTTTTTATTCAAATGAAATAGCTGAGTGGTAAATACGGAGCGCTGGCGGTCAGAGTTCTGGATAAAACCTTAAAATCACTCGCAAATAATCTTTTAAACTTTTATCACATCACCAGCCCGTAGGCATAGACACTAAATCTCTAGATTATTACGTTTTTTCTTAACTGCTGGAGATTTTTCGTTCGGACCTGTTTCGAATTTGGTTTCAGGAACACCGCTTGCGGAATTGACTTTGCCTCCGCTATTAGCTTTATTAATTTTCTCTATGAGTTCGCTTGAAAATATCTACGCGAAGGTTTTTGAAGGTAAGCGTATATCGACCGACGAAGCCGCCCAGCTTCTCGGAAAGGCCGACCTGCTCCAGTTGGGTTCCTTGGCCGATATAGTAAGAAAAAAATTTAATCCGGAAAATATAGTGACCTTCGTTGCGGACACAAACCCCAATTACACGAACGTCTGCGACACGGAATGTCTTTTCTGCGCCTTCTGGAGACCGCCGGGCGCCTACGACGCCTACACCATGAGCGTCGACAAAGTGATTGAGATAATGCGCACTTCCTACCACAACGGCGCCACTACCGTCCTTCTGCAGGGCGGCCATAACCCGGAACTGAAGCTTGACTACTACATCGAAATCGTAAAAAGGACCACGAAAGAGATACCAGATCTTCATCTCCACGCATTCTCCGCCCCGGAGATAGCCGCCATTGCCAAGTATGAAAACCTCGACACGAGGTACGTGCTGCAAAGCCTCTGGGACGCGGGGCTAAGAACAATACCAGGAGGCGGAGCAGAGGTACTGTCCAACAGGGCGAGAAGAGCGATAAGCCCTCTCAAGATAGATGCCGACACCTGGATGAGAATCACCAGGGAAGCTCACCTGACGGGCTTCAAAACAACTGCGACCATGATGTTCGGCCACCTCGAGGAAGATGAGGACATAATCGAGCACCTACTCAGAATAAGAGAGCTTCAGGATGAAACGGGAAATTTCCTGGCGTTTATCCCCTGGACATTTAAGCCCAAGAACACCCTGCTTGAGAAAAGAATAAAAGACGAGGTCGGTGGAGAGAGATACCTTAGGGTCCTCTCAGTATGCAGGATATTCCTTGATAACTTCAAGCATGTACAAGGCTCTTGGTTTACCCAGGGAAAAAAAATGGGTTCAATGTCCCTGCACTACGGCGCGAGCGACCTTGGCGGGACTCTTTACGACGAAAACGTCTTAGGGTGCGCTGAGAACAAGATCCGCTCGACTGTGGACGAACTTGTTCACATGATAAAAAGCGCCGGGTTTAATCCCGCACAGAGAAATACCTATTACGAGATTCTGGAGCGATTCTAGAGTCTATCAAATGCCCTTGACACCGGCAATCCTCCCCCTTACTGACCATCTTCATAGCGACCGTCTTACTCATTGATTGCCCCTGCCCATGGGACCATTCAGCACGCCTCCCCAGTAACATGTACGGACATAGCCTTTTCCGATACAATTCTCGCCTGTGCCGAAATTATGGTAATATCCCGTCCCGCTATCGTAACTCCAGGGATTGTAATTGCTGTCGTAGCCCTTCATGTCCCCATCCGGTTCGATAGTCGCATTCCAGTACGCCCCTGTTTTCGTGTCAAAGCCATGAACGGTCGTCTTGCCCCCGGAATCCGTATTCCAATAGTAGCTGTTTCCCGAATGCCAGTCGTGGCCCGTCCCGCTGCTTTGGGCATAAGCAGGTAGCGAGAACGCGGTCACTAACATCAGCAATAACGGTAAAAACTTCATTTTGCTAAGGTAACAGGTTTTAAGCAGGCCTGCAAAAAAGCAATCAGGAAAGGAAAATCAATATTTAAAAACAGCGGAAATCATGACCATTTTCAGTTAACAACGGTTATTATCCAGCTGTTTCCCGCGAAATCTACGTCGCAGACGACTTTCGATCTTTGGGAAAAAACATAGTCAAAAAACTCAAGCGCGCTGCTTGTATGCACCGGGATCCCAAGATACTCCTCGAAGTTCTCCGCAGAAACCCCCGAACACTCAAAGGCACAAAGCTCAAAATCGACTGCCCCCTCTCGATCAACCGCCGTGATGCGGGGCGAGAAAGAAGAGCTTACCAGCGAAGTTTCGGAAGCGATTTCCATCCGGACCTCAAAGCCGCCGCCGAAAAGAAAAAAAATCTCGGCAAATACTTCGTCTATTGAGTCAAGATAAAACTCCCTCGCCTGCGGCTTTGTATCCATCTTCATGTGGAGAACCGGGAGAACTCCTCGGCCCTTTGTTTTATGGACTGATAGTCGTCTCCTCCGCCCAAAAGTGCTGTAGACACCCCGGCAAGTGCGGCTCCCGCCGAGAGATAATCCTGGATGTTGTCCGCGGTAATTCCCCCGGTAACCATGATATCCATAAATCCGAGAGGCTCCTTTATGGCCTTCACGTACCCAGGACCGAAGCTCGAAGCGGGGAATATCTTTACGAAGTCCGCTCCGATGCTGCGGGCGTTAACCATCTCAGAGGACGTAAAGGCACCTGAGATCACCGTGATGCTGTTTTTCCGGCAATACTCGATTATCCCGGGATCGGTGTGCGGAGAAACTATGAAACGGGCCCCGCAATCAGACATCCGCTCGGCGGAACCGCGGTCAAGAACCGTACCCGCCCCGACGCATATTCCGCCCTGCGAGGCAAGCTCCCGAAGAAGTCTTTCAGAACCTGGAGAGATTGATATGATCTCTATGACTCTTATCCCGCCGTCAACGCATCCCCTTGCAAATTCAAGAGATTTTTCGTAACTCGTGGACCTGATAACGGCCACGACCCTGTTTTTCTTCATAAACTCAATGACAGTTTTCTGCATGGCATGCGGTTTGAGACTTAAAGACTTTTAAGGTACACTGAGACTGGCCTGTTATAATCCCCCTAAAGGGACAGATTATGAAGAATTCGGAACTCGGAACCGAAAACAAGATATCGCAATTCATAAAAAGAAGCAAAGAACTGGGGCTTAAGGTAACTCCTCAGAGAATAGCGATATACAGGGAGCTTGCGGGAAGCATGCAGCACCCGAGCACCGAGATGATCTATAAAAACATAAAGGACTACTATCCGAACATATCCCTTACCACCGTGTACAGAACGCTTGAGACATTCGAGAGAATGGGGCTCATATCAGTAGTCAACACCCTGTATCACGCCGCGAGATACGACGCCAACATGGAACCTCACCACCACGTCGTATGCGTAAAATGCAAAAAGATAGAAGACATCTATGACGATTCAATAGCTTACTCGGAACTTGACCCGCAAATAGACAATTACAAAATTCTTGGATACTCGGTGCTTTTCAGCGGAATCTGCGAGGAATGCAAGACCCTTAACAACTGACCGGAGCCGGGCCACCTCTCGCAAGACCGCCTAAAAGAGCGGAAAAATGAAAATCCCCCAAGGCTTTGAACGAGCCATAAACTTCAGTCTTCTGGATTCCATATTCTCAAGAAGGTCGCGCCGTTTCGGTCTCGGGATGGAAATTCCCGAGGGAAATCTGGCGTACAGTTCCGCTCACGACCCAGTCCCTCTCTCCGAACTTGAAGAGGCTTTTTTGATCTGGGCGGGCACGGGAACCACGGGTCTTTCTCTGGGAGACCTCCCGAGAACCGGCATATCATGGCTTTTCCAGTGGACCGGCAGAAGCTGGCCGTGCTCCTGCAACTCTCATTCAACCGAGCTTTTCTACACAAACGACCAAGGCGTTTACATGGTGCGGCTTTTTGACCTCATGCCCCCCGACACCTCTATCTTTATGTCGCTTGACAGGGAAAAACAGCTTGAAAAAATAGTCGAGCTTTTCAGGGCAAGCAGAATTACCCTTGAGAACCAAAGAGCCGATCTTCCGAAGGGAGAACCCGGCCTTTTCGACTTTAACGCATGGAACACAAACAAGCCGGGAACGACTTTCTTCATCCCGGTAACCAACACCACTGTCGAGTACATGGTGCTTCTGTTCATATATTTCGGAGCCAAGTACGGATTTAACATTATCGACGAACTCAACGGGGGAAGATCGTGCGGCCTTGATAAGTGGATAGAGAAAGGCTACATAAGAAACGACGTCAGGCTTTCTCTGTTCGATCTGGAATTAAGGGTGCTGACCACGCTTAACGTGGAACAGGCCTTTATAAGCCAGAACATGAACCTCGCGTTGCAGGCCTTGGGTCTCGGAGGCTGGACTTTCACCGGACTGCTTCCCCATTACGCGCTCGGGGTCGACCCTTCCCACAAAGGGCTCGGATTCCGGTTCGTCCAGCCGGAGGAAAGCATCAGGAGCACAAACCCGCCTTATCCCGTCGGAAGGGACGGAGTTTTCGAATCCCTCTGCCCTCCCTACGTGGCGGACATGAACGAAGCTGTCGACAGGTTTCTAGAGATAAGGGGACAGTTCTGGAAGGAGGACAATCCGTTTCCCTACAGAGATCCCGCGTCGATCCTGCGTGACGAATACCATCCTTCCGAGGTCAGGATACAGATAGTAAAGGATTTCTGCACCTACGTGTATGAGAACTACGGAAGATTCCCGGCTTTCCTGGACCCGATGTTCGTTCGGCTGGTATTTCAGGCCCACCACCTTGATCTTGATTTCTACGACAAGTATTTCGAGAAAGATTCATACCACGATCTGCACAAAGAACACTTCAAGCTCTGGCATCCGGGAATTGAGGACCCTTTCGGAAAATAGGTCGCAATTAACAAATAAGTGGCCTTGCTCAGGATTTCGCCCTTTCGAGGTAGTTCCCGTTTCTCGTATCAACTTTTATCATGTCCCCGATGTTGATAAAAAGAGGGACGGCCACCACCGCTCCGGTTTCTATGGTCGCCGGTTTCGTGGTGCTTGAAACTGTATCTCCCTTCACTCCAGGTTCCGTGTGGGTAACCTCGAAGACAACGGCGGTGGGAAGTTCCACTCCTATGAGTTCTCCTTCATACATCTGCACCGTGACTTCCTGCTGTTCTTTAAGAAACTTCACCGTATCCCCTATTGTATCCGCCCTGAAAGGAAACTGGTCGAAAGTCTCGGAATCCATGAAATAAAACATCTCATCGTCCCTGTAGAGATACTGCATGGTTCTTTTCTGGATATCGGGAACGTTAAACGTGTCTCCCGCACGGAACTTCATTTCCCGCACGGCTCCCGTGGCGATATTCTTAAGCCTAGCCGTAACTATCGGGCTTCTCTGCGCCATCTTTGAATGCTTGTACTCGACTATCTCCCAGATCGCCCCTTCGGTCTCGATCTTCATGCCCTTGTGAAAACCACTCGTGTCGACAACAGCCATTTCGGATTCGGTCCTCCTTTATAAATTTGAAAAAAGTAGTTTTTCTCGGAAATCCCCGCTTGCAATCACCATGTATCAACTTTAAGAATCAGGTTCTCTTAAACATCTTTTCAAGCATATTGTACGATATCCGGGTCGCCACCGGCCGGCCGTGAGGACAGGCGTGCGGATTTTCAGAAGCATCCATATCTGCAAAAAGAGTCCGCGCTTCCTGTTCCGAGAGCGTTCGGTTTGCGGTGATTGAACTGTGGCACGCCATGGTTGCGCATACGGCGTCAAGGTGCTCCTCCAAGCTTTTGGGGTCGCCCAGACCATCAAGCTCATCAAACAGGTCGGCAAAAACCCGGGCGTAATCGGAGTCTCTTAAAAACCCCGGGACGGATTTAACTCTCACCGCGCTTTCCCCAAAAACTTCAAAATCAAAGCCGAGCTTTCCCATCTCGTTTGTAAACTGCCGCGCCGTATTGATTTCCCGGACCGCAAGCTCAACAACTTCGGGAATAAGAAGTTTCTGGGAGCAGGAAAAAGCTTCTTCGAGATAGGATTTTCTTATTCTCTCGAAGTTAACCCGCTCATGGGCCGCGTGCTGGTCAATAAGAATAATGCCGTCCGGATCCTCGCATACGAGATAAAGCTTTCCTACCTGTCCGAGGAACCTGAGGTTTGAATAAAAACCATTGGAGAACATGTCTTCTCCTGCTGCCTCTGGAGATTTCTCAAATATAGAGGAATCTCCATTGGGGAGGTGCGGAGACCCTGTCTCAGGCTTGTAAGCGGCCTGGGTGGAAGCCGCTTTTAGTGAGGGCGCTGTGGTGGAGTAATCCCTGTTCTCGTAAACTCCGGGATCTTTTTTCCTCTCGTAGAAATCTTCAATGGCCTTCTGGGTTCTTTCCCTGTAGCCCTTCATCCAGGGGGCATCGGCAAGCATGCCGCTTATCGCGCGGCGAATGCTCTGGCCAACTTCGTACTGGCTCTCGAACATTACTTCGCTTTTGGTCGGATGTACGTTCACGTCCACCAAGGCGGGATCTCTTTCAATAAAAATCGCCCCTTGGGGATATTTCCCCTTTTCAACCATCCTTCCGTAGCACTCCATTATAATCCTGTTTATAAAACGGTCCCTTACGGATCTCGAATTTACATAAGTAAAGAGCCTGCGCATCGAGGAGCGTGGATCCAGGGGACTTCCCAGTAAGCCATGCAGTGCCAGTGTCTCGTCTTCAAAGTCTACAAGGTAAAGCGGCGTGCCGGGAATTATCTGTGCTACGCGCTGCGCAAGCGACTCGCTTGCACCGTAGCGATGGATGGTTCTTCCATTTGAGGAAACCTCAAAAGACACCCCGGGTCGTGAAAGAGCTTCGCGCTGGATAACCTCAAGAGCCCTGCCGAGTTCGGTCTCCGGCCTTTTCAGAAACTTAAGCCGCGGCGGGGTGTTGAAAAAGAGGTTCTTAACCTCAACTGACGAACCCACGGGAGATGCCGCCTCTTTTATCTTTCTTACGACTCCGCCTTCAATGTAGATTTCGGTGCCAGATTTCGAACCCTCGGCAGCAGTTATCATTCTGAACCTTGAAACGCTGGCTATGCTCGGAAGCGCCTCGCCGCGAAAACCGAGAGTTCCTATCGAGAAAAGATCATCAATGTCCCTTATCTTGCTCGTGGCGTGGCGTTCAATGCTCATGAGGGCGTCGTCACGAGACATTCCGTGGCCATTATCAACCACTCTTACAAGCCGCTTGCCTCCGGCTTCAAGGTGTATGGATATTCTGGTTGCACCAGCGTCAATTGAGTTCTCAACAAGCTCCTTTACTACGGAAGCTGGTCTCTCAACTATTTCTCCGGCCGCTATCTTAGAAACAAGTACATCCGGAAGTGTTCTGATCTTCGCCATTAATACTTTAGAAAAACTTAAGCAGGATGAACAGGATGAGTATGGCCAGGGGTAAGATGACCGCGGCGACCGAAAAAAAGGAAAAAGCCGAGAGGGTTTTTTTCGGGTGCGTACCGAAAACGTCCCGCGACTGTTCTTCTACTATACCGAAATATTTTTTAAACATCCTCATCTTCCCCAGATGGTATTGGGGGTATCTTTTCAGCTCTCACCCTGTTAAGTGATTCAACCAAAGACTCGACCGAGACCGCCGGAAGAGTTACCAACTCGACTGTCCCCCTTGAGCAGAGGTCAACCGAGACCTTCCCTATGGTCTCGTTATCGGGCGCCTCCACTATGTTTACAAAATCATATCTGCCCAGAGTCGCATACTGCTCAATAACCCTGACGCCTATGTCTTCAAGCTCCTCGTCAACTTCCTTTATTCTCCCGGGTCGTTCCTTTACGGTTTTTCTGCCTTCGGGAGTAAGCCTGCTGAGTAATATGTAAATTGCCATTGAAAAAACCTGCTGTTTCGATGAGTTACGGCGAATTGCACGCCGAAAAAATCTTTAGTTGCCGGCTGGCCGTTCTAGATTTATAACTTTTTTGGAAGATATCTCAAGGGAAAAAGCCTTCGCCCGGAACTTCCATAACAAAAACTCTCCGGTATATTATTATAAATACTCTTTAAGACCTCATGAAAAGCCTAATTCGCGTTGCGACAATCACGATTGCCCTTCTGCTTTTTCCGTTTCTTCTCTCTCCGCAAGCGGAGGTCGCTCATGCGCAGCCAAATCCACGTGAAGACCTCACCGTAACGGACTACTCGTGGAAATCTTACGGGGTGGGACGCATGGCGACGCTCGGGGAAATAACCGTCGCAAACTCCAGCAAAAACAGCTATAAGAACATCAGAATCAGGATTGACCTGTTTACGAAGACCGGCAAGCTTCTGGGCTCGCTTCACGGGAAAATACCCGAGGAACTGCCTGCAGGAAGCCAAAAAACCTTCTCCAACTTGAATTTGGGACTCATGAACTCGGATCTTGAAAACTCCGAGGCGAGGGTAACTGGTGCCGAGGTGTCGGGAAGCTCTTTGTCCGCAGGTGCCGAGAACGTGATTTTTATAAAGAACTGGGAGTTTGAAGGCGCAAGCTTCGGAACGGAAGGTTTCATAACCGAAATCACCCTTGAGAACACAGGAAAAACCCATTTTAAAAACATGAAGCTGCTTTTAACCGAAAAAGACGGAGGAGACGGGCCGGGAACCACTCACCTCTCTTCGGTGACAATACATAACGTTCTTCCTGCCGGAGAGGAAAGAACTTTTACAGGTATAAATGTCGGCTTCTCGAGTCCGAACGCTGTTGAAAGATCTATTGCCGTCTCCGGAGCCGAAGTGATAACAACAAAAGAACTCAAATACATCCTTTCCGGCGGGGGGAGCCTAGGGGAGAGAATAAAGAAAAAAATCGGCTCCGTCAGCATACTCAGGAAGAAAGACGGAGAGAAAAGAACCGAACCGCCGGAAGAAACATCATCTTCAGATGAATCTGAAAGCGCTTACGGCAGCGGAACCGAAAGCGGTCCCCCTCCGGCCGGCTCCGCCGGTCCGGCTGCAAACAAGAACACGGAACTTTCCCAAGAACAGCCCAGAGAAGTTTTCCCAAAACACGATATAGTAATAAGGGAGTTTGAATGGGGAAGCGGAATCCCCGGGGCGACCGCAACGCTCAGCAAGCTAGTAATCGAGAACATAAGCGACATTGCTTACGAGAAAATAGAGTTTGAAATAGAATTTTTCAAATCCTCGAACACACCTTTTGGATCAAACCGCTTCAAGATAAAAGAGGTGCTGGCTCCGAAACAGGTGATGTGGCTCAGGAATGTTCAGGTCGGATTTATAAACAAGCTTCCCGACCCGAATCTTATAAAACTCAGAGTGGTAAAAGCAAAAGCAATCATGTAGAGAGCTTAAAGCTTGTGCCGAAATGGGGAGAGATTAAAACTCTTGGGAATTCTCTAGCTTCCGACTAACTCGAGGGATTCTTTTATCGTTTCGACCAGTTTGTCCCTGAACTGCTCTATTCCTTCAAATGGAACAACTATGCTTGAGCGTCCGCCGCTTAATTCGGTAATCCTAAGGTATTGACCCTTGTGGTTTTCCTTAACGTCAAAGAAAAATCTTTTGGATTCAATATCAACGTGGTTACTTACATGCTCCTTTTCTGTCCTTTCTTCCATCTGATCCTGCCTCCTAGAAAAATTTGTTGGAACAATTATTGAGGCATGACTATAACCCCTGAAAAGTAAAAAGCAAACAATTCTTTTATAGCCTCGAAAATACAGATATATTCAGAGAGAAACCCCGCGAAAATGGCCAGAATAAAAATAGATCTACCGAGCAAATTCGTCTTTTCAACCCAAATTCCGATAAGAATAGACGACATAAATTACGGTTCTCATCTTGGACACGACTCGGTGTTAACCCTTGCGCACGAGGCCCGTGTAAGGTTCCTAGCAACACACGGCTACACCGAAGCCGACATAGAGGGAGTGGGAATCATAATGGGAGATGTTGGAATCACCTACAGTTCGGAAGCGTTTTACGGAGACGTAATGGAAATAAGCATCGGCATCGGCGAGTATGGCAACCATTTTCTTGAGCTCATCTACGCACTAGTGAACGAAAAAAGCGGCAAGGAAGTCGCCAAGGTCAAGACTTCTCTCGTGTTTTTCGACTACAAAGAGAGAAAAACCGTCCGGATCCCGGAGGAGTTCCGAAGGAAAATCATTCCCGGAGAGTAATCACCGAGAGTCCTCAGTTACTGTTTGTTTTTGGGTGCGTAGCCGATGTAAATCGTGTTCTTACGTCTTTTTATCAGAAAAAGATACTGCTTCCCGGGCTTCAGGCCACTTACGATCTTGTTATAGTCCCCGAGGTTTACCACGCGATTCTTGTCAACCTCGAGTATCACATCCCCCGGACGGAATCCCGCCTCCCACGCCAAGCTGGCGCGGTTTACGTTCGTAACCAGAACCCCCGCTTTATCCTCAACGCCAAACCGTGCGGCGATATCCGGGGTAATATCGCTTAGTTCAATATCTTCGTCCTGCTGGGACTCGGCAGGAGTCTCTTCATCCGGCACCTTACCGAGAACAACGGAAATCTCCTTGCTTTTCCCGTCGCGGAGAATCGTAATTTTAGAGGAAGTACCTGGAGCTTTCATTCCCACGAGTTTGGATAAAGATGTAAACTCCTTTATAGGTTCTCCGTCAAATTTCACTACCACGTCTCCCCTCTGCAGTCCCGCTTTCTCCGCGGGGCTTCCCGGGCTTATATCAGATATAAGAGCCCCGTCGGTGCTCTTATGCCCCATACTCTCGGCTATCTCCTGCGTTATAGGCTGAATAACGACTCCCAGCCACCCCCTTACCACCTTGCCTTTTTCCATGAGCTGGGATATGACCCCCCTGGCCATGTTGGTTGGTATAGAAAAACCTATTCCCTGTCCTCTGGCCGCTATCGCGGTGTTAACACCAACCACATCCCCTCCGAGGTTGAAAAGCGGACCTCCGCTGTTTCCAGGGTTAAGGGACGCATCGGTCTGAATGAAATCATCGTAGGCTCCGAGACCCAGAGACCTACCCTTCGCGCTTACTATTCCGACCGTTACGGTGTAACCGAGTCCGAAAGGATTTCCGATCGCCATGACCCAATCGCCGATTCTAAGCTTGTCCGAATCTCCGAAAACAACAGGCTTCAGCTTCTTTTCAGGCTTTATCTTCAGGACAGCGAGATCCGTTTTCGCGTCCTGCCCCACAATCTCGGCCGTATACCTCGACCCGTCGTAGAGAACGACCTGTATATCCTCCGCCCTGCTGATCACATGGTTGTTGGTAACTATGTAGCCGTCTTTGCTTACTATGAACCCGGATCCCAGGCCCTTTTTTCTGAACTCCCGATCCCGGTCGTTCGGAAGAAACCTCTTGAAGAACTCCTCGAAAGGGTCCCCTTCGCCAAAATCAGGGAACACTTTTCCACGTTTTACTACACTTGTGGTGCTTATGTTCACGACAGAATGTTTTTGTTTCTCGACAAGACCCGCAAGGGAAGGAAAATTTTTCGAAGACCCGGAAGAAGAGAGAAGTTCCGGGACATTTTCGCTCGAGAGAAATCCAGAGCCTTCTTCGTCTTCCTCAACCTTAGCGCACGAAAGAGAACCCACAAGCAAAAGACAAGCAGCAAAAAACAAGAAACCGGTTTTCTTCATAGTCAAAGCCTCCAACTTCATTCAAGCATTCCGATTATTTTATCAGCAACTTCAGAGACACTAATATCATCCGTAAAAACAACATGTGGCGAGAGTTCGTAAATATCCTTTCTTCTCATGAAGATCTCATGGAACTCGGCACGCGGATCCTTGACCTCAAGAAGCGGCCTTCCCTTCCCGCGTCTTACCCTGTCCCAAAGGGTATCGACATCCGCCCGCAGATAGAAGACCTTGCCCGAAGCATTCATTATCTCGCGGTTCTGTCGTCGCAGAACCGCACCTCCCCCCGTTGAGATCACCGCCGGGGATGTTTTCTGCGAAAGAGCGGCGAGCATCTCTGTCTCCTTCTGCCTGAAACTCTCCTCCCCTCCCGCTTCAAATATCCCGGTTACAGAAAGACCTTCGGCCCGTTCCACCTCACCGTCAAGATCATAGAAATCCATCTGCAGTTCTCTGGAAAGTTCCTTGCCGACGCTTGTTTTACCCGCTCCCATAAACCCCGTAAGGAAAATATGTCGTTTTTCGCTCAAGTCAACCTACAATTTTCTCCCGACGGCAGAACCCTCGGCGGAGACGTTTGCGCCGGAAAGCATTTTCTCGACGTACTTGCCTATTATGTCGCACTCGATGTTAACTTCACTGCCCCGGCGAAATTCAGAAAAAGTTGTCTCCCGAAGCGTGTAGGGAATTATGTTCACCGAAAACTCGGTGTCCTTCACCGAATTGACGGTGAGACTTACGCCATCAACGGCGACCGAGCCCTTCTCGACCACATACTTCGCAAGAACTGCGGAAATCGAGAAGGAAAAAACCCTGGACTCTCCTACCGGAGTAATGGACTGAACTACCCCGACTCCGTCCACATGGCCCGTAACTATATGCCCGCCCATCCTGTCTCCGACCCGAAGAGATCTCTCAAGATTTACTCCGCTTCCCGTCCGGAGGCCAGAAAGGTTTGTCCTGGAAAGCGTTTCGTGGGATGCGTCAACGGAAAAACTCCCGTCTTCCACAGAAACCACCGTAAGGCACACGCCGTTTACGGCTACGCTCTCTCCCAGATCCAGTTCCCCGGCATCAATCTTCCGAACCCCGATTCTTAAAAGAACGCCTTTGTCCTTTTTTTCAAGCGCCCCCACAGCTCCAATGTCTTCAACTATACCGCTAAACATTCAACTCTCCTTGCCTCGCCACACGACTCCGGAAATCAAGATCGAAATTGCCCCGATCGTGATCGCAGAGTCAGCCACGTTAAAAGGGGGCCAGAGAAGGTCCGGGTTCCCCGGCCAGTAGACTGCAATGAAATCGGTCACGTATCCATAGGTAAACCTGTCTATTGAGTTTCCAATGGCTCCCCCCAGCACCAAGGCAATCGCATATCGAAAAACCCTCTGCTCCTCTTCAAGTCTGCGAAGAAAGAAAAAAATCACGACCAGCACCAAAACGAAAACAACTATATAGAAGTAAAGTCTTAGATCCTCGGACATGTTTCTTAACATGCCAAACGCGATTCCCGGATTTCGCAAATGCGTTATATCGAACCATGAAAACACGTTTATTCTTGATAGAAACGGCACGTGGTCTTTAACAAGCCACTTGGTCAGCTGGTCAAACGATACTACCAGAAAAGATATAACGAATACGCTCAGATAATTTCTCATGAAAAAAACAAGAATTCCCGCACCCGAAAGAAAATCCCGCAGACTCCCGGCAGATGGCTAAATATCATTCCAGGCGAAACTCTATAGGAACCTTGACCCAGCTTGAGACCGCTTTGAAGCCTCTTTGCGCCGGGACAAATTTCCACCTTTTTACAGCCTTCAAAGCGGCATTATCAAGAACCTTGTGGCCCGAGGATTTGGAGATAGTTACCTCCTTGGGCTCCCCGTTTGGAAGCACATGCACATTAAGCAACACGCTGCCCTCGTAACCGCGTCTTATGGCAACCGCGGGATAGCCGGGCCTCGGGGTAAAACCGTAAGACGGCCTCGCGACGGCATAACTCTCTTCGGGTTGCTCCTCCGGGGCGGGTTTTGCTTCCTTTTTAAGCGCCAGGGAGTCATCCCGCTTTTTTACTTTTTCGACTTTTTCTTTCTTCTTTTTAACAACCTTTTTTCTCTTTACGACTTTTTTTGCGGGTTCGGGCTTTTTGAATTCAAAATGCCTTAGGGAAACCTGTATATGATCGCCGTATACGGGAACGCTTTTTTGCACGACAATCTTTCCCCAAGCAAAAGATATAAGAACATGGAAAACAATTGAAAACAGTATGAATTTCTTGAGATTGTCAACCGGCCTGCCCATACCAAAAGATTATTCTATATTAATAACCAGAAATTCCTTAATTCCTCCGGGAGCCCTGACCTGTATCTCGTCATCGACTCTCTTTCCGATAAGCGCGCTCCCGACCGGAGAAGTAACCGATATAAAACCATTTTCGGGCTCGGATTCATCCTCTCCCACAAGCTTGTACTTTTTTATGTCCCCGGAATCAATATCCTCCACCGTAACCGTAAGACCGAAAACCACTCTGTCCCGGGCAGTGATCTTCTCTGGGTCAATTACTTCGGCGCGACCAAGGCGGTCTTCTATTTCCTGTATCCTTCCCTCTATGAATGACTGTTTCTGCTTGGCAGTCTCATACTCGGCATTTTCGGAAAGATCCCCGAGGGATCTCGCATATTCTATAAGCTTGATTACTTCCTGTCTTTCGACGGTTTTTAACCTGCGCAGTTCGTCCCGAAGCTTTTTCCAACCATCGGGGGTAATTAAAACTCTTTGGACACTCATTAATATCTCCTCCTCACCTCAACAATACCCCACTCGGATTAATAGTAGCTTTGCAAAGCCCTTACGTCGAGACCGATTCTCACCAAGGCCTCGATAGCACCGACTCCGGCGACCGCACCGGCAAGGGTGGTGAAATAAGGAACATTGTTTACAAGCGCGGTTCTTCTTATCGAATATGACTGCGCGATTTCCTTTTTCCCAAAAGTGGTATTTATAACCAACTGCACCTCACCGTTTTTAAGGTGATCGACTATGTGGGGCCGGCCCTGCTTAACCTTGTTCACCGTTCGGGAAAATATACCATTTTTATTGAGAAATTCAGATGTGCCCCCGGTAGCCATTATATCAAAACCTATATCGCTGAGCCTCCGGGCTATATCAAGCATCTTGTCGGACTTATCCTCGTCTTTCACGCTTATGAAGGCCACGCCGTCTGAAGGAAGGCTGTTGCCGGCCGCGATCTGTGATTTGGCGAACGCCTGATCAAGGTCGGGAGCAATTCCCATTACCTCGCCGGTCGATTTCATCTCCGGGCCCAGAATCGTGTCAACCTCCGGGAACTTGACGAAAGGAAAGACCGATTCCTTTACGCAGTAGTGCTCAGGGACGATTTCCTCCGTATAGCCGAGTTCCTCAAGAGATTTTCCCGTCATAATCTTGGTCCCTATTTTGGCCAATTGAACCCCTATGGCCTTGCTCACGAAAGGAACGGTGCGGCTGGCTCTTGGATTTACCTCGATTATGTAGACCTTCCCGTCCTTTACCGCAAACTGGATGTTAACAAGTCCTTTTACATCCAGAGAGAGGGCGAGTTTTTTCGTCTGGGATTTTATTTCCTCGACAATTTCAGGTTCCATCGAAAACGGCGGCAGAATCGCCGCGCTGTCTCCGGAATGAACCCCCGCTTCCTCTATGTGCTCAAGCACCCCTCCCACAACAACGGTTTTCCCGTCGCAAACCGCGTCCACATCGATTTCATTCGCATCCTTCAGAAACTTGTCTATCAGTATCGGGTGATTCGGCGAAACGCTTGCGGCTTCCCGTATATAGGTCCGAAGAGATTCCTCGTCGTAGACTATTTCCATGGCACGGCCGCCCAGAACGTAGGACGGGCGGACCATGACCGGATATCCTATTTCGCGGGCTATGCCAATGGCTTCCCCCTCGCTTCTAGCGGTATCGCTTTGGGGCTGAAGAAGTCCCAGATCCGAAACGAGTTTCCTGAACCTGTCTCTGTCCTCGGCAAGGTCTATGCTCTCTGGGGAAGTTCCTATTATTCTCACCCCCTGCTCTTCAAGCGCGAGTGCCAGGCGAAGTGGGGTCTGGCCTCCAAGGTGAACTATGACTCCCCAAGGATCTTCCCTTCTTATAAGAGCCAGAGTGTCTTCAAGCGTAAGCGGTTCGAAATAAAGCCTGTCCGAGGTGTCGTAATCCGTGCTCACGGTCTCGGGGTTGCAGTTAACCATAATGGCCTCGTACCCTTCTTCCCGGAGCGCAAAAGACGCATGCACACAGCAGTAGTCAAACTCTATGCCCTGGCCTATGCGGTTCGGCCCCCCGCCGAGTATCACCACTTTTTTCCTGTCCGTGGGAAGCGCTTCGCTTTCGCTCTCGAAAGTCGAGTAGAGATAAGGCGTGTAGGCCTCGAACTCAGCAGCGCAGGTATCAACCATCTTAAAAGCAGGTTCGATTCCCTCGCGCAGGCGGAAATCCCTCACTTCCCTTTCTTCCGTGGAAAGAATCCTGGCGATCTCGATGTCCGAAAAACCGTAACGCTTGGCCTGGAGTATGGTCTCGTGGCTAAGCCCGTCCTTCGCAATATCCGACTCGAAATCGACAATCTGCTTTATGTTCCGAAGAAACCAAGGGTCCACATGAGAAATCGAGTAGATTTCCTCCAACTCCATGCCCAGCCGAAACGCATCGGCTATGTACCAGAGCCGCCGCGGAGAAGGAACCCTGAGCTTCTCCCTCACTTCCTCGGGGTCATCAGACATCTTCTCGAAACCGTAGGAATCTATCTCAAGAGATCTCATCGCTTTCTGCAGTGACTCCTTGAAGGTTCTCCCCATGGACATGGCTTCCCCCACGGATTTCATCTGTGTGGTGAGGGTCGGGCTTGTCTGCGGAAATTTCTCAAAAGTGAATCTGGGTATTTTCACCACAACGTAATCTATCGTCGGTTCGAAAGACGCGGGGGTATATTTCGTTATGTCGTTTGAGATCTCATCAAGCGAATAGCCGACCGCAAGCTTCGCGGCTATCTTGGCGATTGGAAACCCGGTGGCTTTTGAGGCAAGCGCTGAGCTTCGCGAAACCCTCGGGTTCATCTCTATTACCATCATCCTCCCGTCTTTTGGGTTAACGGCAAACTGGATGTTAGAGCCGCCGGTTTCAACGCCGATTTCCCTTATTATCGCTATGGACGCGTCGCGCATATGCTGGTATTCCTTGTCGGTAAGGGTCTGCGCGGGAGCAACAGTTATGCTGTCTCCCGTGTGAACGCCCATGGCGTCGAAATTCTCTATGGAGCAGATTATGACGACGTTATCCATGTGGTCCCGCATCACCTCGTACTCAAACTCCTTCCACCCCACTATGGATTCCTCTATGAGTATCTCGTCTGCCGGAGAGCTTTCGATTCCCGCCTTGGCGAACTCCTGGAATTCCTCCCTGTTGTAGGCGACGCTTCCGCCGGTTCCCCCGAGGGTAAAAGAAGGCCGTATGATGACCGGGAACCCTATTTCCTCCACGACGTCCCAGGCCTCTTCCATGTTATGCGCGATGCCGCTTCTCGGCACCTCAAGACCTATGTCAGCTATGGCTTTTTTGAAAAGATCCCTGTTCTCCGCCTTATTTATGGCAGGGATTTTTGCGCCTATGAGTTCCACGCCGTGGCGCTCGAGCGCGCCTGATTCGGCAAGCGAAACTGCGAGGTTAAGGGCCGTCTGTCCGCCTATTGTGGGCAGAAGGGCGTCGGGCTTTTCCTTCTTTATTATTTTTTCCAGTATTTCGGGAACGAGCGGCTCTATGTAAGTCTTGTCGGCAAAGTCCGGGTCGGTCATTATGGTGGCCGGGTTGCTGTTTACCAGAACCACCCTGTAGCCCTCTTCTTTCAGTACCTTGCACGCCTGAGTGCCCGAATAATCGAACTCGCAGGCCTGTCCTATGACTATCGGACCGGAACCGATGACCATTATGGTTTTTATGTCAGTTCGCTTGGGCATGGAACGGAAAAGCTTGCAACAGGTTGCAAATATATACTTAATAACAAGCTGACAGGCAACATGGGAATCTTCGTGGTTACTTTGTAAATTCTGCAGTAGTTAGATGGAAATTCCCCGAGAATACGCTTCGCCTCTAAGTGGGTACTAATTTCGCAAAAAAAATCAAGAATAAAATATCTCGTGGTTACTAATTTTCCAACTCGCAATAACTGTTCGGTTTAATTATCATAATTCAACTGAGAAAAAAGCAATAATTCCTCTATGAACTCCGCTGTAAATAGAATTACCACACTGCCATGCCTCTTAGCAGAAAAAATATAAATCTTCAGGAAGAACTTAAGCGTGAACTTCAAAATGGTGGAGATGCGTTCAAATTCGAATGTCTCGTATCCTCTCTGCTAAGCCACCTTCTTGATATACCTATAACTGTAGCCAGTAAAGGTTTTCAGCATGGCGCAGATGCTGGTCCGGCAGGACAACAAGGTAGACGGTTTCGCTTAGAATGCAAAAAATACAGTGATTCCAGGAAACTTAATGAAAGAGAATTACGCGGGGAAATTGACCAAGCATTAGACCGAGATGAAGCTCTAGAAGCTTGGGTGTTAATTACAACAGGTAGTGTCTCAGAGCAAATACGACACTCACTATTTCTTAAAGGCAAAGAAACAGGTGTACCTATATTAATTCTTGATTGGCCAAAGGGTAATGAGTTGACACCGCTTGCTGGATTGTGCGCTTATGCCCCTGACATAGTTGAGTCGAAGTTCTCGAAGGAAGCTGGAGTATTAGCACGGAAGCTTAGACCAGTTTTAGGAGACACTATTGAAAAGCTAAACCGTGATTTGCAATCTTGGTGCTTGGGATTTGAAATATTAAGAGAAGCATCTCACGAAAAACTCGAAAAGATCTGGAACTCTCCACAAGAAGCAACCGCTGAACTCGGACAGAACACTGCTGGCGGAACCGAAGCCAAAAAAATTAAACGTATCTCTGTTCATAATGAACTGACTTCATGGTGGCAAAACCCGGAAAAAGAAACTCCGGTCACAGTAGTCGGATATGAGGGTGTGGGGAAAACATGGGCAACGCTCCACTGGATAATTGATAACAAGCACAATCAACCAATCATTTTGACTATAGCTTCATCCTCAATGCCAACTGGCGATGTTTCCGAAACAACCGTGAAAGAATTACTGGCTAATTGCCTCTACGAAATTACCCAAGTACAAGATTCAAAACATTGGTTACACCGCCTAAATAGGCTGCTTAAACGTCCAATGGATGAAGGACCTGTTTTAACCCTCTTCTTTGACGGATTAAACCAAGAACCTTCCGTTAAATGGTTAAAACTTCTGAAAGTTTTGCAGAAAGAAAAATTCATAGGGCGAGTGAGAGTGATTATCAGCACGCGTAATCATTATTTTGAGGAGAGATTATCGAAATTTCGTGACCTTGTCTTTAAACCAAAACATGTTGACGTTGGACCTTTCGATATAGAACCTGAAGGAGAGCTTGATCAGATGCTCAAACTTGAAGAATTAACCCGAGCCGATTTGCATCCCGATGTTATTGAACTCGCACGGAATCCTCGTCTCTTCAGGCTTGTAATCAGATTGCGGGAAAAGTTGCTTGAACCAGGCGAGTTAACAATACACAGACTACTCTGGGAATATGGGCGAGATTCTTTGGGTGAACGGGCAGGGAAATCATTCAGCGAAAACGAGTGGAAAGAATGGCTAAGGGAAATCGCACAAGAGCATAGGAGCGGCATACGAGAGTTTTCGTCTAGGTCTCTTGGCCAAACTTTAGAACGCTCAGATCTTAGTGAAAATCAAGTTTATCAACGACTAAGTGAAATAATTGACGGCCGTTTCACTACACGTAACGAGTCAGGGAATTTTGAAATTATACCTTCCATTCTTGCACATTCCTTAGGACTTCTGCTTTTAGACAACCTTTATCAAGCAGACTCACCAACGTTTGAAAAATTAGAGAGCAAATTGACAGAATGGTTCGACCCAATTTCAGGTCTTGATAAAAAAGCAGAGATTTTACGTGCAGCAGTATCCATTCTAGTGGGACAGGACCATCCTAAAAAATCACTAACTTCCGGAGTTCTTGTTACGGCATGGCTACAAACCCAGAATGTACCTGACGAGCATCGCAAAGAACTTGTTAGATTAGCATCCAATCTTCCCGACGCATTACTTGATGCCGTTGAGCATTCAAACAGTCGAGTTTACTCGTCCGCACGGAATTGGGCCGTTAGAGCACTGAGAACAATCCCCAGAACAAACACCGAAATCCTATCGCTTATAATCAAACGCACGTATCTCTGGCTGTGCGTAGTCTCCCTTGACTTTGACCCAAAAGCCAACAAAGAAAGTGAAAAATGGCGCTCGGAACACTTCAGAAAACTGATTGGAACCGATTCTTCAGGACGAACTAACATCTTAGAAACAGAAATTGAACTAGTCAACCATAATCCTAGTTTTTTGAGATCTACAGTCCCTTCAATTATTGAAGGATTCCCACTAGCAGAAATTCAGCCAGTCTTCAAAGCCGCGGCTATTGAATTTGCAATACGCAGCACTAGCAGAATCTGGAATGACATGAAGTGGCTCTGCCTTCTTAATGAAGTTGACCCCGACGAGACGGCAGAAACTTTACGTAAATTATCAGAATCAGTTCTTTGCCAAAAACCTGAGTCACACATTCATCCAGACCTTCCGTCTCGCATCGCTGCACTTCTGCTTCGGCTAACTGGACAGGAGGAAGACGATAATAAAGCAGCATCTATTGATCCCGAATCCTTGCATGCGTTCAGCTACGAGAAAGATTATCTTGCGAACCCTAGCAAAGAATTATTCCCTCTTGAAAAACGACATGCTGAAACGGTACTCAACAATACAGAAATAAAACCAGAATTCCGGGTTGAAAGAACAGAAGAACTATGGCTTGACCCTGACTTTCAACCACCTAAAAGCTTCATTAAGAAAGTTGAGCAAGCAATAGCCGATATAGATGTCAAGAAACTGAGTCGGCACCGTTCAAGAACCGAAGAAGATTTTCTTCTTGAATCCCTCGAACCAGTTCTCGCGCGGTTCAATTCAAACCTTCTCCAAAATATTATACGACAAAAAATGAGAAGCATGGAGACCTGTTCAGCAGAGTCTCGGTACTGGTGTGCATTAAGTTCAACAAACCATTTTGTGTTTACTGCGACTGCCGAAGCAACCGCAGCACGAAAATTGCGTTTGAGTAGCAACTATAGTAACAATGATGATGAAGAAACAATTACTGCCAACAGACTTTTACTTATGGAAGTCTTAGATATGCGGGCACAGGGACAGTTTGATACGTTAATCCAGGCAGATTTGAAATACATCTCTAGCGATTTCACTAAAATTCTCTTAACTCCAACATCGGAAGATATTGACAAATTAATTTCTCGCTACTCCAATGGTTCATATAAACAGAAATGCAACCTGCTCAGTCTGTTGTTGGATTCCAAGATTAAACTTAGTGATAACGCATGGTCATGGATCGAAAACTGTGCAAGACAAGAGGAGAACCTTCGTAAACTTGCGTTTAATATACTGACCCACTCCAACCCCAAACGATTTGGTAAGACACTTGAGAATAACAATTGGTCTTGGCACCCGAAAAAGGATTTATGGGTTAATCATTATGGAACACTTGCACTTACAGAGGCAACGCTATCTTCTTCTTTTGACAAGTTGATAGCTCGACTGGCACCATGGCTTCTTTTGAAAGTTGCTTGCCGACGTGGATCCAATCAAAGAGAGATAAGGCTAGCAGCCAAAGAGTTGGACCAGATGCTTATTACAAACGATATTAAAAAATTAGACCCGGGTTCAATCATTTCAGTCGACCGGTTCAAAAAAAAATCCCCGCCGGGCTCGTTTTCAATTGCGCTACGACCACCTTCAAACGAAGTCGAGAATTTACGGCAAATTTTCGACTCCGAGCTTCGAACCAAAAAGTTGAATGAAGCTATTAGAGCCGCTAAATTTCTCATGCCTAAAGCACATAGTTCAGGCGCCATTCTCTATTTAAAAGACTTTGATTACAGGGACTTTGAGCCTGTTCTTTGTCATGCTTCGGACTTCGTTGAAAAATGGCTGGCCGACCTATCTAATCCAACAGTTGAATTCATACATCGTATCCTCTTGGCTGAAGGAGCATTTCTTGCACTTTGCGAAGCTTTACTTATCCACAACCCTGAACGTGGAGTTAAATTGTGGCGAATTCTTCGTACGATTTTAGAAACTCGATATTATGGTGCCGCTGATGTAGAAGATCTTCTGCATATGGTCTTTCGAGTGCCGGATTCGCCAGAGGTAACAGCACTACAAGAAGAGTTAACAGAATTGAAGAATTGTCATACCGATCGTGATTTATTTGATATTGTAATTGCCGCATCATACAACGGCAAAGCCGACTGGATTGATGCCTTAATCAGTGAAGATCAAGCATCGCCATTGAGTTGGCGCCAGCGTCGAGCTATTATCTTGGCAGGCTTTACACAAAACAATCAATTGCCAGTTGTCGGTGCTTGGCCAGAGGGAGAAATGAAAACGATTCATTCTAGCCTTCGTTGGAAATCAGCACGCCAAAGATGGATTGAGGCATGTGCTAAACACTGGTGGAAAGCATTCCTTGACGCCCCAGATCCAGCCCAAGCCTACGCTGCGTGGGCATTGTTTTTACATTCGGCAGACCGTCGCATCGATACATATAAATATACATCCCGAGATAAAGATACTGCAAAAAATTCAAACAGTTTTGCTGATCTCAAAATGATTCATGTTGAACTCAACCGATCGAACATAAAACGTGCTCTGAATAAAAAGGAAAAAGAGCTTGAGAAAAACTTTCTGGGTCAGAGAACCGCCAACAACATGGGTCCTTGGTTCAATCAAGTGGATTGACCTTATTATGTTCAGTCATTACCACTCTATCGTCTTCCAGAAAATCTATACCTCACAAACTTATCTTCGCATCAGGATCTCCTGATTCAAGCGCATTCATATATGCAAGGCAAAGTTCACGGGACCTGTAAGTGCCGTAAGTTTTAATTTCCTGAGCTTCCACTATTGGAAAAGTGGAAAAAACATAGCGCACATCGTTGCGGTCAGTAATTCCGTAAAGGTGAAAAAATACTGCGTCAAGTTTGGCACGTAAATTCAGTCTACGTTCCTCATCCCACAGAAATGGTGGTTTTATTTTTCCGTTCTGGTCGACATAACCCATGTCGCGGGCAAATGGTGCCATATCGTGGGCGGTATACGTGAGTTCCAACACAGCTTCCCGTATGATCTCCTTGGCTGTTTTCGGACCGAAACGGGTAGCTTCATAATGATCCACAGGAATTACAGGCAATTGTTCAACGATATACCAGTTTAAATTAGTACCATGCACCTTTTGACGCACCACATAGTCAAGAAGCAATGTATTAAGATTAGCAGTGAAGCAAGATGCAAATTGACGATAAATTTCGAGATCCTCCGCTGTTAGAATAGGAGCTTTGTTCCCTAATCCGACGAACGGAACGACAGTGGCAATCATCGTCCTGACATCCGTTGGCCTCGCAGTGTCACGAAATGCTATGGCCCACTCTAAACCGCTTGGAAAAACCACTTTATCGGCATGAACCCAATATTGTGGTGTGGGAACAAAATCGGGATCTGCTTTTTGTGCTAACGTTATATCTCTACTCAACGCCGGATTGTGAAGACTTTCCGGATTCACTTTCACCGAAGCCGCTCGGTGGTCAAATTGATGGATCATGCGGCCAACATAGAGCGGTACCCATTCACCCAGCTGACTGGCAAATTTGTTGCCTCCAACTGGGTAGGCCCCCTCTCTTTCCTCAAGTTCCTCGCGAGTACGAAAAAAACCAGAGTCGTTGCTCATATCAAACATACGAACATATTTCACGGGCCATGTTTTCACTTCCTCACCGCTGGATCGATCAACCAGGACAGGCGAACGCTCATAAATTGCCTTCGTCAATCCCGCATCCCGACGAGACCGAAAAACCGGCGCAGTCCCTGTGTTTGGATTGACTTGCGCAAAGTCCTCTGCAGTCATAGGGAAACAGCAATCTTGACCTTCGAGTTCGGATACATCCTGCAAGAAAAACGCACATTGAGTTGGACTAGGAATCGGCAACGGACTTGCGACAAAAACACAAAATTTAAAGCGACTATCCACATCCGGAAAAAAGGGTGTGGTCTTGAAACGCGTGCGTCGGTTTTCAAAATCGTAGAGTACTTTTAATCTGCCTTCCGTCGCCACTTTTTTGAAAAACTTCGCAGCAGTCTTGTCAGAGGCAATTCCAGAGGGAGTAAGGAGGCCTACCATCCCATCAGGTTTGACGATAGTCATAGCCCGTTCAACAAAAAGAGAATAGAGATTCAAATCACCTCTGGAAAGCAAAGGATAATCGCCGCATGTTCTGGCAACACGGGCCGCATGCTCCGCTCGTTCTTTAGCCACATTGAAATCTTCGGCTAGCGGGTCACCTGATTCCTCCAACTCAACGATCATGTGCTTGCGGTCGGCGGCCCGGACCGCCAAGGCAATCTCACGACGGCGAGTTGCAAACCACTCGACCTGCTGCAGTTTTACCCGGTCCCAAGGCGGATTCCCTATTACCGCGTCAAAACCCCCCTGCAGTCCACAACTCTCCCACTCCGACCATACTGCCGGAAACATCACCTGCCAGTTGCAAAAACGTTCTTCCTCGATAAGTTCCCGCGCTTTTTCAAAAATCCCCGCAAAACGCTCCGACTGCGTTTTCCCGTTTTGTATATCAGACTCTCCCAGAGAAATGTCGACAGGGTCGCCGAGTATGCCCTCGAAAAAAGCATAGAGAGCGCTCTTGTCGTCACGATCCCTGATGTTCAGCCAGTCAAAGGCACGCACAACCGAGAGAAAAGCATCCAGAGGCGCCGTGTCTTCCTTGATCCCGTCAAAGATGTCGGCGGAACGGTGGGCTTCGGATATCTCCTCATCGGTCAGGCCTTCAATTATCTGCATGGGAGCCGCGGTCGAAATAGCCCGCGCTATGGGTTTTTGAAGCAGAAGCGGCCCTCCGTACTCCTCGGCCTTTTTCACCCCATCCCTGACCCACATGCCGAACAGGCTGTTTCCGCAGCGCAGGTGGTGATCAATGAAGCTCAAGGGAGCCCCGGGCGTAAACGTATGGAGCCATAGAGACACCTTGGCAAGCTCAACCGCCATGGGATTTCTGTCGACTCCGTAAACGCAACGCTTGAGCACCATCCGCCTGATTACGTGACGGTCGTCAAGCTGCTCGAAATTAACGCTCCACTTGCGCTTCTGCGCGTTTGCCATAATCCTGTTGCGAATCCTGTCAATCCGCGCGTTTAGAGGAGATATATAGTTTTCCACCGCGGCCTCGGCGTCGGCCATTGCCGCAATCACGCTGTCGGTAAGAAAATCCACGAGATTGACCAAGAAATGCCCTGAACCCATGGCGGGGTCGCAGATTTTCAGTTCGAGAAGCTTTTCCGCCGGATCGGTTTCCTTCAGAAGTCCGATTTTCATATCTTCGGACAATCCGCTTTCGGCGAGTTCCGCGATTCTGGACTCAAACTCATCCATGGATCTCTGCGTCAGAGGCTCAATCGTCTCCTTTATTATCAAACCGACTAGGTCGTCCGGAGTGTAGTAGCTTCCCGATTCTTTTCTCGCGAAGATGTTCGGGCGAACGACTATTTCACCATCACCCCGCGCGAGTTCGTATTCAAGAAGACGTTCATATATGGACCCGAGCTGCTGGACGCTGAGGTCGCGGTAATTGATATACCGGCGTCCATGCTCCGTCTGTTCAAAGGAAAGGGCATCAACCACGTCGGCGACAACTTGGTCTCCGATCCGGATTTCTTCAAGAAGCGGGGTGCTCTCCCTGTCAAAAAGGCCACCGTTGTATGGCGGCAGCCCTATTGAAGAATCGCCCTGATCAATAGCGAGACAGAGATCGTCAATGGCATTCCAGTATCTCGACGCTTTTTTGGAAAAAACATCATTCTCGTCCTTGCGTCGTCCTACATCCCCCCGCACTTTATCCCGCAGGGCATAGTCGTCGTAACGCGTATCGCGCACGGGCAGCAACTCGCGGTCCTCGGCGTAGAGAATGAAAAGAAGCCTGTAGAGAAAAACCAGGACAGCCTCGCGCACCTGGTCCAAAGGGGCCCCGGGCGAAGCAAGGGCGAAAGCGCGGGCAAGTTCAGGGAAAACCTTGCCGAAAATCAGTTCCGAGAGATTGCCCGCGACGCGTTCTTCGTAGAACTTGCTTTCATCAAGAGAGCGCTGGTGAAACGTGCGCGGATCAGCAGCGCCGGGAAGAAAGGCCTCGCGCCTGAACATCAGAACGAACACGCAAAGCCAGTGGCGACGCTCGGATTCGGAAAGAACGGGCGAATCATCGTCCCGATCGTAAATATTCAATATCTTTCCGAGGTCAATATCCAGAAACTGCTCGGAAACCGACCGGGCGCCCTGGTAGTAAAGCCGCCATCTCGCGCCATTGGTAAGAATGCCCCACCTGAGTTTTCCCGAAGTCAGATCATCCACTCGTCGAAGATAGCGAAGTATCTGCGTTGAAGGTGCCGTCACCTCATCAGGGAGTCCTGACCAGCGGTCGAGCGGTCGAAGCCATCGTTTGCACTCAACTACCGCAAGACCGAACTGGTAGCGTTTCCATTCTTCCGCAAAACCGTTAGCCCGCTCCTTGGCCGCATCGTCCGCAAATAGAAGGCCGTCGGGCACATCCTGCCTTCCTTTTACGGCAAGATTCTGCTGTCGCAGACTCGCGATCCAGCCCAAACATTCCAGTATGGGCCAGACCAGATCGGTTTCCGTCTGGCTTTCGTTAGGTTTACCCGAAACCGGAAACTTGTTGAATATTTCCTTCAGCGATTCGTAAAATCTGTCTACTGACTCGGAATCAAGATTCTTCCAGTCGGGTAGTTTGACTATAGATTGGCTTAAGAAATCGTTGGAGAAAAGACTTCCCCGAAAAGGTTTTTTTGTATCCACGGTTGAAGAAAATTTAAATATTTATCCAATCAAGTTTTGCAAGGTGAAGTCTCTCGATAAATCAAAATAGGATGAACTAGAACTCTGGGATAACGACAAGTCCTTATCATAGCTTCGAAACCCTCAAAACCCTTAAACAAGCCGCGAAACCCATTTTCAATGCTTTCCTTATCATCTAAGTCCTCCTTCTCAAACTCCTTTAGTGGCACGAAGGTTTCCTCTTCATCCAAAGGCACGGACGTGATAATGCCAAGCATAGTAAACTCTTCAGTAGGAAAAGAACCATAAGTAAAATGAAATGCAGTAGAGTCGGATATAGTGAAGTTCGATGCGTCTAAACGTCCGAATATATGTTCGTCATGTTGACCAGGAAAAGGGTAAACGCGAATATTTGTTATATTCGGCAGGAAAGTATCAATCCATGTCCCAAGACCATCTAGAATCCATTGAGGCACATTGTCTATATCAGAAAAAGTCGCAAGCATTTCATCAAGTTCTTTCTGAAGTCGCTTGGCTTTTTGTTTTCCTGCACTTTTTTGATTTCTATTTCCCTCAACATTTTCAAGTTCTTTCATTTTCGCCTCAAATTCTTGATATTCAGGGGTTCCTTTGACAGCTTCTATGTTGCTCATGCTAATTAGCTTCACAATTTCAGGAAAAGCTTGGCCAATACTTTTCATTCTTTCATAATCTTCAATTACAATTCTGCCTTTACATTTCACACATAACACTTTCTTGAGAGAACTTCTTACATTATGGTCTTTTAATGTTTCTCCATCTCCTAATCTATCTAGGTCCAATAAATAGCCTGAAGAAGAAAGTTTTTCCTCCAATTCTTGCAATAAGGCATGATGTGGTTTAACAGTTATCTTGTCTTGCTCTTTCTCTTCTTTTGCACCCCCTGCACCATATTTAAACAATTTCAAGTCAAGGCTCCCTTTATGTTCAAATGCAGAACCCTTTTCCAACTGCGTTTCTATTAATTCTACTACACCACCTGTTAGTTGACTGTATAGAGAAATTACTTTTTCCAAATCAACATAAAGATAATCATATAAATTCACAGAATTTTTCTCGCTCTGATCATTCATTTGGAAATTATAAATTATTACCTAGATTAAAGACTTATGTCTGAAAATCAGCAATAGACATGGTGGCCTCTTGGTTAATACATGCGAATTAATCCGGACGCTCAATGTATATCTCTTTCCCCTTATCCGCAAATTCCCTCGCCTTGGAATCAAGCCCTTCCTGAACGGCGTCCATCTCCGAGAGACCCTGCTCTTTTGCGTAATCCCTTATATCCTGCGTGATCTTCATCGAGCAGAATTTCGGACCGCACATGGAGCAGAAATGCGCAACCTTGGCCCCTTCCGCAGGTAGGGTCTCGTCATGGAACTCACGCGCAGTGTCCGGATCAAGAGAAAGATTGAACTGATCATTCCACCGGAATTCAAACCTGGCCTTGCTCAGCACGTTGTCGCGAAGCTGCGCTGTGGGATGACCCTTCGCAAGATCCGCCGCATGCGCAGCGATCTTGTAGGTTATAACCCCGTCCTTAACGTCCTTTTTGTTGGGAAGCCCGAGATGTTCCTTGGGGGTAACGTAGCAGAGCATTGCGGTTCCGTACCAGCCTATCATAGCCGCCCCTATGGCAGAAGTTATATGGTCGTAACCGGGTGCTACATCGGTAGTCAGGGGCCCAAGAGTGTAGAAGGGAGCCTCTCCGCATATCTCAAGCTGCTTGGTCACGTTCTCCCTTATCATCTGCATGGGAATGTGCCCCGGACCTTCTATCATGACCTGAACGTCGTGCTTCCAAGCAATCTGGGTAAGTTCCCCGAGGGTATCAAGCTCGGCAAACTGCGCGGCGTCGTTGGCATCGGCTATGGAACCCGGCCGAAGGCCGTCGCCCAGAGAAAACGCTATATCGTAAGCTTTCATTATCTCGCAGATCTCTTCGAAATTAGTGTAGAGAAAGCTTTCTCTGTGATGTGAGAGACACCACTTGGCCATTATCGACCCGCCCCTTGAAACTATCCCGGTAACCCTGTCCACTGTAAGAGGGATGTAGCGAAGAAGCACCCCCGCGTGTATGGTGAAGTAGTCAACACCCTGTTCAGCCTGCTCTATAAGGGTATCCCTGAAAATCTCCCAGGTAAGCTCCTCCGGTTTTCCATTAACCTTTTCAAGTGCCTGATATATGGGAACGGTTCCCACGGGAACCGGAGAATTTCTTATTATCCACTCTCTGGTCTCGTGGATGTTGTCCCCGGTCGAGAGGTCCATTATGGTGTCGGCTCCCCACCGGCACGCCCAGACCGCTTTTTCAACCTCTTCCTCAATGCTTGAGGTAACTGCGGAGTTGCCGATGTTCGCGTTTATCTTTACGAGGAAATTACGCCCTATTATCATGGGTTCGCTTTCCGGGTGGTTTATGTTGTTCGGAATTATGGCGCGTCCCGTAGCGACTTCCTCCCTTACGAACTCGGGAGTAATGTGGCCGGTCTGAATGCGCGCGTCGAAATCGACTCCCTCGTGGTAAGCACCGAGCTGCCCGTAGATCCCCCTAAGCTCGTCGATTCTCTGGTTTTCCCTTATGGCAATGTACTCCATCTCGGGTGTTATGATTCCTTTTTTCGCGTAGTGCATCTGGGTTACATTTCGCGAGGGCGAGGCGCAAAGCGGTTTTCTTATGTTCCCAAAGGTTATTCCGTTTGCCTTCTCAAGCCTTTTTCTGGCAAATTCCGAGGAAAAATCGGACAGTTCCGAGACGTCTCCCCGCTCCCTTATCCACTCCTGGCGAAGCGGCGGCAGGCCCCTGTGAACGTCAATGTCCACATCGGGGTCCGTATAGGGACCGCTTGTGTCATAAAGAGTTATCCTGAAGTGGTCAGCATTTGGGGCATCTGAGAGAAGATCGTCGGTCTCAACCTCCCTCATGGCCACCTTTATGTCGTGGATTTTTCCGTCCACGTATATCTTTTTCGATTTAGGAAAAGGGTCTCTCGTTATTACGGATTCTGTAGGTATTTTCTCTTTTTTTCGAGAAGAACTCATGAGCAAAGGCCCCCTTGGCAAAAACACTTCGGACATTGATTAGTTTAGGGGATTATAGGTTCCTTTACAAATAATTTGGATAACAAAAACGCCTCGGCGATGCCGTGATCTGTCAGCGGGAAATCCTGTAAACGGCTCCCCTGCGGTCATCGGATACGAGCAGTGCTCCATCGGGGACAATTAGCACGTCAACAGGCCTCCCCCACGCTGTCCCGTCACTTCCAAGCCAACCCTGCGCGAACACGTCGTATGAGGCCGCGTCCCCCGATTTGTCAAGGCGCACCGAGGTCACCCTGTAACCTATGGGCTCGCTTCTGTTCCATGAGCCGTGCTCCGCGATGAAAATCACGTTTTTCCATGCCACGGGAAACATGGAACCCGTATAGAACCGCATGCCGAGCGCCGCAACGTGTGCGGGAAGCTCCCACTGGGGAGGAGTGAATTCGTCGCAGCCGCGCTCCGAGCCGAACTGCGGATCCTGAACATTGGCCCCGTGGCAGTAAGGAAAACCGAAATGAAGTCCGGGTTCCCCGGCACGGTTAAGTTCGTCCGGAGGACTGTTATCATTAATCCGCTGGTCTCTGCTGATGTCATCCCTTCCGTTATCTGTAAACCAGAGCACACCGGATTCCGGATGCCAGTCAAAACCCACGGTGTTTCTAACTCCATGGGCGAAAACCTCGAGGTTCCTCCCGTCGGGATCGACCCTCAGGATCGCTGCGTAGCGTTCGTCATCCCTCTTGCAGACGTTACACGGCGCTCCGACCGGAACATAGAGTTTTCCGTCCGGTCCGAACCGGATGAACTTCCACCCATGATGCGTATCCCCGGGAAGCGTATCAACTACAACCACGGGATCGGGAGGAGCTGCGAGACGGCTTTCGATTCCATCATAGCGGAGAACCCGGTTTATTTCAGCAACATAAAGGGCCCCGGCTCGAAACGCGACGCCATTCGGAGTATTAAGATTATCCGCGATTATATGGACTGTTTCGGCATAGTTGTCGCCGTCGTTATCTCTGAGGGCATATACGGTTCTGGATCTCGTGCCGACAAACAATGTGCCATCGGTTCCAAGGGCAAGCGAACGCGCACCGGGCACTTTGTTCGAATAAAGAGAAATTGAAAAACCCTCGGGAAGGGATATACGCGAGAGCATTGGGTCCACGGGAATCTCAGAGGACACAGGCTCCCCGGGAGTTTCAGGAAGCATCGGCTCTAGGGGAGTTTCCTCGGGCGTTGATTTTGACGGAGTCTCAACACGCTCGTCCGGGGCGGTACTTTCCCCGCAGCCACAGGCAGACAACAGAAAAACAAGAAAACATGGAATTAATACCCTGAAAGTTCTCGGCATCACAATCTCCTGAATATAAAAAACTCACAATCTACCGAATGTTAACCGGAACATCTTCGAGTGGAAACGGGGCAGGACCGAAAGCCTTTCCTTTGGCGCACCGTTCACTAAATCGAGCACTTGGGTAAAGTAATTATCCAGTTCACTTAAGAGGTTCGGTTTATGTCTCATCACATTTTGGGTATTGAGACGTCGTGCGACGAGACTTCCGCGGCAGTGGTAAAAGGTGGAGAGCAGATGCTCTCAAACGTGGTTTCCTCGCAGATTGACGTTCATAACGCCTTCGGCGGGGTCGTTCCGGAGATAGCGTCACGCATGCACACGGAAATAATCCTTCAGGTAATCAATCAAGCACTCGAGACTGCCGAGACATCAGTGGGGGAAGTTGACGCCATAGCGGTAACCCAAGGGCCCGGACTCATAGGCTCGCTTATGGTCGGAATTTCAACTGCTAAAGCACTTGCGTTCTCCCACGGAAAACCTCTTGTGGGAGTAAATCACCTGGAATCGCACATAGCAGTGGCGCATCTGGAAAACGAAATTGATTTTCCCTTTGTCGCCCTTATAGTTTCCGGAGGACACACAAACCTTTACATGGTAAGGGGGTTTCTTGACTTTGAACTGCTCGGAAGCACAAGGGACGATGCCGCGGGGGAGGCTTTTGACAAGGGAGCGAAGGCCCTCGGGCTCGGGTATCCCGGGGGAGTTGAAATAGACAGACTTTCAAAAAACGGCGACCCCGATGCCATCAGTTTCCCAAGACCGTTTAACAATGAATCCCCTGATTTCAGTTTCAGCGGGCTTAAAACCGCTCTTCTTAATCACATAAGGAAAAACCCGGTCGAAACCGAAGAAAATCTCTTTGACGTATGCGCCGGGTATCAGGAAGCCATAGTGGAAACCCTTATTGACAAGACGCTTAACGCCGCGAGAAAGAATGGAGTGGGAAGCGTCGTTTTAGCAGGTGGTGTAGCATGCAACTCAAGGCTAAGGAAACTAAGCGAAGAGAGAATAAGAAGCGAAGGAATAAATGTTTTTATCCCCTCGCCTGCCCTTTGCACCGATAACGCGGCCATGATAGCCACGCTCGGTTACCACATGTACGCAGACAGCAGGGTATCCGCACTTGACATATCCCCTTATTCAACCGCCAGACGGAACCAAAAAAATCACGTTTCGTAGTCTACAACAACCGCATCTGCCGTTACCTGCCGGATGAACTGCGCGACCTTTACGTGCTCGGGATGCTCTTTGTAGATCTCAAGATCTTCCATCGACTCGAACTCGGAATAAAGAGCAATATCAAACGATGTGGGAAGTTCGTTAGAATTCCTGCCGATCTCCATGGTCTTTATCTCAGGGATAAAATTTTTGAGGCCCTCGAGATCCTTCTTGACCCTGTCCATGATCTCATTTTTGTCCATCCCTTCGTGCGAATCCTTGATTTTCCACATCACTATATGCTTTAACACTTTAGTCTCCTTGGAAAAGGTGTCTTTAGCTCTATTGAACAGTATAAATTATTTTTTATGGAATTGCGAAAAAGTCCCTATCCTATCCAGACAGTTATCCGGCTTTTGGCAACAGAGAGTATATATTATGCCGATAAAAGCGGATAACAGGGTGTCTGTGCTTGATATATTCCCTTATTCAACCGCAAGGCTGAACCAGGAAAATCACGTTTCGTATTCGACAAGAGCCACATCCGTTCTTATCTGCCGGATGAACTTCCCAACCTTTAAGTGCTCGGGATGCTTCAGGAAAACTTCGTAATCTTCCTTTGAGTCGAACTCAGAATAGAGGGCTACATCGTACGTGACGGGAAGCTCGCTGAAACTCTTGCCAAGCTCCATAGTCTTTATCTCCGGAACGGCGCTTTTCAGTCCCTCTATTTCCTGTTCGAACTCGGCAATAAGCTCATCCTTGCCCATTCCTTCGTGTGAATCCTTCAGTTTCCACATCACCATACGTTTTATCATCTGAGTCTCCTTGGAAAAAGTTTCTGTAGTTTTTTCGAATCAGTGTAAATTCTTTTTAGCAAAATTGCGAAAGAGTCCTTGATCTTATCCTGGCAGTCAGCCGACTTCCGCCGATAAAGTATATTATGGCAGCAAAAAAGGTATGATTTGTTTTTATGTGGGAAAAAAGAGAGATATTCAACGAACTTCCGTTCGTTTCGAATTTCGAGAAAGACAAAACCGATTTCCTGCTTAAGATAGGCGAACTGATAGAAGTGCCGGAACGCTATGTTCTCACCAAACAGTTCGAACCCAGCCATTCTTTCTACTTTCTCATAGAGGGCCTGGTGAATTTCTCAATCAGCGTCGAAGACAGAACCAAGGAATTCTCGGTGGGAAAAAGTGATGAGAAATTCACTCCCGTAGGCTGGTCGGGTTTTCGCTCTCCCAAACGCTACTACACAACAATCACATGTGAAAGGCCCTGCGTCCTGCTAAAGTGGAATCACCAGAATCTTGAAAAATTCTTTGACCAGGAACCCCTTCTTGGGCGCGAATTCCTGCTGTTCGTTCTCGGCAAAAGCATAAACCTTTTAAGGCATGTGAGAACCGAGCTTGCAGAATACAACAACGTTAATTGGGACATTGAGACGGGAAAAACGGGCGACTTTTCCCAGGAAGGGAAATACATATCCGTACCTACCTCGCTTCAGCTTCTGAGGCAATCTCCTTTTTTCGAGGTTTTCCCTGATAAAACGCTGCGCCAGCTGGCAAAAGCGACCCAGAAAAAATACTATCTAAACAACGAACCCATATTCAACCAAGGGGATGCTTCGAAAGGAATAGACATACTGGCTTATGGAAAGGCGGCACTGTGCTTCTCTCCCGACGGGGCGCAGGGAGGAATCGAGGAATCCGCCGCACTTCACCTGATCAACCTCCCGGGATACATGGTCGGATGGATGGGTGCCGCCCCCGCCGGATCAAACGACGTTACCGCTGTTGCGAGCAGAAACTCGGTTATCTATCACATAAGCGCCCGCAACCTTCATAAAATCCTGAACAAGGACCCCCAATCGGCGCTGGCTCTGGCCAGAAGACTTCTGTGGCTGGTGTCGATCCGGCTTCGAAATGCCCGCGCGGGGCTCATATCGCAAAGATACGAACGAGAAATACTGGCTATAAGCAACCTTATCGAGCAAAACTCCATGCAGCTAAGCGTAAACTCCCCCATTCATAAGCTTCCCCATCTGCTAAACAGCCCTCTCACGCTAGATGACGCTTTCCGGCTTCTGTTCAGACTGGAGAAAGAAGGCGAGAGCCTCGAGAGGGAACTGTCCCGTCTCAGCCTCGACATCCTCGGAAAAATCTACAAGGAATACAATTTTTTCGAGGGCTTAAAAAACGTCTATCAGTCCGTGACCGCGGCGCCCAAGTCACTTTCTCCGACCGAAATAAGGACCATGGCGGCCAAGCAGTTCGCAGGAGTCTTCAACAGCACTCCCTACGTAATTGAAGGCTGGGAGAATCTGCCAGATGAGCCTGGACACATCTTCATATACAATCACCTGCTTAACCATCCCTATAACACCCTTCCCAACCATTTTCAGATTACGCTCGATTCTCACTTCATAAGCTCGATGGTTCTCTACGCCAAGTACGGCGAGGCCGGGATACGCGTCGTACGCGTTCCAAGGGCGGAAGAATACGGACATGAATACTACTATAAAAGGCTTGGACACATAAATGTCTACACCGACGAATCCGATCTCTCCCAAGAAACCCCCGAGCGGAGAAAAGCTTGGAGGAAAAAGTTCTATGAAACGGCCAAGGAGCATCTAGGAAAAGGATTTAACATAGTAATAAGTCCAGAGGGAACCAGCATGACAACGGAGGAATCGCCCGGTCCGTTCAAGCTCGGCGCTTTTCTTCTGGCCGCATCCGTCTCACCTGAGCCCTACATCGTTCCCGTAGCGGTGGCGAACTTCGACAAAAGAATAAACCACAACGTGTTCTCCCTAGTGATAAAAAAACCCTTCAGGGTATCCGATTACGTAAAAAACCCGGAGGAGAACAAAGACAGGCTCTTTGAGTTCGTCAGGGAATATGGAAACGAGTACAGAAAATATGTGGAAGAGGCAGCGGGACTTGCAAGGCGAGCAGAATCCACCAAGATAAACTTAAAAACTTTCGAGCAGGTCGAAAAAGAATCCCCGGCAATTGATAAAAACCTGTTTGAGCAGGACGTAAGGATCCTTGAGAGACGCCACGTGGGGAAAAAGGATGACGCAACGGTATTTTATGGCAGCTCCAGTTTCCGCCTCTGGAGGGGCATTGCGAGGAATTTCCCCGGATATAACATTGTGAACCTTGGTTTCGGCGGCGCCAGAATCTCTTACTGTCTGCATTATTTCGAGCGACTTATAAAACCGAATGACGTTAAATCCTTGGTTTTCTATGCGGGCGATAACGATATAGGGGACGGCTGCATACCAAGACAGGTACTGAATTTCTTTGTGGATTTTTACTACCGCTTCAGAGAATCCTACCCTCACACGAAATTTACCTTCGTCTCAATAAAACCGAGTCCCGCAAGGTTCCATTTCCTTGACAGAATCGAGGCGTCAAACGATCTAACAAGACAGTTTCTGTCAAGAGAGCCCAACACCTTTTACCTGAATGTCTACGACCACATGCTGGATGAGAGCGGGAATATAAGGGAGGAATTGTTCACTGAAGACGGCCTTCACATGAGCAGAAAAGGATACGCGTTATGGAAAGGTGTGTTCCTAGCAAACGAAAAGGAAATTTTTTACGACCCCGGACCTGAGGAACCTAAAGGGCAGATTAAAATTCTTCCGGAAACGCAAACCCATACGCAAGCACCTCCTGATCTGGCTTGAAATAGCCCCCTTATTGCCGCCCGCGCTCCCGTCCCGAAGAGGGAATTAGAAGCCACATCTTTCTTTCCGAGTGACGTCCCCAGCTGGGAGAGAGCAAGACGTAATTGCCCCAAAGGAGCGGCAAGGCATCGAGACGAAAAGAGAGTCTGGAAGGACCTTCGTGACTCGAAACATAGCTCCCGGAAACGAAAAAATCGGCTTTTGCCGAGCAGCACTGCCCGCGGAGAAAAAGCCAAAGATCGTTTTCCTCAAATTCAATCCCGATAGCCTTTTTTCTCTTGTCCATCCATTCCGCGTTTGGAAAAACCCAGTGGCGATAACCGTCTTTGAGTTCAAGGGAAAGGACAAAACAGGTGGTTTCCGAGACGATTTTCCTAACAGAGTATCTGAGAGTTGAGTTCATGGAGCAGTCTCAGGCCGTGGAGAGCAAGGTCCTTATCGACCCGGTTCGTGCAGGCGCACTCCTCAGAGATAGCTTCGGCGAATCCCCCGGTCATCACGATCTCGGGAGAGGAGCCCATCTCCTCCTTGAGTTTCTCACAAAGCCCGTCAATCATCGAGGCGTAACCGTAAAACAGCCCTGACTGTATGCACTCTACAGTGTCTTTGCCAATTACCTGTTCGGGCTTCTCGGGATCAACCTTCGGAAGCTTGGAAGTTCCGTGGTAAAGCGCCACCGTAGAAAGCTCGATCCCCGGAACTATAGCTCCGCCCAGGTATTCTCCCTTTTCAGAAACACAGTCAAAAGTGGTCGCCGTACCCAGATCAACCACTATCACGCTTCCGCCGAAGCGGTGGTAGGCTGCGACGGCGTTTGCTATTCTGTCGGCTCCGAGCTCCTCGGGATTATAAATCCGAATTGGCATTCCCGTTCTTGTCTCAGGACCCACGATTATGGGCCGGTGACCGAAATATTTCTCCACCAGTTTCGCCACCCCCTCCTCCATCTCGGCGACCACGCAGGAGAGTATGGAACCGCTGAACGAAGAGGGAGATATGTCTTTCTCGTCCATCTTCCCGAATAAGATAATTCCGTAGTCATCAGGACTCTTGGTTCTGTCGGTATCAATTCTGAAACTGTATACGAGATCCTCTCCGGAAAATATTCCGACCATTATGCTCGTGTTGCCGACGTCAATTGCGAGAAGCATAGCGAATTAAACCTGATTATTTTGATCCGGCCTGTTGACCGGAAGCCACAGGTGCTCCGAAACGATGAAACATCTTTATTCCGGCAGAAAAGACCGGTTTCGAGGGGAGTATAACTTAAAAACCGGATAAACCGAAGCATTAAAACTTCCTTGGATATTGATACGAAAACAGACCCCTAAAACAAACAGAAATTCTACAACCTTTCCTATACGAATTGTGTTATAGTGAAGTTATTATTCTTAGAGGAGGGATCTTATTATGTGGAAGCTTTACAACAGCCTTGCGTTGCGCCGTTTTCAAGGGTTACGTGGTCTCGGAATTCTTGCTTTATCGGTAGCATTTGGCCTTACAGGATTGCTAGCGCTTTCATCTTGTGATCTTCTAGATGACGATGATGATGAAGTGGAACCGATTGAGATGAGGGGATTCTATTCCAGTGTTAATGCAGATGGTACAGTGGATTGTACGAATGAAAAAGTCGACCTGCGCGAGGAAGAACCTGGAGACCTTAGTGAGCCTAATGTCAGGATCACCGCAAGTGGTGTTGCTTTCGGATCTGCAACCTTTGTACAGGTAGGAGTAAAAGTAGACGAAAGCGATACAAATGCCGAAACTATTTCAACCTATTACGTGAGTGAAACGGATGGAAATTTTGACAGGCCCGGATCATATTTTCTTGTAGCAAGAACCGACTCTGACATCCAAGCAGACACGATATATACCGGTTACTGGGCCGGCTATGCCTACCGTCGCGCCGATGACGCCACAGGCTACCAACCTGTAGTAATTTGTCCATATGTAATGGTACCGGCAGGGACTCCTGAGTTAGCGGACATAGGAGATACCCACTGCGGTGAAATGGGCGGAGACGATGTGCACCCCGCATTGGCAAAATATCTGACAGACGATGACGGTTCTCTTAAGGATTGCCATGATCTCTTGGATGCTGACGGCGTGCTGTCTCCCATGAAACGGTAATTGGAATACCGCGAAACGGCGGAGCATAACGTAACAACGGGCATCAGGTTGTTAACAACAAACCTGCATGCCCGTTTTTTGTCCGCTGAACGATTAAACCAGTTCTAAGCTTCGCACTAAGCTGCTTTTTGACAAAACCCTAGGGGAAAACTATTATTTCACGGCATCCGGAAGGAAAAAAAGTGAGAATAATAGTCACAGGCGGAGCGGGTTTCATAGGCTCCTGGGTATGCGAAGCCTATATTTCCGAGGGCCACGAGGTTCTAGTGGTCGACAACCTCTCAACGGGATCTGAGGACAACATTCCTCCCGAAGCCGAATTCATCGAGTGCGACGTAAGGGATTTCGCCCGACTTGAAAAGGCGTTTCGCCAATTCCGCCCCCAAATCGTTAATCATCACGCAGCGCAGATAAACGTAAGAAGCTCGGTTGAGAACCCCGGTTTTGACGCCGATGTAAACATAGGCGGTTCCCTTAACGTTCTTAGGCTCTGCGCGGAACACAAAGCCGAAAAATTTATCTTTTCATCGACCGGAGGCGCCCTCTACGGAGAACCGGAAAAACTTCCCGCAGGTGAATCGACCCCAGCCCTCCCCCTCTCCCCTTACGGAATCTCGAAACTCTCAACGGAAAATTACGTAAGATATCATTCGAAAAACCACGGTTTCGGACACGTTATCCTTAGATACGCGAACGTGTATGGAGAAAGACAGAATCCCGAGGGGGAAGCCGGCGTAATAGGGATTTTCTGCGAGAAAATAATCAGCGGGGAACCTTGCCTCATATTCGGAGATGGAGAACAGACTAGGGATTACGTGCACGTCTCCGATGTCTCGCGGGCAAACCTGCTCGCCGCGACCCTCAAGGAAGAAGGGACTTTCAACATAGGAACCTCGATCGAGATCTCTGTAAACGACATAGTGCGCATACTGGGGGAGGTGACTAAAATCGAATTCACCACCATCCATGAAAAAGAGCGCCCCGGGGAAGTAAGAAGAATAAGTCTTGACTGCTCCCTTGTGGCCGAAAAGCTCGGATGGAGCGCGCAGGCAACCTTGCACGAGGGGCTTTCCAGCACCTGGGGCTGGTTTTCGCGGAGAAGAGATTAACAGCCGCCTGAAGCTTCCGTTTTGAAAAAACCTCGCTCGTGGTTAGAATTCTTTTTCTTTCGGAGGATGGATAATGAAGGATAACGAAGAATTTTTTGATGTGCGGATTTACAAAAGATATATAGAAGAAGGGCATATTACCCGGAAGGATTACGAAAAACACATGAAATCCCTGCCTGACGTAAGTGACAAGGCAACATCCCTCGTCATCGACGAAGAAGAGGAGACCGGAGAGCAAGAAGAATAATGGAACGCTGGGATTATAAGGTAGTCTCGACCGACGTACTAGTTAAAAGGCCTCAGGATCACGATATAGCCGTCTACAAGGAAGAGGTCGATTCGAGGAGAGAGAGCACCAGGGGAAACCTTGAAGATTCCCTGGTCTCACTTGGGGAGGAAGGCTGGGAACTTGCCACCATTACGGGTGAATTCGCCATATTCAAAAGAAGAGTCAGCTAGGCTTCACTGCCACTCTATGGTACCGGGGGGCTTAGTGGATATATCGTATACGACCCGGTTTATCCCCTTTACCTCGTTTATTATCCTTACCGAGATTTTCCCGAGCAGATCATAGGATATCTTCGACCAGTCGGCAGTCATTCCGTCCGTGCTGCTCACGGCCCTAAGGGCACAGACGTTCTCATAGGTGCGCTCATCCCCCATCACTCCTACCGTCTTCACGGGAATAAAGACACAGAACGCCTGCCATATCTCATCATAGGCCCCCGATTTTTTAAGCTCGTCTATAAAAATGCTGTCGGCATGCCTCAGTATGGAAAGCCTCTCACGCGTGACTTCTCCCATTATCCTGATCGCAAGACCGGGACCGGGAAAGGGGTGGCGGCCTATAAGAGAGGGAGGGAGCCCAAGAGCCTCGCCAACGCTTCTCACTTCGTCTTTGAAAAGTTCCCGAAGAGGCTCTACTATCTCAAGGTTCATTTTTTCCGGAAGCCCTCCGACGTTGTGGTGAGACTTTATAACGGCTGAGGGCCCCTTGACGCTCACGCTTTCGATCACATCGGGATAGAGCGTCCCCTGGGCAAGAAAACGGACGTCGAATATCTTCTCGGCCTCCTCCTCAAAAACCCTTACGAACTGTTCACCCATAATCTTTCTTTTCGTTTCGGGATCCTCAACGCCTTCAAGATGAGAGAGGAATCTCTCGGAGGCATCCACGTGAATGAAGTTCATCTCAAACTCGGAAAAAGCGTCACAGACCTCCTGAGCCTCATCAAGCCTCATGCACCCCGTATCGACGAAAATGCAGTAAAGCCTGCGACCCACCGCCTCGTTAATAAGCGCCGCCGCAACCGAGGAATCCACTCCCCCAGAGAGTCCGCATATGATCTTGCCCTCCCCGACTCTTTCTCTTATATCGTGTATTGAATGCTCTATGAATGAGCCCGCCGTCCAGTTTCCGGTAAGCCCCGCTACCTGAAAAAGGAAATTAGAAAGTATCCGGGCTCCGAATTCCGTATGGACGACTTCGGGGTGAAACTGCACGCCGTAGGTGGTTCCGTCTTCATTTCTTACCGCCGCGCACTCCGTGTTCTCGGTATCAGCTATCGCCGTAAATCCCTCGGGCACCTTGAGAACCCTGTCGCCGTGAGACATCCATACTCCCGAGGTCTTCTCCACGCCCGAGAAAAGCGGGTCTTCAGCTACCAGGTTCAAAACAGCGGGACCGTATTCCCTCTTCTCAGAACGTTCAACTTCCCCACCAAGCTGGAGAACCAGCACCTGAAGCCCGTAACAGATACCCAGGACCGGTATTCCCAAAGACAGTATTTCCCCGTCCACCCTGGGAGAACCATCCTCCCAGACGCTTGAAGGCCCCCCGGAAAGTATTATCGCTCCCGGGGGGTCTTTCTTTATTTCGTCTGTAGCAGTGTTATAGGGTTTTATTTCGGAATAGGCCCCGAGTTCTCTGGTGCGCCTGGCGATAAGCTGCGTATACTGGGAACCGAAATCAAGAACAAGAACTTTTTCCCGCATTCTAAGGCCGCCTCCCCCGTTGCGATAAAATCCGAAGGACCCTGAAGGGTAAACCGCCCTTTTTGAAGTTGACTTTACGAGATAAGAAAACCGTTATCACCCGATCCTGTAGTTGGGAGATTCCTTGGTAATTACGATATCGTGAACGTGACTTTCCTGAAGCCCGGCATTGGTAATCTTCACGAACTTCGCGTTTTCCTGAAGTTGCTTTATCGTCGCGGAACCGGTGTAGCCCATTCCCGCACGAAGTCCTCCGACAAGCTGGTAAATTATGGCCCCTATATTGCCCCTGTAAGGAACCCTTCCCTCTATTCCTTCGGGAACAAGCTTGGCCTCCATCATCTCATCGTCCTGAGCGTAGCGGTCCCTGCTCCCGGCCCTCATCGCTTCAATGGAACCCATCCCACGGTAAACTTTGTAGGTTCTCCCCTGATAGAGAACAACTTCCCCGGGGGCTTCGTCCGACCCGGCGAGCAGGTTTCCTATCATCACAGAATCTGCTCCGGCGGCAAGCGCCTTTGTTATATCCCCCGAGTATTTTATCCCTCCGTCGGCTATTACGGGTATGTCATGCTTTTTCGCCACGGAACAGACTTTTCTTATGGCGGTTATCTGCGGCACTCCTATACCGGCTATCACGCGCGTCGTGCATATCGATCCGGGACCCACCCCCACCTTTAGACAATCCGCACCGGCTTTTATAAGATCCTCGGCTGCTTCAGAAGTGGCTATGTTGCCGGCCACCAAAGCTATATCCGGGTACTTTTTTCTTATACGGGCCAAGCTGTCGAGCACCCTCTTCGAATGTCCGTGTGCAGTATCGACCACTATTACGTCACACCCTGCTGCAACAAGCTCGTCCACCCGCTCCTGGCTGTGCTTATCAACCCCGACTGCGGCTCCCACAAGGAGTCTTCCCATCGCGTCCTTAGACGCCTTGGGAAACTTCTCTATTTTCTCTATATCCTTCATGGTTATAAGGCCGCGAAGCTTGAAACTGTTATCAACGACCGGGAGTTTCTCTATCTTGAACTTGTGAAGAAGCTCCTTGGCTTCAAGAAGGGTGGTACCCTCCTTGACGGTGACGAGACTCTTCCTGGGAGTCATGACCTTGTCGATCTTAAGGTCCATGTTCTTTTCAAACCTTATGTCCCTGTTGGTGATTATTCCGTGAAGGGTATTGTTGGGCTTTACGACGGGAAGACCGGAGATATCGTTTTCAACCATTATCTCAAGGGCTTCGCTAACCCGGGTTCCAGGACGTACAGTCAGGGGATTAACTATCATTCCACTTTCGTATTTCTTTACTCTCTCGACTTCTCCCGCCTGTGCAGGGATGGAGAGGTTTCTGTGGATTATTCCTATACCGCCTTCCTGTGCCATGGCAATTGACGTGCGGAATTCCGTTACGGTATCCATGGCCGCACTCAGCATGGGAATATTAAGGTTTATGCGCCGGGTAAGCCTTACCGAAACGTCAACTTCGCTCGGCAGAACTTCGGAGTAGCACGGAGATAGTATTACGTCGTCAAAGGTAAGCGCTTCTTCAAAAACAAAATCCTGCATAGCAGTTAGCCGGCCTTATTCGTGGCGGAAACCTTCCTTGCCCTCGGTTTTTTTGTTTTCGGGGCGGGTTTTGGTTTTTTTCCAGCTTGAGGGGCCTCGCTCCCGCTCATGCTTTGAAAACCCTTGGCAAAAAGATCCAGGATTTTCTTTCTCGCGTCGGAAGCCTCCACCCCTAGTTCAATCTCTATCTCCTGCTCCTTTTCCAAAAGATTCAGAAAAACTGACACGATACCCACGTAAGTCGTGTCATCCACCTTTTCAAACCCCATGGATTTCAGGAGTTTTCTTGGAATGAGTGGAAATTCAAAATCAACAGTCTCGACGGATTCTTTTGAAAGTGAACCGTCCTGACTTATGCTTATCTTTATTCGTGTAGACTTCATCGCTTACCCACCGGATTATTTCTATAAAGGGGCTATAGTGTACTAAAAACTGCTTAATAAAGCAATTTAAGCCCTCCCAAATCATTTTACTGTGACGACTCCCGGGGAGTTGGTTCCCATAATGAGAACAGAATTGGCAAACTACCGGCACTATTAGAGTGATCCAACAGCCGGATTCCTCGATTCAGACACAATACGGTGCTGACTCTCACAGGATCAGCCGGTTCTCAAAGGTTTTTACGGAAATTATGGGGTAAAAAGTCTTTGCCCCATGCGAAAACCCTTGTTCTATATATACATATTCAGCAGTGCAAATGCCTCTTTCGCTCCCATCAGAACGAAGTCCTAAACGGCTCCCTTTAACCCTCGGACATCACTTCGAAATCCGTAATCTCAATCTGATACTTAAGGCCAAGTATCTTGTTCACGGAAAGGTAGAAAGTGTTGAAGAAAACAGTATTGCCAGGCTTTATGTTGAAATTGGCCGAGGCCTCGGTCCCGGTAAGCACCGAGAGGTCATCCCCGCTTTTCCTGCTTAATTTCTGAAGAGGATGATCCGTGTCGGCGTTTCTAAGATCCCGCATCGAAAGAGTGTTGCCCGAGTAAAAGTCCTGAACATAAACGGTCTGCCCCGACACCTGAAAACTGCTCCTGAGCTTTATGTAGCTGACGGGAACGTCGCTTTCGTTCATGATCTCCCCGCGAACGAAAAAGAGATACCCTTTCTTGGTGGTTATCCACCGGGATTCAGTGTTCCTCACAATCAGTTTTCGGGAAATATCGTCGCTCTCCCAGAACCACTGCTCGGGGAAGAACCCGAATTTAAAGACCCCGAGACCGAATACGAAAACAACCGCTATCAGGATAAACCTGCGGGGGGACTTTCTCTTTTTTACTTCATCTATCCCGTAAAATATTTTTTCCGCGTCCATAAAGTCGCGCCCCGGAGATAAAGAATCTGCAAAACGGCAAAGAACTGCCTTCGCAGGCAGATTATAACCGTAATATCCGCTTTTCCCACAAGCGCAGTTTCCGCTGGAAGACGCCAGTACGCACCATCGCCAAAGTCCCTCAGCCACTTCATTTTACAATGTGCATTCTTCAAGCTATAAATATTAGGACTAGAAGGTTTTCAGGCCCCTTCCGGAGCAAGGACTTAACCTCGTAATAAGAACTATTCAGGAGAAAAGACTATGGGCAGAATACTCAAGAATCAGAAGACAGGTTTTTGGGCTTTAATGATCGCGATGGCGATGATTTTCGGTGTTTCCGGAAACGCGGTTGCACAAAGCGGTAGTTTCTACGTCGGCGCTTCGACCGGGATTGAACGCGTAAGCTTCGAACACGCAAAAACTGTTGACAGTACCGGTGTCCCGGCCAATTATCTGCAGAGCGGAAACATTTACGACACAAGCGATTCGGCAAGCAAAACGGGTTTTAGTGGCGGGCTTCTTGTCGGCTACCGGCTTAATCTGGATCCAAGCGACACCTTTTATTTAGGCTTCGAGATTGACGGACAGTTCCACGGCGGCACGGCAAGCGGAACCCTTCCCGGAGACGGACAGTCCGAGGGCCGAAACCAGTACGGAGAAGCCTGGCCCGATGAGTGGAGCGCAGAGAGAAAAAACAGCTATGGCGCGACGTTGATGTTCGGTGTGAGTCCCCCGTTTCTGATTTCGCTTTTGGGCCCGGGCGCTGGTGTCTATGTCCTCGGCGGAGTACGCCGCATGGACGCGGAGTTAACTGTTGACTACAACGGCTGTCTGAATCCCAGCGAGCTTTGCGGGCCAGGCGAGTTCGAGTCAGGCACGGATTCCCACGACGAAAGTTTCTACGCGTTTACGGTAGGAGGGGGACTTGAAAAGATGATCGGGGACAAGATAGGAATCCGCGGCGAAGTGCGCCACACGCAGTACGGAAAAGAAGATCGGGGAACTTTTTCGGAGGAAGAGGTCAAGGTTCCCATATCGCTTGACGGAAGCGAAACCGGTTTTTCAGTAAAAGCGGTTTTATACTTCTGATCGGCCCTCGGTCATTCGTCCTGCAAAGCCTCTCGGTTTTTCCTAAAAGATGGTTTCTCCCTTGGTGACTTGCGAAACTCGAGAGAGAACCGTCGGCTCGATATCCCGTGTGAATCCGTTCCCGTGGCTTTCCTCGCGCCAAGTCCGTCAAAATCTCCAGCACCTGCGCACGCCGAAACAGATTGAAAAAAGTATCCCTTTATGTAATAATAACGCTCATTGCCTTTTTCAGGAGTGGATGAATGAACCCCGCTAACCCTTTTGCATCCCTTCGGGAAGAAATGGATAAGCATGTCGTCGGACACGACGAGGTAAAAACCGCCCTTCTTCTCGGAATAATCTCAAGAGAACACATCTACATTGAAGGTCCTCCTGGTACAGCGAAGACCATGCTTTCGGAAATCGTTTCCAAAGCAGCCCAGCTTAACTTCTTTTTCTACCAGCTTCACAGGGACACCAGGCTTTCAGAACTCGTCGGAGACCTGACAATAGTGAAGGAGGAAACCGAACTCGGAGAGAGGATAAAGCAGGATATTGTAAAGGGCGGAATACTGACGTCTGAGATCTGCCTTTTAGACGACATATCGCGCGCGCCCGGGGAATCGCTCAACATACTTCTTCGAATACTTAACGAAAGGAAATTCTTCAACGAACCCATTCCCCTCCTGACCGCTATAGCAACGAGCAATCCAACGGCTGACGAATACTACAATGAACCCCTTGATCCGGCCAATCTCGACCGTTTCATTCTCCAGGTAAAAGCCTTGGGAATCTCCTACGGGAAAAAATGGGACGAGGCCAGAAAGGTTATCGAGCTTTACTCCGAAAGACCGTTTGAAGAAAAGATACCGAAAAGGGTAAGCAAAAAGCTTTTCGACAAAAGCTACAAAACCCTTGAAAAAATCCTGATTCCACCCGAAGTGCAGGAAGGTCTTGCGAATTTCGCAACCATAATGATCGAGGACTTCGGGCTTAACGAGACCAACTCGCTTATTTCCGACAGGACATTCTTCGTAAAAGCACTCAAGCTTATTCGTTCCCACGCACTTCTTAACGAAAGGGATGTATGCTCGAAAGAAGACCTTGATGTCTTAAGATACATGACTGCTTTCAGAGTTCCTCCCGACGTCTACGAACAGATGGACAATATTCTCCGGAATATCGTTCAGGATAAAAAAAAAAGCCAGATGACAAGCTGACCCCGGATCCGGATCAGATGCCTGATTCGGAATTCGATCAGGATTTCTCCCAAGAACCAAAAGGGGAAATTCCTGACGAGGAAGCGGACAAGGAGACTGAGAATCCGCTCGCCGAGGCCCAGAAAACCTTCTTTGACGCGCTCAAGGATCTTAAGCAGAACCTCGACAACAATCAGAGCGAAATGGCTCCTCCAGAAGGCCAAGACGTGCCGAGCGACCCCACCGGAAATCCACAGGACAGCGGAAACACCGAGAGAGAGGACAAGTCTGCGCGCGCATACATGAGCAGCAAGTCATCCAAGGCCGGAGAAGACGACGAAACGGTAATCCCGGGAAGGGGAAATACGGAAACCGCCGAGAACATAAAACGCATCATGAGAGTGCTTGAAGGCAATTTCCAGAAAAGCATGGCCAAAAAAACCTCCCACCCTGGAGGATCTCCTAGGAAATGGAAGCGCATGTCCTCTTTTGATGAGATTGAGGACATAGATCCCGTTGAGGCGTTCATATGGTCCGAGCACACCTCTCCCAAGCTGCCCAGAGTTCACCTTCGGGAAAAGGAAACGCTCGGAGGGGAAATAGCAATTCTCAGGGACATAAGCACTTCGATGATGGGAGTGTACAGCGAGTGGTCTTCATCCGTCGTGAAGGGAGTAATAGAGCTTGCGAGAAAAAAAAGAATGAGAATCGGTTATCTGGAGTTTAACCACCGCTCAAGAAAGCACACGAAAAACTCCCGCTTTTTCACCAGAGACTACAGGTGGATAGAAAGGCTGGCGGAAAGCACGGACTGCTCCGGAAACACAAATTACGAAGAAGCACTGGGAGAAGCCCTGAAGGAGTTCCGAGGCAGGGGGCTTAGGAACAAGCACATACTCTTTATAACCGATGGGATTCCAACTTCCGGTGATCCCAATGTCGAAGCGCAGAGAGAGCGCGCAAAGAGCATAGGCGTATGCATACATTCCATATTCATCGGATCGAAAAACTACCCGGCAATACTTGAAATAATTTCAAAAGAAACAGTAGGAACACAGTTCATGGCATCCAAGGGTCGGGACGACATAATACGTATAGAGAGGAAGGACCGGGCTTACCTGCAGGCCGAGCAGGAGAAAATTGCCAGATCACAGCATGACGGCTTCGCAAAAGCATTCAGGGGAGAATTCTAGCCCGCCTGATCAAAGGTCTCTGGACGCATAAAGTCACTGTTTTTCCTTCTTTAGAAGCCTTTTCACGGCATTCTGATGGTCCCCATATGTCTTTGAGAAAACATGGACCCCGTCTCCGTTTGAAACGAAGTAAAGATAGTCAACATCCGCCGGCTCAAGTGCCGCGCGGATTGAATCAAGACCGGGAGCAGCTATCGGACCCGGAGGAAGTCCCGAAACCACGTAGGTATTATAGGAAGAAGGAAAACTCAGATCTTTTTTTCTAATATCGCCGTCGAACTTCTCCCCAAGAGCATAAATCACCGTCGGGTCGAACTCAAGCTTCATCCCTTTGCAAAGCCGATTGCGTATTACGGCGGATACAAGAGGCCTCTCAGGGGGAAAAGCCGTTTCTTTCTCTATCAGTGAGGCGATAGTCACAATCTCCTTGATATCGGGTTGCATACTTGCGATACCAAGCGTCACACAAGCTTCCCGAAACCTGTCGAGCATCGTTTCAATTACTTTATCCGCGGAGCAGTCACGCGCGAAGAAATAAGTGTCGGGAAAAAGGAACCCCTCAAGACTCGAAACGTCCATGCCAAGTTTTTTGGTCGAATACTCACCGTTTTCGGCAAGCGCGAGGAACTCTTCGCGGGGAACTATCTGGGAGGCCTCGAGAATCCCTGCTATCTGCACAAGGGTAATCCCTTCGGGGAAAGTAACCTTCCTTAAAGACACTTCGCCGCGGCGCAGCTTCCTATGAACAGTATAGGGCGCCTCGCCAGCTGAGAACACGTATTCTCCGTGCTTAAGCTTTCTCTGGGTTCCGCTTAAAAAAGCCGAGAGGAGAAGAATCTCCGCTTTTCTTATCACTCCCTCCCCTTCAAGCTTCTCCGCTATAGCTGACAGGCCAAGGCCTTGCGGTATCTCCACAATTTTTGTCTCAGTTGAGAAACCGTCTAGGAAATAAAACCAGGCAGACAAAGCCAACAGAACGAAAACAAAAATCGCAAGTCCCTTTGAGAACCGGTTAAATCCACGAGTCTCACTCATCTGGAAAGTATCACCATCTCGTTTCGATGGATTATCTCATCGCTGTATCTGTACCCGAGCACACTCTCTATTTCAGATGATTTCTTTCCGAGAATCTTTCTCACCTCTGAAGAACCGTAGGAACAAAGCCCCCTTGATATCTCAACCTCAGAGGAGTTAAAGCAGCTGACAAGCTCTCCTATCTCGAATTCCCCCTGAACTTCCCTTATTCCCGAAGGAAGGAGACTTCTGCCTTTTTGGGTAATAGCCTCGGCCGCCCCATCGTCCAATATAAGTTTCCCTTGAGGCTTAAGCGTATAGGCAATCCAGTGTTTTCTCCCTGTGAGTCTTTCCCTTGTCGGAAGTATCACGGTTCCGTACTCCTGGCCGTTAAAGATACTAAGAAGAGAACCTTTTCTTTTCCCGTTTGCAATTATAGTCGGCACTCCAAAGGCCGCAGCGGACCTTGCAGCCTGGATCTTGGTTCTCATCCCCCCGGAAGTGGTCTTGCCAAAAGTGTCTCCGGCAAAAGACTCTATTCTGGAATCTATCTCCGCGATTGTGGAAAGCAGTTTCGCGTTTTCGTCTTTTGCCGGATCCTTGTCGAAGAAGCCCTCCACATTGCTTAGCAGCACAAGAATATCCGCCTCCGTAAGAGAAATCACAAGCGCCGCGAGGTTGTCGTTATCTCCGAACATTATCTCCTCGAAAGCAACCGTGTCATTTTCATTTATGACGGGAATTATCTCCATCTCAAGCAGCCGCCGGATGGTCTTTCTCGAGTTAAGGAATCTTTTCCTGTCGGAGAATCCGTCACGGGTAAGCAGAATCTGCGCGACATTAAGTCCGAACTCAGAAAAAGCCTCTTCATAATTCCTGATAAGCTCTGTCTGACCGCAAGCGGAGATCGCCTGTTTTACATCTATCTCTATGGGTTTGCTCGAAAGACCCAGTTTCTTCATGCCCGACGCTATGGCTCCCGAAGAAACTATGATTGTCCTCACTCCTCTCTGCTTAAGGTTAAAGACCTGCTTTGCTATTTCCTTAAAAACAGATTCGTTAAGAGATCCGTCGTCGTGGGTAAGCACGCTGCTTCCTACCTTAACAACAGCAATTTTTACCTTCTCAATGAGATTTTTTCTTTCCTGCTCGCTCATGGCGGTTTCTATTGTACCCAAATACAAAAATCCATCCTATTTGACAATAAAAGCGGGTCTTGATATCTTTTCAGTTCGCTTTCACCGCGGGAATAGCTCAGTTGGCTAGAGCGTCTCCTTGCCAAGGAGAAGGTCGCGGGTTCGAATCCCGTTTCCCGCTCCATTCCCCACACTGTTCCGTTCATATTCCGGTTTCTTCAAAGAATTCCCCGATTTTCTTGCGAATTACTATATCCGCCTCGTCATCAAAAGGAGTCTGCATCAGATTTATGATCACAAGCGCGGCCCCCTTGGAAAGAGCAAGACGGGGAAGTCCGCTTGCCGGGGCGACCAGGAGTGAAGAGCCCATAACGATGAGCACCTCGGAGCTTGAAACAAGATCGATCGATCTCTCCCACGGTTCTTCAGGAAGAGCCTCTCCGAAAAAAACGGCATCGGGCTTCAGAATCCCCCCGCACTGCAGGCAGAGCGGAGGATTCTCCCCTTCAAAAACCCTGCTCATTACATCTTCCATCGGATAGTACTCCCGGCACTGGAGGCAAACGACCCGCCTTACGGAACCGTGGAGCTCGAACACGCTCTCAGAACCCGCCTTCGTGTGCAGGCCGTCCACGTTCTGCGTTATAACACCCCTGAGCCAGCCCTTTTTCTCAAGACGCGCAAGCGCGTAATGGCCCGCGTTGGGTTCGGCGGCCGCTCTCACAGGATAGGATTCCATGGCGTAGGAGTAGTAATTCTCGGGGTTTCTCAAAAACCCGGAGAGCGAGACCACCGACTGGTCCATTTTTTCCCACATGCCCGTCCCAGGGGAACGGTAGTCGGGTATTCCAGATTCGGTGCTTATTCCGGCTCCCGTGAAGGCAACCGCGCTGTTGGTTCCCTCAAGCAGTTCCAGAAAAAGCTTTACTTCTCTTTCCATAAATACGCCCGGCACTAACCGGCAAAAGCAATGAAGTTGGGAGTTCCCTCGACGCTCCCGCACCATCTCCTGACCGACGGATAAATCTCAAGGTCAAACCCCGCTTCCCCGCAAAGCATCGTGTAGGGATAGCACGCGATGTCGGCTATGGAGTAATCCCCGCAGAGAAACTCGGTCCGGGAGAGATGGTCTTCAAGAATCGCAAGCGCGACATTTCCTTGCGCGTGAAGCTTCTCAAGCATTCCCGGCGGCACCTGATCAGGGGGCAGAAACTTCACAAAATACCTCGCAAGCGCAAGGTTCGGATCTATAGTCGTCTTCCCGAAAAAAGTCCACTGCGCAATCAGACCGTAGATTTCCGGATCATCTGACAGGTAGGGGTTCGGAGAAAACTTGTTCGCCAGATAGAAAAGTATCGCGTTTGATTCCCACATGACGAAATCCCCGTCCGCAAGAACCGGGATCTTGCAGTTGGGGTTAAGCGCGGAGAACTCCTCTTTTTTATGTTCCCCCGCGAATATATCCACCGTCACCCCCTCGTATTCGACAGAGAGCTGGTGCAGCAGAAGCTTCGCCTTGTAAGCGTTTCCGGAAAGCGGATGTTCATACAGTCTTATCATTTTAGTCCCTCACGTATTGTAGAAATTCTTCACTCAGAAGCTCAGGTCCCAGTATCTCGAGCAGAGTCTCCTTTCGGGGAAACACGTAGGTCACTGCGGCGCTTGCGAGTTCGGTTCCGTCCTCATCCCTTATGACCGAATCGACCTCGACCCGCCTTCCCCTGATTTCCCTTATCTTTGCTCTCACGTCCAAAGTTCTGCCGCTTGGGACCTTCTTCATATAAGCAATGTCTATTTTCGCCGTAAAGGCGATCTTGCGGGTTTCATTGAACATTGCCCAGAAAGAAACCTCGTCGACAAGGGTACACTGCACTCCCCCATGCACTATCCCCGGCCAGCCGCAGAAGTGCTCTTCGGCAGAGACGGTAGTGAAAACCTCGTCGGTTTCCTGGTCATGAAAGAACTTGAGGCGAAGGCCGTGCTCGTTGTGCGGACCGCACGCAAAGCAGTTATAGCCGGGAAAACCGGAGAGCACGTTTTCGACTTCCTTTATCATCTAGTCCCCTTCTGCGACTTTTGCGACCGCAGCCACGAGTTCCTCGGGCTCAAGGTTTATGACCTTCACCCCCTGGGTGCTGCGCCCCGTGTTGCGTATCTGGGAAACGCTCGTTCTTATCAGCTTCCCCGCCTGGTCGCTTATAATCATGATTTCCGTGTCGTCATCCACCTGAAACGCTCCGACTACATCTCCGTTTTTCTCGGTTATGTTGACGGTCTTTACTCCCATTCCTCCCCTTTTCGCAAGCCTGTACTCGGATATGCTGGTGCGCTTGCCGTAGCCCATTTCCGTTATGGTAAGTATCTGAGCATTCTGGTTCTTTATGACCTCAAGGCTCACCACCTCGTCGCCTTCTCTGAGATTTATGCCCTTGACTCCAGTCGAGACCCTGCCCATGTTCCTTACGTCAGTGCCCTTGAACCTGATCGCCTTGCCGTTCCTTGAAGTGAGAAGCACCTCGTCTTCTTCAGACGCAAGCTCCGCCCCCACAAGCTCGTCGCCATCACGTATGTTAAGGGCGATTATTCCCCCCACGCGGGGATTTGAATACGCCTTAAGCTTCGTTTTCTTGACGACTCCGTTTCGAGTAGCCATGACTATGGAGACATCGTCCGAGAAGTCCCTTACGGGCAGCACGGCCGCCACCTTCTCCCCCTTATCAAGGTTGAGCAGGTTCACCATGGCTCTTCCGCGCGCCGCCGGGGAAGACTCCGGCACCTGATAAACCTTAAGCCAGTAGCATCTTCCGAGGCTTGAGAAAAACAGAATGCTGTTGTGTCTTGACGCCGTGAACAGGTCGTTAACGAAATCGGTATCCCTTGTGCTCATTCCGGTTCTTCCCCTGCCTCCCCTTCTCTGGTTCCTGTACACGCTAAGCGGTATGCTCTTTATGTAGCCCCCGTAGGTGGTGGTAACCACCATCTCCTCGTCGGTTATAAGATCCTCAATGGATATCTCTCCCACATCCTCAACAATCTCGGTTCTCCTCGCGTCCCCGAATTTCTCCCTGAGCTCAGTAAGTTCCTCGACCGCAAGATCAAGTATGAGCTTTTCGCTTCCTAGTATTTCCTTGAGCCTTGCCACGGTTGCGATAAGTTCCCGCCTTTCCTCAAGTATCTTGTCCCTCTCAAGCGCCGTAAGTCTCTGAAGGCGCATCTCCAGAATGGCCTGAGCCTGGCGCTCAGAAAGCGCAAACGTCTGAACAAGGCCCGCTCTCGCGGCTGCCGGACTCTCGGAACCTTTTATGAGTTCCACGATTTCATCCAGGTTATCAAGAGCGATCTTGAACCCCTCGAGAATGTGGAGCCGCTCCTCGGCCTTGCGAAGCTCATACTGCGTTCTTCGGGTAATAACTTCCTTTCTGTGTTCTATGAAGTGGGCTAGCAGTTCCTTCAGGCTAAGAACTTTCGGCTGGTTTCTCACAAGCGCGAGCATTATGATGCCGAAAGAAGTGTACATCTGCGTATGCTTGTAGAGCTGGTTTAAAACCACCTGGGCGTGTTCTCCGCTTTTAACGTCGATAACAAGCCTTATTCCCTCCCTGTCAGATTCATCCCTTATGTCGGAGATGCCCTTTATCTTCTCCTCTCTCACGAGTTCGGCGATTTTCTGGGCTAGGCGCGCCTTGTTAACTTGGTAGGGAAGCTCTGTAACGATTATCACTTCCCTGTCCCCTTTTTTCTGCTTCTCTATGCGTACCCTAGCCCTCATCCTGACTATTCCGCGGCCAGTGGCGTAGGCAGTACGTATATCATCCCGACCGCTTACGAATCCCCCTGTCGGGAAATCCGGCCCCGGCATGATCTCAATAAGCCTGTCCATAGTAATTTGGGGGTCGCGTATCTGGGCCACCACGGCATCTAGAAGCTCCCCGAGGTTGTGAGGAGGTATATTGGTCGACATGCCCACCGCGATTCCCGAGGAACCGTTTAAAAGAAGGTTCGGCACCTTGGTCGGCAGCACGCTTGGTTCGAGTTCCCCCCCGTCGTAGTTCGGGTAGAATTCGACCGTCTCCTTGTCCAGATCCTCAAGCATCTCAGAAGAGATTCTCGAGAGCCTTACTTCGGTGTAGCGCATGGCCGCCGGGCTGTCGCCGTCAACGGAACCGAAATTGCCCTGCCCGTCGACAAGCGGAATTCTCATGGAAAAATCCTGGGCCATCCGGACAAGGGAGTCGTAGATCGCCGAGTCTCCGTGAGGGTGGTATTTACCCATGACATCCCCCACCACTCTGGCGGATTTCTTGTAGGGACGGTTCCAAACATTTCCAACCTCGTTCATTCCGTAGAGAATTCTCCTGTGAACGGGCTTGAGCCCGTCACGCACGTCGGGAAGAGCCCTTCCGACTATCACGCTCATTGAGTAGCTGAGATAGGACTCCTTCATCTCATCTTCAATGTTTACAGTCTGCACTCTGGATGAAGTGTCCATTACTGAAAAAACCCTCCGGAGGAAAGAAAAAGAACGCTTGCAGGATAAACCGGTTAGATCAGTATTTTACATGAATAAATCCATGTCTTCCAGAACAAAACGCGGACTTTATCGGTAAATTGCTCAGGTTATAGAGAAAGTCGTGAAAAGACGTAATTGAATTGCCGTATCGACAATATGTGACAGAGCTTGAATACATCGATGAATAGATTTCGAGGCTCAGTGCACTACCACCCGCTCAAACATTTTGGCAGATAGCCTGAATATATTGTCATAATTGACAATATATTCAGGCTTATGTATTGTACCCCCCAAACAATAACCAGAGGAATCATGGCCGGACGACCGTCTAACAAAGATCAACGACAGTCAGAAGTGATGAAGGCCTACGTTTCGGCCGTCGCTAAGTACGGTCTCGACGGGACAACACTGGAAACTATTGCGAAAACAGCTGGGCTTTCTCGATCACTCATTCGGCATCACCTCGGTAACAAGGCTGAGATGAGTGAGATGTTAACATCTCATGTGTTGAGTGAGTTCGACGAAGCGGCTTCGCAATTACTTACATCTTTACCCGAGAAAGGGGACTTAAAAACATTGATTAAGTTTATGACGACGCCTCACGAAGATTCCGACCCAGAACTTATTCTTGCTTTTGCAGCACTAACGATGAAGTGCGGCAATAACCCTAAGCTAGCTGAAAGGATTAGAGCATCAATTGAAAGGTTTGAGCATGCGCTCTGCCAGCTCATTAAGAGTGAATATCCCGAAAATGACAAAGGAAGCATTGAAGCCGTCTCAAACGGATTAGTATCTATCTACTTCAATGTAGTGTCACTTGAATCATTGTCCTTTTCAAAAAACTTCTATCAGCGTTCACGCCTTGCAATGGAAAAACTTGTTAATTCGTTAAAGGAAACAACGAAATATGAATAATTCACGCACCTTAAACTATGTAACCTTTGCAATCCTGATGATATCCACCGCTTTGGGATATCAATTATTCTGGGGAATATTGTTCCTGTTCTGGACGATTTCTAGTTTCCGTTCAGGAAATACTCTTCTGCTAACCTACGTTACTCGCAAGACCGACCCTTTTCTCTTTTGGGCCATCCAAATCGCTTGGGTGACTTTAGGTCTGGTAATGATTGCCGGGGATTTTTCCTAGCTTGGAACGAAGGACAAATATGACCAGAATGATGCACAAACTGCCTATATCCGCATATACGAGTCAGGACTGGTTTGATCGAGAACAGAAAGAGATATTCTCCAAAACATGGCGATATGCTGGTTTTATTGAGGATGTTGCAGAGCCTGGCAATTATATCTCCGTGCAAGCCGGTCTTAACAATATTTTTATTGTAATGGGGCACAACCGGCGCCTGCGCGCGTTTCATAATATTTGTCGTCACCGCGGAACGCAACTGATTAGAGCAGTCGGTAAAACCAAAAAAGTATTGACTTGTCCATACCATGACTGGACATATGATCTAGATGGCAACCTTATTTCGGTGCCCGATGAAAAACGGGAATTCAAAGGAATAGACAAGTCATGCCTGGGACTTAAGCCAGCTGCTGTAGATGTTTGGCGAGGCATGATATTTATCCATCCGGACCCAGATGCCGGATCTATTACGGAGTGGGTTGGCGATCTTGAACCGAAACTCGGGCCACATGCCGTAGATAAGCTTCCCGAGTATAGAGATGCGCGCACCAGTTATGAAATCAAAGCGAACTGGAAGATTGTGGTTGAGAACTACATCGACGTGTATCACCTGTCACACTTGCACTCCGGAACCCTTAGTATGTATGACCATGCCAAAGCAAAGTACGGGTTTGTTGGTCCTCATTACGCTTTCTGGGAGCCTCTTTCCGAGCGATATGGCGCGGATATTAAGGCTAACGCACCCTACCCGCTAGTTATACCCAGCGAACAAGCCGGTGCGTGGGTTCCAATGTTGTTTCCCGGCATCGGGTTAGCAGAAACAGAAAGTACTTGGACAACATTCATCGTAAAGCCGCTCGCTCCGGACCTTACTAGGGTTGAAAATCGAGTTCGGGTCGCAAGTGCTTCGATCTGGGAATTTGGGAAGCAGGCACTACGATCCAGCTCGTTTTGGTCCAGCAGTTTTGGTGGCAAATACAAACCTGATCCAGAGAACAAAGACGACCCTATGAGCAGTGGCGATTTCGTCGCTGAAGATGTTTACGCATGCGAGCAGCAGCAGAAATCCCTCCAGAGCCCCTATTTTGAAGTTGGCCCGGCGTCTGTTGGAGAAAGTCCCATTATCGGCCATCAGGAGATAATACTCAATTGGCTAGAAGGGAAGAAATGAATACCGATTTCTAGCCGTTAACAGTTCTTGAGACAAAAATAGAGGGATCCCTATGCGCACGTGCATGGCCTTGGAAAACGAGTAAATTCACAAAGGAGCAACCCTTACCTGCCAGCCCATACCATTTTTCAAAAAAACGGCGATCAAGTTCGATCGATCAATGACCTCGAATTTTAAGTAGCGCATTAAGGTTCTGAAACGTTTTAAGTAAAGACGCATCAGTCTATCAACTTCAACAGAAGTAATTCGTGATATAATCAGGGGGAAAGAGCAAGAAGCTAATTAAAATGCATAAATACTGCAATTTGATTACGGATCTGGAGCAAATCCGGCTTGATCGAGAAAATCGACATAATCAACATGCGTGTACTTACAGGACAATCCAAGGGAAAAAGACTGAAGGTCCCAAGGGGAAAATCGCTTAGACCCACTGCGGCCAGAATAAAAAAATCCATTTTCGACATACTGGGTCCCGAAGTGGCGGGAACAAGGGTGCTTGACCTGTTCTCAGGAACGGGGAATCTGGGAATCGAGGCTCTGAGCCTAGGAGCCGCATTTTGTGTCTTCGTTGAAAAGAACCCCGCCACAGCGGGAATAATCGCCCAGAATCTGCGTTCCTTGGGATACACGGAACAATCGAGAATACTCAATTTTGATTTCAGAAAAGCATTGAGTATGTTAAGTGCGGAAAATTGTGGGTTTGATCTTGTTTTCGTCGATCCCCCGTATGAGCTTTACGAAAAGACGGGGCCTCATGAGCTTGCCCACGATATACAAAGCGTCGTCGGGGAGAAAGGAGTGATGGTTATTGAACATCCGTCGGGAAACGTTATTGATTCTGAAGGACTTGACGTGAGAACCAGAAAATACGGAGGCACTTCCATAAGTTTTCTAAGGAGGCTAGATTGAACGGCAAAACTGTAATCTATCCGGGTTCCTTTGACCCTTTCACAAACGGGCACCTTAACATAATCACCCGGGCGGCGGGAATATTCGAGAAAATAGTAATCTCGGTCGGACACAATACTTCAAAGAAAACGACGCTCTCGACCGAAGAAAGAGTATCTCTCATTGCCGAGGTGACCAAGGATTTCCCCAACGTCGAGGTTGAAAGCTTCGAGGGACTGCTGGCCGACTACATAAGAGAAAAGGAAACAAACACCATACTGCGCGGAATGAGATGCCACTCGGACTTTGAATACGAACTCCAGATGGCCACCGCGAACAAGCTTATGAACGAAGAGGTGGAAACGCTGTTTATGGTAACCGACAGCCAGTTCTCCCACATAAGCTCCTCTCTTATAAAGGAGATCATTTCCCTGGGAGGTTCCGCGAAGGGTTTCGTGCCGGCAGTGGTTGAGGAAAAACTGATCGAGAAACTCCGCCCGGCAAAAAAGCGGAGGAAGAAATAAAATGAGACTCTCAGAAAGGGTAACCAATCTCAAGCCATCAGCGACTCTGACCATAACAGCAAAGGCCAAGTCGCTTCGCGCACAGGGAGTCGACATCATAGGGTTCGGAGCGGGGGAGCCTGATTTCGACACCCCAGAGAACGTGAAAAAAGAAGGCATGGCCGCGATTAAAAGCGGTTTTACGAAGTACACCGCCGTGGGCGGAATCGACGAGCTAAAAGACGCTATAGCGGAATCTTTGAAAAAAGACCACGGCCTTGAGTACTCAAGGGACGAAATACTGGTTTCCTGCGGGGCAAAACACTCGATATACAACATCACCCAGGCACTCCTAGAACCCGGAGACGAGGTCATAATTCCGGCCCCCTACTGGGTTTCCTACCCCGACCAGGTGGCACTTACGGGCGCGACTCCGGTGATCTTAGACACAGACGAACAAGGGCTTTTCAAGATCACCCCGGAGCAGCTTCAGGCAGCAATAAACGAAAGGACGCGGGCCCTTATTCTTAACTATCCTTCTAACCCAACGGGAACTACTTATTCGCGCGGGGAACTTGAAGAGATAGTAAAAGTCGCTCTCGACGCCGGCCTGATCATAGTTTCAGATGAAATATACGAAAAGATAATCTACGCGGACACCGAGCACGCATCAGTCTGCTCTCTCAGCGACAAGGCTAAGGAATCCACCATACTCGTGAACGGGGTATCCAAATCGTACTCTATGACCGGATGGCGCATAGGATACGCTGCCGGAGACAAAAGAGTAATAAGCGCGATGGCGAAGCTGCAAGGCCAGTCAACTTCAAACCCCTCATCAATCTCGCAGATGGCAGCCCTTGAGGCGCTTAAAGGACCGCAGGAGCTGCTCGGTAAAAGGGCAAGGGAATTTGAGAGAAGAAAGAACTTCATAGTAAAAAGGCTTAACGAAATCCCGGGATTCACGTGTTTTGACCCCAGGGGAGCGTTCTACGTGTTCCCAAGCATAAGCGGTTTTGTGGGTAAAGCATACGGGGGCAAGAGAATCGACGGATCCGTTTCGTTTACCGAATTCCTGCTCGAAGAAGCGAAAGTAGCCGTCGTTCCTGGCATAGCCTTCGGAAAGGAAAACTACCTCAGGATATCCTACGCGACATCCATGGAGAACATAGAAGAAGGCTTAAACAGAATCGAAGAGGCGGTAAGAACTCTGCTCTGATTCAAAATGGACTCCTTTAAAATCGGCCTTCCCGCAACGCTCTCAGGACGCCACGCGATCCAGGGCAGGGAAAGCCTCCAAGGAATAAAACTTTTTATCGAGGAACTGTGCGCCAGGGGCGGAATAGAGACGCGGGGCGGAAAGTCCCTAGTTCCGGAACTCGTTTTCTACGACGACGAGAGTATCCCTGAAAAAACAAGGGAGAATACCCTCCGCCTTATAGCAAAAGACAGGGTAGACATATTGCTGGGGCCGTATTCAAGCAGCCTCACGCTTGCGTGCGTTGAGACCGCAGAGAAGGCCCAAAAAGTAGTGTGGAATTACGGCGGGTCGCTTGACGACATTCCTTCTCGCGCCCGGGGCAAAACGGTAAGCGCGATAACCGGGGCATCTTCTTACTTCGAAGCAGTTGTGGATATGATCCACGGCTGCTATGCCGAGGCTGTGGAAATCTCCGTTTTGCGTCTCGAGGGAAGCAAGTTTTCCCAAACCGTGTGCGAAGGGGCTCTGCTTCGGGCGGAGAAATTAGGTATTTCGGCAGTCGTTTATGATTTTTCCTCCGGCACAGAAGATTTCTCCGCCGTACTCACCCACCCAGAAAGCCGAGAGGCCTCCTGCGTGCTCTGCTGCGGGGGTATGGAAGACGACATAAATCTCGCCAAGTGGATACGGAGGAACTCAGACTTTGACTTCGGGGTAGTGGCAACGCTTGCGGCAGCGGTAAACGAGTTTGAAAAACGTCTCGGGCGGGAGACAGACGGTTTTGTCTCGACAAGCCAGTGGGAACCGACTCTTTCTTTCTCCCCGGATTTCGGTCCGAGTCCCGAGGAGTTTTCAGACAGGTTCGCCCGCGCCTACGGACACACTCCCGACTACACAGCCGCACAGTCCTACAACATGGGACTTATAATCGAAGAGTTCATCAAGAGGACAGGTGGGACGGATGAACAGGCGCTTTTGCGCGAAGCGTTGCGCTCCCGGTTCACGACTTTTTACGGAGATTTTCGCGTCGACCCCAAGACCCTGCGCCAGACAGGACACCGCATGCTGGTAACCCAGTGGCAGGACGGGGAGAAAAAAATAGTTTTTCCGAAGGAATATTCGAATTCGAGATTAATAATCTGAGGAATGGTGGAGCCGACGGGAGTCGAACCCGCGACCTCATGAATGCCATTCATGCGCTCTCCCAGCTGAGCTACGGCCCCACACAAAACAGAGTTATAAATCTAGTTTCAAGGCAAGTGCATGTCAAACCCTGTAAAGAGTGGTGGAGCCGACGGGATTTGAACCCGCGACCTCATGAGTGCGATTCATGCGCTCTCCCAGTCTGAGCTACGGCCCCACGAAAAACAGGAATAATTAGTCTATTTCAGGAAACATGACTGTCAAACCTCTTCCCCAAGACAGTGGTCCCTCTGTATTGTATAGCTAATTATGTATAATTTTCTTTTTATGCGTTAAAGAAAGGAGATTGCCGGATGAATTCCGTAGAAATAGGTCTTATAGGCGCCGGAACGATAGGTTGCGGAGTTTATAAGACGATAAGCGAAAACAAGGACATCATAGAAAAAAGAACCGGGATAAAGCTCAGGATCAAAAAAGTGGCGGATATCGACATAAAGAGAAGACGCCCGGTAAAAATCCCCAAGAAGCTTTTTACCACCGACGCGCGCGAGCTCATCGACGACGAGAGCATCTCGATAATAATCGAGCTTATCGGCGGAACTACGGCAGCGCGCGAACTGGTCCTGGCCGCGATACGGAGCGGGAAAAACGTCGTAACCGCAAACAAGGCCCTTCTGGCCCACCACGGCGGCGAAATTTTCAGGGAAGCGGCCGCAAACGGGGTTCACGTGGCGTTTGAAGCAAGCGTCGGAGGAGGAATACCCGTAATCAAGGCGGCACATGAGAGCTATGTGGCAAACAACATTCTCTCCATACACGGAATAATGAACGGGACGTGCAACTACATACTCCATAACATGTCGGAGCAGAAAGAAGGGTTTGACGAGATGCTGCGGCGCGCCCAGAAAGAGGGATACGCAGAAGCCGACCCCTCGTTTGACATAGACGGCATTGACGCCGCGCACAAGCTCTCGATCCTGATAATGCTCGCCTACGGATTTTTTCCGAAATTCGAGAACATATACGTCGAGGGAATAAGAAACATCTCCTCAACCGACATAAGCTTCGCCGAGCAGCTCGGCTACAAGATCAAACTGCTTGCCATAGCCAAGTTAACCGACTCGGGCATACAGGCCGGGGTTTATCCGGCTCTTATAAGAAAGAACACTCAGCTTGCCGACGTAAAAGACGCGTTTAACGCGATCCACATTGTGGGAGACAAGGTAGGTCCGACAATGCTATATGGAATGGGGGCGGGAATGCTCCCGACGGCAAGCGCCGTCGTGGGCGATCTGGTCTCAATCGCGAAAACCGCCCAAAACGGTTCGCAGCCTGCTCCTCCCATGCTTTACGCGGAAGACGCCGGACGCAGGTCTCTTGTCGGCACCGACAGTCTTTCGGGCCGTTACTACCTCAGATTCCAGGTCGAGGACAAGCCCGGCACGCTCGGGAAAATAACCACGATTCTCGGGAAGTACGGAATAAGCATAGAGTCCATAATTCAGCAGACAAGGGAAACAAACGGCGGGGAGGTCCCCATCATAATAATGACCCACGAGTCGGTTGAGAAAAGCCTCAGAAAAGCTCTTGATAGAATAAGAAAGTCCATGACATCCGTTGCCGATGCGATTTTTATAAGGATCGAGGAGATATGAGAGAACAGGCAACCGCGAGGAAGATAGTTACGGACATAGAACTGCAGAAACATCTAATGTTCTACAGGAATCTTCTGGATTCCCTTCCCGAGGGAGTGATAATAGCCGACGGGGATCTCAATATAATCTCCGTTAACGAACCGTCGGAGAGCATACTCAATATCTCAAGGCGAAAAACCGTCGGAGAGCATATCTCAAGGTTTTTGCCTGAAGAAATAACCAACCTCTGCTCAAGGGCGGTGAACGAGGAAAGGGTTGTGCAGGAAAACGACCTGCTTTTCCGCATATCAAAGGACTCGTCGATCAACGTGGAATGCACGGCATCTCCCATACACGGAAACGACGGGAAAATGAGTGGACTCGTAATACAGATAAGAAACACAGAGAAGATGAACATGATGTCCATCATCAGCAGGAACTGCAGCCTTGAAGAAAATTACGAAACCCTTGTAAGAGGGCTCGCGCACGAAATAAGAAATCCCCTGAGTGGCATAAAGGGGGCGGCACAGCTTCTAAAAGGCACTTTGTCAAAAACGGAGAAAAACCGGTGTTCCAAGATAATAATAAAGGAAGTGGAGAGACTGAAAGACCTGGTCGACAGGCTCGTCAAACCGTCGTCGGTATCAACGCAGCATCTGATGTCGGTGGATATAAACGAGATCCTGATTGACATAATATTTCTCGAATCGAATCTAAATAAAAACATAAAATTCAAGCACAAGCTCGACATTACCATTCCCCCCATACCAGGAGACTACAACTCCCTGAAACAGGTGTTCATAAACATTATCCAAAACGCGGTGAGCTCGATAAAGGGCAACGGGCAGATAACGGTCAGCACAAGATGGGTGACGGATTACAAGATACGAAATAAACACACCGTCATGATATCGGTAAAGGACGACGGAACTGGGATACAGAAAAAAGACCTGAAAAAAATATTCACCCCGTTTTTTTCGAGCAAAAAGAAAGGAACAGGGCTTGGTCTTTTCATATCAAGCCAGGTAATAGCCAAATACGGAGGAATAATTACCGCGGAGAGCGCAGAAGGAACGGGCTCAGAATTCAAGATACAGCTCCCGGCAAGCTAGAGAATTACGAGCTTTTGGGGACAGACAACGCAATTGCAACTTGGCACCCAGAGAAACCAGATCATGAAAAATCGCATACTAATAGCCGACGACGAAGAGGACATCAGGTGGATACTCGAGACATCCCTTAAAAAATCGGGCTTTGAAGTCGAGTGCGCCGAAAACGGGGAGGACGCCGTCCGAAAAGCGTGCGAGGATCCATACTCCCTGATTCTTCTTGACATAAACATGCCGGATATGAACGGGTTTGAAGTTCTCAACCAGCTTAGAAACAGAGAAATCGACTCGCCCATAATATTCATTACCGCGCAGAATACCGTCAGCAACGCTATAGATTCAATACAGCTTGGGGCCTATGATTATCTGACCAAGCCGTTTGACCTCGAAGAGGTAAAACTCTTTGCCGAGCGGGCCATAAAAAACTACGAGGCCGGGAGAGAAATAAGGCTCTCTCAGGATTCCGAGGAGAGTATTTCGCTCGAAGAAATAGTCGGCAGTTCACCCGACATGCTGAACGTATACAAGCTTATCGGCCGCACCGCCTCCAAGAACATCACCGTGCTGATAACAGGAGAAAGCGGTACCGGGAAAGAACTTATCGCAAGAGCCATCCATTACAACAGTCCGAGAAGAAAGAAAAGACTGGTATCCGTAAACATATCCGCGATCCCCAAGGAACTTATCGAAAGTGAGCTGTTCGGATACGAAAAAGGAGCATTCACCGGCGCCACCGCCCTAAAGAAAGGAAGATTTGAAGAAGCCGACGGCGGGACCCTCCACATAGACGAAATAGGGGAACTTTCAACCGACCTGCAGTCAAAGCTACTAAGGGCCATCGAGGAAAAACAGATCTACAGGCTCGGCAGTGAAAAACCGGTCTCTGTTGACCCCAGAATAATCGCAAGCACGAATAAGAACCTAAGAGATGCCGTCGCGGAAAGCTCCTTCAGAGAGGACCTGTTTTACAGACTAAACGTCATAAGCATAGACTTGCCCCCTCTCAGGAAAAGAAAAGAGGATATAAAGGAACTGGTTCAACACTTCCTGAAAAAATACTCCGCTGAGTTCGGCACCGAGAAAAAGATCCTCTCACCCGAAGCGGAGCAGCTACTGATCAGCCACAGTTGGCCCGGAAACGTAAGAGAACTTGAAAACACCATAAAACGTCTTCTGGTTTTAACTCCCGACAGCATAATAAGCGGTGAGGAGATAAAAGAAGCCATTGATTCGCAAACCAGCTACGGAGAAATGGAGACGGCGGAGAAGAAAACCGAAGAGCTTGTTCACATGATGGTAGAGAATTCGGACCTGTCCCTGCACAACGTCCACGAGAAGGTAATCGGGAAAGTTGAGAAACAGCTAATTAAAGCCATTCTCGCAAAAACTGACGGAAACATGAAACAGGCGGCAGCAATACTGGGGATAAACAGAAACACCCTGTCAAAAAAGATAAATGACCTTGGAGTAAAAAAGGGTTAAGACCTAATATCCAAGCTTCCCGAGCGCATCACGTGCCGCGGACTGCTCGGCCTGCCTTTTGCTTCTGCCCTTGCCAGTACCCGTCAGTGAGGAAGGAATCCTGACCTCCACCGTAAAAGTCCTTTCATGCGGTGGACCTTCTTCGCTCAGAACCCTGTACTCGGGCGTCTTTCCGAGGACACTCTGGGAAACTTCCTGAAGCTGCGTCTTGCTGTCGCAGGGAAAATCGTCTTCTTCAATAGCGTCTCGAAACAGCCGAGACACCACCTCGAAAGTTTTCTCGTAGCCGGCGTCAAGATACAGCGCCCCTATAAGTGCCTCAAAAGCATTAGCGTTGTTTGACTCCCTTTCCCTCCCCCCAGTGCGTTCTTCGCCCTTTCCAAGCCTTATCTGCTCTCCTAGGCCCAGCATCTCGGCGTATTTCGCGAAATTCGCACCGCTTACCACCCGGCTTCTGACTTTTGAGAGGTCTCCCTCTGTATATGAAGGGTGTTTTTCGTAAAGCAGTACGCTAACCACGCATCCAAGCAGTGCGTCTCCGAGAAACTCAAGTCTCTCGTTGCTGGGACATGAAAACTCGTTTGCATATGAACTGTGGGTAAGCGCCGTTTCAAGCAGAGAGGGATCTTTGAACTCATAGCCAAGTTTTCGGTGAGTCATTGGGAGAAAATATCATTAACCGCATTCAAAATCAACATCGCCGCGTGAGTGATTAAATTTTAAGATGTTATGCACAATAAACGTGCATCATCGGAAAAATCCAAAATACCGATTGGAAAAGAAAGAGATTTTTTTACGAACAAAAATATAAATCGAGTCGCCGTCGGATTCTGAAAATATTTAATTATAAGAATTAGTTATAAAACAAAAAACTTCCCCTTCGCGAAAGAAACAGTTATTCTATGCCTCTATTTTAAGAACCAGTTCACTTAGAAACAAAACAAATGGTATATTTTTTGATACTTTATAGTAGTTGAATAATACGCGTAGGAGGATTTTACCACCATGAAGAAGATAGAGGCCATTATCAAACCGTTCAAACTGGAGGATGTAAAAGAGGCTCTCAGGGAGATAGGAATTCAGGGTCTGACAGTTGTCGAGGTAAAGGGGTTCGGCCGTCAGAAAGGTCATACGGAACTTTACAGGGGTGCAGAATACGTCATCGACTTTCTCCCTAAGATAAAGCTGGAAATAGTGGTTTCCGACGATATGGTCTCCAAGGTAATCGAGACCATAAGGGAAAGTGCGAAAACCGGCAAAATAGGAGACGGAAAGATATTCCTCTTCCCGGCCGAAGACGTAATAAGAATTAGAACTGGAGAAAGAGGCGAGGATGCTATATAATTAGCGCTCGCACCCAAGGAAATTTTTCTCTGGAAACAATCTCATTAAGGAGGATTATTAATCATGGCTACTGACAGCAAGTCGGATCAGTCCGCTTTTCCGAAGAAGGCGGCTGAAGTAATGAAATTCATAAAAGATTACGAGATTGAGTTCGTTGATCTCAGGTTTCTTGATTTTATAGGGATGTGGCAGCACTTCACCATTCCGGCGGAGGAAGTTGACAAGTCACTTTTTGAAGATGGCCTTGGCTTTGACGGTTCAAGCATCAGGGGCTGGCAGGCGATTAACACAAGCGATATGCTGATTATGCCGGACCCCGCCACCTGCAAGGTCGATCCTTTCATGCAGGCCCAGACCCTCGCCATAATATGTAACATTGAGGATCCAATAACAAGGGAACCTTATACGAGAGACCCGAGAAACATAGCAAGAAAAGCTATTTCCTTCATGCAGGGCACAAAGATCGCGGACACTGCCTACTTCGGTCCAGAACTGGAATTCTTCATTCTTGACGACGTCAGGTACGATCAGAGTCCACGCGCCGGATATTACTTCATAGATTCAGAAGAAGGTATCTGGAACTCTGGGGCCGATGAACAGCCCAATCTCGCTCACAAGCTCAGGCACAAGGAAGGCTACTTTCCAACGCCTCCTTCCGACAGCATGCACGATATACGTTCCGAAATGGTAAGCACGCTCCTAAGCCTCGGTATTTCCGTTGAAGCCCATCACCATGAGGTTGCAACAGCAGGACAGGCTGAGATTGACATGCGTTTCGCGCCGCTGGTCGACATGGGAGACAACATGAAATGGTATAAGTATGTCGTAAAAAACGTTGCCCGAGAACATGGGAAAACAGCCACTTTCATGCCAAAGCCCGTCTTTGACGATAACGGTTCCGGAATGCATATTCATCAGTCTTTGTGGAAGAACGGAAAGCCTCTTTTCGCAGGAAAAAGGTATGCGGGACTGAGCGACCTTGCGATGTATTATGTAGGCGGAGTATTGAAGCATGCGAGGGCCATATGCGCGTTCAGCAATCCGATAACGAATTCATACAGAAGACTCGTTCCCGGGTTTGAGGCTCCTGTTAACCTTGCCTATTCGGCGAGAAACAGAAGCGCCGCGGTAAGGATCCCCATGTATTCTCCAAACCCCAAGGCAAAAAGAGTAGAGACCAGGTTCCCGGATCCCTCATGCAACGGTTACCTGACGTTTTCCGCTTTGCTGATGGCCGGACTTGACGGAATCGAGAACAAGATCAAACCGGGAGACCCGCTGGATAAGGATATCTACGCATTGGGACCCGAGGAGCTAAGTGACATCCCCTCCGTGCCAGGTTCACTTGAAGAAGCCATTAAAGCTCTTGAAGACGACCACGAGTTTCTGCTCAAAGGGGGAGTTTTCACAGAGGACGTAATTGAGACATGGATTGACTACAAAACGGAAAACGAGATCAACCCGATTAGGCTGAGACCCGTACCGTATGAGTTCATGCTTTATTACGACGTATAAGCAAGAAAAGAACTGATAAAAAAAGGGGTGCCTTTTCGAAGGACACCCCTTTTTTTTATGCTCTGCCGAAGGGGGGAGTCGAACCCCCACGGGCGCAATGCCCACAGGATCCTGAATCCTGCGCGTCTGCCTATTCCGCCACTTCGGCTCCTATCTTTCTCTCCAAGATGCCACAGTCGGATACGAATTTTTCTTCTTCAGGTTTTTACGGATAACAGCCTGAATCTGCCTTGTAACGGGAATCTGCTCTCCCACTATGCCTGTGGAGACAGCGGTGTACACATCGCTTTTTCCCCCCTTGAGAACCACTCCCGAAATACCGGAGGTTATCTTCAGACCGGAATCCACTTCCTTTAAGATTTTTGTGGTCTCACCGGCAGATATGACTCTCTTGGTGCTCCTGCGAATAATTATCTCGTCGGCCATTCTCCCGACTACGCTGTCTTTCATCTCCCGGGGATCGTTCTGCCTCTCATTGACCGAAACCCCCGCGGCCTTAATGGCAGCCATTATCACTGCTTTTGAAGCAGTGCTGAAATTCACCTTCTTGTCTTTAGGGTAAACGGTGAGATAGTCTTTAACCTTGAAAAAGAAGTCCTTATCCATCCCCTCAATCATCCTAATTTCCTCAACGCTGTCAAGCGGTCCGTCCTTAATATAATAAGGGTTCTCAAGCCCTGCGTAATAGTTCCCACCGGCTCCATCGGGTTCCTGATCGTTTCCGCTGCCCGGCTCCGCCCCGTCAAGCCAGTTCACTAGGCTTGCCACGAAGAGATCAGCCTTATCTGTCTCCACTCCGAGAAAGCGGAAAAGTTCATTTAGCTGCGTTCGGACCTGAAAATCCACCCGGCCCGATCTCTGGTCCACAAGAGCGTTGAGATTGACCTTGGATCTCTCGTCTACGACTTGAAGTGATATGTTTCCTTCTCCGATGGGAAAGGAGGTGATGGAAAGCTTCCATCCGTCGGCACCGTTTTCTGAACTTATTGCCTGCCCAATCATTCCCCTTAGTAGCGGGAGGTCTTCTGGCGTTTTCCTCCTCAGCACCCCTCTCACTACCCTCACCCCTGATTTCGCGATATGCCTCGCCTGGACATCTTTGGAACTGTTCACGGAAATTTCGTAACTCACGCGGGTCGAGTATATGAAATCAATCACGATGGTGGAAAGTATCGCAATCGTTATGACAATGATAACAAGTACTATTCCCTTCTGCGTTGTTTTTGAATCTGCTCTGCGCATTCAGTCAGCCACCGGTATAGCAACAATCATGGAATGGACTTCCTCATGGCCCCCGTCTCCCAAGAGAATGATGTGGACCTGAACCGCTTTGGGAAATCCCCGCATTACTGACGAATCCCACTCCCAGACCCTTTGCTCGGCGACCGAGTCCGGGGATCGTTCGGAAAGAAAATTCACTCTGAAACTCAGCACCCTTTCCGAGATCGGATACGCGGCTCCGGCCTCATCGTTTCCAATCCAGTAATTATCCTTCCTCATAAGGGCAAACATGTCTTCGCGCTCGCCGCGGAGTGGAACCAGATAGTATGAGATCTCGCTCTGGCCGGACTGGGTGGAATAATGCGTGGGGTCCTTCGCAAAAGAGGTGAATACAATCCTGCTGTTATCCCCTTCGAGCCTTCCGGAAAAGTAACTATATGCGGAGGGAGGAGGAACCTCGGAATTGATACTCCCCCTGGGAAAAACATTCACCAGGTCATGGCGCATCTTAAGCAGGATCGTGTTTGCTTCCTGAATCAACTCGTTTTCCGTTTCCACCCTGCGTTTGGCTGTCGTAAGCTGGGAAAAGGAACTATAGAGCATCGTAAGCACGATGACCGTTATGGCAACGGCGACAAGAACCTCTATAAGGGTAAAGCCGCTTTTATCATCCCGAATCGACGAAGCTGATCTCATAGCTCTCCTCCCCGTCGTTCCAGGTTATAAGAACACTGACAATGTTCATTTTCGCTTCGAATTGGGGCAAATTGTAAGGTGTAATTGTGATATACCACTCAAAGCCCGGATGGTTTTCAAATTTCCCGCTTCTCTCCGAGCCCGCCGGGAGCCCTTCGGCATCGATCCGTGAAGCCATGTCGTCGGCTAGACTGGTGGCTATCAGGTAGTTGGTGGATTTTGTGGCAAGATTTATATTGTGACTTACAATGCCGAGGATTGACACCATCGCAAAGGCAAGCAATCCCACGGCAACCATGACTTCAAGCAACGTGAACCCATAAACGCTGTTTTTTGAAGCCCTCATCCAGTTCTCATCCTACCGCTCCGCCACGTTCTGAAGCCGGTCGTTAAATTCGACATACTCGTTAAAAACTTTAGTGGCCCCGGTGTAGGGGTTTGTGGAGAGCGTGAAAAAATTGTCCTTACCAGTTCTCAGATGAATAACCGCCGAGTCAACTATCCCCGTCGGCAGAAAAAGTATGAATGCGTCTCTTCCGGAAGCAATCTTCCCCTGAGTTCTCTCCGTCTGTATATCGCTGAAAGAAACCTCGCTGGGAAGTTTTCTGAGCCCGGACGCAGAATCCTCCTCCAAGCGGAACTGGTTTCCCTCAAGAAACTCTGCCCAGTATTCCCCGGTATCGATATCGAAGGAAAGCTTGTATACCCGTTTTTCAAAAATTGCTTTGCTGTAAAGGTGTCTTATCGTAGTGACAAGCCCTCTTGAAGCGCTGCGTAGGTTCATGTCACCCGTTTTGAGGACTCTGGGCATGGCCACGGAGAAAAAAGCTCCGAGCAGAAAAACAACCACAAGGAGTTCAACTAAAGTAAAACCAGCGGAATTTCTTTTCATCTGTCTCTGCTGGACAGATCATCGTCTGAGTTTCCTATCCCATCCGGACCGTTAGATCTTATATAATACAATCCGTCCTCGGTCTGGTCGACCCCGAGATACACAAACTCGTTCCCCCAGGGATCAAGCGGTACGCTCGCGGATTCAAGATAACGTCTCCACCTCCTGGCCTCCCTGCCCACCGTTACCGGTTCGACCAGAGCACGCAGCCCCTGCTGGGTTTCAGGATAAAAACCGTTATCAAACTTAAACAGCTGGAGCGCCTGCTCAAACTGCTTGATCTGAATCATGGCCTGTTTTTCCTTTGCCCTCTCTCCCTGACCTATAACATTTGTTCCCACTATGTAGGCAAGCCCCGCTATGATAAGCACGACCACCATAATTTCAATCAGAGTAAACCCCATCTGGGATCTCATTTTTTCTCTACCTCCCTGTTCAGCTTATTACAGAAGTTAGGTTCAACACGGGTAAAAGTATAGCAAAAACTATAAAACCCATCACGACGCCCATAATCAGTATCATTACCGGTTCAAGAAGAGAAGTCAGCGTGGCAAGCATGCCGTCGACCTCGGTATCGTACATATCGGCCACTTTCGACAGCATAACTTCCATTTTACCCACCTCTTCGCCCACGGACACCATTCTCACCATCATTGGAGGAAAAATCCCGGTCTGTCCAAGACAGCCTCCAAACGCCGCCCCTTCTGCAACCTTGACCCGCACATCCTTTATATTGTCGGCATAAAGACTGTTACCCATAACCGATTCGCTCACCCTGATGGATTCAAGGAGAGGAATGCCGCTTGAAAGCAGCGTGGCAAGCGTTCTTGTGAAACGGGAGATCATCACTTTTGAAGACATTTTCCCGAACACCGGAAGCCTCAGGGAAACCCTGTCGTAGACTTTCTTCCCGGAAGGAGTTTTTACGTACCTGTGCGCAAAAAAGAGTACGACGGCCAAGAAGACCAGCAGGAAGACGAAATTCTCCCTCAGAAAATCGCTTGCACCTATAAGCACTACGGTAATAAACGGTAAAGCCTTGTTGCTGGCCTCGAATATATCGGCAACCTTGGGAATTACGAAAGTCATCATGAAAACCAGCACACCGAGCCCTACGACAAACATTATCGCCGGATATATCATGGCACCCCTGATCTTCGAAGTCAGTTCGAGCTGTTTTTCAAGAAAATCCGCAAGACGGTCGAGCACAACATCAAGAGTACCGCTAGCCTCGCCGGCACGAACCATGCTCACGTAAAGATCGGAAAAAGCACTTTCATGTTCTTCAAGTGCGGCGTGAAGAGAACTGCCTTCACTCACTCGGCTTCGCACCTGAGAGAGAATTCCCTTGAGCTTCTGGTCATCAGTCTGCTCGTAGAGGATCACAAGCGACGTCTCAAGAGGAAGAGCTGATGAAATAAGAGTTGAGAACTGTCTTGTCATAACAGCGAGTTCCGAGACGCTCACCCTGTTCCACGGGAGGCTCACCGACGAGCGGCGAGACCCGCTCGCCTCTTTTATAGAGGAAAGATAGATGCCGCCTTTTCTGAGCCTGTCGCTTGCGATCTTGACCGATTCCGCGCTTATAGCTCCCTTTACCGATTCGCCCTTGTCGTTAATGGCTTTATAGTTATAAACAGGCATTTGAAATACCGATGTTAAAGATAACTGCGGTCTAGCTCTCCGCCAGTTCCTCTTCCGTAACCCTGAGCACTTCGTCAATTGACGTTATGCCTTTTGCAACTTTGTCGGCACCGTCCATTCTAAGGGTGACGAGTCCGTTTTTCAGGGCCTTTTCCTTAAGCGTTGAAGAATCCGGGTGTGTAAGGATAGTGTTTTTAAGTTCATCATCGATAAGCAGTATCTCAAAAATCGCTATTCTCCCCGAAAACCCCGTCTCCATGCACTCTTGGCATCCTTTGGCTCTGTATATCTTTCCTTCTGGACAGGCATTACGAGCAAGTCCTATACGGTTAATCTCCTCATCAATCGGCACGTACTGTTCTCTGCACCGCATGCAAAGAATCCTGACAAGTCTCTGAGCTATTACCGCCGAGAGGGTAGAAGCTATAAGAAAGGATTCCACTCCCATATCGGCAAGCCTGGTCACGGCGCTTACCGAATCATTGGTATGCAGCGTGGAAAATACGAGATGCCCCGTGAGTGAAGCATTCATGGAAATATCGGCGGTTTCCCTGTCCCTTATCTCTCCGACCAGTATAACGTCGGGGTCCTGCCTGAGTATTGAGCGAAGTCCGTTTGCGAACGTAAGATCGACCTTGGTGTGGACTTGGATCTGGTTGATCCCCTGTATCTGATATTCAACCGGGTCTTCTATAGTGATTATCTTCTTGTCGGGAAGATTGATTCTCTGCAGGGCGGCATAGAGGCTTGTTGTCTTTCCGCTTCCCGTGGGTCCCGTAACGAGAATGATCCCGTGGGGACGTTTGATAAGGGAGTCCACCGTTTCGAGTTTTTCCCCTTCAAGGCCCAGCTGCTCAAAGCTCATCAGCACCGAAGACCTGTAAAGCAGCCGCATTACCACGCTCTCTCCCCATGAAGTGGGAACCGTCGAAACTCTTACGTCGATATCCCTTCCCCCGATCTTAAGCCTTATGCTTCCGTCCTGAGGCTTTCTTCTCTCGGCTATATCAAGTTCAGACATAATCTTTACGCGCGAGATCACTGAAGACTGCACCGTCTTCGGAACTTTCGTCACGTCGTGCAGAATGCCATCTTTTCTGAACCGCACCAGCACTTCTTTTTCGAAACACTCTATGTGAATATCGCTTGCGTGCTCCCTTACCGCTTGAAAAAGAAGAGTGTTTATGAATTTTATGATCGGGGCTTCATCTTCGGCCTCAATCAGGTCCTGAGGCTCGGTAAACTCCATTTCGGAGAGTCCGGAACCTTCATTTATATCCTCTGATACAACGTCTTTGCCCTGCTCGTAAACCCTGTTAATGCTGTCAGTCAGCACGCGTTCAAGAGTAATGTAAGTTTCAAGCGAGCAGTTAAAGCGAGAGCGGACCTCATCAAGGGCGTAGAGCTCCTGGGGCGGAGCGAATACGATTTTGAGCGTTCCGTTATCCTTGCTTATGGGGAGTATTCTGAATCTTTTAGCGAAACTGATCGGAAACTGTTTTATCAGTTCAAAATCTATATCGCCTTCGGGAATCGATTCGATTTTCTCGACTCCGTAGAATTCGGAAAGGACATCAAGAGCCGGGGAATCTTTGAGTACATCAGTTTTGAGCAGTATGTCTTCTGTGTTCCGGCCGTTTTTCCCTTTAAGCTCTTCAATCCTCCCCATAACCTCGGGGTAACGTCTGCCTATTATTTCGTCAAGAGCCTTCATTTTCTAAAAACTTCCCTACTCAAGCGTATTCAGATCCCTTCTGTGAAGCAAGGTCTTTCGTTTCTGGTAATCCATAAGTAACTGCTTCATATCGCTTTCCGTTTCAACTATCCGCGGGGTAAGAAGTATCATCAGGTTAAGCTTCCTGCTCTGATTGCGCTTGAACCTGAACAAGTTCCCAATCAGCGGAATATCTCCGAGCAAAGGTGTTTTGTTGTGAAGCACTTCTTCTCTGTCCTGAACCAGCCCGCCTATAACGAGGGTCTGCCCATTTTTGACTATAACCGACGAATCGGCACTTCTTGTTGTAGTCGCAATACCGAACTGGGCAGTGTTAAGTCCCGCGGGGGCCTCCCGGGTAGAGGAAACCTCGGTCACTATGTCAAGGTTAAGGTATTCCCCTTCGCTTATCTGGGGGGTGATGCTAAGCCTTATTCCTACCGGCAGCCTCTCAATCGTCTGAACCGTTACACCGCTTGTTCCCACGGTGCTGCCCATCGGAAACGGTATTATGTCAGCCACCACTATTTCGGCCGGCTCGTTGTCGGTTGTAATGATGCTCGGAGTTGAGAGGACGTTGACATCGGTTACGGAGCTCAGCGCCTGAAACACCGCGGAGAACGAAGGAAGAGACGGAAGCGGGCCCGAACCGTCGGGGTCAACTTCTTCTCCCACTACTCCGAGAAAGAGCCCCGAAAGACTGCCTATGGAAGTGGCTGCAATTGTGGGGTCGGCCGCAACTCCGAGAAGGCTCGGGATGCCCGGCAGCTGCTGTCCGAGAAAACCGAGGTTGTCGCCCTCGACTGTGACACCGAGACCAAAATTGGTTCCCAGCGCGTTAAGGTTGTCAAGACCCACCTCAAGTATGGCGGCTTCCACGAACACCTGCCTTCTTCTTACGTCAAGCTTGTCCACTATCTGTTTGACCATTCTGTACTGCGTGAGAGAACCGATCACTATGATGGAGTTTGTCGCCGGGTCCGAAGTTATCTTAAGTCCGTCGTCCGAAGACACAATGACGGAGGCGCTGGCCTGCTCGCTCCCTCCCCTCTGGATTTTCCCGCCCTGGGAACCCAGACCACCGACATTTCCGCTGCCGCCCGCTTTCCCCTCTCCAAGACGGTTTGAAGACTGGCCGGTTCTGCCGGGTTGCCGCGTCCGGTCACTGTAGGAAGCTGAAGACACCGCAGCTCCTTTTCCCTCCACAAACAGATTTCCCAGAACTTCGATTATCTGCTCGGCGTCGGCATTTTTAACTGGTATAACGTAGACGTCCTGTTCTGCGTGCTCGCTCTCGATATCCAAAACGGCGATTGTCTCCTTTATCAGGGGAAGATCCCTCGGATCAGCAATCACTATGATGGAATTTGTCCTCTCGTCGTTTATCACTTTAAACCCTAAGAGATCAGAACTTCCGGATATGAAACCGGCATCCTTGCCCTTTGACGGCTTGGCCTTGCTGCTCTTAGGGTTGAAGATCTCAAGCAGCTTAAGAATGACGTTCGCCGAGCTTGTGTTATCCACTTTGACGAACTCTATTTTCTTTTCGTAATCAAGATTTGCAATCACTTCGGCTATCTTGTTCACGTTCTGTTCATTATCAACCACCACCAGGGTATTCGATGGTTCGTGAGCCTTCATAAACCCATCCTTGCTAATCAGAGCTCGAAGGACATTGGAAACTCCTTTGGCCTTTACACTCTTAAGCTTTATCAGCTTCATCACATATTTCTGGGAAGACTCCGCAGGGTCGAAATCCAGTCTTAACGGTATGCTCTCTGACTTTATCCCCTTTTTCGGGACGATCTTGTTAACTCCCTCTGCGCTTATGACCGAATAGCCGTTCATATCGAGCAGTATTTCAAAAATTCTAAACGCATTCTCCCTCTCGAAACCACCCTCGGGAGTTATGATCGTCACGTTCTTGTCCCTGATCTTGTCACTCAGGAGATAGACCTCGGAGGTGATCTCGCTTATGGTCTTTACCATCTCGTTAAGCGTCATGTTGGCACGAAGGTTGACCATTCCCTCGCCTTCGGGAATTTGCTCGCCCTCTTCACCGAGAATCTCATCGCCTGAGACCGCAACTGTCTCCTCACCCGAATCCCCGGCAACCGCAGGTAACGTTTCCTCAGGCTTCTCCAGCTCAGGAGCTCCTTCAATTTCGGCAACAACTTCTTCCTTAGCTAAATCGAGCGGTAGGCCGGGGTCCTCGACCAAGTCTTTCAAAGTCTCGTTGCCAGAAACTTTCACCGCATCTTTTCCGAGAGGCCTTAAGTCTTGCTTGCCTGGATCTTCTGCGGCCTCCTCGGCCAGCAACTCCGTGGCTTCCTCGGCAATATCAGCGGGTTTATTCTCTCCGTTCGCTTTTTTAAGCTTCGTGCCCGGAGCGACAACAACCTTAGCCCTCGTAAGATCCGGAAGCGGCTCGGTCTTCTGTGCAGGAGCCACTTGAGGACAGAGAATGAAAGCAGAAAAAACGAGAACCGCTGACAGAAATGGGAAAAGATTTTTATTCAGAAAGTATCTCATAACCTGTTTTAACCTTAAGAAACTGAATTTTTTCGTGCTGGGCCTAGTAAACCGTGTACCGATTGCTCTTTCTTTTACCTTTTCTCGTGAAATCAACGGTAAACTCACTCTGGCCCTTCAAGTCGGTAAAAAGCGAAAGAGCGTTCTGTACGTCGTTTAAAGCAACTTCATTTATCTGGTGAACTATATCCCCGTTTCTAAGACCCATTTTATAAAACACGCTCCGGCTTTTCACTCCGAATATCTTGATACCGTCATCGCGCGGGACAATCTTAGCCTCGGTTATTAAACTGCTAGGTTCGGCGAGCAGTTCGTCAAACATCCTTCTTTCTATCTGGTACAAGCCCTCGCTGACTTTGCTAACCCCTGAAGCCGACGACTTTTTTAACTTAACAGGCGTTCTGTTCCTTCCAGAGGAACTCGCGGGACTTTTTGCAAAAACGGACTCAAGCTCGTTTCCGCAGGTGATCAATTCGGGACCTTCCGCTCTTCTTATAGTTACTCGGCAGTCGTCTATTTTCACTATCTCCACTTTCTCGGATGTTACAAGATCAACCAACTGCCCTTCAGAATAACCCTTTATTTTGCTATTTTCCATATTCTTTATCACGGCAATGCTCTTGTTGGTCGCAGAATTAGCGCGGCTTTTGAGTATGAAAGTTCCAAGAAGCCCAAGCTTGAGAGAAGTTTTCGGGGCAATGTCCCCCTCGAAAACTTCCGAGAAATCACCCGTTTCCATCTCTCCAGCATAACCGCCCGCTCCAAACAGATTCGTTTTCAATATAGAGTCATAGTACTCCCTTGAACGATAGGGAATCTTAACCCGCCCGTACTTCTCCTTGTAGACGTGTTCGCCTGTCAGACCACCCTTGTCGGACTCTATCTTGTCGCGCAGGCCGTTGTTAATAGTGGCCGAAACCGAGTACGCAATGGCAACTATCAGCAGGACATTCACAACCCAGACATATTTTCTTAAGACAAATAAAAGCATAGCAAATTCCTAAATTAATTTTACGTAACTTAATAAAATACCTTATTTTTTGGCAATATCCCCATTACTTGGGAAAACGTAACTCTTTGAAAACTCAAAATTCTCAAGCGATATCGCGCAGAGGTTTTTCAAATGCCCGTACAATGCTCAACCACTCCGATTCATCTCACCCGCCACGGAGGCAACGGGAAAGTTCTCAAGCACGAAAGAGAAATACTGCTTTTCAAGATCATATATATCAAAAGCAAGTTCCGAAGCCCGCTCGAAGCCCCCTCCACATGAAGGGCTCTCGCTTATCTCCTTAAAAAACATTCCCATGTCGTACCACTTCTGACCGATAGTGTTCATCTCGTCGGGAAGTCCCGCTCCGTAAGAAGGGGAAAGCACCGGGGAGACTTCTTTGAGAAAATCCCTGTAAAACCACCTGAAAGCAGCGCCGCAGACCCCCCTTCTGCATATGACCTGGTAAGTAAACCTCGAGGTCCACTTCCAGTCAGCAAGGTCCTTCCAGTTAGGAAGATCCTCAGCCCATCCCCTTATAACCTCAACGCTTGAAGTTCCTCTTAGAGTTGTCCTGCCTTCGAGCATCATCTCGGCGTTTCTTCTCACGGCATCGAGAACCATCTCTTCAGCATCGAAGCCATTTTCAAGAGACTTCACTTCAACACAGTTGTTGGAGAGGGGATACGGCCTCGCTTTTGAGCTTCTCGCTTTCGCCATGTTCTCAAAAGAGACAGTCTGGAGGTCCTCAAACGAATTGTCCGCAACGTAAAAAACGGATTCGGAGTCGTCGTATCCGCACACCGCTATTATGTGTCCGGGGAAATGGGTCTTGGAGTCAAAGTACTCAAGGTAGCAGATATCGGCCTGTATCAGCACTGGAACATCCCTGTCAATAAACTCCCTGAGTTCAGCCGAGGCCTGCTCGTTGTCGTCCTCGTATTTCCAGTCGGTGACATCAACACCGAAACTTCTTAAGAAATTAATTTCCATGAGGGGGCCGCGAGGCTGTATAATCCTGCTCGGGTTCATTCCCTCCTCACAGGAGTAATAGAAACCGAGCCCGGCTCCCAGCCCGAAACACATCTGCTCTGAGAGACCGCGTCCGTAGTAGAGGCATATATCTCTCAGGGCTGCGGAACCGCAGTGCACTCCTTTTAAGTGTTTCCAGCCATTTATTATCTTCTTCATAAGAAGCCGCAGGACCGAGCAGACTAAATATAGCCGGAAATCGATATTCCATAAAGACCCCGGCACACCAATCACTTGGGGAAACCGCCTTGATCATTGCGCTAGAACGGATATTAGTAATCACCGCCACGGGTAAATCAGCATGCTTGAGGAAATCCTTAGAAATTCGAAGAAAGCTATTCTGCTCGGAATAGGAGGAGGCGGCGATATAGTCGGAACCCTTCCGACGGCAAACCTGCTCGAGATAAACGGAACGCAATGCATTCTGGGAGGGCTCAGCTGGGAACGTTTCACAATAGACCCCGATCCGGGGCCCAGGAAACTTGAAGAATCACATAACGTCCGTGAGATAAACGACGTGGTCTGGAGATGCAATAAAGATTCCACCACCCGAGGTGGAGCGAGGTTCGCCGAAGCAGGCATGGCCGAAGTTCTGGGAGAGGAGACTCTTCTTGTCGATATCAGTTACGGTCCGGAGAAGGTTTTTGAGGGAATAACGGACGCCGCCGAGAGACTCGGCGCAGATCTGGTGGTGGGAATAGACGTCGGAGGAGACGTGCTTGGGTTCGGAGATGAAAAGGGACTCATGAGTCCGCTTGCCGATGCCATAATGACCGCGGCGCTTTACAGACAGAGTTTCCGGATGCCTACAGTAATGGGAGTATTCGGCTTCGGAAGCGACGGAGAACTCTCCAAAGAAGAACTTGAGAGGTCATTCGGCATCATAGCACGGAACGACGGAATTCTCGGGAGCTGGGGGGTATCTGCAAACACTCTGGAATTAATGGAGAAGGCGATAAGCGTAATACCCACCGAGGCGAGCAGGGGCCCCGTTGAATACGCAAAAGGGGTTTTCAGCGCCACTTCAATAAGGGACGGCAGAAGAAAAGTCGAACTCGACATAAGTTCCACAGTAACCTTCTACGTAGACCCCCGGGTGGTTTACGAAAAGGTGTCAAGACCGGCGCAAGCGGTCTACGGGTGTGGAACAATAGGGGAAGCAAACGCAAAGCTTAACAAAGCGGGGATCAGAACGGAACTCGATATTGAAATGGAACTTTATAAGAATCTCGGGAAAAACTAATAGAGCTTTTCGTGAATAAGCTTGAGTATACGCCTTGATTCTTCCTCATTTCCCCAGATACCCACGCGGATAATCAGATCGGTTATCTCGGGCTTGTCGTACTTGACGGTTATATAGACCATTTTATCCTGGTCGCGAAGTTTGGCTTCGACAAGCGCCTTGCCCACCTTGCTTTCTTTTTTGGTTACTTCAAACTCCTGCTGTTCCACCACCTCCACCACCGCAAACCAGACCTTGTCAAATGAGGTGGGCTCCTTGCTCTTTAGAACTCCCTTGAGATAAGCCGCGGTACCGCCGCCGACCACGCCGCCCATCACGAGCACGCAACCCGAAGAAAAAACAACTGCAAGTAAAAACAAAAGCGCGGCGTGATACTTTTTTGGCAGGAAAGTCATTTTCGCTCCCGGCAGGCTTTACAAAAAAGCCCCATGTGGTTAGTTAACCTAAACCTAGGAAGAAAATCAACATCCATGGAATCCCTCATATCAAAAAACAGACTGGTCCTGGGAATAATCGCGATTGACTGGTTCTTGGACAGGTTCCGCACTACCGTAAACGTATGGGGAGACAGCATAGGAGCGGCAGTCATAGAAAAACTGGAGCCCGATGAAAACACCGGATGAAAAGCAAGACAGAACTTCGGGAAGAACAATCTCGCTTGACATAGGAACCAAGACGATAGGGGTTGCCGTAAGCGACGAGCTGGGGATCACGGCAAACGGCGTCTGTACCATAAGTCGCGAGAACGAAAAAAAAGATCTTGCGCAGCTTCGCGATATAATAGAGCAGTATTCCCCTTGCGAAATCCTCGTGGGGATACCCTATAACCAGGACGGCTCCCTTGGAAACAGGGCAAAAGCCATAAAAAAATTCTCCGAACGCATTCGAGATTCCCTGGAACTTTCGGTGAAATACTGGGACGAGAGCTTTTCCACAAAGACCGCAGAGCAAGCACTTATAGAAGCCGGGATGGGAAGAAAGAAGCGAAAAACGGTAATAGACAAGATGGCCGCTACAGTAATACTGGAAGAGTATCTTCTGAGCAGAAACTAGGTAAGTCTCGGGTTAGACCTGATATGCCATACGCAAAGACAAACGGAATAAATCTTTATTACGAAGAATACGGAGAGGGGAATCCTCTCGTGCTCATCCACGGTCTTGGAAGCAGTCTTGAGAGCTGGGCAACACAGATTCCAATTTACTCGGAACATTTCCGCGTAATAGTGCTCGACAACAGGGGCTCTGGCCGCTCTGAGAAACCCGATTATCCCTATACGATGGAACAGATGGCGGATGACGCCGCGGGGCTGCTGGACTTTCTCAAGATAGAAAGAGCCCACTTTGTTGGAAAATCAATGGGCGGAATGATATGCCAGTGGCTGGGTATAAAATACCCCGAGAGAGTCAACAGGCTCATCATGGGATGCTCCTCAGCACACAGGGACGAGGTGGGAAACCTGCTTATTAAAACTGCAAGGGACATAGTTGATAAGACAGGGCCCGGGGCGGGATGGATTTTTGCGCTTTTTCTCGGATACCGAAGGAAATATATTGAAGAGAACTACGACTCTTTAATAAGCAGAATTGAGGAAATTCCCGTTGACCCCGATACGGCCGCCGGATACAGGAACCAAAGCTACGCGTGCGAGAACCACGACGTATTGGCCGAACTCGGGAAGATCTCCGCAAAAACCCTGGTCATGTATGGAGAGAGGGATATCGTCACTCCTCCCGAAAGATCGAAAAAGCTCGTGGAACTTATACCGAACGCGGTTGAAAAGGCGTTTGCGGACGTCGGACACGGATTCTGGAGAGAATGCCAAGCCGAGGCGGATAAAGCCGCGCTTGATTTTCTCACGAAAGACTAGCTACACAGAACCGTTTCCAAAAACGGCCGCGGTTTCTATTCTGTAATCGATTGAGGTCCTGCGAGTCTCTCCCTGCCCGCCTTAGAAAACGCAGCCACTGTACATGTGTATTCCCTTCTTTTCTATGACCGGTGTCTGTAAGTCAGCTGGACACCGAAGGTTCTGCCCCTGGAGATTGGCACGAATGAACCTCCCACAGGCGCGCTTGGCAACGCGAAAGTGTCTATGGTTTCGGGAAGCTCGACATAGCTTCCGTGTTTGACCTCGTTAAGAAGGTTCTTTCCGTAAAACCCAACTGAAAACCTGCCGTCCATCGGGGTGATGTCAATTCCGGCGTCAAGAATTCTCTGCTCGGGAGTATATCCTTTGTTGTCATCTGTAAGATATGATTTGTCGCGATATGAGTAGCTTATTCTTGAAGTCATCTCCGCCCAGCTAGCAAGTCCAGTGCTATGGGTCGCGCCGAGGCTCCATGTCAACTTAGCGGCCCGGGGAAGCTCTAAAGCTCCATCTTTTTCGTCGACAGTGCCGTCTAGATTAAGATCATGTTTTACTTTGATGTACTCGGGGTCTACATATCCGACCGAACCCAGAAGAAAAAGGGCATCGGTAACGGCAACCAGTCCGTCAAGTTCAAAGCCGAAGGACTCTATGTCCACGGTGTTGCGAACCTCCTGTGCTATGCCGCCAAAGTCAGAAGGAAGAGTTATCACCCTCTGCACATCATCGATCATGTTATAGAAAACCGCACCGTTCAGGATTCCTATGTTTGTTGATATCTTGAATCCCGCCTCGAAGGTGTCGATCTTTTCTTCGTCATACGGTCCCGGGAGCTCCACAGGTATCCCAGGTACCGCAGTTGATGGGGGATAGGTATTTCGCAGATTATAGCCTCCAGAGCGGAATCCTCTGGTCCAGTGCCCGTAAACATTCGCTTCAAAGTCCGCTCCGCCGCCTAGATAGTAAACAGCGCCGAGCTTGGGCGACCAGCTGTGCCAGGTCTCCTCGTCGGTGAAATCAAACTCGCATGCGGGTCCGACCGCAACGTTGCATGGCATTTCTATTGTTGGGAACACGGCGCCGCTTGTGTTGTTAAAGCCGGAGGCCGTCTCGGCTTTCCTCTTGTCATAGCTGTAGCGGGTGCCCGCGATAAGCATTATCTGATCCGTAAGGTCGTAATCAAAAGAGAGAAACACACCCTGCGTATCAACGTAATAATTCCCCCCCACGTCCTGGGTATAATGCGATCCGGCGGGCAACGCCCCTTCCGCAATAAGTCCGTCGATATGACTTCCAAGCAGATAACGGCGGTCATGATAATTTATCTCGCTTGTAAAGTAATAAAAACCTGTCGTCACGTGCAGACGTTCGAAAAATCTGCCCACGTAGCGCAGTTCGTTGCTCCACTGGCGGTAAGGGGTCCATCCTTGTATATGCAAAATGCTTTGCGGCGAAGCATCGGTATCAATCAAGGCGGTCCCGTCTCCGTCGTAAAAACCAAATATGTTGGTTATTGTGCCATTTCCGAAATCCACATCCCAGTCCGCCTGAGCGGAGACAAAGTGATTTCTATGCTCTCTGAAGCCTTCCTCGTCGATGCTGAAATCGTGACTATTGAGATCAAAGTCGCGCCAGTTCTGTGACGCGGTGCCATCGCTTTCCGAAGTTTCGTGCCGGTAGCGCAGAACAAGGCTTACGTCATCCGTCGGGTTCCATGTAATCACTGATCGTACCATTCGCGTGTCGTTCTCTCCGAAAGCCTTGCCCGTGTGGAGATTCTTAAACCAGCCGTTATCCTGATTTGTGTACACGCTTATCTTCGCACCGACGGTCTCGCTAATCGGGCCTCCAACTGTGGCCATGTAATAGCTGTTAAGACTCTCGCCCCCTCCTTCAAACGAGGTGCTAACGGACATCTCAAGGGTGTCTCCCGGTTTCTTCGTGTTAATCAGTACGGCACCCCCTGTGACATTCCGCCCAAAAAGGGTTCCCTGTGGTCCCCTCAGCACCTCTATGCTTTCAATATCGAAGGTATCAAACAAAACGGTGCTTATCTGCCCTTGATACACGCCGTCGACAAACACTCCCACGGTCGGATCAACAGACGCTATGGAGTTGTTTATTCCGACACCGCGGATGGAAAAGTTGGCAAGCGCCATTCCCGAGACAGCATCGTCAAGTGCCACATTGGGCATCTGCACTGCGAGACTTTCAAGGTCGTTTACCTTTAAGGCTTCAATTTTTTCCGAGCTGAAATGGGTGATCGATAGAGGAACGTTCTGAATCAGTTCTTCTCGTTTTCGGGCGGTGACCGTGATTTTTTTGAGAAGTACACCGCTTACCCCGAACACATCCTGTGCAGCTGTGTCATCGTCCTGTGCAACTGCGTCACCGCCTCCGAGCGATGCCAAGAGCACACTTGCAAGAAGCAGGCACAAAAACTTCCTCACTGCAGACTGGAATTTTCTTTTAATCATTTCGACGCCCCCTTTTGTCAGAGATTATAACATAATACTGCATGAAAAATCGAAGTCATCAGATTAGGACGTAACGGAACTTACAATGCGACATCAAACGCTCGGTTGCAGCAGGCGCACATTGTGCTTCATCATACAAGCGATAAATCAAGCAACTGGAATAGAGTTTTCGATTAACAGAACCGGTATGTTTTCCCTCACGGGGTAGAGATATTCCCCACCGCGGCAGATAAGACCCCCCTCGATTTTCTCGGAAACCTGATATCCCGATCTGTCAACGAGAGTTCCGCGCTCAACAAGTTCGTTAAGCCGCACAATGATCTCCCGACCGGCCTCTTCAAGAGGTTCCCCGGTCTCAGGACACACGAGAATTTCAAGCAATTCCTTATCAATCATCGGTTTCGAGATTAACGTTTTCCGAGGGGAGACCTTGGGATACGAGTGCAGTGGAACTCCCGCTTGCAAGAAACCTTCTATGTTCCCAGCAGCTTCTGGGCTTCTTCATCCGATTTTTCAAAATAAAACTTGGGGTCGCTACGCCCGGCTATAACGCTTTCGTCAATGACACAGCGTGTCACTCCCTCCAGCGAAGGCACCTCATAGAAGACCTCAAGCATAATCGATTCTATGATGGCCCTAAGCCCCCTGGCCCCAGTATTTCTCAAGACGGCTTCACTGGCAATGGCTTTTCTCGCGTCTTCTGTTATCTCCAGCTGCACCTTCTCGATTTCCATCATCCTCTCAAACTGCTTAACGATAGCGTTTTTAGGTTCGGTCAGAATTTCGACCAGATGCTCTTCGGTAAGTTCGCTCAAAGTGGCGATAATCGGAACCCTCCCGACAAATTCGGGAATCAGCCCGAACTGAACAAGATCCTCAGGCTGGACCTTGTTGAGAAAGTTGCTCTCATCCTCAGCAGCCCTATCCGACAATTTGGCCCCGAATCCGATGGATTTCTCTCCGATTCTCGCGCGGATAATATCCTCAAGGCCGCAGAAAGCGCCGCCGCATATGAAAAGGATGTTCGTGGTATCCACCTGGGTAAATTCCTGCTGCGGATGCTTCCTTCCCCCCTTGGGAGGAACATTTGCCAGTGTCCCTTCCATTATCTTGAGCAACGCCTGCTGCACACCCTCTCCCGAGACATCCCTAGTGATCGAGGGACTGTCGCTTGATTTGCGCGTGAGCTTGTCTATCTCGTCTATATAGATAATGCCTCCACGGGAAGCTTTTTCGACATCGTAGTTCGCCGCCTGAAGCAGGCTCACGATCATGTTTTCCACGTCCTCGCCCACATAGCCGGCTTCCGTATAGCAGGTAGCGTCCACTATGGTAAAGGGAACATCGAGAATCTTGGCCAGAGTCTGCGCAAGCAGGGTTTTCCCCGAACCCGTGGGGCCTATGAGAAGTATGTTGCTTTTCTCCACCTCCACTTTGTCGCTTCTTCTCCTGCCGGATTCATTAAACTGCATCCGCTTGTAGTGATTGTAGACGGCGACAGAAAGCACCTTCTTGGCGTTTTCCTGACCTATTATGTATCCGTCAAGAAAGGATTTCATCTGCTGGGGAGTCGGAAAGGATTTTTTAGGTTTCGGAAAAGCGCTGTCTTTGGTCTTTTCTTCCGCTATGATCTGGTTGCAGAGATCTATACACTCATCGCAAATGTAGACTCCGTGGCCTGCTATGAGCTTGTTGATTTCTTCCTGATTTTTCCCGCAGAAAGAACAGTAGTGCTTCGTTTCTTCCTTGCCTTTTTTAGGACTCATCCGGTTGCCTCCTCCCTTTCGGTAATTATGGCATCCACTATACCGTAATTAATAGAATCCTGAGCGGTCATGAAAAAATCTCTGTCCGTATCGCTCGCTATCTTCTCAAGAGTCTGCCCGGTGTGCTTCTCAAGTATGGAATTGAGCTGCTTTTTCACCCTGACAATCTCCTTTGCGTGTATCTCTATGTCGCTTGCCTGTCCGGAAACGCCTCCGAGCACCTGGTGAATCATCACTCTAGAGTGAGGTAGCGCGTACCTTTTGCCCGCCGCGCCGCTTGCCAGAAGAACCGCTGCCATGCTCACGGCCTGCCCGATGCATATGGTAGAGACTTCGGGCTTCACGTACTGTATGGTGTCGTAGATGGCAAGACCGGAAGTGACATGCCCTCCGGGGGAATTTATGTAGAGGTAAATAGGCGTCTCGGGGTTCTCGGATTCAAGAAAAAGAAGCTGGGCGATAACTACATTGGCTACCGCGTCGTTTATATCGGAACCTATAAAGACAATCCTGTCCTTAAGGAGCCTTGAGAAAATATCGTAGCCCTGATCGCCCCTGCTCGTACGCTCAATAACGTAAGGTATGAAATCGGTTATCATTAAACCGATTATAACTAAGCGGGTTATTCCTTGTCAATCTGTGCGGGTTCGGGCTCCACTTCCTCAATCTGGGCCCTCTCCACAAGAAGATCCAGAACTCCACGGGTTCTGATCTGGGATTCCAGATGCTCCATAGTCCCCGGCTGTTCGTAAGCCTTGTGCACCTGATCCGGGGGAAGATTGTATGAAGCGGCAAGGCGGTCTATGTGTTCGTTTAACTGTTTGCGTGTAACTCTCACGTTCTCTTTCTGAGCGATGCGGCCGAGAATTATTGAGGTCCTTACGCTCTCGGCGGCCTTCTCGGTGAATTTCGGCGCCACGTCCTCCCCGATTTCGGGCTCCGCGACTCCGCCTCTCTGCATGTCGGAGAGGAATCTCTCCTTAAGACTCTCCTCTTCCTTTTCAAGCAGCGACGGAGGAACGTCGAACTGGTTTTTCGAGAGAAGATCATCGACTATCTGATCCCTCATGGATGAGAGCTGTTCGTCTTCGTGAAGGCGCTCAAGCTGCTCCTTTATGGCCTCTCGCAGTTCAGAGATGCTCTCAACGTCAAAATCCTTCGCGAAATCATCGTCCGCCTCGGGCAGAATCCTGTCGTGAATCTCATTTACCTTGACGGTGAAACTGACCGTTTTTCCGGCGGCCTCAGTTATCAGGAAATCCTCCGGATAGGAAACAGAGAATTCGGCTTCCTCGCCCGCCTTCTTCCCAAGCAGGTTTTCTTCGAACTCGGGGGCAAACTGCTCTTCACCCAGCAGAAATCTTACGTTTTGCCTGTTAAGATCGTCTATGGTCTCCCCGTCCTCAAACGTGCCGCTGTAGTCTACAAAAACATAGTCGCCATCCTTGGCCGGGCGGTCCTCCTCGGTAAGCCTTGACTGCGCAGACCTTTCCCTGAGTTTGTCTACCTCGGCGTCTATATCCTCCTCGGTCGCCTGGCGGACGGTTTTCTTCACGGGAATCGAACTGTAATCGGAAAGCTCAAAGTCGGGAACAACCTCAAATTCAGCCGAATAACCGAATTCCTCCCCAATCTTTACCTCATCCATCTCCGTAATGTCGGGACGCGTCACTGGCAAAAGCGAGCGCTCCGCGAGGGCTTCTGACAGGGTCTCTGAGACAAGGTTAGATGCGGTTTCCTGATCAACCTCCTTTCCGTACATGGACTCGACCACGTGGCGGGGAACCTTTCCCTTTCTAAACCCCTTGACGCTCACCCCTCCCATAACATCACGGAACACGGAATTTCTTTTTTCCGCAACCTGCTCTGAGGAGAGGGAAACCCTTATCTTTTTTCTAGTGCTGTCAATATCCTCAATATCTATCTTCATTTAATCTAAAACCCCTCGGCAAAGAATTCAGGTAACAATATATCATTATTCGCAAAATACCAGTATGCCCCATAGCCCAGAGTGGATCTTCGAATTCAAAACTAAGAACCAAACGCCGCACCCTTTACAAATCACGGTTTGAGTGCTACCTGGAGCTTACGAATGTTTTTCCCGGTATACGTAATTTCGTGCGAACAACGAAAAGGCAAGCAGAAGCAGGACAGCTTGGGGAATCGCGGTCTCATAAGAAGGATATATCCCGAGAGTATCCATGTAGGGAATGAAATCCGCCGTAGTCGAGGAAATAATTCCCGCCTCCTGGAGTTCAAGTATTCCCTTGCCGAGAAGTATGAAACAGAGCAGATAGAGAAAAACACTCGTGAAAGAAAAGAAATATTTAAGAGGAAGCCTAAGTGTAAACCTATACATGAGAAAAGCTATTACGAACACGACTGCCACTCCCGCAACAAGCCCGTAGATAACATGGGGCGTGGAGGAACCCGTCTGGTAGAAAAGCGCCTGGTAGAAAAGGAGCGTCTCGAAAGCTTCTCTGTATACTGCCAGGAACGAAACAAAGGCAAGGGTAAGTCCGCTTCTGCGGGTAAGCGCACCCTTGGTTTTCGAACGGACATATTCCTTCCATTTTTTTACGTCCGCTTTTGAGACAAGCCAGTAACTCACGTAAAAAAGAATCGCTGCCGCAAGAAGAGAGGTTGCGCCCTCGACGATCTCCCTTCTCGCTCCCGAGATATCTATCACGGTTCTTGCCGCAACCCAAGTTGCCAAACCCGCAAAGATGGCAACCACCCATCCGTAGTGAACGTATCTGATCATCCCGCGGTTACCTGAATGTGCTAAAGCGGCGATAATGGCCGCGATTATCAGCAGAGCTTCAAGTGCTTCTCTCAGTATTATTGCAAAGGAGTTAACGAAACTCAGGTACTTGCCGAGCGATGAACCGCCCTCAAGAATACGTTCCGATTCACGAAGATCCTCTTCTATGCTAGCTTTCAGGTCATGAAGCTCGGATGAATCCCGATCGGACATTACCAATGACCTGAAAAATCCCATCTTTTTCTCGACTTCGAGAACAAGCGGTCTTTTTTTTGATATCAGGGCAGGTTCGATTTTCTGAAAGCCTTCTAGGTACCCGTCAAGGGCCTCCTTGAATGCCTCGTCCTTTCTGCCGGCCTCATAAAGATCTATTGCTTCTTCAAGCTTTCTAATAGTATGGGCTATAGCTTCGGATGCACCTCCAGCAATTCCATCACGAAGATAGGCAGTCCTAAGGTAAAAAAGAACATCCTGATCACTGCCCCCGGCTTCTGCATTAAGAAGAATCTCCGCATTGCTGGCTAGGGCAAGATTTTCAAGTTTCCTTACATCATGGGGAATATTCTTCGTGGAAAGACCCGAAGCGCCACCGCCCGGGGGAATGTCCGGATACCCGAGAGAAAGAACGTAAAATGCAACATCCCATCTCTGTTCTTCGTCAAGCACCTCTTCAAACGAGGCCATGGCAGTCCCTTCGATCCCGAAAGTTGCGGTGTTGTAAACTTTAAAAGGGGAAAGCCCGAGATTGACGTCGGGATCGGTGAAATCCATAACGGGAGGATTAAGGTTTTTAGAGAGATCCCCGTCTCCCCTTCCTGAAATCCCATGACAGGAGGAGCAGTTCTTTACGTAAAGCTCTTTTCCGCTCTCGTAATCCGGTATATTCGCCGGATAGGGTTTGATGTCATAGGCTGAAATGATCCGCCCCTTCAGTTCACCGGCAAGGCCTTCCACCTCGGAGGCGGGCCCCTTGGACACTATAATTGAGTGCAGACGAGCAAATTTTTCGGAAAAATCCGTGGTTTCTATCTTTTTCTCAGGGATCTTTTCCCACAATTCAACCGTTGTGGAAGAGAAATCCAGCATCTCCTGATACTCAAATTCGTTGATGATCTTCCCTTCTTTTACGGCGTTTGCGTAATCTCCCCCTATGTAATCAACAAGAGAGAGAATCCTGTCTATCTCCGCGGCAGAAGAAAGCGCAGGAAAAAGAAAAAAGATGAGAACTGACAAACAGAAGAAACTTCTTTTAAGCATAGTCCGCGGATATCTCCCCATCTTGGGGGTCAGGGAAGGTACTTTCTACCATTCTAGACCTTTATTGTCAATAATTCTTATAGTCGTCATCTTCGCCTTTATATATGGTTCCGTGAAGAAAATCAGACGGAGAATTTCGTTGATTCTGTTGTCTGCAAATATTTTTTAAAAAATTCTTGACATCATAACTCCAGAATGTTATTAATCTCCATCATGGATATCAAATATCCATAATATCTATTAGTTCTGCAACCCTAATAGGTCCCAAAAGGAGGATATCAACGGATGTTTAACTATAGAAAACAGTGGAAAATTCTTTTTGTTTTTTTTCTGATTTTTTCACTCGCAGGCACGCAGATATCTCAAGCGCGCCCGGCTTCTGAGGAAAGGATTAAAAAGCTTGAGGAACAGATAAAGATTCTCGCGGACGAGATAGAAGCCATAAAATCCGCTTCGGTAACGGAACCCCCGGTCTACGAAACGGAATTCGGGGTGGCTCCCGCGGCTTCAAAGGTCTACAGAGTCGACCAGGGAGTATCGTTCGGAGGATACGGCGAGTTGCTTATAGGCAACATAAAAGAGGATTCACATGACATAGTGGATACCCTGAGGCTGGTTCTCTATAACGGCTACAAGTACAACGATCACATAGTCTTCAACTCGGAAATAGAGTTCGAACACGGTACGACGGGGAGCAACAAGGACGGAAAGGAAGGATCGGCATCGGTTGAGTTCGCGCTGATCGATTTTCTTATAAGCGATGAATTCAACCTGAGAGCCGGTCTTCTCCTGACTCCTTTCGGAATCGCAAACGAGATTCACGAGCCGACGACATTTTACGGAGTGGGTCGACCCGAGGTTGAGAGACGGATAATTCCGAGTACATGGAAAGAGTCCGGAGCCGGGGCACACGGAACGTTTGATCTGGGCAGCGCCGGGGAGCTTTCTTACAGGGCCTATGCAATGTCGAGCGCCGATGCCCGGGGATTCAAGGCATCGGACAACAGAAGTCTTCGGATCAAGGGAAACAGGGCAAGATTTGACGATATAGCTTTTGTCGGAAGGCTTGAATATGACCCTGTTCCGGGGCTGAAAGTCGGTGGGTCAATATTCTACGGCAACACAGGACAGGACGAAGAAGTCAACGGCCAGACCATAGACGGCCTTTTCCAGATGTACGAAGTTGACGCGCAGTTTCAGTATGCCGGGTTAGACCTGAGAGCTCTATCAGTCTGGACCATGTTGGATGACGCCGCGCTTATAAACCAACTTAATGAATATGAAGGCAATAAATCCGTCGGTGAGGAACAGTCCGGCTGGTATGTTTTAGGAGCATATAACATTTTCTCCGCGCTTAACTCCGGAAGCAAGTACATGGAGTATCTGGCGCCTTTTTTCCGGTATGAAAAATTTGACACCCAGAAAGAGGTTCCAACCGGGTTTGAAAGAAACCCCGCAAATGATAGAACCCAATATACTTTCGGTATAAATTACAAACCAATTCCAAGTGTGGTCATAAAAGCCGAATATCAGAATCTTGATAATGCCGTGGATGAGGCGACGGATCAATTCAATTTCGGGCTTGGATATGTGTTTTAGGATACGGGACATAAATCCGCGATAAACGGGCGCGGTTTTATGTTTCTTTTTTTTCTCTCTTTCTCTCTATTCAAGAAGGGCAATATTCAGATAGAATGTTGCCCTTCTTTCATCATGATTGTGAGAATACTTATCTTAATAACGCTTTTGTTTTTTCTGCATGGCGCGGGAGATGTCTCCGCCAAGGTCTTTCTTACCAAGGGCAAGGCGCTTGAGCTCGTTTTCCCCGAAGCGGAAGAAATAGAAAAAAGACATGTTTTCCTCACCAAGCCCCAAGCCGAGAAAGTACGCGCAATGGCAAAGGTCGAGGTAGATTCAAGACTTTACACTTTCTACATAGCAAAATCTGGCGGGAAGGAGGCTGGCTACGCCGTCATCGATACCCACGCCCTCCGAACACTTACCGAAACCGTACTGTTCGTAATAAATCCTGACGGGACGCTTCGCCACGCCGAAACTCTCGCATTTTTCGAACCTACAGACTACATGCCGAGCGGAAAATGGATAAACTTGTTTCTGGAAAAAACCAAGATGAACAGAATGAAGGTAGGAAAAGGAGTTCCCAACATTACCGGAGCCACGATAAGTGCGGTATCTTTTTCACAAGCCACGAGAAGGGTTCTCGCGGTCTACAGAGTCACGTTCGACATTCCGGCTGATTCCTAATTACCCATCCAGGAGAAAAAATGAAATTCTTTATTTCAGCTGACATAAGAAAAAACGACTTGCTAAAACTTGTCGTTCTGCTGACGACGATTTTCTTTCTCTTTTTGTGGCTAACCAATCTGCTGTTTTTTCTGAAGATAGGATTCAGCTTCGATAGCGTGGTTGAGTACTACAGGGGGTCCGAAGAAAGTTTCAGGCCTCCGAGAAGCTACTTTGGGCTGCTTGAAGAAGCCCATTTCCATTTTTTCTCAATGGCCATTTTACTGGTGACGCTTAACCATCTTTTTCTTTTCACTAACAGAAGCTCCGCAGAAAAGCTTCTCGTCATAATAGCATCTTACGGATCGGCCTTCCTCGATATAGCCGGCGGCTGGCTCGTAAGGTACGTAAGCGCCGAATTTGCCTATGTTAAAATCGGTTCTTTTGTTGTCCTTCAGGTATCTCTTCTTTACCTGATCATCTTCGTAACGTTTTATCTCTACAGAAAAAAACCGGAGTATCCGAAGCCGCCTCGATGACCCCGGTACATTAGGGGCACGTATAAGAACCAAAACAGGATCTTCTCTTCCCGTTTTTCCCGACAACAAGAAAACCCAGGGATTTATCTTTCCGTGCAAACATCTTTGCGCCACGCGGACCCAGAACCGAAACGGCAGTCGAGAAGACGTCAGCTTCCGTAGCGTTTTTGGAAACGGCTACGACGGAAGTCATGTCCTCCGCCGGCCAACCCGTCCTAGGATCAATTATATGAGAGTATCTCTTGCCCCCGTGCTCAAAGTAGCGCTCGTAATCTCCTGAAGTCGCAACACCCTTGTTCGCAAGATCAAGCCTAGAGATGATTTCACTGCCGCTCCCGGGCTTTCTCACTCCCACATCCCAGGACTTTTTGCCTGCGGGAGGATTCATCGCGTATATGTTTCCCCCGAAATTCACAAGTCCCCTCGTAATTCCGCTCTCCCTGGCAATTTTCACCATCTCGTCAACCGCATAGCCTTTTCCTATAGCTCCGAAGTCGAGTCTGACGCAGTCGCCGTCAAGGAAAACCTGAGATTTAACTTCGTCTATTTTTATTTTCCGAAAACCCGTACACCCAAGTGCGTCGCTGATCCGTGATCGAGCAGGCAGCCGCCCCGCTTTGGTCTCAGCCCGCCAGAGTTCGAAAGGGCTGCCAATAGTTATGTCAAAAGCCCCTTCGGTAAGCTCCGAGTACCTAATGGAGGTCCGCACGAGACTCAGGAACTCCCCAGGAACAGGAACGGGACGGACTCCCGCATTTCTGTTCACCTCGGCAAGAACGCTGTCATCCCTGTAATTGCTGAAAAGCCGGTCTATTTCCTTGGTTCTCTCCACGCAGGCATTAACAACCCGGTGGAAAAGTTCCTCATTCGGGGAATAGAACTTAAGTTCCACCGTTGAGCCCATCGAGTAAAAGGATCTCTCGTAAAGATTCTCCGTACCGTGGGAGCAGGAACAAAAAAGCAGAACTAAAAGCGCAAAGTGGCGCATGTCTTGAGAATCACGTAAAGCGTTTTTCTGCGAGAGGAGGGAGTCGAACCCTCACACCCTAAGGTACTAGATCCTAAATCTAGCGCGTCTGCCTGTTCCGCCACTCTCGCCCTTTACAGTCAAATCGGCAAGCACCCGGAATCGTATCTCCGGATAGCGCCGTAAGACGCAAAATGAAGTGGGCTGCGAGGGATTCGAACCCACGACCGACTGATTAAGAGTCAGCTGCTCTACCAGACTGAGCTAGCAGCCCGCAAACAGGATAACAGAAAAGAAAATAAATGAAAACTGAAGCGCCCGTAGGCCCAAACAGCTAAAACTCCCGCCTTTTTGAACTCTTCCCAAAGATCGTTTATTTTTGAAGTTGTGGAAAATCTAACAAATCACTTCAGGGAATATCACAACGCTTACCAAACCCAGATAGAGAGCCTCCTGCTCTCTATTCTGATAGTGGCAATTCTTTTCTTTCTCAGAAAGATCCTCATTTCAGTCATAACCAAAAACACGAAAGATCCCAAGACAGTCTATTACTCAAAACGCATTATCGGATACGTCTATGCTTTTCTTGCGATAATACTGGTCGGCAGCATATGGATAAAGGGTCTGGGTCCCATAGGAACCTACCTAGGTATCGCAAGTGCCGGTCTCGCTATAGCGCTTCATGAAACCATAGCCAATATTGCCGGCTGGTTCTTTATCCTCTGGAGAAAACCTTTCGTAATAGGGGACCGCATACAGATAGGAGACACAAAGGGAGACGTAATAGACCTAAGGCTGTTTCAGTTCAGCATAGTAGAGATCGGAAACTGGGTTGAAGCGGAGCAGAGCACGGGAAGAATCATACATATTCCCAACAGCCACGTGCTGAAGGAAAGAACCGCCAATTACCATGGTGCTTTTAACTACATATGGAATGAGATACAGGTCCTCATAACGTTTGAGAGCGACTGGAGAAAGGCCCGCGAAATCCTTGAGAGGATAGCTAAAGAAAAAATCGAATCCTCCTCAAAGCAGGCTGAACAACAACTCCACCTAGCCGCCGAGAGATACATGATACATTTCTCGAAGCTCACCCCGGCGATTTACATGTCGACAAGAGACAGCGGAGTGCTGTTCTCGATGAGATACATAATAAACCCGAGAGAGAAAAGGGGCTCGGAGCAAACTATCTGGGAAGCAATACTGGCCGAGTTTGAAAAGCATCCCAATATCAATCTCGCTTACCCGACGACGCGTTTTTATGCTCCGACTAAGAGTCCTTAAAAAAACCCGCTCCCTGAATCAGGGCAAAACGGGTTCCCTACTGCTTGTTCCCTGAGGAATCTTCCTCAGGTTTAAGAATGGAGACCGCGGCCGCATCGGGATTTATGTACTTCCTAGCCACCTTGGCTACATCCTCAGCAGTAACGGAAAGAATCTTCTCCGGGAACTTCCTGTATTCGTAAGTACCTATTCCGTAAAGCTCGTCAAACCCGACGGTGGACGCCTGAGCGGAATTTCTCTGAAGCCCTATCTCGAAACTGCCGACTATGTAGTTTTTCGCCCTCTCAAGTTCCCACTCCTCGACACCCTCCAAGATAAGCTGGAGCTGTTCCTTTATCGCTCCGAGCGCCTCTTTTTCCTTTTGTGGGGCAGTTCCTATATAGACGCCGAAATAGCCGCCTTCCATCCCGGGGACATAGAACGAAGTGACGGCGTAGGCAAGGCTTTTTTTGTCCCTAAGCTCGATGAAGAGTCTTCCCCCCTGACCTGAGAGCACCGAATTCAGCACCTCGAACGCATAGCGATCCCGGCTTTTAAAAGACGGTGCGTGATAGCCCGCGATAATGTGGGTCTGAGCCTTGTCTCTCTCAAACTCGGTCGTTTCTCTCATGGCAGAAAGCAAAGATTCACGGGGCGGCCGGGTCTTTTCAAAGCCGCCCTGCTTCATTCCGCCAAACAGCTTCTCAAGAATGCCGAGGGTTTTCTCCGCGTCAATGTCGCCCGCAACGGAGATAACCATGTTTTCGGGCCTTATGACTTTTTTATAAAATCTCCGGACATCGGCCGAGGTAAACCCGCCTACGCTTTCCTCGGTTCCCAGAACGTTGAGCCTGTAGGGATGCTTCAGAAAAAGGGTCTTCAGAAAATTCCTGACCGTCTTTCCCGTGAGATTATCCTTCTGCTTTTCCAAGGCGGCCAGGATCTCCCTTCTCTCCCTCTCCATTTCCTCATCGGAAAAAGAAGGATTAAGTATCACGTCTGAGAAAATATCCACTGCCCCCTCAAAGTTCTCGCTTAAGGCAGAGAGAGTCACCCCGACGCTGTTTTTCCCGGAAAAGCCGTCAACCGTTCCCCCTAGCCCTTCTATTTGAGTGGCTATATCTTCTGCGGAGCGGTTCGAGGTGCCACGGGTGAACATCCCGGACATGAAGTTCGAAACTCCGTTTGTGGTTTCGTCCTCATACCTGAGGCCGCCCAAAAATGCCGCGTGAACGGAGAAAAGCGGAACAGCCGGATTGCGTTTCAAAAGAACCCGGATTCCGTTTGAGAGCTTGTACTTCTTAAAGTCTGCCTGCGTTGAGGAAACCTTGTTCTTTTCTTTTTTCTGGATCCCTCCAGGAAAGACAAGAGCCTTTCTGAACTTCTGCTCAACCCCCTTGGTCTTGTCTTTCGGAAGCAGCACTCCTGCGGTGAGATTTCTCTGCACGAGGTATTTTCTGGCCACGCGTAAGATGTCCTCCGGGGTAACATTCCTCACCCTCTCAAGGTAGAAGCGTTCGTAACCGTAATCTCCTGTTTCAAGCTCGAAGTAACCAAGCTTCCTAGCCTGTCCCTGCATGGTCTCCTTGGCGCGGATAAAGTCCCTTTCTATGTTAGTTTTGGCGCGGGCAAGCTCCTCGGTCCCGACGGGTTCGTTTTTCATAAGCTCTATCTCAGCCACTATCTCCCTTGAAGCTTTCTCCACTTTCCCGGGATCAAGCACTCCCCCCACGAGGAAAAGACCGCTTTCCTTGAGGCTGTAGGCGTAGGCGTATATGTCGTTTACGGTGGCATTTTGCTCCTTTAGCTTTCTGTAGAGCCTGGAGCTTTCCCCGGTGCCTAGTACACCGCTTATAACGTCAAGAACAGGAGTGTCAGCGTGGCTCGCCGAGGGGGTGTGAAAACCAAGACTGAAGTACCCCGTGTTTACGTCGCGGCCTATAACGAAGGTTCTTGTGCGTTTCTGCTCGGGCTCTGGGGGAAGTTCGCACTCAGGAGTTTCCCTTTTCTTTATCCTTCCGAAAGTCCGGGCCACCGCGTCCTTTATTTCCCCGGGATCAAAATCCCCGACCACAACGAGAATCATGTTGTCCGGGGAATACCACTTTTTGTAGAAATTCAGTATTCCGTCTCTGGTGAAGCTCCCCACGCTCTGCTTGGTTCCTATTATGGGCCTTCCATAGGCATGAGTACTGTAGGCCGTGGAAAAAAGCTTCTGGCTGAGAACCCTTGAGGGAGAATCCTCTCCCCTTCTAATCTCTTCCTGAACAACTTCAAGCTCCTTCTCAAGCTCCGCGGGGTCAAAAGTCGAGTTCTCCATTACGTCCGAGAGCACGTCAAGAGCCATGGGCAGAAAGCGCCGCGCGCTTACGATGTAGTAAACCGTCTCGTCAAAGGAAGTAAACGCGTTTATATCTCCGCCCCCAGCCTCGACCATCCCGGCTATCTCGCCGACCTGTCTTCTTTCCGTCCCCTTGAAAAGCATGTGTTCGTGCACGTGCGCGAGGCCGTATTCGCCCTCTACCTCGCACGCGCTTCCGGTCTTCACCCACACGTTAACGGCAACGACCGGAGAAGAGTTGTTTCTCTCAAGAAGCACGGTCATGCCGTTAGAAAGGCTGTATTTCGTTACTCCGCCGCCACCCGCCAGAGTCTGCGCATTTAAACTCATAAGACTTGCTCCCGTAATCAGAACGAACCAAAAAAGTAATTTGAAAACCCCTTTCATCGACTCGAGCCTCCAGAGGAAAAACCCCTAGGATTCGTCGCCGGCCAGGGCTTCTGACTCTTTGTCCCGCGATGTAGCCTTCGCGAGAAGCTTCCAAGCACAACGTCCGAGGCCGAGGACAAAATAGCAGTAAGTTATGGCGACCGCGACCACTCCGGGATTGGTAATAAGCGCCGCAATTATGATGGAGCCCGCTACAAGGGTGCTGAAAGGTCCAAATCTGGCGATTCGCGGGAACTTCCTGTATGGAACCTCGCTAACCATAACAAGCCCCACAACAGGAACGAAGAAAAGATAAAAAGATTTCATAAGTGGCGTAGCGATGATCTGAAACTCGGAGAGAAGAAGTATCGGAGAGAGGATAAGTCCTGCGGCCATAGGACTCGGAAGACCCGTGAACATGCGCTTTTCCTTGGTCGTAAACTGCACGTTAAAACGCGCGAGCCTGAGCGCTGCGCAGACCACGTAAAAAAGCATAGCCATCAGTCCAGGGTTTCCGTATTCCGAGAGCCCACACACATAAAGAAGCACCGCCGGGGCGACCCCGAACGAGACAAGATCGCAGAGCGAATCATAGGAGGCACCGAAGTGGCTCTCCGAGTTAAGGGCTCTTGCTATTCTGCCGTCAAGCATGTCAACAAGAACTGCCATGCCGATAAATCCCGCTGCCCACCAGAAGCGATTAAAAAGCCACTGCTCAGAGACTGTGGCCGAGGCGCGGTCTCCGTAAATGGAAATCGAAGTCGCTATGGACGCAAGCCCGAACGCAAGACCCACAGTCGTGAGCATGCTCGGCAGCAGGGGAATAACCCTACCCGGGCGGGGAGACTTTCTCCTTCTTTTTCTTCTCAAGTTAGCCACGCTATAACCGTCCTGCCGGCTACCACTTTCTGCCCCACTTCAACACCCACCTTAACATCCTCGGGCAGGTAGACATCCACCCTTGAACCAAACTTTATAATCCCGAATTTTTCCCCGATTTCCAATACGTCGCCGAATTTCGCGCGCGATACGATCCTTCTCGCGAGAAAACCTGCCACCTGGACTATGATCACCCGGACCCCGTCCTCGCACTCAATCAGGGTCACAAGCCGCTCGTTGGACTCGGACGAATCTCCCTCAAAAGCCATTTTGAATTTCCCGGGGTAATAAGTGGTCCCGACGACCTTGCCGGAAACGGGAAATCTGTTTATATGGCAGTCGAAGATGGAGAGAAAGATGCTTATCCTTCTGGTGTTACGCTTAAGATAATTATCTTCAAAGGTCTCCGAGATATCTATTATTTTGCCGTCCGCGGGACAGATCACGGAACCGGGATCAAGCGGAGGGATCTCCCTTTCGGGGTCCCTGAAAAAGAAGACGAAAAAGGCGGTAAGCAGGAGAAACACTAAGAATAAAGAGAAAGAACCGAAAAGTGCGAGGAGAATACAAAGCGCGGCTGAAACGTAAATTATACCGAGCCCCTCGCTTGCGACCCTCACAAACCGGAAGTCCATCAATTCTTGTCTTTGTCGACCAGTTTCTTCTGGAAAAGCGAGCTCATCATTCCCCTGAGTTCGGAGCCGACTTTTTCGATCGGATGCTCTTCACCCTGCCTGAGAAGCGCGTTATACGAAGGCCTTCCGGCTTGATTCTCCAGTATCCACTCCGAGGCGAACTGCCCGGACTGAATTTCCCCGATTATCTTTTTCATTTCCTGTTTTACGGAGTCGTTTATAAGCCTCGGGCCCCTGGTTATGTCTCCGTATTTGGCCGTATCACTCACCGAGTAACGCATGTTGGCTATCCCACCCTCGTATATGAGGTCAACTATAAGCTTGACTTCGTGGCAGCACTCGAAATAAGCCATCTCGGGCGGATAACCGGCCTCAACAAGCGTCTCGTACCCGGCCAAGATAAGGGCCGTGAGTCCCCCGCAGAGAACTGACTGCTCCCCGAAAAGATCGGTTTCCGTCTCGTCCTTAAAAGTCGTCTCTATAACTCCCGCTCTCGAGCATCCGATGGCCCTGGCGTAAGCAAGAGCAAGGTCTTTGGCGTTGCCTGTGGGATTCTGATGAACGGCCACGAGTCCCGGCACACCGGCGCCTCCGACGTACTGGTCTCTTACCGTGTGCCCCGGAGCCTTGGGAGCGACCATGAACACATCCACACCCGCGGGCGGTTTGATCTGTCCGTAGTGAATATTAAAACCATGACTGAACATAAGCGCGTTCCCGGCAACCAGGTTCTTTTCGACATGCTCATGGTATATCGCTGGCTGGTAAGTGTCCGGAGCCAGCATAACCACGATGTCCGCAGATTTGGAAGCAGCAGAAACCGACTTCACGTTAAAACCGGCCTCCTTGGCCTTTTTCCAGTTGGCACTGTCCTTAATGTCCGCGACCGTAACCGAGAGTCCGCTTTCTCTTAGGTTCTGGGCATGGGCGTGACCCTGGCTTCCGTAGCCTATGATCGTAATCTTCTTTTTCTTAAGCTTAGACGAATCAATATCCTCATCGTAGTAAACTTTCACCGGTTATATCCTCCTTTACTTGCTCTTCTTGTTCGCCCGGGACATGGCGACGGTTCCCGTTCTCGCAATTTCCTTTATCCCGAAAGGTCTTTGAAGTTCAACGAAGGCCTGGACCTTCTGTTCATCCCCGGTAACCTCAAACGTGTATGACCTTGGAGACACGTCGACAACCTTGGCCCGGAATATGTCGGCAATCCGCAGAATCTCCGGCTTGGAATCGGCCTTTGCATCGACCTTGACGAGAATCATCTCTCTTTCCACGCGGTCAAGTTCGGTCATGTCAACAACCTTGATCACGTTGACCATGTTGTTGAACCTTTTGATTATCTGCTGAATTATGGCTTCATCACCGGTTGTGACCAGAGTTATTCTGGACGTCCCCGGTTCCTGAGTTTCCGCGACGTTAAGACTCTCAATGTTAAAATCCCTCGCGCTGAAAAGCCCAGCGATTCTTGAGAGTACTCCGGCTTCATTGTCTACCGTTATGGATATGGTGTGTCTCGATTTCATGGAACCTCCAAAGTGGTGAAAAATTATCAGAAACCGTGATTATACCAAATCCCCGAGAAATGTTAATACCCCTTTGCACGGGACCGGCACCACTCAGGTTTCTCAGTCCTACGCGTCTCCCTCAAGGATTTCGCCAAGCTCTCCATTTAAGTGCATCTCGGTACATATATCGCATCCGCCTACGAAATTGCCGTTAACGTAGAGCTGCGGAAGGGTCGGCCACTGCGAGTAATCCTTTACCCCCTGGCGGATCTCCGGATCCGAAAGAACATCGACGGTTTCGTAATCCACCTTGTAGTAGTTGAGAATGTTTACCACCTGCGCCGAAAAACCGCACTGCGGCATCTCTTTTGACCCCTTCATGTAAAGGATAATAGGGTTCTCTTCGATCTGGCGCCCTATTTTTTTCTGTATATCCGACATTGTCCCGCTCCTTACTTTTTAAGTTTCTCCCACTGATCGTCCGTATAGGTCTTTATCGAGATGGCATGAATCTCGGACTCCATGGCGTCTCCAAGCGCCGCGTAGACAAGCTTGTGACGCTCAATAGGCGGCTTACCCCTGAACTGCTCTGATACGACGACCGCCTGAAAGTGCGTTCCGTCCCCTTCAACCTCGACAAACGACGTTGAAATGCCCTGCTCTATCATTTCGCGAATCCGCTGCGTTTCCATCACAGCGGGGAATTATATACGCATATCAGTACGTTTCCAAGAAAAGGCGGTGGCACAATCCGCCTTGAAAAAATCCCCGGCTGTCTTATCCTTAATTTGTTTGAAAAAAGAGGTCCAATACGCAGATGAGAGTAAAAGAAATAATGAACAGCCCCGTGGTTACCGCCAACGAGAACGACTCGCTTGAGCAGTGCGCGCGCAAGATGCTTGAACTCAGAATTGCCCAGCTTCCCGTGGTTAACGATGACGGAGTGCTCACAGGATTCGTGGCCGCAAGCGACTTTATCGCCAAAAAAACCACCGTTTCCTTCTCGAGAACCGAAATCCTCGAGCTCTTCGGACAGTGGTTCGACCAAGGAGAAATTGAGAAAATATACGAGGATGCCGGGCGTATCGTGGTGAAGGAAGTAATGAGTAGACCGGCCATATCCATCGACTCGGACGCATCTGTAAAAGAAGTATTCGAAGAATTAGCCGGAACTGGTATCCACAGCATTGTAGTGGTTGAAGAGGAAAAACCCGTGGGGCTTGTCTCGGTATCCGATTTTCTCAAATTAATCGTAAGATAATCCGCCTTCGGCCCGCCGTACCATCATGAAGAATTTCGGAGTCTCAAAGCAAAAGCACGAGGCGCTTTGGCGGGAAATGGAGCGTCTTGGCATAAGGGAAGAAGACTTAGAGGAAACTTTCACGAGATCTTCGGGACCCGGCGGACAAAACGTAAACAAGCTGGCCACCTGCGTCCATCTGCGACACCGCCCAAGCGGCATTGCCGTGAAGGTTATGAGGGAGCGCTCCCAAGCGCTTAACAGATTCCTCGCGAGGAGAAGTCTCGCCGAGAAAATCGCGACGCAGGTTCACGGAGAAGACTCCGCGGAAAGAAAAAAAGCACAGAAAATAATAAAACAGAAAAAAAGAAGGAAAAGAAAAACGGCGAAAAAGCTCGCCGAGGATGACGGAAACGTCCAGTGATAAACCGCCAGCTGTTGAGTGTGTAATGAAAAAGACCCCTGATTCAAAGTACAATCCCGGATTGGTCTGTCAATTATTGTGCTTAACGCTTCTTTCCCTGCTTTGCCTGACCTCGGCAGAAGCTGAGACCCTGACAGGCAAGCCTTACGTGACAGACGGCGATACGGTCAAAATCTCGGGGGAGAGGATCAGGCTTGAAGGAATCGACGCGCCGGAGCGGAATCAACGATGCAAAAACACGTCTGGAAAAGGCTATGACTGCGGTATTGTCTCAACCGCGGCTCTTAGAAACAAAATAGGGCGTAATTCCATTACGTGCGAGGGAACAAAACGCGACCGCTACGGACGCTTTCTCGGGATCTGCTACCTGAATACACTCGACTTAAACGGCTGGATGGTCCGAAACGGTTACGCTCTCGCCTATTCTCGCTACTCGCACCGTTACATCTCCGCCGAGCAAGAGGCCCGTGAAAACAGCCGCGGCCTGTGGGCCGGGAAATTCGTCGCTCCATGGAACTGGCGAAAAGGAGAACGACTCACGACCACTCCCTAACCGCCTGGTCAGTGAATCGGCAGCAAATCGTTGAAAAACCTTGGAATCTATGTCAAGTTTAGTTAAATGGAAAACGAAGCTGAAAGCTCCCCCGAAGAGAGTAACGGATTTTCCGAAGACTGGGTGGTTTTCGGACCGGCTTTCATCCTCATCGCTCTCGGGCTTCTTTTTCCCTATATCTCTCTTCCAAAGTTTTCGTGGACCCCTGATTCCGTAGGCAAAATTCTCAGCGCAGAGAACATCTCTCTTTCCCTCTCGCTGGGAGCGGTCTTTTTATTTTTCTCAAGCTTCGGCATTCGTATGATGGGCGGGTCGGTCGTCCGCTATATAGCGGGCTTCCCCATAGTCTTCGCCCTTGCGTGGGCGTCCAAGTTTCTCGCCGGAAACGCAATGGCCAAGGAATGGGGCGTAAGCTATGTCATCTTCGCCCTTTTCATCGGAATGCTGGTCGGCAATGTTTTCCCCAACCGCTTCCGGGAGGCAGTCCGCACCGAGTACTATATCAAGATCGGACTCATTATTCTGGGTTCCAGCATCCTGTTCGGCAAAATACTCTCCGCGGGGTCGGCGGGGATTCTACAAGCCCTGTTCGTTGTGCTGGTCATCTGGTATGCCTGCTACTGGGTCTGCAGGAAGCTTGCCGTGGATTCTGAGTTTGCCGCCATGCTTTCCACGGCCGTTTCCATCTGCGGAGTGTCGGCCGCCATTGCAGCCTGCGGGGCCATAGGAGGAGACAGGAAAAAGCTCTCCTACGTAACTTCCATCGTCCTCATAGTAGCCGTCCCGATGATGCTGATCATGCCCTGGGCCATAGAGCATTTCCAGATCCCCGCAGCAATCGGAGGAGCGTGGATAGGAGGAACCATTGACACCACCGGAGCAGTTGTGGCAGCGGGGGAACTGGTGGGAGAGTCGGCTATGAACGCCGCCGTAGTGGTGAAGTTCTCACAGAACGCCATGCTGGGTCTCGCGGCGTTTGCTCTTTCCCTTTGGTGGACATTCCGCCAAGGCGCGGATGAAGGGGTAAAGCCGTCGGCAGGAGTAATCTGGGATCGCTTTCCAAAGTTCATTCTGGGTTTCATGGCAGCGTCGCTTCTTTTTTCCTTCGTCGTGGGAGAAGACCTCGTCTCACAGACAAAGGGGCTCATGAAGGGGCTTCGCGGCTGGTGGTTCGCCCTAGCCTTTGTCTGCATAGGTCTTGAGACTCGCCTTTCCACTTTGGTCAGCATGGAAGAAGGCCGCCCAGCCTATGCGTTTCTCATAGCACAGGGGATGAACATCGTCTGGACACTGATCGTGGCGTGGATTCTCTTCGGCGGTTTATTATTCCCCGCCCCCGTTCTATAAAGGCGTTTTGATCTTGCCGGGGGTTCCAACAACACTTGCCACGTGTTGATTTTTCGTTATTGCCAAACAATCAGAGCCAAGTAACTTAATCTGACAACTATTCACAGGAGCAAGCACAATGAAAGCCATTATCTATCACGAATTCGGAGAAACCGATGTTCTTAAGTATGAGGATGTGGACAAACCGGAACCGGGACCAGGAGAGATACTTGTAGAGATAAAATCCTCCTCTATAAACTTCGTCGACCTCAGGCTCAGAAGCGGAAAATCACCCCGTCCGGTGCCCTTGCCGCACGTGGGGGGAGTGGACGTAGCTGGAATTGTCTGCGACAAAAGCGATGACGTATCCGACGTGGAAATAGGCGATCGGGTTATGGTTATGCCTGCCGTGCGCTCGGATAGAGGCCTTGAAATAGTCGGGGTCAATCTCCACGGAGGATTCGCCGAATACATAAAGATACCTTCATCCAATGTGGTCTCGATTCCCGAAGGGCTTTCCTTTGATGATGCGGCGACCCTTCCAACCTGCTACGTTACCGCCTGGTACGCCTTCTGCGAAAGAGGGAATATCACCAAGGGAGAAACGGTGCTTGTGCACGCGGCGGGAAGTGGAACGGGAAGCGCGGCGATTCAGGTAGCCAAGCTTTTCGATTCCTTCGTGATAGCTACAGCGGGAAGCGATGAAAAACTTGAGAAGGCAAAAGAAATCGGTGCCGACGTCACAATAAACTACAACTCTTCTGACCTTGGAGAGGAACTCAAGCAGGTTACCAAGAAGCATAAAATAAACATGATCTTCGATCCCGTGGGAGCCTCGGTGTGGAAAGAGAACACGCAGTATCTAGCCCCAGGGGGAAAACTTCTGCTGATAGGAGTCGCGGGAGGAGGCGCTACGGAAGCTGCCCTCGGGCCGCTTATCATGAAAGATCTCTCCGTGCTGGGAGTAACGGTGTTTAACGCCCGGGCGGAGCATTTTGAGAAAGTCGCGCAGCTTGCCGAGGAAGGTGCTTTGAAACCTTCCATACACAGCAGGTTTCACCTGAGCGAAGCGGCGGCGGCCCAGAAAATTCTCGAAGACCGCCAGCAGTTCGGAAAAGTCATCCTGAACCCGTAAGGAAAAGCCTGATTTTCAAGGTGAGCATCAAAAATCTGTTCGCGGCACTTCTGCTTGCTCTGGCCGCCGTGCCAGTAGTGTGCCTGGCGAAACCGCCCTGCCCCGAGAGTATAATATCGCTCACCTTGGCTTCAGACGAGATCCTGGTCGACACAGTCCGTGAAAGGAAAAAGATAGCCGCGCTCACCTATTTCTCGACCGACCCGCTTATTTCAAACGTGGTTGAAAAAGCGCGGGGAATTCCCCAAGTCAGGGCAAACCTTGAGCAGATAATCGCAAAATCCCCGGATCTAGTGATAGTCGCGGGCCACACCAACCCCAATATACGCACGCATCTTGAGTCGGCAGGGATAAAGGTGCTGGTGCTCCACGAAATCGTTTCGCTTGAGAGCATAAAAGAAAATATAGAACTTATTGGAGAAGCCGTCTGCGAGAAAGCCTCGGCAAAAAGCCTCGTAGGGAAAATGGAAAGCCAGATCGCAGATGCCAAGGCAAAGATTCCGCCTCACGTAAAAGCCCCGAAGGTCCTTTTTTATGGAGCTCCCGGGTTCACGGTCGGCAAAGGCTCAACCATAAACGACATAATAGAGAGTTCCGGGGGCATTAATCTCCCGGCCCGCCTCGGGCTGAACGGACACAGCAACATATCCACCGAATATGTAATCCAGAACAACCCTGACCTAGTGCTTACAAGTAGTTATAATCCATCTCACCCGGATTTTATCGGCCAGATGTTCAAAAATTCCGCCTTCAGAGACAAAAAGATCATAGTCGTCGCGGGAAAACATCTAGACGCCGCGTCTCATTACGCGGCACAGGCCGTAGTTGATCTGGTGAACCTGATATTCGGAACAGAAAACGATGCCGGCCGGTAAGAAAACACTTTCCGTATACGCAGCACTCGCCTCACTGCTCGTGCTGACTGTTGTCGCGTGCGTATCGATTGGGGCGGTGAGCGTTCCGTTTGACGAGGTAATCCGCATAATAGCCGGCAAGCTGCTCTGGCTCGATACCGGGGCGGAAATCGGAAAATCGCAGGAACTTATCGTCTGGGACGTGAGACTCCCGAGGGTTCTGCTCGCCGCCACAATAGGAGGGGGACTCTCAATTGTGGGAGCCGTAATGCAGGCGATGTTCAGAAATCCCCTGGCCGAACCCGGAATACTGGGCTGGTCAAGCGGAGGAGCCTTTTTCGCCGTTCTGGCAATCTACACCGGTATTCATCAGAAGTGGTTTCTCCTGCTCCCACTCGCTGCGTTCGCGGGCACTCTTCTCACGGCATACGCGGTCTACGGGATATCGCGCTACAGGGGCTTTGTCGAGAACACGACGCTTCTTCTCTGCGGTGTAGCTCTCGGAACGCTTTTCGTTTCCCTAACGACTTTCGTGCTTTCGATATCAAACGCGTGGTCAATGAAGGAAATGCTCTTCTGGATAATGGGCGGGGTCGACTCGCGCACCTGGACGCATTTCGCAATGTCCGCCGTGCCCGTGCTTGCCGCCTCGGCAATGCTGCTTTTCTACGCGAAGAACCTAAACGCAAGACTCCTGGGCTACGAGACTGCAAAGACCGTCGGCATCGACATAGAGAAAACGACCAAGCATCTGATAATCCTCAGTTCCTTCATAGTCGGAGCAAGCGTGGCGGTAAGCGGCATAGTGGGGTTCGTCGGACTTATAATTCCGCACTCGGTAAGGCTGCTGATCGGGGTGGATCACCGCCGGCTTCTGCCCGCGAGCTTCATAGCCGGGGCCATATTTCTGCCCGCAGCGGACCTCATAGCAAGAACCGTCATGAGCCCCCAGGAACTTCGCCTCGGAATAATCACCTCCTTCATCGGGGTTCCTTTCTTCGTGTTTCTGCTGAGGAGAAATTTCAGCGGGAGGGAAATCTTGTAGAATGGAGAAAGGATCAATAAAAATATCGGGCCTAAGTTACGGCGTAAACGGAAAAACCATAGTTGACGACGTAAGCTTCGAAATTAAAAGAAACGAGTTTCTATGCATAGTCGGCCCAAACGGCGCGGGGAAATCCACGCTTCTCAGGCTTCTTGCCCGCATAATCAATCCCACCGCGGGCCACATCCTGCTTGACGGAGAGGATATCTCGAAACACGAAGCAAAAGAGCTTTACAGAAAAATATCGTTCCTCCCCCAGACCTCGTATTTCGATTTTCCGCTGAGCGTACTTGAGGTAGTGCTTACGGGGAGATATCCGTACCTGGGAATTTTCGAGAGCGAGAGCGAAGAAGACATAAGGCGTGCCGAGGACTGTCTTTCGCTCGTGGACATGAAAGGGTTTTCTCGAAGAAAAATAACGACGCTCTCGGGAGGAGAGCAGCAGAGAGCGTCGATCGCAAGGGTGCTTGCGCAGGGAACCGATTTTATTTTCCTTGACGAGCCCTCCTCCCACCTTGACATACATCACAAGTTCGCCCTTATGGAACTGCTTGGGTCGCTTGCGCGAGAAGGAAAAGGAGTCGCGGCCGTTCTCCACGACCTTGATCTTGCAAGCAGGTTCTGCGATAGGATCCTCGTGCTTGAAAACGGGCGAGTTTCCGCCCTGGGAGAACCGTCGCACACACTTTCCAAAGAGCTTCTCTCGTCGGTATTCAAGGTAAGAGGTTCCTGGGATCCCGGAAGGGGAAATCTTCTCGTTTTCCGGTGAATTCAGGGGGTCTGAAAACCGTTTTTTACATTTTGTAACCGATAATTTGACAAAAAAATTCGATTAACTATATTCTGTTGCCTAGCTTTATTAGGGCCCATAGCTCAGTTGGTTAGAGCAGCGGACTCATAATCCGTCGGTCCCTGGTTCGAGTCCGGGTGGGCCCAGAATTGAGAAATAGAGACCATGAAGGTCAACATAGACAAAGCCGAAGCAACTCCCCCCAACCAAAGCCCCCGAAATACCATTTTTCTCCATAAAAAGCGCATCGGGACTGCTTCGTCTGAAGTAAAAAATTATGCAACAGCATATTGAAAGCCTCCAGAAGCTTCAGACAGTTGACTTAAGAATCAGAGAGTTAACTGAAGGACTGGAAAAATACCCGAATGAAATCAATGACCTTAAAAAAGACCTCCTTGAAAAAGAAGGATCAATAAATCTCAAGGAAACCACCCTCTCGGAACTCAGGACGCAAAGAGAGGGACTTGAATCCTCCCTTAACTCCAATCAGGAATCCATAAAGAAGGCCGAGGAAAGGCTGTTTGCAATAAAGACCCATAAGGAATACGAAGCGCTCCAGAAGGAAATAACCGATACAAGAAAGGAGAACCTCGAGATAGAGGACCGTACCATCTCGGTAATGACGGAAATCGAAGAGACAGAAGCGGCGCTTGCCGAAGAAAAGGAAAACTACGCGACCCTAGAAGAGCAATACTCGGAGCAGATCGCGGAAAAAGAAAAAAAGATTGAAGAACTCGAAATTTCCCGCAAACCGGCAGAGAAGGAAAAAAGTGAAATCCTGTCCACTATAGACCCGAAAATACTCCCGCTTTACGAAAGAATCTTCAAAAGAAACGGCAGGGCGCTTGCGCTTGCCGAAAACGAGAAATGCACAAGCTGCAACATAAACATCCCGCCTCAGCTCTACAACGAGATACTGAAACAGACAAAACTGGTTCAGTGCCCGAACTGCAAAAAGATTCTTTACACAAAATCGTAACCGCCCAAGCGGTTATTCAAGTTGAGACATGTCCCAAGAAAAAACAACCGAAGTCTATATAGACGGAGCGTCGAGAGGAAACCCGGGAGAATCCGGCATCGGGGTTCTTGTTATCTGCCCAGACGGAATAAGAGAGGAAATAAGAGAGTATATAGGGAGGGGAACGAACAACGAGGCGGAATATAAGGCGCTCATAAGAGCACTCGGTTATCTCGTGGCTGAAGGAAGCACCGAGGTGAAAATCCACACCGACTCCCAGCTCGTCGCAAACCAGATGAACGGACTCTGGAAAGTAAAGGATCCGAAGCTCAGAATTCTTCACTCGGAAGCGAAAAAACTCGCTTCATCCCTTCCGGCACTCGAAATAGAATATATACCCAGAGAGAGCAACTCAGAAGCTGACGGTCTTGCGAATGAGGCTATCGATAGATATTTTAATGATTAGCGAGTCGGCCGTTCGGTCGCCCGCGGCTTGTCCGCGGGAGGAAAGTCCGAGCTTCGCAGGGCAGGGCGCTGGTTAACGACCAGGTGTCGCGAGACAACGGAGAGTGCAGCAGAAAGTATACCGCCTGGGCGCCTCAGGCGTCCCGGTAAGGGTGAAAAGGTGGTGTAAGAGACCACCGCTCCGAAAGTGATGGAGGAGGCAAGGTAAACCCCGCCTGAAGAAAGACAAATAGGAAAACACCCGGACAACTGTCCGGTCAGGGCGGCCCGTCCTGGTTTTCGGGTAGTCGCTTAAGGTATCCTGGCAACAGGTATCTCAGATGGATGACCGTACTTGACAGAACTCGGCTTACAGGCCGACTCGCTTTTTTTACCCTCGCACCCGGATTCAAGTCCGACTACATGTTGCTACGGGTTTCTTGAGGATTCGGCCTTCATTCCCGCTCCGTCTGCTGTGATCGGTAGCGCTCGACATTGATCCGGTCTTCGCCCTTGCGTGCTTGTACCAGATCGTAGGTGGTCTGGCGACGCAGCCAGAACTCGGCATTGGACCATCCCGCCTTCTCCAGCCTAATGGCCATCTCCGGTGAAATTGCCGCGTGGCCGTTCAATACGCGCGAAAGCGTGTGACGGGCAACGCCTAACACCTTCGCCGCTTCGGTAACGTTCAGACCAAGCGGGATCAAGCAGTTCTCCCTAATGCTACGGCCGGGATGCGGCGGATTGTTCATCGTCATGTTGCTGCTTCCTCCTAGCGGTAGTCAACCAAGTCGACATCGTAGGCATCGCCATCGTCAAAGCGGAAGATGATCCGCCAGTTACCGGAAATCGAAATGCTCCAAAATCCCTTCAGACTCCCTTTTAACGAGTGAAGACGGTAACCAGGCAAATCGAGATCCGAGGGCGTGTGAGCATCGTCAAGATCCGCCAACGCAAGCGCTGCTTGGTCCGCACGCACTCGGCTCGGGTCACCACGCTCGTACAGCGGCCACCACACTGATAAGACAACAGGACGGTTTTAGAACTCATACTTCCGCATAGTGAGAGGCGGCATGGTAAGAGCCATCTGCAAAAAGGAAAAGTCGGGACGGACTACCTGATAACGACTTTCAGGAACTCTTTTTTCCCGATCTTAACCTCGAAAGCGGCTTTCTCGGGAAACTCAGAATTCGGATCGGTGTACTTCTCCCCGTCTATGACAAGCCCTCCCTGAGATATGAGCCTTTTAGCTCCCCCCTTAGTGTCGACAGAATCAGACACTTCCAAAACAAGATCAACTACCTTGCGGGAACCAGCAACGTAATCCTTTTCCTTCGCATCTTCTGGAAAAGATCTCTTTGAGAACTTGGTTTCGAAATCCCGTTCGGCTTCAAGGGCGTCTTGGGAGTCATGAAGCCAGGAAACAATTTCCCTGGCAAGTGCTTTTTTCGCATCCATAGGATGCCCGGCTTTTAACTTTCGTATCTTTTTTTCACTGCAGGCACTTAAAAGAAGGTAGTATCTCCACATAAGGTCATCAGAGATCGACATCATTTTTCCATATATATCCTGCGGAGATTCGTCAAGACCTATATAGTTTCCAAGCGACTTCGACATCTTCTTTACCCCGTCTGTTCCCTCAAGTATCGGAAGAAAAACTCCTACTTGGGGGGACTGTCCGTAATGTCTCTGGAAATCGCGGCCGAGCAGTATGTTGAAGGTCTGATCCGTGCCGCCGAGTTCAACATCGCAGCGCATCTGCACCGAGTCGTAAGCCTGCACCAAGGGATATATGAACTCCATGAGAGAAATGGATACCCCCTCCCTGTACCTCTTTGAGAAATCGTCCCGGTCAAGTATCCGCGAAACGTTAACCAGAGAGGTAAGCCCGAGGAACTCTTCCGGATCGAGTTTGCTGAGCCAGCGGGAGTTTGAAAGAACCTGAGTCTTTTTTCTGTCAAGAACCTTAAAAACCTGGCGCTCGTAAGTCCTCGAGTTCTTGATTATCTCTTCTTTTGAAATCGACGGGCGGGTTTCGCTCCTGCCCGATGGGTCTCCTATATAGGCGGTGAAATCCCCTACGAGGAAAAGAACCTCATGACCCAAGGTCTGAAAATCGCGGAGTTTCTTGAGAATTATCCCGTGACCCAGATGCAGATCGGGAGAGGTGGGGTCAAACCCTGCCTTTACCTTAAGGGGGCGGTCATTCTCCCTTGAAGCTTCGAGCTTCAAAAGAAGCTCCTCTTCGGGAATTATCGCCTCGGTTCCCCTTCTTATTACCTTTAATTGTTCTTCAGGATCAGCGAAGGCCATCTGGAAATTCCTCCTCGCAGCAGGTTTAGCCTATTTACGGAAGATCGGTCGATCCCATAAGGTACCTGTCGCACTCTCTTGCGGCTTCTCTTCCCTCGTTTATAGCCCACACCACAAGGCTTTGTCCCCTGCGCGAGTCCCCTGCGGCGAAGACTCCCTCGATGTTCGTCATGTACTTTCCGTATTCCGCCATGGCGTTTGAGCGCTCGTCGGTACGTATGTTCATCTGCTGCAAAAGCTCCTGTTCAGGTCCCAGAAATCCGAGAGCCAGAAGCACTAGCCCGCACGGCCAGCGCTGCTCGGAACCTTCAACTTCCCGAAACGACATCCTTCCGTCGTCTCCTCTGTACCACTCAATGCGCACGGTCTCAAGTTCCGCCACCCTGCCCTTCGCGTCTCCTACGAACCTCTTGGTAAGAACCTGGTACCTTCTCGGGTCCTCTCCGAAAACCGCCATGGCCTCCTGCTGGCCGTAATCAAGCCTGTACACCCTGGGCCATTGCGGCCACGGGTTATCCACGGCCCTCTCGATCGGAGGCTTGGGAAGTATTTCGAACTGAAGAAGACTCCTGCATCCGTGTCTCATGGAAGTCGCGACGCAGTCGGTTCCAGTGTCGCCGCCCCCGAGAACAACGACATCCTTGTCCGCGGCGGAGATGTAGCGGCCGTCATCGAGGCCACTATCAAGGAGGCTTTTTGTGTTGGCCCTCAGGAACTCCATCGCGAAGTGGATTCCACCAAGATCCCTTCCCTCAATCGGAAGGTCCCTGGGTTTCGTAGCTCCCGTGCATATCACGACCGCGTCGAAGTTTTCCACGAGTTCGTTTCCGTCGATATCCACTCCAACTTCCGTGTTGGTGACAAACTCGATCCCCTCCTCCGCGAGTATATCGACACGGCGGTCAACTATTTTCTTATCGAGGTGAGGGTTGGGAATTCCGTACATGAGCAGTCCGCCAATACGGTCATCCCTTTCAAACACCGTGACCAGGTGTCCCGCCTTGTTAAGCTGCGCGGCGCAGGAAAGCCCCGCGGGCCCGGAACCTATGACGGCGACTTTCTTGCCGGTTCTGATCTCGGGAGGCTCGGGGGTTATCCATCCCTCCTCAAAACCCCTGTCGACTATTGCGCACTCTATGCTCTTTATGGTGACCGCGGGTTCGTTAATGCCGAGAACGCACGATCCCTCGCAGGGAGCGGGGCATATCCGGCCCGTGAACTCGGGGAAGTTGTTCGTCTTGTGAAGCCTCTCGAGGGCCTCCCTCCAGAGTCCCGAGTAAATCAGGTCGTTCCACTCGGGTATGAGGTTGTTTATGGGACATCCCGCGGTCAGACCGCCGATTATCTGGCCCGTCTGGCAGAAGGGGACCCCGCAGTCCATGCACCTTGCGCCCTGGGTAGCAAGCTCTTTTTCCGGGAGATGGCCGTGGAATTCGTCCCAGTCGGCGATTCTGCGGGCAGGATCCCTGTCAGGCCCGAGCTTCCTTTTGTAATTCATAAAACCTGTGGGATCACCCATTGAAAAACTTCTCCTCCGTCAGAGCTTCCGTGTCAGTTTCCGCTTACGCGCGCGAGATCTCGCTTGTTTTCCTCAAAGGCAGCCATAAGGGCCTCGTCACCCGAAAGACCGCTCTGTTGCGCGCGGTTTATGTGTTCGAGCATTCTCTTGTAGTCTTTCGGTATCACCTTAACGAATCTGGGAAGATTCCCGGACCAGTTCTCCAATATCCGCTGCGCTACCTCGCTTCCGGTGTACTCAAGGTGGTTTTTTATCATTCCAAGGAGTTCCGCTTCGTCGTCATCCTCCACGAATTCAAGGAACACGGAGTCGGTATTGCACCTTCCCTCGAAATCCCCCTCGGGATCGTAAACATACGCTATGCCCCCTGACATTCCGGCCGCGAAATTCCTCCCGGTCGGACCCAGTACCACGACGCGGCCCCCGGTCATATATTCGCAGCAGTGATCCCCGACAGATTCCACCACGGCACGGACCCCGCTGTTTCTCACGCAGAACCTCTCCCCGGCAATCCCTCTCACGTAGGCTTCCCCTCCAGTGGCCCCATAGAACGCTACATTCCCGATTATTATATTCTCCTCCGCAACGAAGGTGGACTCCTTCGGCGGATAAATGATCATTTTCCCTCCGGAGATTCCTTTCCCCGTATAGTCGTTCGAGTCACCCTCGAGAATAAGGGTCATGCTCTTTGGAACGAAGGCTCCGAAGCTCTGGCCCGCGGAACCCGAGAAATGAAGCCTTACCGTATCCTCCTCAAGCCCGTCAAGGCCGTATCTTCTCGTAAGCTCGCTTCCGACTATGGTTCCCACGGTCCTGTTAACGTTCTTTATCGGAACGTCGGCGCGGACACGCTCTCCTCTCTCAATCGCCGGGCGGCATATATCCATCAGGACGGTTTCATCAAGGGAGTCCTGTATGCCGTGGTCCTGTTCGATCTGGCAGTAGGTTCCCCAGTCCCCGGGAACTTCGGGGCGGAAGAGGATGCTGCTTATATCTATGCCTTTGGCCTTCCAGTGATCAAGCGATTTTCTCATCTCGAGGCGATCCGTTCTGCCTATCATCTCGTCTACTGTCCGGAAACCCATCTTCGCCATTATCTCGCGGAACTCAGTAGCAACAAACCGCATGAAATCAACCACGTGCGCCGGATCTCCAGTGTATTTCTTTCGAAGTTCGGGATTCTGCGTGGCGACTCCGACGGGACAGGTGTCGAGGTGGCAGACCCTCATCATTATGCATCCAAGCACTATGAGCGGAGCCGTGGAAAAGCCGTACTCCTCGGCGCCCAGAAGGGCCGCGATGGCAACATCCCTACCAGTTTTCATCTGACCGTCCGTCTCGAGAACCACCCTGCTTCTAAGATTGTTAAGGAGAAGCGTCTGGTGCGTCTCGGCTATCCCAAGTTCCCAGGGAAGCCCTGCGTGCTGTATGCTGCTTTGCGGAGATGCTCCCGTTCCCCCCGAGGTTCCGCTTATGAGTATCACGTCCGCATGACCTTTCGCCACGCCGGCGGCTATGGTCCCGACACCGACCTCGGAAACCAGCTTGACGTTTATCCTCGCATGCTTGTTCGCGTTTTTAAGATCGTAGATGAGCTGCGCAAGGTCTTCAATCGAATAGATGTCGTGGTGCGGGGGCGGCGATATCAGGCCCACTCCCGGAGTCGAGAGCCTCACCTTGGCTATCCACGGGTAGACCTTTCTTCCCGGAAGCTGTCCCCCTTCTCCCGGCTTTGCCCCCTGGGCTATCTTTATCTGTATCTCGTCAGAGTTCACCAGGTATTCACTCGTGACCCCGAAACGGCCAGAAGCAACCTGCTTTATGGAGCTTCTTCTGAGATCCCCGTTCGGATCGGCGGTGAACCTGTCTGTATCTTCCCCACCTTCGCCCGTGTTGCTTTTGGCCCCTATGCGGTTCATCGCGATCGCGAGGCTCTCGTGGGCCTCCTTACTTATCGCCCCGTAGGACATGGCCCCTGTCTTGAACCTTCTGCATATGCTCTCGACCGACTCCACCTCTTCAAGCGGCACGGGATTGTCCGAGTATTTAAGCTCCATCAGGCCGCGGAGCGTAAAATGCTCCTTTTCCTCGTTGTTTGCAAGCTTTGTGTATTCCTTGAATCTTTCGTAGCTCCCCGTCTGGCAGGCTTCCTGGAGCTTGTGCACAGTGCGCGGGTGGTACATGTGACGCTCCCCGTCGGGCCTCCACCTGTAAACCCCTCCGGTCTCAAGCGTCGCAGTCTCAACGTCCCTTTCGGCGTAAGCCTTGGAGTGGCGCTTTATCGACTCCTCCGCTATAACGTCGATTCCCACTCCCTGTATACGGGAAGCCGTCCAGGTGAAGTACCTGTCAATAAACTCGGTGTTTAGCCCGAGGGCCTCGAATATCTGGGCCCCGTGGTAACTCTGTACCGTGGAGATGCCTATTTTGGACATTATCTTCACTATGCCCTTAACAAGACTTTTCACGTACCCCGAGACCGCTTCCTCGTAAGATATGCCCACAAGCATGTTCTGGTGGATCATGCCGTTTATGGTTTCATAAGCCATGTAGGGAGCTATGGCACTTGCGCCATAGCCTATAAGAAGCGCCATGTGATGGGTCTCCCTAGGTTCGCCCGACTCTACAACGAGCGCCGCGCGCATCCTGTTTCCGTTTCTTATCAGGTGGTGGTGAAGCCCCGAGACCGCGAGCAAGGCGGGAATGGGGGCGTTCTCGGCGTCAAAGCCCCTGTCCGAGAGGACCAGGATGTTGGCACCCTCTTCTATGAATTCATCGGCGCGGTCGAATATCCCGGAGAGCGCTTCCTCGACCCCCTCAGTTCCCTTTCCGGGATCAAAGAGGGTGGGGATCACTTCACAGCGGAATCTCCCCTCGCGAATGGTTTTCAGCTTCTCGATTTCCGGGTTCGTGAGAAACGGGGTCTCAAGCTCCAGCTTCTCGCAGCTTTTCGCTTCGGGGCGCAGTATGTTGGCCGTCATCCCCAGCGTGACCATGGTCCCGGTTATGAGTTCCTCACGTATGGCGTCGATAGCGGGATTTGTGACCTGGGCGAACATTTGCTTGAAATAGTTGTAAAGAAGCTTCGATTCATCAGAGAGCGCCGCAAGCGGGGTATCAACCCCCATGGCTCCTACGGGCTCAACCGCATTTTTCGACATTGGACCAAGGAGAATGCGCAGATCCTCAAAGGTGTAGCCGAATACCCTCTGTCTCGCAAGAAGCTTCTCGGGGTCATACTCGGGCGGAGTCTCGGCGGACTCTCCCTCCATAATTCCGGAGAAACTCTCCATGTTCTCCCCGAGCCATTTTCCGTAGGGTTTTTCCGTTGAAAGTCTTTTCTTGAGTTCCATGTCACCAACGATGCGGCCTTCGCGCGTGTCTATGAGGAGCATCCTTCCCGGGAGCAGGCGACCCTTGTAGCTCACCCTCTCGGGCGGTATGTCAAGGACTCCCACTTCTGAGCCCAGCACCACGGTGTCGTCCTTTGTGACGTAGTATCTCGTGGGACGAAGTCCGTTTCTGTCAAGCACCGCTCCCACTTTCTCGCCGTCTGTAAAAGCTATGGAAGCGGGACCGTCCCAAGGTTCCATAAGGCAGCTGTGGAACCTGTAGAAATCCTTTTTCTCCTCGGACATGCTCTCGTGCTTTGACCACGGTTCGGGAATCATCATCATCGCGGCGTGCTCTATCGAGTAGCCCGAGAGGCACAGAAACTCCATTGCGTTATCAAAGGAAGCGGAGTCGCTTCCCTCGGGAGCTATCACCGGGAAGATTTTTTCTATGTCATCGCCGTAGAACTCGGATTCCAAGACGGCCTGCCTTGAGTGCATCCAGTTTATGTTGCCCCGAAGCGTGTTTATCTCGCCGTTGTGTATCACGTATCTGTAGGGGTGGGCCCTGTCCCAGCTCGGAAAGGTGTTTGTGCTGAAACGCGAGTGCACAAGGGCTATCGCACTTTCCATGAGATCGGAAGCAAGGTCCGGGAAATAGGGCTCAAGCTGCCAGGTGACAAGCATTCCCTTGTAAACTATCGTCCTCGATGAAAGGCTGGTCACGTAGAAATGCTCGTCGCGCCCCGCAGCCTTTATTTCGTTCTCCGCGCGTTTTCTTATTATGTAGAGTCTTCTCTCAAAATCGTCCCCGGCAGGGGTGCCGTCTCCCCGGCCGATGAATATCTGCCTTATTCCGGGCTCGCACCCAAGAGCGGTCGCGCCCAGAGAGGAATTGTCGGTCGGAACGACCCGCCAGCCTAAAACGGTCTGGCCCTCCTCGGTGACTATATCCTCAATTCTCTTTTTCGTTTTCTTCTCAACGGACGGATCCGGAGAGAGGAATATCATTCCGACTCCGTAATCTTCCTCCGCCGGCAGGGTGATTCCCTCGGCCCCCAAGGCATCGACAAAGAACGCGTGGGGTTTTTGGAACAGTATTCCGGCTCCGTCTCCCGTGTTCGGCTCGCACCCGCAGGCTCCGCGGTGCTCGAGATTTTTGAGCACGGTTATGGCCTGACGTATTATGGTGTTTGACTTCACTCCCTTAACGTTAACGACGAATCCTATTCCGCAGGAATCGTGCTCAAGCGCAGGATCGTAAAGCCCCCTTTTTTCGGGAAGTTTCTTCAAATTCATATAACTGTCCGCCTGTTGTGTTTTTATGAAAAAACAACGCGAGAACTGATGCGGCGTAAGCAACCTCTTCAGACGCCTTCCCGTAATTATAACATAAATCAGGAACTCCGCACACGCTGCGCCCATGGTTATAATAAACAAAGGGAGATGACTGCCAATACTGAAAAAACCAAGAGGGAAAAAGACCCGGAAAGCATAATCCTCTCTTTCCACATGGAGTCAAGCGCAACCCTGTGGAACAGGATATTCGAGGGTTTTTCCTCCGAAATGGTCCTTGTGAGCAGATTCGAGGGAAAGAGCAGAAAAGCCCTCGAGATACTCTACAGATTCGGCTCCATGGTCGCGGAAAGATACGGAAAGTGCGCCGTAGAACCCAGGGTTTACGGAATAGTCATAAAAAAAGACGTGAGCGACGAGACCGAGGAAACTATAAACGAGTGGATGGACCTGATGCGCAGGCTTCGCCACGAAATAATCGGGGTTCTCTAAAAGACCGTATCTCCCGTAATTATCTTGCGAAGCTCGCCCTCATCCGTTCTCAGATAAAGAAATCCGTTTGCATCGACGCGCTCCACGACTCCGCTTACAACATCCCCCGATACATCTACTGATATCTCCTTTCCCAGAAATCCCCACACCTCGATCCACATATCCACAATTGCCCCTGTCCCGCGGCGGCGGAACTCCCCATAGAACCGGTCAAGGGCGTTAATAAGCTCCGCGCAGAACCTCTCCCTGCTGACTTCCCCTCCGAGCAGCACAGAAAGAGAAGTGGTTTTCTCTGAAATATCCTCCATTTCACAGCGTATGAATTCCGCAGGCAAATTGAGATTTACCCCAACGCCGATCAGGAGGTAATCGACAGCGCCGTCCGAGGTGCCGAGTTCCGTGAGCACCCCCGAGATTTTCTTCCCGCCGACAAGAATATCGTTCGGCCACTTTATCGCAGCTTCCACCCCATAACCCGAGAAAACCTCGACAAGGGCGCAGGACGCAAGAAAGGTAAAGACGGAAGATCTCCTCGGGGAGATCTCCGGGCAAAACAATGCGGAGAGATAAAGATTCATGCCCCCGGGAGACAACCACTTTCGTCCCAGCCGCCCCCTGCCCATGGTCTGCGAGTCAGAAACCACAACCGCCCCGTCTGCGGCCAGACCGTCGCCTATGAGTTCACGGAGGACATCGTTTGTAGAACCCACCTCGTCGTAGATAAAAAGTTTTTCTCCTACTATCTCCGCGCTGAGATGTTTTTTTATTTCTGAGATCTCCATGAAAACGAAGCCCCCTTTTGCTTGATATTCAAGTATTATAGTCGGAACCCTGATTCAAGAGAAAAAACCCGGTTCCGTGAAACGACTTCCCTCGAAAAACCTTGCGATACCGCTTGCCTCCTACGGGGCGGTTATAGCGGCAATAATCATCTCAAGAACCGTGATTGACCGCGAGCATGCCCTTTTGCTCTCAGCGGGACTCATGCTCTGGGTTCCATTTCTGCTTGACCACGCTTCGGTAAATGTCTTGAGGTTTGATCCGCGGGGGCTGCTCCGGGGAGCGGGAATTTCTGTTGCGGTGCTTTTTTTGTACCTCGCCTGCCTCTATCTCTTCTCAACCTACTTGGGAAGGACGGTTAAGTTCGTTGAGCCGAGTGCGCTTTTCGTGCTCACGCACCTTGTGGCCATCGCGTTTCCCGAGGAATTCTTCTTCAGGGGATATCTTCAGAGAACACTCGGCGGCGGGTGGGGCGCGATTATCGCGGCAAGCGTGCTTTTTGCCGCAGCGCACCTTCTTGTGATCTGCGTGTTTACCGGCGGGAGTGCCTGCGGGCAGAACGCCCTTACGTTTTTTCCCTCTCTCCTGATGGGATATCTATACATGAGAACCGGAACCATATGGTCAAGCGTTTTCTTTCACTTCGCCGCAAATATCGTCTACCTGTCTTTCAGGGTCGCATAGCCCGAATCGCCACAACAGGAATAATGTATTAATTTTTCCGCAAACAAAGCTTCAGAAAATTCCCCATGTCGTCTTTAAGCTGAATGTTTTTTCGTTAATTATGGACTATGCACCCATAATTAACGAAATTTTTATTGCCATATCCCATTTTCTCGTTTATATTGGAATAGTAATCCATAATTAATGAGATTGATCATGTATCAACGTACACTAGCCAGTATTATAAAAGAGGTTAATGACAATTTCCCGGTTCTTTTGGTGACCGGGCCGCGACAGGTAGGTAAAACGACTCTTCTGGAAATGTGTGCGGAGGGAAACAGAAATTACGTGACTCTGGACAATTTAGAAGCCCGTACCCTAGCCCAAAACGATCCGGGGCTATTCGTGCAAACTCACAAGCCTCCACTGATCATTGACGAAGTGCAGTACGCACCTAATTTATTCAGCTATATCAAGATAATTGTAGATAGGGAAAAAACTAATGGATTGTTCTGGCTTACCGGTTCCCAGAAATTTCACCTAATGAAAGGCATTACCGAAAGCCTAGCCGGCCGGGTCGCAATAATCGATCTTTTAGGATTGTCCCAAGCGGAAATAGACGAGCGCTGGGAGAGCCTGACACCTTTTCTGCCGTCACCCGGTTGGATTGACAACGCGAAAAGAACAATTGAAAACCCCAAGACCCTAACGGAGACGTATAAGCGGATTTGGCAAGGGACGTTTCCGAGAGTCGTTGAAGCAACAGACTCCGTACGCAACCTTTTTTACCAATCCTACATTCAAACCTATATCCGACGAGACGTGAAAGATATTCTGTCGATTTCGGATGAAACCCTGTTTTACAGTTTCCTAGGAGCGGTCGCTGCAAGAACAGGACAACTGCTTAATTACGCGGATTTGGCAAGAGACACGGCAATTGACAACAAAACGGCCAAATCATGGCTTTCGGTTCTCGAAACATCGGGCCTTGTGTATCTGTTAAAACCCTATCATCGCAACGTGACCAAGCGTCTCGTGAAATCCCCGAAACTGTATTTTCTTGACACCGGATTGTGCACTTATCTTACCAAGTGGCCGACGCCGGATTCTCTTGAGGCCGGAGCCATGTCAGGCGCTATTCTTGAGACATATTTGTTTTCCGAGATTCTCAAAAGCTACTACCACAACGGAGTCGAGCCATATTTTTATTACTATCGCGACCTTGACCAAAAGGAAGTCGACCTTGTGATTGAAACGGGTGACAGTCTTTATCCCGTGGAGTTCAAAAAAACTGCGACGCCATCTTCCACGGCTTCCAAGCATTTTCACCTGCTTGAAAAATTGGGCAAAAAAGTGGGACACGGAGCGGTTTTCTGCTTCGTTGAACAGGACGTCGTGCTGTCAGAAGACGTTACCGCAATCCCTGTCGGCTACCTCTAACGATCCTTCATTACGTCAATAACGGACTGCTGCGTCGCAACCTGCAAGCCATAGAATTCTCGAAATATCCCGCGGTTACGAGTATAGTTTCTAGATGAAGCAGTTGCGGGCCGGGCTCTCCCAGATCAACCCGAGCGTGGGGGATATAACCGGAAACACGAAGAAAATAACAGAAGCGATCGAGGCGGCGCGAGGCCTCGATATAGATATTCTGTGTCTCCCCGAGCTTGCAGTGACAGGCTACCCTCCCGAGGATCTTCTTCTTAAGACCGAATTCATTGACGACAACATCCGGGCGCTTGACGAAATAAAAAAACACTGCACGGACAACATGGTCGTCATAGTGGGGTTTGTCGATAAAAAGGACGATATATTCAACTCGGCGGCCGTAATCCAGAGAGGAGAGATAATCGACGTATACCATAAACTCCGCCTCCCTAACTACGGGGTGTTCGACGAAAACCGCTACTTCCAGTCAGAAAGACGGTTTCCCGTTTACTCCATGGGAAAAATGACTTTCGGGGTTACGATCTGCGAAGACATATGGTACCCCGGAGAACCAATAAGAAGCCAGGTTCTGCTGGGAAACGCCCAGATCATATTCAACCTCTCCGCGTCTCCTTACTACATGGGGAAACCCCTGGCGAGGGAGAGGATGCTGGCCACAAGGGCGGTTGACTACAACACCATAATAGCCTACTGCAACGTGGTTGGGGGTCAGGACGAACTCGTGTTTGACGGAAACAGCATGTTCATAGATGAAAAAGGGGATGTTGTCGCCACCGCCCGGAACTTCGAGGAAGACCTGCTGGTCTGCGACGTGAACACCGAAAGGGTTTACAAATCAAGACTAAACACTCCGACTATAAGAAAGACAAGGTACGAGCTCTCCTTCGAGGAAAACCAGCTAGAAGCATTCACGCTTAAGCCAGTTAAAACAAAGCGGAAAGTGAAAATCCCCGAAAAGCATGATGCTCCCTCAGAAGATCCTCTGAAATGCGCCTTCTCCGCGCTTGTGCTAGGCACCGGTGACTACATAAGGAAAAACGGCTTTAAAAAAGTAGTGCTCGGGTTAAGCGGAGGGATAGATTCCTCGCTTACCGCCGTAATTGCCGCAGAAGCCGTCGGACCCAAAAAAGTCGTTGGAGTCTCGATGCCTTCGATGTACAGCTCCGAGGGAAGCGTTACAGACGCTGAGAAGCTCGCGCGCAATCTCGGAATCGAGCTTCTCAGCATTCCCATAGAAGACGCTTTCAGATGCTATGAGGGAATGTTCGCCGATCTTTTCTCCGGAATGGACGCCGACGTCACGGAAGAAAACATCCAGGCGAGAATAAGGGGGAATGTCCTAATGGCGCTTTCAAACAAGTTCGGGTGGCTTGTACTCGCCACCTCGAACAAAAGCGAACTCGCCGTAGGCTACTCGACTCTCTACGGGGACATGTCAGGGGGATTCGCGGTGATAAAGGATGTGCCCAAGGCCATGGTTTACGAGCTTTCTCACTATTACAACCGCTTTCGGGGAAAACAGATAATACCAGAATCGGTAATTGAAAAACCCCCTTCAGCCGAGCTTCGCCCCGGCCAGAAAGACACAGATTCGCTTCCCGAATACGATACGCTCGACAGGATACTGAAAGCCTATGTGGAAGACGGCCTCGGGGTCGATGACATAGTAGAGCTCGGGGAGAAAAAAAGCGTAGTGCGAAGAATAATCAAGATGGTCAACATGAACGAATACAAAAGAAGACAGAGCGCCCCGGGGGTCAAAATAACGTCGCTTGCCTTCGGAAAGGACCGCCGCTTCCCGATAACCAACCTCTACAAGAAATAAAAGGGCAAATCACTTAAGCGAGAGAATAAACTCAGAGAGGCTCTCAACAGTCTCAAGAACCCCGGGATCAACTTCGGATTCGTCAATTGAAACCCCGAACTCCTCTTCAAGCTCCATAATGAATTCAAGAGTCGAAACGGAATCAACCCCGACTCCAAGTTCAATCAGGGACTGCTCGGCCGATATATCCTGAGGTTCGATGTCGAGATTGAACTTGTCTACGACAAGCCGCCTTACTTGCTCCCTGAGAACTTCTTTTCGCTCGGTCACTTCAGTTTCTCCCTAAGCACCTTGCCCGCCGGGCTTCTCGGAAGCGCATCCACAAATTCCATTTTCGCAGGAATCTTGTAATCAGATACCTTCCCCCTGCAGAAACTAACGATGTCCCTCCTCGTCAAGCCATCCGCAACGATAAAGGCCTTTATCTCTTCCCTGCCCCCGGCTCCCTGGGCGCCGATCACTGCGGCTTCCTTTATTTTCCCATGAGTCATAAGCAGGTTTTCAACTTCGAACGGGTCAACCTTATTCCCGGAGATATTGATGAAAAGCTTCTTTCTTCCCCGAATGAAAAGATACCCGTCACCATCGAACATTCCGAGATCGCCCGTGTGGTAAAAACCATCTACAAAAACCCTCTCGGTCTCTTCCGGAAAATCAACGTAGCCATCCGTCATTGAGGGGCTACTTATTATTATCTCGCCGATCTGCCCGACCGGAAGTTCGCTCCCGGTTTCAGAAACTACCCTGATAATGACATTTTCGACCGGCACTCCGACTGAAAGACGTTTTCCCTCTACGTTCTCCGCAATATTGATTGCCATCACCCCGGTCTCAGAGGAACCGTAGAGCTGGCGGGGATAAACGCCGAAAGCCTTGTGGAAGGAAAAAAAGGTTTCCTCGGGCAGGGGAGCCCCGGCGGAGATAACATGCTTTAGCTGCGGGAAATCATAATCCCCGCGGCTCGCGCTTCGAGCGAGGGTATCAAGCATGAACGGGACGGCGGGAAAGATCGTTATCTGTTCTTCCTCTAACACTCTGAGAACCTCTTTTCTGTTAAATCTCGGGAGGAAATAGCAGCACGCCCCGACGCTTACGGCGCTTACGAAGTTCCCGAGACCATAGGTATGCGATATCGGAATCGAAAAAAGGATTCTGTCCCCGCTATCCCAGTTTATTGTGGCCGTGTGATTACGGGCAAGAGCGATCATGTTGGCGTGGCTTCTCGCAACGCATTTGGGCTTCCCCGTTGAGCCCGTGGAAAAAAGATAGATGGCTTTCTCCGAAGGATGGCTTCCGGGCGGATCCACGGGAGTATCGTCGAGAAAATCGTTCCGGGTCACGCAAACGGTGTTTATGTTTCCAGAAACGGCGTCTATTGTATGCGCAAGAGATTCGTCCGTAACAATCAGGGCCGGCTTTGAGAATTCAAGGCAGTGTCTTATCTCCTCGGTTCCAGATGCGCTGTCGATCGGAACGCAGGCGGCTCCGAGTCTCGCTATCGAGAAAACCGATACTGCAAGCGAAAGCGAATTGGGAAGGAAAACGCACACCTTATCTCTCCGTGACACCTCCTGGCTGGAAAGAAACGAGGAAAAACCGTCAACAAAGCCGCAGAGCTGCGCGTAACTGTAGGTTTCTCCCTCGTACCAGATGGCCGCTCCCCGGGGATTTCGCTCGAGGTTCGAATAAAGTATTTCGCAGTAGTTTCTCATCGCCCCGTCACGGGAAAAGGGGAACTTGTCCGAGCCCGGTATCCTCGGGAAACCCGAAGACGATGTTCATGTTCTGAACAGCCTGACCCGCGGCACCCTTCATGAGATTGTCAAGAACCGATACGATGACAAGGTGCCCTTCCCGCTCGCAGAAGCCCAAAGAGATGTAGTTGGAACCGGAAACAGATGCCATCCCGGGCAGATCGTCGCAGACCCGGACGAAAATATCATTTCCGTAGAACCCGGCGTAAAATTCCCTTGCCTCATCGGGGGAAATCTCCGAGCGGAGCCTGAGATACGAAGCGGCCATTATGCCTCTTTTAACCGGAACGCGCGTATTGAAGAAAAGGAGCTTCTTCACGTCGCAGAAATCGGAGAACACGCGAAGAATCTCATGTTTCTGGTCATCCCCTCCCGTTCCACGGGCGGAGACGTCTTCCTTTACCTCGGTGTAGTGACTCTCGGGTTTCGGAGCCCGTCCCGTAGTCGAAAGAGAAGACTTTATGTCCACTATAATGTCATTTTCCACTTCATACTTTTTAAGAAGAGGAGCCACGGCGAGTGAAACGCATGTAGCATAGCAGCCCGCGTTAGCGACTAACGGGGCGTTTTTTATCCTCTCGCGGTTAAGCTCGCTAAGTCCGTAGACCGCTTGGGAGAGAAGTTCGGGGAAGCGCGGCGCCACGCCGTGAGCCAGGGAATAGTCCGCGGGATCTGAGAATCTTAAGTCGGAGCTCAGATCGATCACCCGTACGCCTTTCTCGAAGAACCTCCGGACGAAAACAGAAGAAGTGCCTCCGGGAAGGCAGGAAAACAGAAGATCGAGAGGTTCTGAGCCGGGGATTTTCGATACAGGGCTTAGGATAAGATCCGAGTAGCCCAAAAGATGCGGAAACGCCTCATCCACCCTCTTACCCGAGAATTTCTCAGACGTAAGCACACGCAGGTCAACATTAGGGTGGCTCGCCAGAAGGGAAAGCAGCTGCTGGCCGACATAGCCCGTAACTCCCAGAATTGCAGTCTTAAGTTTCATCTTAGTTTCGGGGGGAATAACCTGTTCTCCGCGAATCCCTCTTGATGAATATGGGACTTCCTACCATTAATATAGCTTTAAAAGCGGACGGGGGAAAAACCGGGTACGGAGGAAAAAAGAGACTGGCTTCCGTCCTCAGGCGTTCTGAGCGGTCGCGGTTCTAAATACCCTGTCAATCCACTGCTCTATGTTCTTGCGCGAGGTCTTCCCTATTAGCTTCCTCACCTCTTGCATGGGAATCACGGCTTTGGCGTAGGATCTGTGTCCCCCGGCACTTCCTATTTCGTCAAAAAGCTCGAAAAGCAACCGCCCGGCGCTTTTGACAGACCCGCTGTTCCTTACGGACATAACCACATGGGAACCGGAAACAATCCCGAAGGCAACAGACCAGTTGACCCCATCCACTTTCATCCCCATGTCAGCCACTTGGGAAATAAGATGTTCCTTTTTTATCCTGCCCAGATTCATGAAAATTATTCCGTCATTTATCCAGTGTCTTGAGAGCGCCTGGCCGTAATGTTTGATCTCTTCTGAATACAGGGTTTTGGACTCTATCTTCCTGAGCAAAGCCAAGTCGGCTTGACCGTACAGATATGTGAACGCTTCGAGGTCGTCAAGATCAGCACCCCTGTTAAGAATCATAGTGTCGGTTTTTATGCCGTAGAGAAGCGCGGTAGAGAGCTTTGCGGAAATCTCAACCTGGGCGGCCCTGAGAAGGCGGGTCATGATCGTCGCGGTAGCTCCTTCTTCAGAGCTTATCTCGGTGAATTTCGCGTCGCACTCGGGAGTTATCGGGTGATGGTCGATCACCGAATCGATATCCGTAATCTCACCTCTGAAATAAGAAGGCTGCACATCGACAAGCGCTATGGAATCGAAATTCCTTATGTCATTGTGGGAGACCACCTGCAAGTCTATGTCCATAAGCTCCACCATGGCCACGTTCTCGGGTCTTGAAATTTTCTCCCCGAGGTAGCCTATGGTCGCCGTTTTCCTGTTTCTTCTAAGAAGGGTCCGAAGGGCCATGGCGCTCGCGATCGCATCCGGGTCGGGCTGGTTATGAACGAGTATAAGAAGTCTTTTCGCGTCGCGGTGAACCTCTCTTATCATTCTTACGGAGATATCGGACCTAGCAAGCTTCTCCTCAAAAGATATCTGGTTGGTTGCGACTTCGTCGAATCTCACGTATCTCGCTATATAGCCATCCTTTCGCTGCTCACCGTCAGCGGAAACAACTATCGGACTCGTGGGATAACTGCGAGCAATGGATGCCAGAAACTTCTTGGTTGCAAACTCGTTGTTTACGACTATGAGCGTAAAGGTCCCCTTCTGGTTAAATGCGTCATCAGGAGAATCAAGTTCTGTTACCTGACCCCTGTTCTTAAAAAGACTCATCAGGAGAATGTCAAATTCTCCGATGAACATATATCGCCTTTCCCCGTTCGTACTCATCGTATCCGGAATGCAGAACGTTTACCTGTAGCAGGCGGCGCTAAGTTCCTCCGTGAAACTTGAAATCCTACCCAGCACTTCTTGCCTTTCCTCTCCACCGCTCTCGATTATTCTCACAAGGGCGCTTCCCACGATAACGGCATCGGAAAAAGAAGCTATCGCCGCGGCCTGGCGGGCGGAAGACACCCCGAAACCCACCCCGACGGGAAGTTCCGAGCGGCGCTTTATTCTTTCCACCAGATCCTCGAGATTGTAGTCCATGTCAGGACGCGCTCCCGTAACCCCGGTGACCGAAACCACGTAGATAAAACCCGAGGCGTTTTGCGACACCATCTCTATCCTTTCTTCGGTACTCGTAGGGGCAAGCAGAAAGATGCGGTCAAGCCCCTCCCGTTCGGCATGGACACTAAGTTCCCCGGCTTCCTCGGGCGGAAGATCAACGACCAGAACCCCGTCCGCTCCCGCCTCGCGGGCATCGCGCGCAAAGCGCTCGGCACCATAGGAGAAAAAAGGATTGTAATAGCCGAAAAGTATGACGGGAATATCCGAGCGGGACCTTATCCTTCTTACAAGCGAAAGCACGTCTGAAAGCGACGTCGAGCTAGCAAGAGCCCGTTCCGAGGCCGCTTGGATCACCGGCCCGTCCGCCATGGGGTCCGAGAAGGGTATGCCAATTTCCACCATGTCGACACCGCTTGCCTCCATGTGATCAATGATCTGCTCGGTCAAGTCAATATCAGGATCCCCGGCGGTAACATAGCAGATTAAAGCCGCCTTGTTTTTCTCCCGAAGTTCGCGGAATTTTTCCTTTATCCTTCCCATGTGCTTTTATAAGAAGCCGGCAGTCTGGAAACGCAGAAATCGCAAGCAAACAGAGTAAAAAACGAACCTCCAACCTTCGGAAGCTTTATATACGCGCGTATAGGTATTGTCAAGCACGCGGCTGGTGAGAAAAACCGGTCCAAGCCGCTTCATATAAGAGAGGAAGCTGTATGTATGTCCTTATCCCCCCTGCCGGAGAGGCAGATCACTATAATTTGCTCGGGGGACATGGTCGGAGCGATTTTGCGTACATGTGCTATTGCGTGGGCAGTTTCAAGCGCGGGTATTATCCCCTCGACTTCAGAAAGGAAGGAAAACGCCGAGAGCGCCTCTTCATCCGTTACGGAGACGTAATCGACCTCGCCCGCATCCTGGAAATACGAATGCTCGGGACCCACGCCCGGATAGTCTAGACCCGCGGCGACGGAATGAGCGCCCTGTACCTGACCGTCTTCGTCCTGAAGCAGGTAGGTTTTGCTTCCGTGAAGGACCCCTACTGAACCCGCGGTTATGGTTGCGGAGTGAAGACCGCTCTCAACACCGTGGCCCGCCGCTTCCACGCCGATCTTTCTTACCCCGGATTCCTGTATGAAGGGAAAGAAAAGGCCCATGGCGTTTGAACCGCCGCCGACACAGGCGACCAGGGTGTCGGGAAGCTTTCCTTCCGCGACGAGTATCTGTTCCATCGCCTCGCATCCGATCACGGACTGGAAATCCCTTACCATCATGGGATAAGGGTGGGGACCTGCGACGCTTCCTATTATATAGAAGGTGTTCCTCACGTTCGTAACCCAGTCTCTCATGGCCTCGTTCATGGCATCTTTGAGTGTTTTCGTGCCCGAGACCACGGGCCTTACCTCGGCACCCAGAAGCTTCATGCGGAAGACGTTAAGCTCTTGGCGCTTCGTGTCCTCCTCCCCCATGTATATCACGCACTCCTTGTTCAGAAGCGCGGCAACCGTGGCTGTGGCGACCCCGTGCTGTCCCGCCCCGGTCTCGGCTATTATCCTGTCCTTGCCCATCCTTCCGCAGAGAACCCCCTGGCCTATCGTGTTGTTTATCTTGTGCGCTCCGGTGTGGGCAAGATCCTCTCTTTTAAGGTAAATCTTGGCGCCGCCGAGGCTCTCCGTCATCGCACGGGCGTAATAAAGCGGAGTGGGTCTCCCCGCGTACTGCTTGAGATAGTAGTCGATCTCCTCGTGAAAAGTCTCGTCAGCCGCGGCCTCATCGTAGGCCTTTTGGAGCTCGATCAAAGCGGGCATGAGTGTTTCTGAGACGTAGCGGCCGCCGAAGTCTCCGAAATGACCTCCCGCGTCAGGATAGCTGTATTTCCGGTTAGTCTTGCCCATAAATCGCGGCCTCCATAAATCGCTCAAGCTTAAGGTGATCTTTTACCCCCGGGGAGCTTTCAACCCCGGAACTCACATCGACGGCGTAGGGATTCACCGCCCGTATGGCGTCGCGCACATTATCCGAATTAAGACCTCCGGAAAGTATAACGAATTTACCCTCAAGTTTCCGGCCGGAAAGAACATCCCACGAGAAATTCTCTCCCGTGCCCCCGTAGGCATCAGGCGAGTATGTATCGAAAAGAAAGGCGTCCGTATCGTAGAGATCTACGGCGTCAAGACTTCCCACGTCCTTAACCCTTATGGCCTTTATGTAATTCTCCCCGAACGCGGCGCAGAACTCCGGGGTCTCGTCCCCGTGAAACTGATAGACGTCAAAACCTGCAACTTCCCTTGCTTCCCTCAGATAATCCGCCTCGGCGTTTACGAAAACCCCCACCTTGCTTACAAATGGGGGGATCTGTCTTATTACTTCTCCCGCCTCTTCGGGGCTAATGAACCTCGGGCTTTTTTGGTAGAAAACAAAACCGAGCGCCATTGCTCCCAGCCGCACCGCGCAGAGCGCGTCCTCGGAGTTAGTTATTCCGCACACCTTTACTCTCGTCATTTGCGGTTAATCCTAACCGATGCGAAAGAATTAATTAACCGTATCAGAGTGCGAAGAAAAAAGCCCCTCGCGCCGTTTCCAACGCGAGGGGCTTTGGCCTAACAGATTAAAAGGAAGGAGAAAAAAACTTGTTCCTTCGCGCGGGTCCTAGAAGTAGGCCTGAACCTGCGCTCTTACCATCGACTCATCAGACTCTGCGCCAGCGAGATCCTCTTCTCTCTGGAACGTGTAGTCAACCTGCACTTTCCACTTGTGACTGCCGCCGAGGTAGTAGTTAAGTCCCTGTGTGAACGTCCATACGTTGTCAAGGTCATTTCCCCCGAGAACGTTGGGGTCATCGTCAAAGATGACCATCGCATACCTAGAGGCAAGCTCAACCTTTTTCGGAACTACGAAGAAACCACCCTGAACCCTGAAACCGGAGTCGTAGGCAGTACTTACGCCGGCATCGTCGGGATTCACCCACCTTCCGATATACTCACCGGTAAGGTTGAACCTCGGGTCCCTGTAGTTTATATCCGCCGTAAAGGAAGTAACTGTACCGCTTTCAAGCTCTCTCTCTTCAGATGGAATCCCTATATTGCCGTCATTTCCATCCTCAACATCTATGCCCGCTACAGCGGCTCCAACCATAAGAGTGGGTTTTTTGGCGAAATTCTCTTTTACCTTCTTGGCTTTTCCTCCGATAATGGCCGCCTGAACCCTTCCTGCCCAGAGCATACCGGTGTCACCCTTGTCGTTCTTGGTATTTGTGCCTTCTCCCTGGAAAAGACCGAAATCGTAGCGAATCATCCCGTCGCCGAGAAGACCGTAAACACCGCCACCGATATCCCTGTCGTACTCAAAGTAATCGCTTATGATCGAGCGGCCTACAACCTGAAGGGCGGATGAGGAGTTAAGAACCTCTCTGTTAAACGGAACCTTGTACTGACCCACCGTGGGAACGAACATCTTGTTCTTGGCAAACGAAAGCTTCATGTCCTTGAGCTCTCCACCCCTTGAGAAATCATACTGAACCTTGTATTTCATCCAAGGAGCAAAAGCGTTACCGTCCCAAGTTACCCTGAGCCTTCTTACCCTGAAACCGAGACCTTCGTCATCGTCTCCGTCAGGGTTTATGTAGTTGGCGAGGAACTGGCCGCGAAGCCTCATCCTAAGCTTGTAGTTCTTGTCCGCGGTCTGGAAAGTAAGACCGGTGCCTTTTTTGGTTTTGACCTTTATCTTGTTGTACCAAGCCTTAGAATCTTTTGCCGTGGCCTCGTACACCTTCATGTTCATCTGCTGGCTCTGCTCCTCCAGCCTCTCTATCTGCTGCTTCAGTTCCTCGATCTGTTCCCTTATGCTCTGGTCGCCGCCAGCCTGGGCGGGAAGTGACATAAAGGGAAGCAGAGTGAAAAAAGAAACAGCTAAAACTGCTAAAATTCTCATCTCACGTCCTCCTTGGTGTGTTTATTGCTGTACTTTGAACAACTCTGGCCTAATGATATGCGTGAATGGTTAATTCAAAATAAATGAACTGTTAATTTTATGTTAAGAGCCTTCGGTGGGGAATTGATGTACAGTTTTGTATTCTGTAAATTAAAGAGGAACACAGATGAAAAAGCTCGTAGCGGTAGTTGATGACGAAAAAGACATACTCAACCTGATAACCCACCACCTCAAGCGCGAGGGATACCAGGTAAAGCCCTTTCAGAGCGGAAAGGACTTTCTGCTCTACATAAATTCCGTCCCGCCGGACCTTGTGCTGCTCGACATAATGCTGCCCGGAATGGATGGCCTTGAGCTCTGCAGGATCCTAAAAAGCAAGCCTTCAACAGAGTCCATACCGATAATCATGATCACAGCGAAATCCACGGAGGCCGACATAGTAGTGGGTCTTGAGTTGGGTGCCGACGACTACATAGTAAAGCCTTTCCGGACCCGGGAGCTTGTCGCCAGGGTAAAGAGCATCTTGAGAAGATACGCAATGAAAAACCCGGTGGACGGATCACTTCGGATCGGCCCTCTCAGAATAGACCCTGCAAGCTACGAGGTGTCGGTCAACTCGCGGAAAATAGACCTCACCACGACCGAGTTCAGGATACTAGAGACCCTCGGGGAGGCGGAAGGAAAAGTGTTCACCCGTGATCAGTTGCTCAAAAGAAAAACCCTCTGGGGAGACGAAAGGGTGGTTTTTGACAGAACGATAGACGTCCACATCAAAAACCTGAGAGAAAAACTCGGTTCCGCCGGCAAGATGATAAAGACCGTCAGGGGAATCGGTTACAAGCTAGAAGAGATCCAACTGGTTTGAAGATATTCAGAAAACATTTTCTTTACCTGCTCTGCTTGGCCGCAGTTGCGTCTCTGCTTGCGGTAGTGCTGTTTTCCCCCGAGCGCGGAGCACTCGGCTACGTCGCCTATGTGGCCGTTTTCGTGGCTTTCGGGCTCGCCCTCTCGTGGATAATAGAAAGGGATATTCTGAAGGACTTCTCAAGAATATCCAAGGCGCTTGAGCTTCTGCCTGAAAAACAGAAAAAGGCCCGCAAGACGGGCCGCAAGGTAACAGACTTCGACACGGGGGTCTCGATCTCCATAAGCGAACTCTCAGAGAGAATATCCCTTCAGATGCGCGAAACCGAGAGGGAGGGAAACCAGTTCAAAAGCATAATCGAATCCATGAGGGAGGGGGTTATAGTGATATCAAGGGAAGAGAATCTCCTGCTCGTAAACGACACCGCAAAAGAAATGTTCACGATAGACGACGCAGCAATCGGCCGCCCCTACATGGAGACCGTGAGAAACCCGGACCTCCAGGGACTCATCTCCCGCATGCAGCGAAATAAGAAATCGGCTACTCAGGAAATCTCCGTTCTCTATCCCAAGGAAAGATCGTATCTTGTAAGCGTCAGAGTAAGTCCCCGCTACAGGGAAATCATAGTGGTCATCTTCGACATAACGGAATTCAAGAACCTTGAGCGGATAAAGGCGGATTTCGTGGCGAACGTCTCCCACGAGCTAAGAACCCCGCTTACGTCCATAAAGGGGTACATAGAAACGCTCCTTGACAAAAGCTATGACACAGACGAGGAGAAAAAGGAATTTCTCGAGATAATAGAGGAAAACACCGACAGGCTGATAGCAATAGCCTCCGACCTGCTGGTGCTCTCGGAACTTGAAAGCGGGGAGGCAGACCCCCGGGACTCAAGGAAAGGATACGAAGAGATCGACATAGAGAAAACAATTGTCCGCTCCGTGGGCTCGCTTGGCTCTCTTTTCTCAAAGAACAGAGTCGCTCTCTCGCTTGAAATTGAGGACGGCATGCCCCCCTACAGGGCAAACAGATTCCTCGTGGAGCGCATGATCATAAATCTTGTTGAGAACTCGGCCAAGTACACCCCGCAAAACGGTTCGGTGTCGGTTCGTGCCTCGGCCCAAAACGGCGCCCTGCGCATAGAAGTTGAAGACAACGGGATCGGAATTCCCCAGGAGCACCACGAGAGGATATTCGAGAGGTTTTACAGGGTGGATAAGAACCGCTCAAGAGAAATAGGCGGGACGGGGCTTGGCCTCAGCATAGTGAAGCACATAGTCATACAGCACGGGGGAACCATAGAAGTTAGAAGCACGGAAAGAGAGGGAAGCACTTTTACGGTTGAACTTCCGCGGACCGAGCAGTAAAACGGCGGTCAGTTCATCTCCGAAGTGTGCTGGTGCTTCAGCATCTCTCCGGTGGCTATGTAATAGGCATTCTCTGCTATGTTAGTGGCTAGGTCCGCCACTCTTTCAAGATGCCTTGCGACGTATATGTAGCGAAGGGCTCGGTTAAGCGTCGAGGGATCCGACATCATGAAGGTTATAAGTTCTCTTACTATCTGGGGCTCGTAGTTATCGACCTCGTCGTCTTTACGGCAGACCTCAACGGCAAGCTTCTCGTCCTGTCTTATGAACGCGTCAAGGGACTCGCGGAGCATCTCCATCGCCTTGTCTGCCATCTTGGGAATGTCGACAAGCGGCTTTATCGGCGGGTACTCCGCCATGAAAATAGCCATTCTCGAGATGCTTGAGGCATGGTCCCCTATTCTCTCAAGATCGTTGTTAACCTTCATTATCATGGTGACGGTCCGAAGATCCGTGGCCTCGGGCTGGTAAAGAGCCAGTATCTTAATGCAGAGATTATCTATCTCGACCTCCATGGCGTTTACCTGCTCGTCCGTGCCGATGACCTCCTGAGCAAGAATCATGTTGCCCTCGCGAAGGGCTTTCACGCTCTTTGCGATCATGGTCTCGACAAGCGATGCCATCTCAAGCAGCTGCTTGTTGAGAACTACAAGTTCCCCTTGGTATTTTATCATCTGTAACTGTTCCTCCGGGGGATGCTTAGCCGAACTTACCAGAGACGTAGTCTTCGGTGTGCTTTTTGGCAGGATTAAGGAATATCTTCTCCGTGGTGTCAAACTCCACTATGTCGCCTATGTACATAAAAGCGGTGTAATCCGAAACTCTGGAAGCCTGCTGCATGTTATGGGTAACGATCACTATGGTGAACTTCTCTTTCAGTTCAGTTATCAGGTCCTCTATCTTCGCCGTGGCTATCGGGTCAAGCGCCGAGCACGGCTCGTCCATCAAGAGCACGTCGGGTTCCACAGCAATGGCCCTCGCGATGCAGAGCCTCTGCTGCTGTCCTCCTGAGAGCCCCATGGCGCTGTCATTCAGCCTGTCGCTCACCTCGTTCCAGAGGGCGGCGCGCTTTAGGTTCTTCTCAACAATATTGTCAAGAACCGATTTCTTGTTTACGCCCGCTATCCTCGCCCCGTAAGCGACATTCTCGTAGATCGACTTTGGAAACGGATTTGATTTCTGAAACACCATGCCGACCCTTTTTCTAAGATCGGTAATGTCGACATCCGGGTCGAATATGCTTTTGCGGTTAATGGATATGTTCCCCTCGATCCTGCAGCCGTCAACAAGGTCGTTTAAGCGGTTAAAACAGCGAAGCAACGTTGACTTTCCACATCCCGAAGGACCGATAAAAGCCGTAGCCTTTTTCCTCGGTATGTTCATGTTGATTTCCCGAAGCGCCTGCTTCTCACCGTAAAAAAGGCTCACGTTTTCCACTTCTACCAAGGGGGCGGGAACGGTCTTCGCCTTCTCCGATTTCCTGGGTTGCTCGGGTGCCGGGGAAACGCCGTTTGTCCCCGGAACATTAAATTCCTGTTGCTGTACCATTGCTTCTCCAGTTGTCATTTAATCTTCCTCCCACTACTGCCATCACTTTGCTACATTATACCGCGGAAGTCGCATATTTTTTCCTTAGCCTGTTTCTTATTATTATTGCTGTTATGTTGAGTATAACCACTATCAGTATGAGCAGAAACGCCGTCATGAACACCATGGGCTTTGCGGCTTCTGCGTTTGGAGACTGAAAGCCAAGATCGTATATGTGAAATCCTAGGTGCATAAACTTGCGCTCTAAGTGAAGAAAAGGAAAGTGCCCGTCTATGGGAAGATCCGGGGCGAGCTTCACGACTCCGGTTATCATAAGCGGCGCAACCTCTCCAGTGGCCCGGGCAATTGCGAGTATAAGACCCGTCAGTATGGCGGGAAGCGCGCTCGGTATAACGACCTTCCATGTGGTTTCGAATTTCGTGGCCCCAAGCGCTAGAGAGCCTTCCCTTATGTTTCTCGGAACAGACGCAAGCCCTTCCTCCGTCGCAACTATTACAACAGGAACCGTAAGAAGCGCCAGAGTAAGCGACGCCCACAGTATGCCACCCGTGCCGAAAGTTGGGTTTGGAAGCGCTTCCTTGAAAAAGACGGAGTCGATTATGCCTCCTATGCCGTAGAGAAAGAACCCGACTCCGAAAACTCCGAAGACGATCGACGGAACACCGGCTAGGTTATTAACGCATATCCTGACTATCCTGACCATGAGCCCCTGCTTTGCGTACTCACGCAGGTAAAGCGCGGCTAGGATTCCGAAAGGCATGACCACTATGCTCATGATAAACACCATGAGAACCGTGCCGAAAATGGCGGGGAAGATTCCGCCCTCTGTGTTCGCCTCTCTGGGTTCATCGACGATGAATCCCCAGAATCGCTCGACATAAAATCCCGCTTTCTGGGCGAATCCCATGTCGTTCGGGCGAAACGCCATGACGATCTTCCCAAGCGGCATCACCTTCTCATCCCCCGCAGCGGAGAGCATCACCACCTCGTTTCTTGTAAGCTCCGTGTAGAGCTTCCCAAGCTCGGCCTCGCTTATCTTGTAGCGTGCTTCGTATTGCTCTATTTTCAGGCGGGCCTCGGCCTCCTTGGCCGGATTGTCCTCGCCGCGCATGGAAAGGCCCCGGAGCTTTAGGCGCTGCTTTTCAATTCCGTAGTTTACGTCCCCTATCTCACCCTTTTCTATCTTGAGTATCTCGTCGTGTATCTTGTTGGCATCGCGTACAAGATCCTTTAGCACCGAGAAAGCCTGTGGATCTCCACCCGGGATGATCTGTCCATTTTTCCTTATTTCTTTTAAGAATCCGTGGTAATTTCCCCACTCGTGCCGCTCAAGGATCACGGCGTCCCGAGGGTAGTCAATCGAAGCTATGTCCGCCTCGTCTATCCACTTAAAATCAAGACCGTAGAGGTCCCTGTTTCCTATCTTGAGCTTCACGCGAAACTCGGATTCGCTTTTTACCCCATGTGCTCCGCGCACCGATTCCCTGCCCTGAAGCTGCCCGAGGTAGGTCGAGCCGTCGGTAAGCGTATAGCGCCCTATATCAACCGGCCACAGAGAACCCAGTCCCTTTGTCGCTATCAAGAACAGGAGCCCCCCTATCATCACGAGCGTGACCATGAGGGCAAGGCCCGATATCCACACGTAGGCGTCGCCTGGTTTCCAGAGTCTAGGCATCGGACTGAGCGTATTTCCTTCTTAGTCTCTGGCGAAGAATTTCCGCCAGGGTGTTAAGTAAAAACGTTGCCAGAAACAGCAGGATCGCCGCGAGGAAAAGCACCCTGTAAAGGGTTCCCCCGTGCGGAGCCTCGGGAAGTTCGACCGCGATGTTGGCCGAAAGAGCCCGAAAACCGTTAAAAAAGCTCAAGTCCATAACCGGTGTGTTACCCGTGGCCATAAGCACGATCATCGTTTCTCCCACAGCTCTTCCAAAACCTATCATGACGGCCGAGAATATTCCGGCGCTCGCGGAAGGAAGAACTATCCTCACCGCGGTCTGCCACCTGTTAGCCCCGAGGGCCAGGGAACCCGCAGACAGTATCCTCGGGACGCTTGAGAGCGCGTCTTCGGAGATGGTGAATATGATCGGTATCACCGTAAAGCCCATGGCGAATCCCACAACCAGCATGTTTCTCTGGTCGTAGCGAAGATCGAATATCCTGAAGAACCAGTCCTTGAAGTCCCCAGCGAAAACAAGGCTCTCAATCGGAGCGTTTAACCACAGGGAAAGCGCGGCCGCGCCCCCTATCACGCCCACTATGGTGAAAAGCTCGGCTCCCACCCGGAACCTTCCGGAAAAAGCAACCGGAAGACGGTGCCAGAGGAAAAGCGCGAGCAGAGTGAGCCCGAGCACTATAAACGGCATTATAATCGTCGCGACGAAAATCTTCTCAAGCAGCGGCGCGAGCCAGAGACCCGCAAGGAATCCGAGCACGACGCTCGGAAGCGCGGCCATTATCTCTATAACGGGCTTCACCACATTCCTTATAGAGGGATGGAGAAACTGCGAGACGCAGATGGCCGCTAGGATAGCAAGCGGAATCGAGAGTATCATCGCGTATATGGCGCCTTTTAAGGTGCCGTAGGCAAGGGGCGTCAGGCTGAACTTGGGCTCGAACTCGTCCGTCCCCCCAGTTGACTGCCAAACGTACTGGGGCCTGTCGTAGCCCTCATACCATATCTTTCCGAAAAGGGTGCGGAAATTCGTCTCGGGGTGCGGGTTGTCAAGATAGTAGTTTGAAAGCACCATGTCGGAATCCACGGCCACGACACCGTTTGCCTTGGGAGAAAAGACAAGACCCATGTAAGGCCTTCCCTCACCCGGAAAATCAAGCTGTTTTATCGCGGAAGTCGCCTGATAAAGAGAAATGTTCCCTGCGGTGTCGGAAGCCAGAAATCCTCTTCCCCTCTGTGATGCGGAGAATTTGTCGACCTGGCCCGGAAGTGGAGGCAGGGTGTGCACTTTAGTGAGCTTGCTTCCTTCACCTTCGCTTCTGGTCTCAAACCAGACGCTCACGTTTCCCGCGGCGTCACCGACGATAAGCGAACGGTGACCCAGAAGAAACCCTATCTCGGTAACTGCCACCCCGGGATCCGCGGTAGCCGTGAGCACCGATTTTAACTCGGGAGAAGATGGATAATAAAGCGACCAGTGATAAAGCTTTCCGTTTGCCGTGGAGACATAGAGATTCTCCGTTGAGGAATCGACCTGTACCCCGGTGACCTTGGCCCCTTCAAGCTGCCCGGTAAGATCGGTGGTGAAAATCTCGGTTTCGCTCTCACCCAAAAACCCCCCTTCACTCTCGGTTTCGACGTAGGTTATAAGGCGCCCAGAAGCCGTGTATGCCGCAATTATGGGGGATCCCGTCTCGGGCGAACTCTGGTAGGCGAAGATTTCTATCGGCTCCTCGGTTACCCGGATAGCTTTCTCCTCGGCAACCTTAGACACTATGGTTCTTTCGGTCCCTTCACGGAACTCGACCCTGAAGCTGACTTCGAAAGGAACGACGCGACCTTCGCTGTCGGCAATGGCATAGGAAGTGTTGGTTTTAGAGTTGTAGAGGAACGTGTAACCCGATGTTTCGTGTGAAATCGTGTGGGTCTTCAGATGTTTCGGTTCCTCTTCAAGCGTGAAAAAGCGGACGGATCCAAGGGAGTCTATAGTGAATATCTGCTCCCTGTACTCATCAACCCCGAGAGCAAAAATGCTCACCTGCCCGGCCGACGTCCCGGAAACGAGACCATCTTCCATTTTCGAGACGCTTTCAAGATTTTTCTCCGGGCTTTTCCAGAGAGGAACTGTCTCGATCCCTATGAAAAAAAGTATTCCTATTATGCAGAAAATGATTCCAATGCCGCCGACAAACACAACGTGCCTTGCCAGCTTGTCGTAGAACTTTCTTCTTCGTATCTGTTTTTGCTTTGAACTTTCAGTTGTTCCTAGCGGGTCAGGGGTATCGTTTGGCAATGGAAGCTACCTTCAGAGTGAAATATAGCAGAGTTAAAAGGCAATTTTCAACTAATTTCGTCCGTGGAAAACGGCAGGCGCTCACGAATCCCGATTACGGGGTCCGTGAGCACGCATAAGCCGTATAACCAGTTTATCAGTTAGCGCCTATCAGGCCTCTAAGCTCAGAGACCTTGGCGGCAGGAAGCGGGAGATAGCCGTCTTTTATGACTATTTCCTGTCCCTGCTTACTCAGAACGTACTTCAAGAACTCGAGGCGAAGCGGATCGAGAGCTTCGTTCGGCTTCTTGTTAACGTAGAGGAAAAGGTATCTTCCGAGCGGATAGTTCCCGCTGACGACGTTTGCAAGATCGGGTCCAAAGCAGCCCTTCTCAACAGTTTTGGCAAGCTTGATCGCCTTTACCCCGGAAGTTTTGTACCCGATACCGCTGTAGCCAACGCCCTGAAGGTCCTCGGTGATTCCCTGTACAACGGCGGAGGATCCTGGCTGCTCCTTAACGGTATCCTTGTAGTCACCCTTACAGAGGGCCTTCTTCTTGAAGTACCCGTAGGTCCCCGACGCGGAGTTTCTTCCGTAGACGCTTATCGGCTTACCGGACCAGTCGCCGGCGAGACCCGCGGCTCCCCACGTGTTGATGTCGCTTCCACCGCCGCACTTCCTGTTCTTCGAGAAGATTGCGTCGACCTGCTTTATCGACAGACACTTGATCGGGTTGTCCTTGTTAACGTAAACCGCTAGCGCGTCAATTGACGTCGGAACCGCGGTCGGCTTGTAGCCGGCTACCTTTTCGAAGGCGTCAACTTCTTTTGACTTCATCATTCTGGACATGGGTCCGAACTGCGAGGTCCCCTCTATAAGAGCCGGAGGAGCAGTGCTTGAACCCTTGCCCTCTATCTGGCATTTAACGTTGGGGTAGAACTTGGCGAATCCCTCGCACCAGAACGTCATAAGGTTGTTCATGGTGTCGGAACCCACGCTGTTTATGTTTCCGGAAACACCAGTAACCTTCGTGTAGGAAGGTATGCCTGGGTCAACCTTGACCGTCTGAGCTCCGGCAACCTGGCCGAAGGTAAGCGCACAAACGATCGCAAAAAGCACAAAACTCGACTTAACACTCAAATACTTCATTACGAGAATCCTCCTTAAGATAGTGGAAAGCAAATCAAACAATTTGAGTTAATTTAAACCCTGAAAGGTTAAGAGGGTGTTAAGAAGCAATTAAAAAGGGGTAAAAAAGAATTCGAGAAGAAACGGGCCTCTCATCTGCGTGAGCGTCCGGTTTCCTCGGCAATTACGATCCGCCCGTTGGGAGCTTTCTGGCTCGTCTCGTAGTATTCAAGTGCCTCGGGCATCCACTTGCGGATGTTTTTTATCCTCGTCCTGTACCCGGGGTGGGTAGAGAGAAACTCGGGCGGAGCGCCCCTGCCCGAAGTCCCCATCCTCTCCCAGAAGGGAATGGCTTCGCGGGGGTCATAGCCCGCTTTTGCCATGTATATGAGACCTATCCTGTCGGCCTCTGATTCCTGCTTTCTTGAAAACGGCAAGGCGACCACAAGCGCGCTCCCGAGTCCGTAGGCGGCAAGAACCCTGCCTGTGGTTTTTTTGTCTTTTTTCTTCATGGCCGACGCGAGCGCCGCGGAGCCCATCTCGAGCAGGATTCCGAGAGTAAGTCTCTCCCCTCCGTGGCGCGCCGTCGCGTGGGCAACCTCGTGGGCCATCACGGTAGCAAGCCCCGCCTCGGTTTTGGCAACGGGCATCATCCCGGTGTAAACCCCGATTTTCCCCCCGGGAAGCGCGAAGGCGTTTACCTGTTTGCTGTCAAAAACTGTGTACTGCCACCTGAGGTTGGGGGTGTGGGAAACTGCGGCTATGCGCTGCCCGACCCTCCTCACGACCCCGTTGTAGTGCGCGTCGCGCGAGACCTTCTCGGTCTCAAGCAGGTTCGCGTACGCGCTTGCGCCGAGCTGCATTTCAAAGGCCTGGGGAAGAAGTATAAACTGCGTCCTGTTGGTGATCGGGGCCTTGGCGCATGCGACAATGAGGAGCAGAAAAAGCAGAACCCCGGCCGGAAAAAGACTTTTTCTTTTAAATATCGACCTCAATTTCCGTTAGCTCCCCGGGACCGCAAGCCTGCGGTCCCGGAGTCAAGTAAAAAGCCTAACTTCCTATGCTAATGGACTCAGGAAAGATCCGCTTCCCTCATCCTCTTCATTCCTTCGTCTATATCGTCGTCAGAACACGCGTAGGTGACTCTCACGTAGCCCTCTCCCTGGCTTCCGAAGGCCGTGCCGGCTACTACGGCAACCGCCGCGCGCTCAACCAGTCTGTCGGTGAACTCCTGAGAGGTGAGTCCCGTGCCCGAGATATCTGCAAAGGCGTAGAACGCTCCGTCGGGGGTATCGCAGGTTATCCCGTCGACACTGTTTAGCCCGGCGACCATGCGGTCCCTTTTCTGCTCGAGCAGAACCAGCTTGTTCTCGACCCAGTCCTGGGGTCCCGTGAGAGCGGCGTGCGCTGCTTTCTGTATGAACGCAGCCACGTTTGTGATCGAGTCCTGAAGGAATATCGAGAGCTGCTCGATAACCGGTCTCGGGGCCACGGTCCAACCTATTCTCCAGCCCGTCATCGCCCATGTCTTTGAGAACGTGTCTATGCAGATCACCCTGTCGCGTATGCTCTCTATCGATGAGATCGAGAGATGCGGCTTCCCGAAGGTTACCTGGGAGAATATCTCGTCCGATATGATCATCACCTGGGGATGGCGCTCAAGCATGTCGGCTATCTCCTGGGGGTTCTCCACCAGGTGGCCGTTCGGCCTCTGGGGTGTGTTTATGATCACGAGCTTCGTTTTCGGGGTGATGAGTTCTTCCAGCTTCTCAACGTCGAACTGCCAGTCGGGCTTTGTAAGCGGGGTGTGCTTTATCACCGCGTTTGCGTACTTGGCCCATACCTCATCGGGGGGATATCCCGGGTTCGGAAATATCACCTCGTCCCCGTCCTCAAGAAAGGTAAGAAGGTTCATCGTAAGGGAGTGCTTAGCTCCCGCCGTCACTATGACCTCGTCGGGCTCGGTGGGTCTTCCCCGCTCTCCCATCTTCTCCGCTATGGCCTCCCGAAGCTCGGGAAGTCCCGGCCCTGGATCGTACCTTACGTAACCGTCTCTAAGCGCCTTCTCCGTAGCGTCAAGAACATGCTCCGGCGTATCGAAATCGGGTCCCTGATAATCACCCTTTTCAAAGTGAATGATCTTTTTCCCCGTTTTCCTCTCAAGTTCCCTCGCGACCCTCATGCTCGCCCACTGCTTGGGCGGAACAAAGTGCGAGGTGCGTGAACTGTATCCATATGATGACATAACTCCTCTCCTCCTTAAATTTTTTTCAAAAAGCTAAGAGTCCTTGTTTATCAGCAGTCCGGAAGCAAGCTGTGAGAAGACCGCGTCGGCCACCTCTCCCGCGTCCATAGAGAAATCGTGGTGAACCATCACCGCGCCCACGGCCCCGTAGAGCATTAGGGCGCGAAGCCTCGGGTTCTGTCTCACGAAGCTTCCTTCGTCTATGCCTTTTTCTATTATTTTTTCGTAGAGCCTAACCCGCCGCGTCCTCCACTTCTCGGTGAGCTCAAAGTGTTCCTTAAGAAGATGTGTCTCGTCGCGGCTCAGTATGCGAAGAACCTTCAAGTTCTGTCTGTAGAAAGTGAATATGGTAGCGAGCAGCTTGCGAAGCTTCAGGGGGGCGGGGTCCGAATTCTCTACTTCCTCATGAAGAAGCGCCTCTATGGCTTCGAAACTTTCCTTAAGGATTTCGAGGTAGAGATTCTCCTTGGAGGAAAAGTAGTTGTAGATGGTTCCCTTCGATACACCCATCTCCTCGGCTATCTCTTCCATGGTGACTTCATGGTAGCCCTTCTCGGAGAAAAGGTCGGTCGCGGCCCTCAATATCTCGTCGCGACGCCTGAATCTGCGGGATCTCTGTGTGCTGCGCGTATTTCTCTCGGAAACGCTGCTAGTCTGAACCATACTCCTCACCCACTGACTGACTCGTCAGTCAGATTAACAAGTCCTTAAAAAATTGTCAAGGAAAAATTTAGGGTCGTTATTAACAGGACCGTTTTGAGCTTTTGAAACACGGCGAAAATACCAATAGAATTTTTTCCAGTGGAGTGATTCTCGCTCTCCATGCGGCAAACAGCACGAGCGAGGGATAAAAACACGCGGCCGGAAATGAAGAAGGAAACCGTAATAACCCCGACCGCAAATACCGGTATCAGCTTTACAGGAAAACCGCCCATGCCGATAAAAAGATCTGCTTTATAATGCTTAGCCCCTCCACCGCTCCGCGCCAGATGAGATCTCCCGGGGGAACCAAAATCTTTAAATTCACGAAAATTCCCTTACCATATATCTTCAAATGGGAAGGATAATACTGGTTATTCTGGTGATCGGGGTGATCCTCGCGGCGGGGGTTTATCTGTCCGAGAACATGTCGAGGTATGACGCCGAAAGACCCGATACCAAGACCCCGGAGCTTGAGCCGCTTGCGGAACGTCTCTCAAGAGCAACTATCCCGGTCTCCATTCCCATAGCTGCCGTAGAGGAAGCACTTGAGCGCAAGACCCCGAAGCAGGAGTCGGGTTCACGGAAAAACAGCCTCGGAAGATCCTTCGCCGAAAGCGAACTCAGCTGGAACCTAAACCGTTCCCCCCTTCAGGTATCGAGCCAAAGGGATGTGCTAAACATAGCGACCGAGCTTAACGGAGAAGCCCGTGCGGCAGGAGCCATTCAACTGGCAAGGAAAATCGACTTCAACACAAGCGGCGACGTACTTGCAAGCGCCTCCCTCACCGCGAGTCCGACCCTCGAAACTAACTGGCGCGTCTCCCCGAACCTCTCCGAGGTAAAAGTAGATATACAAAGAGCCGATCTCACGATAAGACGCATTGGGAATCTTGACGTAAGAAGGCATATGCTGCCTGCAGTTGAAATCACCGCCGATAAGCTCCGCACGCAACTTAACCGAAGCGTGTCCCGGAGCGATTTCTTTGAACAGGCGGCAAGAAAAGGCTGGAAGAGGCTTTGCGGTTCGACACCGCTTGGAGAAGACTCGGTGCTCTGGCTTGAAACAACCCCCGTAGTCGCGCGCGCAACGCAGGTCCGCATCGGCCGCAAAGACATCCGCACCACGATTGGAGTTGAAGTAAAAACACGCATCCTGACAGAACAGACACAGCCCCAATGCCCCTTCCCTAAGACCCTGCTCCTGGAAGAGCCGAAGCCGGGAAGCTTCGAAATCGTTATGCCCACCATAGTCGATTACGAGACCCTTGAGCGAACACTTGCCGAGGAAACAGTCGGGAAGTCTCTGGGCAAAAACATCTCCATAGTCATAAAGGGGATCGGCATCCGCCCTTATGAAAAAATGCTTCTGCTTGAAACCACGGTGGCAGTGGAGACGGATTACCTGTCCGGTTCGGCGGCGAAGGGGACCATCTACATTATCGCTGAACCGAAACTCGACGCCAGGGCGCAGACCATAACGCTTGAAAACGTAAGGCTTGATGTCGATTCGCAAAACGTGCTTTTCTCAATAGCGGGAAAGGCAGCGGAACCGCGACTGCTGGAAGCCGTCTCGAAGCGCCTTCCATTTGACCTCGGGCCTAAGCTCGAGGAACTGCGAGACAGTGCCGAGGATGCAATTTTGGCACTTTCATCGGAGAATGTTTCAGTTGCAGGCAAAGTGCACCGGGTGCACATAAACCGCCTTGATGTGGGGCCCGAATACCTGCGTTTAGTCCTCACGGCAGAAGGCAGGGTCAGTGCAAGGGTGCAGGCAATTCCCTAGCGTATTTTTCTGCGTTCGGGAATCCCGGGGGAAATTTCGAAGGGAAGTTTTTCCGGTACACTTTTTAGAGGAGAAAATCATATGAGCATATGGGGAAAAATAATCGGCGGCGCGGCAGGCTTTGCTCTCGGCGGCCCTATCGGGGCACTGCTCGGCGCTATGGCGGGCCACGCGTTCGTGGATACCGGTGAGCGGCCGACCGACACGCGCTCGAGAAAACAGGTCGCTTTCACGGCCGGAGTTATAGTACTGGCGGCCAAGATGGCCAAAGCCGACGGGGTAGTAAGGGAAGAGGAAATCCAGGCTTTTCAAAAGGTATTTCATCCGATCCTGAGAAACGAGGTAAAAGAGGCCGAGGTCGCCCGAGTCTTCAATATCGCTAAGGAAGACTCAGAAGGCTTTGAGCCCTACGCACAGCAACTTGCCGGGATGTTCAGGGACAACCCCGCGGTTCTCGAGGAGCTTTTAAACTGCCTGTTTCTCATCGCCAAGGCCGATAACGTCTACCATCCCAAGGAAAACGAGTATCTTCGGAGCGTGGCCGAGATATTCGGGCTTAGCGAGGCGGCGTTTCGTCGGATCCGCGCCGCACACGGCGTCGACAAGCCGGATCCGTACGAAATCCTAGGAGTGAATAGGAACATCTCGGATCAGGAACTCAAAAGCAAGTACCGCGAACTTGTCCGGGCGCACCACCCCGACACACTGATCGCCCAAGGCGTTCCCCAGGAGTTCGTTGATGCGGCGAACGAGAAGCTTTCAGTGATAAATGACGCCTACGATCGGATCGAGAAGGAGCGAAAAGCGGTCTGATACCCGCTTCTTTACCGATCTTCCTGTAACACCCTGAAAGGAGTATTGCCCCATTGAGTGAACCGATTGCCCTTTGCTTCAGCGGCGGCAAGGACAGCACCATGGCGCTTCGGGAAATCCGAAGGCGCGGAGAATACCGGGTGGCGGAACTTGTGACGACGGTGACTGACGCTTACGACCGGGTGAGCATGCACGGAGTGCGCCGCGTGCTCCTTCGCAGACAGGCGGAGTCCCTGGGCCTGCCGCTTGTGGAAGTCGTAGTGCCGCCTCAGTCATCAAACGCCGTCTACGAACGGGAAATGGGAAAGGCGTTCTCCAGTATCCGCGACAAGGGCATTCGCCGGATTGCCTTTGGCGATATATTCTTGGAAGACCTTAGGGATTACAGGAAACGGCAGCTTGCGGCCTCGGGATTAACCTGTCTCTTCCCCCTATGGAAGAAGTCAACTCAGTCCTTAGCCCGAACCTTTGTAAACGAAGGGTTTCGTGCGGTAACCGTCTGCGTTTACTCCAAAGTGCTGGATGAGTCTTTCGCCGGACGCCTTTTCGACGTAGCGTTTCTTGATGACCTTCCAAGTGGAGTTGACCCCTGTGGGGAGAACGGAGAATTCCACACGTTTGTTTTCGACGGGCCGATATTCTCCCGGTCGATTGAGTTCACGCACGGTGAGACAGTGGAAAGGGACGGTTTCTTTTTTTATGATCTCGTGCCGGCAACCAACAACAAAACCACGCAACAGACGAAATAAAGCCTTTTTGCGGACATGGGTCTACAGGAAATTCCCGGCGCTGGCATATCTCTTCGCACGCTTAATCTCCAGGACATGTTTTTTCAAGTGAAGCGATCGATTTTCTCGCAGGAAGTGAATCATCCAACCTGAAGATGACAGAGAAAATCTTTTAGTTTTGTGGACAAATTTAATATGTCGTGTTAAATTTGGCTACATGATAGAAAGGTCAATAAGCTCTGAACTTGAAAGGCTGCTTAACAGAGCCCCGGCCGTGGTTCTCACGGGTCCGAGGCAGGTCGGGAAAACCACTCTGGCCCGCCAGATCGCCCGCAAGCGGAGTGCGGTCTACTTGGATCTTGAGAACCCGCGCGATTTGGCGAGAATTGAGGACGTTCAGCAGTTCTGCGAACTTAATGAGGGAAAGCTGATCGTTTTCGATGAAGTACAGAGAGCACCCGGGATGTTCGCCACGCTTCGTGTCATCATTGACAGCTACCGCCAGAGAGGACTCAGAACGGGTCATTTCCTGCTGCTGGGATCCGCCTCGATCGACCTGCTGAGGCAGTCGGGCGAATCTCTCGCGGGCCGCGTATCATACCTGGAACTCGGCCCTCTCAGTGCACGAGAGATTGATGAGGAAAAAACCCTCAAGCTCTGGAACAGAGGTGGCTTCCCTGAGAGTTTTCTCGCCCCCGACGACAATGAAAGCGCAAGGTGGCGGGAGGACTTCATCCGCACGTATCTGGAACGGGATATTCCGCAGTTCGGTCCACGCATTCCGGCGGAGACCCTGCGGCGGTTCTGGACAATGCTTGCGCACAGACAGGGCGGACTCCTGAACGCCTCCGAGCTGGCCCGGGGGCTTGACGTCGCCAGCGTGACGGCTGGCCGGTATCTCGACCTGCTCGTTGACCTTCTGCTTGTGCGCCGTCTTAAGCCATGGACCTCAAACCAAGGGAAACGTCTCGTCAAAACACCCAGGATCTACGTTCGCGACAGTGGAGTGGCTCACGCTCTGCTCGGCATTACAACCGTAAACGATCTCCTCGGTCATCCCGCAGCCGGAGGCAGCTGGGAAGGCTATGTGATCGAAAACCTGGCCGGGGCTATGCCTAAGCTCGGTTCGATGGGATTTTACCGCTCCAAGGGCGGGGCCGAGATCGACCTGATCATCGATTCGGGCAAGGGGGGATTATGGGCTATAGAAATAAAACGCGGTTCCGTTCCGAAGCTGTCAAAAGGTTTTCACGCAGCGTGCGAAGACTTAAAACCCTCCCGCAGGTTCGTCGTGCACGGTGGCAGCGAGAGTTTCCCGGTCGGCAAAGGAATCGAGGCTCTGAGCCTGCGGGACATGATGGAAACAGTTTCCAAGCTCTGAGGAGACTCCCCTCCACCGCCACTCCTAAACAGTCAAATTTTCCTGCCCTAGAATAGGCGAGACCCATTGCAGTGTTCAGTTAAAGCCCGGCAAATCGCCCTGTCTTTACGTCAAACGGTCGCTTCTTGCGCAAGATTAATCCTCTGACTTGCGGATGTCTTTTAAAATCGCCCATACAATATCGATAAACGGGAAGTCCTTCTGTGCCTGCCTCAGTTTGTCCGCGGGAGATGCTTGAACTTGGGTGACCGGCGAAAGATATCCGCAAGAGCTTTCCGTTCCTCCCAGTTAAGCTCGGACGCTACCTCCACTATAACTTCTAGCATCCGCTGCTTTTGCCTCTGGCGCTCCAAGAACATCCTATCCAAGCTCTCCCGGTAAGCTTCGGCATCGAACTGCTCCGCCTCGAGAATAGCGATCACCTCCCCGCTTAACTGCCGTCTTACTTTTTTTCTTTCCGCACCGGGAAGCGCAGCGCGCAGTTTTTCCTTAAGCTCGGCGCGCCTTGCTTCCGGAAGGGAGGATCCGTCAAGCAGGGCGGTTATACGCTCTCCCCTCTTCACTTGATGACGGTCACATCCTCTCCCCGCCGTAAAACCGATGAGGACAACTCCAAGAACAACCAACAACAGTATCAATAATCTCATCGGGTCTCTCATAACAATCCTTCCTCGTCGCCAAGCAGCTGCTCGATAACGCTCTCGGCGACCGCATGGGAATCCGCCCCGCCGTAGTTCATCACGCCCGCAAGAAACCCGACCGCAAGAAACAAGGCAAGGCAGAAAGCGGGGACAGGCGACCAGAACACACCGAGGACCCATCTCAAGACTCCCTGTCTCTGCGGGACGAGCGATGCCACGCTTATTATTCTCCCGGCCAGGTCGCCGGGGGCCGGGGGCACGTCATACGAGCGTAACAACTCCTCGAGTTTTCTGTCCTTATCCATATGCCTTCTCAAAGATAACGGTCCATCTCCCGTCTGAGTGTCGCCTTGGCCCTCATTAGCAAAGAGCGAAGCGCAGAAACGCTTACCTTCATGATCCCGGCGGCATCCTCATGTCTCAGTTCCTCATAGAAGCAGAGAATCAAAGCGGTTTTCTGCCTCGGAGGCAGCCTCTTGATCTCCCTTGCAAGCAGGGCCCTCGCCTCACTCTCGGCAACTTTACTTTCCGAGTCGGGATTCTCGTCTTTTGGTTCAAGAGATTCGGGGATCGCCGCCTCGCCGCGCTTTTTCCTGCTGTCAAGACAGAGGTTCACCACCACCCGGTAAAACCAGGTGGTGAACCTTGCTCCCCTTCGAGGGTTCCATATGTCCGGGGTCTCCCACAGTTTTATAAATGCCGCCTGCACTATATCTTCTGCTTCCTCGCGCCTGGCAGTGTAGCGGTAGGCAAGCCGGTAATATCTGTCGCTGTGCCTTCTTACAAGCACGGCGAACGCCGTACCATCACCTTCCCCTACGCGTTCAAGCAAGCTTTCATCGTCCGGTGACTCTTTTGCCATGCGGTCTGTTTCCATTTAGCCGTGGCCGCAGAGCGCCACCGATCCTACTGCCGCTTCCGCGCTATTTGCCGGCGCACTGCCCGGAATCTTTTTTCTTGTCTTTATACTTCTCTTTCTTGGCGGCCCAGTAGTTCTTTACTTCTTCCTTTGTAAGACTGCCGTTGCCGTCAGCGTCCATCTTGGCGAATTTTTTTTCCACATGAGACATAAACTCAGCCTTTGAGATAGCCCCGTCAGAGTTTGTGTCTTTTTTCTCGAACATTCTGTCCATTTTAGCGGACTTTCTGGGGCAATCTGCTTTCTTATCACAATCTCCGCAATGGGCCGAGGCAAGTGTCGCTCCACCAAGGAACAGAACCGCCAGTACGGAAAACATCAATACTTTTCTCATTACGCACCTCCATGTGGTTTATGAGTTTAGAACTAGTTTACAAGTTTATACGAATGAAAGAGAAAAAGTGTTTGGGGGAACAGTATAATTCATAAAAAAAACGAAAAAACTGTCCTAAAATTAGGGTTCACTTCTCAAGGTCTATTTAAGCTGACCCTAGCATTACATGAGACCAAGAACTTACTGGACAGTGGCTCCAACTCCCTCAATTATTTTTTCAACCCTCTTCTCCCACGTGTACTCGACCGCGTCCGAGCGGGCACCCTCGGAAATCCGCGCGCAAAGCCCTGCATCAGCAAGCACGAGGGCAAGCGCCTGAATAAACTCCCCCCCGTTATCAGGAGGAGTAACAATCGAGTTCTGCCCCGGTCTCAGTATCTCAAGAACCGACGGAACTCCAGTTGCAACAATGGGTTTTCCAGCAGCCATATACTCGAAAAGCTTAAGCGGAGAGGTAAACTTCCCGGCCTCCGTACCGTCCCTTATAGTTACCCCGGACGAATAGGGCATGACCAAAACATCTGAGGCAAGGAGGTAAGAGGGTACTTCCCGTTGTCGCACAAACCCCTCTATTCTGAAATTGGCCGATCCCTCCTGTCTCGCCATCTCTCGCCAAAGCGCGTTGTCCCGTTCCCTGCCCCCGACGATGAGAAATTCAACCTCGGGCATCTGCACCGCGGCACGCGCCAGCATCTCAAGACCTCTTCCCCTGTATGTGTTTCCACAGTAGCACACTATTTTTCTCTCGAGCGGAAGGCCTAGGCGCTCCCGAAGCGAGGAAATGTCGTGTTCTCCCTCGAACGCCTCCCGTTCGAAGCCGTTCGGCGCCACTATGGGGTTTTGCCCCGTCATCCCGAGGCAGAAGTATATGTCGTGTAACCCCCGCGAGTTAAAAGACATCCCGAGCAGGTTCTTTGATCGGGAAAAAGAACTTATTATCCTTTCGGCTGCCCAGTTAACCGGAGGGTGGTGAGCGTCGTAGACCGTCGGAACCCCGAAAACCTTGGTCGCAAACCAGGCAAAGACAAGGTCCCTGGTGAGCACAAGATCAAAATTTTCTTTTTTTCCGCAAGCGTAAAGAGAGCTTAAAAAACCATGTAGCGGCCGCCTGGCCAACCCGCCCGAAAGCGCAATCGAGGTTATGCGAAAAGGAGTCCTGATGCCGTAATACGAAAAAAGCTTTTCCTTGTTAACCCGCCCCGGCAGGACGCACTCAACCTTGATTCCCAAGTTAGTCATCGCCTGGCACATCTTGAGCATGTGAACGGCGCTTGCCCCTTCTGTAAAAAGCGGGTGGCTTCCCACGTAAAGCACTCTTAGTCCTTCGTATTTCTTCATGCGGAGTTAACCCTTCTTCTCCCTCGGCTTGACTCATAACCCCGACCGACCCTAGGGAGGACTGCTTGCGTAAAAAGCGGATGCTTCGGGATCAGAAGCTCGCTTGAGGCTATTTTACCTTGAACGCCGCCCATCCTTAAATCCGAACTGTTCCCGACACCACGCCTGCACCAATCAGTTAGAATTAGCCTCATGAACCCGCTTCTCTCGATCGATATCTCATACAGGGCGATAAGGAGCAACAAGGTAAGATCGTTTCTCACCACCCTAGGAATAATCATAGGGGTCGCGGCCGTGATTTCGCTCGTATCGATAACCGGTGGCGCAAAGAAAATGATAGAAGGACAGCTCGCTTCCCTCGGAGCTAATTCCTTGGCAGTAAAGAGCGGAAAAATTACAAAAAGCGGAAAAACCCTCCTCGCGGGAAACGTAAAACCGCTTACCGGTAAAGATGTAAAAGCAATAGGAAACCTCGAAGCTGTCAAGTACGTCTCAGCAATATCCAACACGACCGCCAACGTGGTCTCAGGAAACAGAAACGTTTTTACCGCCGTGATAGGAACAGGAAAAGATTTCATATTCATAAACGACTGGTTTCCCGAGAGGGGGACGTTCTTTAATGAAATCGACGTACGGGGAGCGGCCCTTGTCTGCGTACTGGGGAAAACCGTGAAGGAAAACCTGTTTGGAAGCCAGAACCCCATAGGAAAAAGCGTAAGAATCGGCAAATACACCTACAGGGTTATAGGGGTTATGTCCCCTATCGGCCCAACTCCTAGCGGAAAAGACCAGGACGATATCGTCCTGCTTCCCTATACCTCCGTTCAGAAGAGGCTTGTCGGCACCAGATCGCTTGACAGAATCACGATTTTCGTAGACCCCGCCTACGATCTGATTCTCGCCCAGGGGGAAGTGGAAAAAGTTCTGCGCAGACAGCATGGAATCAAGGATAAAATGGAAGACGATTTTTCCGTAAGAACTCAGCAGACGCAGATAAAAACCATAAAAAACGTCTCGAGGATCCTTACAGTGCTCCTCGGAAGCATAGCGTCGATCTCGCTTGTTGTGGGAGGGATCGGGATAATGAACATAATGCTCGTTTCGGTAGGGGAAAGAACAAGGGAAATAGGCATCAGGCTCGCCGTGGGGGCCAAGGAGAAAAACATACTGATCCAGTTTCTGATCGAATCCGTACTTCTTTCCCTTGTAGGCGGCGCGATAGGAACGGCGATTGGAATACTGATCTCCAAGGTAGCTTCGACAATAACCGGCTGGCCTACTGAGATATCCGTGCTGTCCATAATCGTGGCTTTTCTGTTCTCGGCCCTTGTCGGGATAGTTTTCGGCATATACCCCGCAAAAAAAGCGGCGGCACTAAATCCGATAGAAGCTCTTAGATACGAGTAAGCATGAACAAAGGCAAGTTCACCGTTCTCTTGTTATTGCTGTTGTTTGACCTAATTCTTATTGTTTCCATCTCGATTTTCTCTGATAATCCCAAAGAATATTTCAAAGAATTTAATTTATTCACATGGATTTCCTTCATAAAGCTTTTGATAATTTCATACCTCAGCTGGAACATTTACACGGAGAGGAAACCTCCCGGTGGAAATTTTAGCTTCAATAACGATCATTCAATCTGGTTCATTGTGGCTTGCGGATTTATTTTTTTAGCATTTGATGAATTGTTATCAATACATGAAAATGTGGACAAAGCGATCCATAAGGTGCTCGACATGCCGGAAACAGGTCTTACAGACAGAATAGACGATGCGATAATTCTTATTTACGCTACGCTTGGAATCGCGGTACTTTACTCATATAAGAATGAGTTAATAAAATTTGCGAAATCCATACCCTACTTAGCAGTGGGTTTCTTGTTTTTATTTCTCAGAATCTCGATTGATTTTATAACTAACAGAGATGATGTGATTCCTAAAATAATTTCAGATGAAATACTTGTTTCAAAATTAGCCATAGTCCTGCCTGTAATTGAAGGAGGCTCCAAGTTGCTTGCTGAAACATTCTTTATCTTTGTCTTTTACTCGTGCTTTATGCAAGTGAAATCTTCAAAAGCTGGGACACAAGAGCAAAGCTTCAGAATTACGGGGAAATAATCAATGAAAGTGATGTTTGTGGTTGAACGCATGGAGGTGGGTGGCGCGCAGAGACAGATTGCCTATATGGCAAACCATCTTTCCCGGAGAAATATAGAGGTTTCCTTGCTGGTGGTGAAAAAAAAGGGAGAGATGATAGACAAGATAGTTCCTGAAGTAGAAATAGCTTCATGCTTTAGGTTGGCATCAAGAATGCCTTTTTTGGGCGTCATTTTCCAAGTTTTGGCTATTATTCGGGCGGCAAGAAGCAAAAAGCCAAATGTTATATATTGTCGTCTTATGGAATTTCCCGGAGCAGTTGCAGGGAAAATTCTTGGTATTCCCACGGTCGTTGCGGAGATAAACAATCCGCGCAAAAGTCTAGAAATAAAATATAAATTTTTGCAATTAAAAAAAATTTACAGAATGTATGCGGGAGAAATAGCCAGGAAACTCGCCGTGCTTGTAGTAGCAAACTCATCCAGGCTTGCCCGTGAATCTAAAAGGTTTTTCAAGTTAAATTCCAAGCCTTTTTTCATTTACAATGGGATAGATATTGAACAGATAGAAAAAGAAAGTTGTGAGACATTAAATCATAAGTGGATTTTAAACAAAGAAACACCGTTAATCGTGTCAGTTGGAAGACTCGTTCCGTCAAAAGATTTTTTCAGTTTGCTGGAAGCGATAGCAATACTCAATCAAACAACAAAAGCTCGTCTTTTGATAGTTGGTGGGGGAAAACTCAAAAAGCAATTACAAAAAAAGATTGACAGCTTGAATCTTAGAGAAATTGTATCGCTTGTTGGGAATAAGGCCAATCCATATCCCTTTATGAAAGAAGCCGATGTCTATGTTTCTTCATCGATTTACGAGGGGTTTTCAAATTCATTGATTGAAGCACTTGCCCTCGGTCTTCCTATTGTCAGTACTGATCATGACTTTGGTGCGGATGAAATGATTGAGGACGGTGTAAGCGGAATTCTTGTTCCAACTGCAGACCCTGAAGCGATGGCGGCAGGGCTTGAGAGAGTTTTAAAAGATCGGAAATATGCAGAAACTCTTTCCCGCAATGCGCGGAAAAGGGCGCAGAATTTCACAATTGAAAAAATGGTTTCGGGATATGAAAAGTTGTTTCGGGAAGTCGCCAAGATTTGAGTGAGTGCAACGCAACACTACGCAGTTGTGCTTATAAAACACATAACCCTCCGCAAAGAAAAGCGCTTTTCCTTACGCTCGGTTTTCCCTTAAATCCGCAAGCCGTCCCCCGTAAACTTTACGAACGAAGCTTTTAAAGTCCAAGGTGAAGTCAGATTCGTATTCCATGTCCTGAATCAGTTTCTTCTACCAGTCCTTAAAAACATTTTCGTCTCTTTTCCTCATTTTTCCGCTGAGCTTTCCGGCAATGAATCTCACGAGGCTGCCCCGAAATAACCTGAAAGCCCTCTTGACTCCGGGATGTACGTGCTTTGCGTAATACTCAGGATGGCATAAAGAAAGCATTCCCTCCCCCATGCCAACCGGGCTTGGATAATCTATTTCCCCTATTCTTTCTTCCGCGGAGTACAAGAACGTATTCTGCCTGTAGTGAAAAGATATCTTGTCGTCATTCCAGAGAGCTGGCCTCACGAAATCAAAGGGAATATAGCCCTTTCGTTCAAACAGGCCTGCCCAGTACCCTTGCCACCGCTCGTTGAAATGATTGGTTCCACCCTGAAAAGGAATGGCAGCCGAGAACAGCACGAAGTCCGACAGGTCAGTCAGGAAACTTACGAACTCTTCGGCCCTTTCGGGGGGCAGGTGTTCGGCGACTTCAAGGCTGAGTGCAAGATCGAATTTCCTGCGGATTCGGGGCGTTTCAAGGGAAAGATCCACCGCCAGAAAATCGTCTTTGGGAATCATCAGTAGATCGGGGTTGATCCAAGGCCCATCAATGCCGAGTATCTCCGCTTCTTCTCGGTTCCGAAGCTCAAGAAAGCTCGAAAGCCAAGTGCCAAGTCCGCAACCCACGTCAACAACGGAATTTACGGTAGGAAGTTTCGGAAGAACAACCGAGAGAGTCTTATCAGCGGAGTAATGAAGCTTTTCGTCCATTCGCCTGAGGTAATATTTTTCCGCGTATTCCGTTTTCTTCATGCGCCCATTCGACCTTGTTTCTTGTTTTACATCCGCATCATAGACGGATTCTTTATACCTGACAGACGGTCGCAGGCAATCCGCTCTAACAGACTCACGCTAAGTACCTACGGTTCAGCCCGTAAGCCAGGTAGAGGGCCGCCAGAAAATGCACGAACTCAACGATCAGGTAGGCGATACCAGCACCAAGGTATGAGTACTTCGGAACCAGCACGAGCAAGAATGTGATATATACTAGTACTTTAAACGTACTGATCGCCGTTCTGAGTCCCGGTTTTCCGATCGCGAGAAGCATCGGCGTTAGCCAGAACGTACTGCCCGCAAACAAAACCGCCACGGCGAGCACTCTCATCGTATCAGAGGCCGGCACGTACTGGCCGCCGAAAACCAGCCCTATTATCTGCTCGGTGAACAGAAGCACTATAATCAGCACGGGGATTATGATTTTAAGCAGGCTCCTTACGGAAAACTTTACGATCTCGGCAAACCTGTCGTAGAGATTCGAGGTGGAAAAGCTGACAAGTCTCGGGAAGATAGCCTCATGCAGGGGATCCGTGATTCTCTTAACCACCTTGATCACGGCCCGGGCGATTTTGTAAAGGCCCGCTTCCCCGCTTCCGAAAAAGTGACCCAGGATCAAAACGGCAACCTTCCCCTCGTTGGCAATAGTAAGAGTGGCATTGAAGCTCGTGTTAAGAAGAAACCAGATTATCTCTCTCATCCTGCCGGAGAGAAGTCCTACTCTCGAGGAAAGCCAGGTGTGAAGTCCCTTGTCCCTAAGCATTCTGTTCACAACTATCTGGGTAAGCACAAATTCAAAGAAGGAAACCGCCACATAGGCAACTAGCACGCCCTTTATTCCGTAACCCATATACAGCGCCGCAAGCACGGAACTAAGTTTGAAAACCGCTTTTGCCGACTGCACGAAAACTATCGTCTTGAACCGGTCAAACACCCTGAAAAGCGCTTCCGACGTGGTGTTGACGCTTGCGACCACGAGAGTCAGGGAAAAGATCAGAACCAGATCGAAGCCGTCCTGAGACTTTATGAATATGTCGTTTGCCACCCCGGCAAGCAGCAGACATACCCCGAAGGCCAGCAGACCCGCCGCAGCATCGACCATGTAGGAGAACTTTATCATCGACAAGGCATGTTCCGATTCTTTTTTTTCTAGGAACTCACCCACATATCTAACGACGGATTCCCAGACCCTGAAATCCACAAGCGAACTCACAACCTTAACGTAGGCTATAACAAGGGTAAGCAGACCGAAAAGCTCAAGGCCGAGCACTCTCGCCAGAACGATCATTTCAACTATATTGGCAGCGGAGGGAACGGATTTGGCGACAACAAGCCAGGACACATTTTTCATGAATTGTCTTTTTTCTGCTCTGAGTTCACTCATGTTCCTGGAATACGGAAACACTTTCTGTCATCTGTATACAGCAGACAGACAAATGGTCTAAGCACCGCTTCGGGCTTTTTGGCAATCTCGCTTTCTGCTTTTGAGAACAGCACGGGTCGCCCGGATAGTTTCTTCGTCTTTACCAAAAGTGTTTCCGCAACTTTAAAGCCGTATTGCATAATAAAAGAAGTAAAGTAATAGTAAACCTGACCCTGTACATCTCCATCAAGCACGAAGCGGGGTTAAAGGAAGGCAAAGTCGAAGCTGGGTTATCACAGCCAAGGCAGTTTTCGCTACCCTTCAGGCCTGCACTCATACAACGGAAGAAATATTTAATGCGAGCAACACTTATAGGATTTAGCGCAATCCTTATGTGGTCGCTACTGGCCCTTCTGACGGCCTCATCAGGGGAAGTGCCTCCCTTCCAGCTCGCCGCGATGTGTTTTTCGATCGCCGCCACAATCGGACTGATAGCGCTTGCCGCAAAGCCGTCGGGGTTTCGTAACCTGCGCCAGCCCTTGCACATATGGTGTCTTGGCGTTGGAGGACTGTTCGGCTATCACTTTTTCTACTTCACCGCCCTGCGGAACGCACCGGCTGTCGAGGCGAGCCTGATCGGCTATCTCTGGCCCCTGCTGATCGTCGTCGGGGCAGCGTTCCTTCCCGGAGAGCGGCTCGGCTGGCACCACATAACAGGCGTACTGGCTGGTCTGGCGGGGACAGTACTGATTGTTTCGAAAAACAGCCTTTCTTTCGATGACAGCTTTGCCTTCGGCTATGGCGCGGCGCTGCTTTCCGCCTTTACCTGGGCCGCCTATTCACTCTTGTCACGGCGGTTCGGCTCGGTTCCAACCGATATCATTACCGGATTTTGCGCGATAACGGCCATTCTTTCGCTCATCTGCCATCTGGCGCTGGAACAGACAGTCTGGCCGCAAGGAACCGCACAATGGCTCGCCGTTGCCGGCCTCGGCCTGCTGCCGGTTGGCGCCGCATTTTACGCTTGGGATTTTGGTGTCAAACACGGCGATATCCGGGTCTTGGGCACCGCAAGCTATGTAGCGCCGCTGCTTTCAACCTTGATCCTTGTCGCATCAGGTGTCGGCCAAGCCGACTGGCAGATCGCTCTTGCCTGCATCCTGATCACCGGGGGTGCCGTGGTGGCCGCAAAAGATCTGCTGTTCGCGTCAGTGCGCAGAGAAGGACAGGTAGAGAAATGATACGGATATTCGAATACGGCCTCGATTCACCGCCGAAATGTTTAAGCTCCTTCAGGATGCAGCAAAGAAGAAAGAAGAGGCAAAAGCAAAGCTCAAAAAGCTTGGGATTTTGGGAAAAAATGGTAGTGCTCGGAATTTTTCGCAAATTTAAGTTTTCGGCATTTCTTCAGTTTCAGGATCAAAGACTCATGAGTCTTTGATCCTGAACTCCGGCCTTGTCCATTACCCTACCTCAACTACTTCCTTTCTGTCCATTTCCCTT
>JAJDTG010000014.1 GCA_022827275.1 Candidatus Dadabacteria bacterium | reverse complement strand
GATCTGTCCGGTACCGTGCGGTGCCGGGCAGGTTGGTTTTACCTGAAACCTGCAGGCTGTGTTTCAAGAATTATGTCTGATTTCATTCGCATGAGATCAGGAAATCTGAATAAAGATCCCAATTTTAATTGTAAGCTGCTTTCCGACAGGATAACCAAGCTGAAATGCTCCATGGATTCCCTGTGTTTAGTGTAGCGTTTCTGTATTGATCCAGTAAAACAACTTAAAGAGTAATGAACCCCGAAGAAACTGGATAGTTGCATCCCCTGGCTGGTCGGGACTGGTGAATCGGAGGCGGAATATGTTTGAATCGGCAGTATGGCCGTCTGAATGCCGGAATATGTCTCGTCGTTGCTCTGGTTCCGGAAACCTGGACCCTGAAAATCATATAAGCGCAAATGCCACAGGGAGTGATTTTCTTTCTGAAATGTATACTATTCTCCAATGGACTGAATAGGCCCTTCCGTGGAATTCCAGAGCCGTGTGGTATTCCAATACTGAATCCTTGGTCCCATTGGCGAGATAAGGGTTCGATATAGTAGGGGCCTGCCAGAGAAGTATAGTCAGGGCTTCATCCTCGTCATCTCCGCAGGAAGTTGCGAAAAGTCCTGCGATTATCATGACCAGGCCCAGGAACATTTTTTTGTGTTTCATCTGAATTCCTCCTGAAAAACTTGAAAGGCTGTGAAGATTTTCATAAGGTTCCTGAGAAGAGGTCAAAACGCAACTGCTGCCGTGGGTGCTGATACAAATCAGTTGCCTGACGTGCAAAAAATACGGAATAATGATAATGGATTGCTTCGCGGATTGGTTGGAGAGGTTTTGATCTGTGGAAAATATTTTCAAGTGAACGAGAAAGCTATTTTAGAATTCTGGTTTTCAGTCTTCTGGAGGAGCGATAAATTGTTTGAACAAGTTTTTAAAAATATTGATGACATAATTTGGAAGGACTCAGGATGTGGAAGTGAATTGGATTATATTGAGCAGATATCTTGGATACTGTTTCTAAAGTACCTCAATGATTTTGAGAAAAACAGAAAGACCGTTGCCGGACTGGAAGGAAGTATATATAAACCCGTTATTGACGAGGAGTTTTGTTGGGATGTCTGGGCGGCGCCCAGAACGGAAGGTGGAGAAATTGACCGAAATAAAACTTTAAACGGTGACGACCTTAGGGAATTTGTCAATGAGAGACTTTTTCCTTATCTCAAAGGGTTTAAACTGAAGGCGATGGCTTCCGATACGATAGAATACAAGATTGGAGAAATTTTCAGTGAACTGAAAAACAAGCTTCAAAGCGGATATAAACTGAGAGAGGTGATAAACGAAATAGATGCTCTAAGCTTCCGTTCCCATAGAGAAAAGCACAAGATATCTCACTTGTACGAAGCGAAAATCAAAAGCATGGGAAATGCCGGGCGCAACGGCGGAGAATGTTATACTCCGCGTCCATTGATTAAAACTATTGTAGAAGTCGTTGCTCCAAAGATCGGCGATAAAATATATGACGGAGCGGTTGGGTCGGCGGGTTTTCTGTGCGAAGCCTTCAGTTATCTGAAAGAGAGAGGGCAGCTTTCCGCCGAAGGTATGGAAACTCTGCAGAAAAGGACTTTTTTCGGTAAGGAAAAAAAAATATTGGCCTATATGATCGGAATGATAAACATGATTCTTCATGGAGTGGACGCTCCCGATATTGTCCATGCCAACACCTTGGCAGAAAACTCGACTGATATCCGGGAAGAAGACCGCTATCATGTCATTCTTGCTAATCCTCCGTTTGGAGGAAAGGAATGTGGGGAGGTTCAGCAGAACTTTCCCATCCAAACGGGAGAAACCGCATATCTGTTTCTGCAGCATTTCATTAATATGCTCAGATCGGGGGGCAGAGCCGGCATGATCATTAAAAATACCTTTCTTTCAAACACTGACAGCGCTTCAGTCAGTCTGCGCAAGGAACTGCTTGAAAACTGCAATCTTCATACCGTGCTCGATCTTCCCAGAGGAGTTTTCAGGGGAACCGGAGTCAGGGCGGTTGTCCTGTTTTTTGATAAAGGGATTCCCACTGAGAAGATCTGGTACTATCAGCTTGATCCCGGTCGCAAGCTTGGAAAAACCAATCCCATCAATGAGGATGACCTAGGTGAATTTATGAGATTGCAAAGGAATTTTGGAGAATCCGCTCAATCATGGACTGTGGACGTAAGCAACATAGACAGGAAAAACTTTGATCTGTCCGTAAGAAATCCCCATGTTCCGGAAGAACCGCCTGTAACACATCCGCAGGAGATATTGGCGAGAATAAGACTGTTGGATAAAGAGACGGAAGAGTTGCTGAAATCCATGGAGGAGTTAATATGAGCAAAAATGATGTGAGGTGGGTTCAACGGCTTAAAAGTTACTGCAGGGCGCTGGATGCTCTCAAGAGTGAAATCGAAATGGCATCTGACAGGGAATTATCTCTTTTGGAGAAAAAAGGGATAATCAAAAGTTTTGAAATTGTGCAGGGACTTGCATGGAAGATGATCAAAGACTTCTTTGAATCTGTAAGCGAAGAGAGAATACTTGGAAGCAAGGACGCTTTCAGGCTTGCCTTCAGAATGAATCTCGTGTCCGATGAAAACGGAACATTGCTTAGGACCGTGGAGAGCAGGAATAATGCCGTCCATATGTATAACCAGGAAATCGCCGAGGAAATCTTTCGTGAGGTTGTGGAAGAGTATTATGGCGCTTTCGAACAGTTGAGAGAAGCTTTACTGAAGGAGAAAGATGAAAGAGGACTGTAGATCATGTTTGGTTTGGATGTCGACACCCTTCGCGACATAAGAAAAGTCATAGCCGGGTTTCCTTGCATTGAGAAGGTCTTAATTTACGGTTCTCGCGCTAGGGGAAATTACAAGGTCGGCTCGGACATTGACCTGACTCTCGTCGGGAAGGATTTAACGTACAGCAACAGCATCAATCCGCTGATGAGCAGGTTAGACGACCTCAGTCTCCCTTACACCTTTGATATTTCCATTTTTAATAAATTGGGGGATCCGGATTTAATTGAGCATGTTTTGCGGGTGGGGAAGACTTTTTATCGAGGAGCGGATTCAGCAAAGTGGCCTGTGGTGGAGTTGGGGGAGGTCTGTGAGATTAATCCCAGAAAGTCCGAAGTGATAGATGTTGACGAGGCATCTGTCGTATCATTCATTCCTGTGGAGGATATGAATGAAAATCAGATGTATTTTGACGTAAAGAAGTCAGTACCACTCAAGCATGTCTGCAAGGGATATAACCATTTCGGGGAGAATGACGTTCTTCTAGCAAAGGTAACTCCTTGTTCTGAAAACAGGAAAGCAGGTATTGCAAGAGGACTGCACAACAAGATTGGTTTTGCTTCATCAGAATTTTTTGTCTTGAGAAGTTCTGAGAAAATACTTCCGGAGTGGATATACCTGAATATTCTGACGCCGAATTTCATGTCGAATGGAGATGACAGCTTCACCGGTACATCCGGTTTGAGGCGAATCTCTGAAGAGTTTGTTCGCTCTTACAGAATTCCGCTTCCTCATCCGCATACCCAGAAAGAAATCGTTATTGTACTGAACAATGCATTTCAAGTTGTTGATAAAGCGATTCAAAACGTGGGAGAAAACCAGAAGAATTATCAAGATTTTTTTGATTCGTATTTACAGAGATCGATATCAGGAAAGCGGCCTGTGTTGGAGTTGAGAGAAATCTCTGAGGTTAATCCCGAAAAGTCTGAAGTGCGGGAGGTTGAAGAGGCTTCTATCATGCATAGTCTTGATATTCTTAACGAAAAATCCAGCACAATAACTTCTCTGGTCGGACAAAAACTTGCCAATCTCAGAAACCTCAAAGAATCCATTCTTCAACAAGCATTAAATGGAGAATTAACTGGCAATAACAAGTGAACAATAAAAGAGGCCGGAGCGGAGAGGACATTAGTCTGTATTCCTCTGGAGTTCTGGTGCCAGTAGCATCAAGTAGTTCAGGATGCCTTTGCTGGAGAGCCGCAGGATCAGCAGTAAGATGACAATAGAGCTTGGTATAACTCCGCATGGGTGCCTGCATTGTTACAAGTCCTCAGAGGATGCATCGTCCGGGTCGCAGGTGCCTTCTGTTATCGACAAAGCCTTTGAAAAAAGTATCGGTGACGGATTGTTTGCTCTGGCTGCCCGCAGGAACACTGCGGAGTTCTCTTCGGTGTTTCGGTTCTGGGGGGAGTTTGCGTGTATTTATCTGACTGCCCGATGCAACCTTTCAACATCTTCCCCTCGCTCCATGCAGCCTGTTGAATTTTCGCAGTCCCCGGAGCTTGACCGGCTGCTCCGGAGCGCGCCGCCCATGAAGGGGGCGGAGTATCTTTGCTCCGCGGTTTTCGAGCATGCGTGGAAGACGCTTGATTTCTGGCTCTGTGAATCGGTCAACAGAGCCGGAAGCGGTTTTGCGGAATTTCTCAGAAAACAGGCCCCTCTCTGGCATCAGGTGGGCCGGGTCTGCTTTCATCTGGCGGAAAACAAGAGAGATGAGGATTATCCATTCGCCTTTATGGCGACCTACACTACCCGTCTTTCTGACCGGGGAGAGGTAAGGCACAAGCCCCTGGGCGAAGCCCTGCGCCAATACTCCGGGGACAATCGCAAGGAGGAACTGATCAATCTGCTCTCGCCCGTTTATCTCGCTTCGCAAAGCAGTTCCCTGGTCAGGGAACTGCTTGAGTCGGGAGATATCTATTATCCGATGGCCTGGACTCCTTCAGATGCCTGTCAGTTTATAAGGGATCTTCCGGTTTATGAAAAGGCCGGTCTTTCGATCAGGTTGCCGGACTGGTGGAAAAAACGCAGCCGTCCTCAAGTTACGGTGAGAATAGGCAGCTCGGACCAGAGAAAATTCACCGCCGATGCCATGCTTGACTTTGACATTACGCTGACTCTCGGCGGCACTACCTTAAGCCGGGAGGAGTGGGAGGAACTTACGGCATCAAGCGAAGGGCTTGTCATGTTCAGGGGGCAGTGGGTGGAAGTTGACGGAGAAAAACTGAACGAGACGCTTGAGCACTGGAAAAAAGTCGAGAGCGGTGTTGCCGAGGGCGGAATTTCGTTTATCGAAGGTATGCGGCTGCTTGCGGGGTCACCTGCGGACCTCTCGGCTGTTGACGGGGGAGGCGCGCAAAAAGAGTGGTCTTCTGTGCAGGCGGGCAGGGGACTTCGCAAGGTTCTTGACAACCTCGGCAACCCCGGTACGCGGGCACTTGAGCTTGTGGGCGACAGGCTTAACGCGACTCTTCGTCCCTATCAGGAAAAGGGGCTTGGATGGCTCTGGTATCTCTCGCGGCTGAAACTGGGGGCCTGTCTTGCTGACGACATGGGGCTTGGGAAGACCATTCAGGTTATAGCGCTGCTCCTCGCCCTTAAAGAACAGGGAATCCGCAAACCATCCCTGCTGGTGCTGCCAGCGTCGCTGCTTAACAACTGGAAGAGCGAGCTTGACAGGTTCGCTCCGTCAATAAGCTATCTCCTCGTTCATCCGTCTTATTCTCTTGGAAACGGAGGGTGGGAGGCGGGGCGGGAGGACAACTGTCTTGCTGGCAGGGATCTGGTTATCACCACCTACGGCATGCTGTCTCGTCACGACTGGCTGCTCGGGGAGCAGTGGCAACTTGCCGTTATTGACGAGGCTCAGGCCATTAAAAATCCCGGCACGCGGCAGAGCAGGGCCGCAAAAAAGATTAAGGCCGAATCCAGGATAGCCCTTACCGGCACCCCGGTTGAGAACAGGCTTACGGATCTGTGGTCGCTGTTTGATTTTATCTGTCCGGGTCTGCTGGGCTCGGCTAAACGCTTTCAGGCGTTTGTGAAATCACTGGATGGAAACGACAAGGACCGTTATGCGCCGCTTAGAAATCTTGTGAGACCGTATATTCTGCGCCGCCTGAAAACCGACAAAACCATTATTGCCGATCTGCCCGACAAAACTGAGGTCTACGCGTATTGCGGCCTCAGCAAAAAACAGGCGGCCCTCTACGCAAATTCCGTGGACGAGTTAAAGATGGCTCTCGGGCCGGAGACAGAAGGCATAAAGAGAAGAGGGATCGTGCTCTCCTACATAACGCGCTTCAAGCAGATATGCAACCATCCTTCCCAGTGGCTTGGCGACGGGAGTTACGCCGCAGGGGACAGCGGCAAGTTCTCCCGGCTGGGCGAGATCTGCGAGGAGATTGCTTCGCGACAGGAAAAGGTTCTGGTGTTTACGCAGTTTCGCGAAATGACAAAGCCTCTTGCTCGGTTTCTCACTGGATGTTTCGGACATCCCGGGTTAGTTCTCCACGGCGCCACCGCAGTAGCGCGCAGAAAACAAAGAGTTGAGCAGTTTCAGCGGGAAGACGGTCCGCCTTTTTTCATACTTTCCATAAAGGCCGGAGGCGTCGGACTCAATCTTACCCAGGCGTCTCACGTGATTCATTTTGACCGCTGGTGGAACCCTGCGGTTGAGAATCAGGCTACCGACCGCGCTTTTCGCATAGGCCAGAAGCGCAATGTTCTTGTGCACAAAATGGTCTGCCAAGGTACCATAGAAGACAAGATAGACCGGATGATAACAGAAAAAAGCGCACTGTCCGATGATATACTAAAAGGTGGCGGCGAAACGATTTTAACGGAAATGAGCAATGACGAGCTGATAGAAATTGTCAGTCTTGACGTTGCCAAGATGCTTACTTAAGAGGAGGAGTGCTCGGTATGGGTTATCGTTCTTGGAGACCTCAGGCCTCTGTTTCCGCGCGGCGTGCCAAGGCCTGCAGGGACACTGCGAAGCTTCGCAAACAGGGTGTTGAACTCCATCCCGTTGAAATTGAAGGCAGGAAGATTGCCAGAACGTTCTGGGGTCAGGCGTGGTGCAAGCATCTTGAGAAATTCAGCGATTACTCAAACCGTCTGCCCAGGGGAAAAAGCTACCTGCGAAATGGTCTTGTACTTAATATGGAAATAAGTGAAGGCGAGATAAGGGCCATTGTAAGCGGTTCGGACCTGTACATAGTCAACGTGTCAATTGCCCGGCTGCCTGCCCAGCGCTGGGATGGCATAAAGAAGCGGTGCATGGGGCAGATAGGATCAGTCCTGGAGCTGTTTCAGGGAAAACTGTCCGATAACGTCATGAGGGTTGTCACGCACCCCGAAGACGGACTGTTTCCGCGTCCCGGGGAAATAGATCTTGAGTGCGACTGCCCTGACTGGTCGTCCCTCTGCAAACATCTCTCCGCGGTGCTCTACGGCGTGGGGGCCACGCTTGACAGGCAGCCCGAGCTGCTTTTCAGGCTTCGGGGTGTAAACCACGAGGATATGGTAGGCGCGGATATCCCCATACCCGGGAGCCGGGGCGGACGCAGGCGTATAAGCGACGATGTAGGGGATGTGTTCGGGGTTGATATCGACAACGGTGAGGGAGAGGGTAAGGGTGGAGAAACGGACAGAACAGTCCGTCCCCCGCAGGGGAAAAAGAGTGGGGAGCTGAAAGAACCTGCCCGAACCCGGCCCGCGCGGGGAGAGTCATCTGTTTTCAGGGGCGAGGATGTTGCGAAGCTTCGCGTGCGTCTTGGCCTGAACACAACGCAGTTTGCGAGGCTGATCGGAGTCAGCGTCGGCTCAGTCAGGCTGTGGGAAAGCAGAATCGGCAGGCTTGATCTGAGGAGAAAATCAATTCGGGCTCTTGAAAAAGCCGCCGGGCTTAAAAAGTCAGAAGTGCGGAGAAAGCTCGGTCTTACGTAACGTCTCGCGCGTACATCTGGGCCCGTGGTCTGCCGGTTGTCTCTACGAGGTTAACGTTTTTTATGAACATTACGGAAGCAGCCAGAGTTCTGATCATCCTAGGCGCGGCGCTCATAGCGCTCGGTGTACTGCTGCCCTATATGGCAAAATTCGGTTTCCTCGGGAAACTTCCGGGGGACATAAAAATCGAGAGAGGGAACTTCAGTTTCTACTTTCCGATTGTGACCTGCGTAGTACTGAGCATACTGCTCACGGTTCTCGGCAATCTTTTCTTAAGGAAATAAAAACGGGGATCAGGGGTTTTCGCGCTCGTCGGGAATAACCCACTGCCTTTCGTCCGTAAAAAGTTTTTCATATTTCTCTATGCTACCCACAAGCTCAAGGGTCTGCGATATGTCGTCAAGCCCTTCAAGAAGCACTTTTCTTTTAAAATCGTCTATTTCAAATGAAAACTCCATTCCATCCCCGCTTACGGATCTTTCCGCCAGGTCTACCTCAAGAGAGTAACCTTCGTTTTCCCGCACAAGACGGAAAAGCTCATCCGTTCTGTCTTTGGAGATAACTATCGGAAGTATCGAGTTCTTAAAGCAGTTATTGTAGAAAATGTCGGCGAAGGAAGGGGCCAGAATCACGCGAAATCCCGCTTCCCTTATGGCCCAGGGCGCATGTTCTCTCGAACTTCCGCTTCCGAAATTATCTCGGGTAAGCAGTACGCACGCTCCCGCGTATCTCGTCTGGTTAAGCTCGAAATCCTCGTTCAGGGTTCCGTCATCATTATACTTCCAGTCAAAAAACAGGAACTCACCGAACCCCGTTCTCTCGATGCGTTTTAAAAACTGCTTGGGGATTATCTGGTCGGTGTCGACGTTCATCCTGTCAAGAGCCGCCACTTTTCCCGCTATTCTCTTAAGTTTTTCCATGTCTCAGATCCCCTTTCCTGTCTCCCAGTCCCTGACGTCCACGAAGTGTCCGGTAAGTGCTGCCGCGGCCGCCATTATGGGGCTTACAAGATGAGTCCTGCCTCCTTTTCCCTGGCGACCTTCGAAATTTCTGTTAGACGTACTCGCGCATCTCTCCCCCGGAGCCAGTATGTCGGGGTTCATTCCAAGACACATGCTGCATCCGGACTCGCGCCACTCAAATCCCGCCTCGGTAAACACCCTGTGAAGCTCCATCTCCTCTGCTTTCCTCTTTACGATCTGGGAGCCCGGAACCACCATGGCATTTACACCGTCGGCGACCTTCCTTCCCTTTACGAGCCTCGCGACCGCCAGAAGATCCTCTATTCTTGAATTCGTGCAGGAACCTATAAATACCCTGTCTACGCGTATGTCTGTTATGGGGGTGTTTGCCTTGAGGTCCATGTATTCAAGAGCCTGTTCCATTGATTTTCTCTTGCTCGGGTCTTCGCATTCCCCGGGATCGGGTACTTTTGAAGTTATGTCCGTAACCATTCCCGGGTTGGTTCCCCAGCTTACCTGCGGAGCTATCTTGCAGGCGTCAAGAGTTACTGATTTGTCGAAAATGGCGTCAGGGTCCGTGCGGAGAGTCTGCCAGTGCTCAAGGGCTTTTGCATAGTTGAGGTCTTTCGGTGCGTACTGTCGGCCCTTGACGTACTCGAAGGTCTTTTGGTCAGGGGCTATCATTCCGGCCCTTGCCCCTCCCTCTATCGACATGTTGCAGATCGTCATCCTCTCTTCCATGGAGAGCGCCTCTATTGCTTCCCCGCGGTATTCAACCACAGTACCCGTGGCCCCCGCGGTACCTATATGTCCGATTATGCCAAGGATTATGTCCTTTGCGGTAACCCCGTACTGGCGTTCGCCCTCGACCCTTATTTCAAACACCTTCGGGCGGTTCTGTCTTAAGCACTGCGTTGCCAGAACATGCTCTACTTCGCTTGTTCCTATGCCGAAGGCGAGCGCTCCGAACGCTCCATGGGTGGAAGTATGGCTGTCTCCGCACACTATGGTCATCCCGGGTTTTGTGAGGCCTAGTTCGGGGCCAATAACGTGCACTATGCCCTGAGAGTGGTTGTTTATTTTTATTCCGAAGAGCGTTATTCCGAAATCCTTGCAGTTTTGCCGCAGGGCTTCTATCTGTTTTGCGGATATAGGATCCGAAATGGGTCCGCTGCGGTCTGTGGTCGGAACGTTATGGTCCATAGTGGCGAAAGTAAGGTCGGGCCTTCTTACTCCTCGTCCCGTAATTCTCAGCCCTTCAAACGCCTGGGGAGAGGTAACTTCGTGAACGAGGTGAAGATCTATGTAGAGAAGGGACGGTTTGCCTTCTTCTTCGTGAACGAGGTGCGATTCCCAAATTTTGTCAAAAAGAGTTTTTCCCGCCATTATTAATTGCTCCAAAGCGCCGTATTTTCATTCCCGAACCGTGCTTTCCCCCCAAGTTCCTCCTCTATGCGCAGAAGCTGGTTGTATTTTGCTATTCTGTCGCTTCGGGACGCTGACCCGGTTTTTATCTGACCGGCATTTGTGGCAACTGCGATATCCGCTATCGTCGAGTCTTCCGTTTCTCCCGAGCGATGGGATATTATGTAACTATAACCCGCTCGCCTGGCCATCTCAATAGCCTCTAGAGTTTCCGTAAGCGTTCCTATCTGGTTTACCTTTATGAGTATGGAGTTTGCCACGCCCGAGTCTATTCCGTCTGAGAGTCTTTTCGTGTTCGTTACAAAGAGATCGTCTCCGACGAGCTGGACGGCGGAACCTATTTTTTTCGTAAGCATCTTCCAGCCTTCCCAGTCGTTTTCATCCAAGGGGTCTTCTATCGAAACGACGGGATGTTTTTCTATCCACTCCTCGTATATTTTCGTTAAACCGGCGACTGGCACAGTTTTTCGCTCCACATGATAACTTCCCTCATGGAAGAACTCGCTTGAGGCTACGTCAAGCGCTATTGATATCTGCTCTGCCGGGTTGTATCCAGCTTTCCATATGGCTTCTATTATGCATTTGAGCGCCTCCTCATTTGATTCCAAGGAAGGTGCGAAACCCCCCTCGTCTCCGACGGCTGTCGAGAGGTTCTTGTCGCTGAGTATGGATTTAAGTGCGTGGAAGGTTTCCACTCCCGCCCGAAGGGCTTCCCGGAAGGAGGGGAAACCATGGGGAACTATCATAAATTCCTGAAAATCAAGGTTGTTATCCGCATGAGCGCCGCCGTTAATTATGTTCATAAGCGGTACGGGAAGGGTGTTGGCGTTTTTTCCTCCTAGATAGCTGAAAAGAGAGGTTCCCTCGGAGTTCGCGGCTGCTCTCGCCGAGGCAAGCGACACGCCCAGAATGGAGTTCGCTCCGAGACGGGATTTTGTTTCCGTCCCGTCAAGCTCTATCATGGAGCGGTCTATCAGAGCTTGGTCGCGCACCTCAAGACTCTCAAGGCGTGGAGCTATTATGTCGTGGATATTTTTTACCGCCATCAAAACCCCCTTTCCCATGTATCTGCGCTTTTCCCCGTCCCGAAGTTCAAGCGCTTCATGCTCTCCGGTCGACGCCCCCGAGGGAACCATCGCCCGACCGGAGGCTCCGTCTGAGCAGTGCACCTCCACCTCTATCGTTGGATTTCCCCTTGAATCCAGTACCTCTCTTGCTTTTATTTTGCTTATCTTTGGCATTTTGATTTCCTCTTGAGTTGCCTGTTCAACTATGAAGCGGACCACTCTGATTTGGGTTTGATTGTACGGAATTGGAAGTATTTTTCAAACATGTCGTAAAATCAGCGATGCAAAAGAGAGAATCTCCAACACTGAACAAGGATTTCCTTTCGTGTCTGGAAGCTACAGGTATCTGGATTTCATAATAAAACCGGCAGAATTGCTTGTCACTGCAGCTTAGAATCAGTTTGGGATCTACGTTGTTTCAAGTCATAACGATCTGACAGACCCACCGTTTTTTATTGAGCTGCTGCTCAAAGCGTGTTATGTATTTTAACAGGAGGTAGAGAAATATTTTTTCGGCAGTCGGGTAATCCGGCGCTGTTTTGGGCTTTAGCTCAACACGAACACCGGAAAGCGCCATGCTCTCTGAGTCCGCGTCTTGGTCTTGTCGCTCGTTGCGCGGCCGCTGTCCATCGTAGAAGGAGGTAGAAAGCAGCTATGATTATCCATAACTTTCGGTTATTTAAGGGCTGTCGGAGTGCTGCCGCTTGGGTTGTGACTAGATTCGGCATTGTCGCGATACTAATGGCTTGTGTCTTGTCGCCCGTGCCTGCATGGGCCGCCATCGAGGGCGAGGCACAGTTCGTCTTCAACACGTTCGGGTTCCTTGTGTGGGGCGCTTTAGTGATGTGGATGGCAGCGGGCTTCACAATGCTCGAGGCGGGCTCGGTACGGACGAAGAACGCTTCGGTCATTTGCTTGAAGAACATTGGTCTCTACTCCATTGCCGGACTGGCATACTACCTGATCGGCTTTAACATCATGTATGTCGGCGTCGAGCCGGGCGGCTGGTTTGGTTCGCTGGAACTCCTGTACGGCACGACCGCCGATGAAGTGGCGCTGCTGAGCGGCGAGGAAGCAGCCACCGCGGCTGTAGTCGAAAGCGGTTACTCGGCGATGTCGTACTGGTTCTTCCAAATGGTGTTCGTGGCGACCACGGCTTCGATTGTTTCAGGCGCTCTGGCCGAGCGCGTGAAGTTGTGGTCTTTTTTCGTTTTTATCGTCGTGTTGACCTCGGTCATCTACCCGATTGTTGGCGCGTGGACTTGGGGTGGAGGCTGGTTGGCTGAATTAGGGTTCAAGGACTTCGCCGGTTCCACAGTAGTCCACTCCACGGGAGGCTGGGCGGCACTTGCTGGGGCTATCATGCTTGGGCCGCGTTCGGGCAAGTTCCGGGCTGATGGCAGTGTCAAGGCGACCCCTCCATCCAATGTTCCGGTCGTCACTCTCGGCGTCTTTATACTCTGGCTGGGCTGGTTTGGCTTCAACGGCGGTTCGCAGCTTGCCCTCAGCGGCGCATTCGATGCCGTGGCGGTGAGCAATATCTTCTCAAATACCAACCTGGCCGCGGCGGCTGGGGTTTTGGCGGCTCTGACTCTATCCCGCCCCGTACTGGGCCGTGTCGACCTGTTCGCCGGACTCAATGGCGCTCTGGCTGGTCTAGTCGCGATCACGGCGGCGCCGGATATCGTCCAGCATCTCTGGGCAGTAGTGATCGGGGCGATCGGGGGCATGGTTTGCCTGTTGTCCATGAAGGGTTTTGAAATGATAAAGGTAGATGACGTCGTGGGTGCTGTCCCTGTTCATCTCTGCACCGGCATCTGGGGGACGTTGGCGGTCTGCATCGCTGCTGGTGGAAGCCTTTTTGTTCAGATCATCGGCATTTTGGCCGTCGGAGTGTTTGTGTTCGGGCTTTCGATGCTGTTGTGGTTTCTGATCGATCGGACCTTGGGATTGCGGGTCTCAGAGGATGTCGAGGCCATCGGCCAAGACGTGGGCGAGCTGGGCATTGAAGCCTATCCAGAATTCGTAATGATGCCGGAAGAGGACTGATTGAAGCGTCAGAGTAGTCTTCCAGCCCGGACCGCGGGCCAGAGGCAGGTTGCAACCCGCTTGTGCTCTCAATCGGATGCCCCAAGCTGCGGCTTCGCGGCTTGCGAGGGGCGACAGAGTCAAATCGGGCCGTTCAATCTGTCTTTGATGATCTCTCCGTCCTTCAGGCTTATTATTCTTTTCGAGTGAGAGGCTATATCTTCTTCGTGCGTTATCATTACTATCGTTTTTCCCTGTTCGTTCAGGTCCCTGAATATTCTCATTATTTCGTAGCTTGTTGCCGTATCTAGGTTCCCGGTCGGTTCATCTGCGAGTATCATCCTCGGATTGTTTACAACCGCCCTGGCTATCGCCACTCTCTGCTGCTGTCCTCCCGAGAGCTGGTTGGGAAGATGATCCGCTCTGTCTGCGAGTCCCACGAGAGAGAGCGCGGCCGAGGCAAGCTTTTTTCTCTGGGCCCCCAGCATGCCGGAATAGACAAGTGGCAATTCCACGTTCTCAAGCGCCGTCGTCCGCGGCAACAGATTGAAGCTCTGGAAGACAAAACCGATTTTCGTGCTTCTTATCTCCGCCTTTTCATCCGTCTCAAGTTCCATTATGTCGGTCCCGTCGAGCACGTAGTTTCCTTGGCTTTGAGTGTCGAGGCAGCCGAGAATGTTCATGAGAGTGCTTTTGCCGGATCCCGAAGATCCCATAATGGCGACGAATTCCCCTTGTGCGATTTCAAGGTTTATTGAGCGGAGGGCGTTTACCTCGACTTTTCCGCTCGAGTAGGTTTTGCCGATGTTCTTTAGCTTGATTAAGGGCGGTGTCATCAGAATCTTTTCGGCTGGGGAAGCGCAAAGCCCGGTCCTTTGTTGTTTCCGCCGGAAATCGTGTACTCAACCACTATCGGATCTCCTTCAGAGAGCGAACTGTTTACGATTTCTGTGTGGAAATCGTCGCTTATCCCGGTTTCTATTACTACTGGCGAGAGTTTTCCCTGCTTGAGGATCCAGATGTTTTCGCCCGCCTCGGCCGTGGCGGCGGAGGATTTCGGGGGAATGAAGCGGAGCGCTGCGGTGGGAATTTTAAGTATGTCTTTTTTGGTTGATATGACTATTTTGACTTCGGCGGTCATCCCGGGTTTAAGCTCTAGCTCCGGGTTCTCCACAAGGCACGTTACGTCATAGGTAACGACGTCATTTTTTATGCTCGGAGAGTTTGCCACCTGTGCCACTTTCGCGCTGAAATTCTTCCCGGGGAAGGCGTCAACCCTGAAAAGAGCGTCCTGACCCTTCTTTATCTTTCCTATGTCGGCTTCGCTTACGTTTGAAACCAGATGAAGAGTTCGGGGGTTTTCAGCGAGTACGTACAGGGGTTCGGATTTGTTCGGGTGTATCTGTTCGCCGATTATTATGTTCTTCTCAAGCACCATGCCGTCAAGCATGGAAGTGATGCGCGTCGCGTCAAACCTTCTCTGCGCCGTCTCTAGATCGGCTTGGGCTTTTTCCCGGGCGGCAACTGCCGCGCTGTGCTCTGAGAGGGATATGTTGAATTCCTCCCGGGAGATAAGTTCTTTTTCGTAAAGCCTCTTGTTTGCCTCGTGCGAGTTGGTTGAAATCTCAAGGTCGGTTGTAGTCTTCTTAAGTATCTCCTTGAAGTATTCGACGTCTCCTGAAAGACCCTCCGGTTCTTCCATGAGGGCCAGTACTTGGCCCTTTCTGACCTCATCGTTCACCTCAGAGCGGACTTCCTTTATTGTTCCGTTTATTTGCGAATATATTCTTGCTTCCTTAGTCGGTTTTAAGGTTCCCGAGGCTCTTACAAGAGAAGTTATGTTTCCTCTCTCGATCTTCTGCGTTACGTACTCTATCTTGCCTTCCTTTCCTCCGAAAAAGATGAAGTATACTGCGATGACGACTACGGCGGCGACGGCGTAGAGAAGCTTTGAGCGGGGGGAATTTTTCATTGTATCTCTTTTCCGCAGAGGCTTAACAGACTTAACCTTACTATTTTATAGTCATATATGGAGTTTTTGTAGTCCGCTACCGATTCCTCGTAGAGTGCTTGGGCTTGGGCGAATTCTATTTTCGAAGCGCTTCGCGACTCGTATCTTTCCTTGACAAGAAGCAGGTTTTTCTCCGATATCGATTCTGAATCCCCAAGTATTTTTATTTTTTTCTCAAGGTGCTTGAGTTCGAGGTAGAGTTCCCCAACCGAGAGGATTATTCTGTTTCTGAGCAGTTCGGTCTGTGCCTCGTTTCTTGTGAGTTCAGCCTTTGACTGTGACATCTGGCCGAACCTTGAGAATCCCTCGAAGATGGGAATCTTAACGCCGAGCCCGGCGACAAAAGCCGGCGTCTGGGCGCCTTCTCCCTCAAATCTGTACGCTGCCCTGCCGAATATCGACGGGAGAAATTTCCCCTTGGCCTCTGCAACCGAGGCCCTTATTCCATCATGGTCCGCCAGAAGACTCTTTATCTCTGCGTTTTCGGAGAGGGCGAAGCTGACAAGGTCTTCTCTGGTTTCGTATACCTTCTCATAGGCAAGATCCTCACGGATGTCGAATTGTCCGAGCGAGGGGTCGTTCATCAGATGTCTTAGGTTAAGCATGGCGAGTTCGTAGGAGTTTTCCCTTGAAACCAGTTCTAGCTTTGCCTGTTGCAGGTCGATTTCTGCCTGGCTTAGCTGCTGGGCGGACCTTTTGCCGACGGCGAAAAGCTCTTCTGTTTTCTCAAGGAGCCATTCCCTGCGCTTGGTTTCTGTGGCAGCCCCCTCGAGCCGGTTTTTCTCGGAAAGCGCCTGGTAGTAAGCAATGCGAGTGTCGCGCACGAGCATCGCTTCTGAGCCCGTAAGCAGGTATCTTGCGGATTCCAGATGATGTTCTCTTGCTCTTATCCTGGCTTTTGTCTTTCCAAAGTCCCATATCATCTGGTCGACGTAAAAACCGGATTCTCTTCCCACAAACGGTACCACGAGCTTTCCGCTGAGCTGGGGATAAAGGGGAGCCTTCGTCTGCCTGAGTATTGATTTCGAGATGTCGACCTCGGAACGGGAAATCCGGAGTTCCGGGCTGTTGAGCAGCGCTATCTCGATGGCCCGTTCAACCGGGATTACTTCCTGTGCCCACGCGGTCTGGGAAAGCAGCAGCAGTGGACTGAGAAGAAGGAGGAATTTTTTCGGTATACTCATCGTGTGGCAACCGCGGTGTGTCGCTTGAGTGAGGATGAAAGAGAATATCGATAAATACCAAACGCCCCTAGGCGTATATGTGCATATTCCGTATTGTCTTACCAAATGTCCTTATTGTGATTTTAACTCTTATGGGACTAATGGCAACTTTCCGGAGGATGATTACGTCCGTGCCCTGGAGCGGGAAATTGAAAGCTCCCGGAGCGTTATTGAAAGCAGAGAGATAAGCACGGTGTTTTTCGGAGGAGGGACCCCGTCACTTTTAAAGCCCAGAAGTGTAGGGATGGTAATGGAGAAACTCGCCTCGATTGCTTCCTTCTCGTCCAAGGTAGAAGTGAGCCTCGAGGTTAACCCGAGAACCGCCGACAGGGAAAAGCTTGTTTCCCTCATGCGCTTTGGGATAAACAGAATAAGCGTCGGCGTACAGTCTTTTTCGCAGAGAAAGCTTGATTTCTACGGGAGATTCACCACTCCGGATGACTGTGTCCGCGCGCTTGTTGACGTCCGGGACGCCGGTTTTCACAACTATAATCTTGATCTTATATACGGAAGCTCTCAGGAAACCCGGGAAGAGTTTGAAGAAGATATCCGTACTGCCCTGAGATTCTCTCCGACCCATATATCCGCCTACTGCCTTACGATTGAGCCCGGCACCGAGTTTGCGACGCTTCGGCGCAAAGGGAAACTCTCTGTTCCCGATGACTCGGTTCTGGTCGGGTTCATGCGGAGCGCACGGGAAATACTCGAGGCAGAGGGGTACGGCAATTACGAAGTATCGAATTTTGCCCGGCGTGGCTATGAGTGCAGGCATAACCTTATCTACTGGAACTGTCATGATTACCTAGGCGTGGGTGCCGGAGCCCATTCCCACATTAGCTGCGGTGGAGAAGAGGGCTGGGGAATAAGATGGTCAAACGTAAGGAATCCCGAGCTTTACATGAAGCGAGTTGTGGGCAACGGAAATGCCGTCTCTGCCTCTTATGATCTCTCGCGGACTACAGCCCTTGAAGATAAGCTTCTTATGGGACTTCGGCTAAGCGACGGGGTAGGAATTGAAGACGTAAGGAAACGCTTTGGTTGCGAACCTGATACTTCTGGCCTCGAATACCTTGAATCTGACGGTTTTATTCTCACCGATGGCGACCGTCTCAGACTCACCGCCAAGGGAAGGGTATTCACCGATGAGTTGGTTGCAAGGGTGTGCGGGGCTTTTCACTGAAACTACGAAGATACAATCAGCAGACGGTCGTTGCACTTTTGTAACGGACGTGCATTGTGTCCGAACATCCGCTCAAAGTTTGCGACCTGTTCTGCACTCACCTCAATTACGTCCGGGAAAATGAACCAGTGTACTCCCTCGCTGCAGGGAGGGGTGGTGAGTGACCCCTTGTAATGGAAATAGCCGGTGGTCGTCGGCAGTATCACGGATGCATCCACTGTCGTGCCCGCAACATCAATTTCTATTCCTGCCTCGGTCGGTACGTTGTCAAACACCGCATCCAAGGCATGGTTTTGTGCGCCTATTTCCATCATAACGCCAACCACTGCCAGTACGCCTGCTGGATTTTTGTGTACGAAATGTGCCTCCATCGCCGCGTGCGAACCATCAAAAGCGTGTTCGCTCGGGACGTGAAAGTGAAACTGCAACAGTTCGTAAATTTCACCTGCTGCAGTCAGCGTGCTGCCGGGTGCGTAATTTACCTGGAGGGTGTGTCCGGTGTTTAGAATCTTCAGAGAAGAGGGCTTGTAATCAAATTTCAGTGCCGGTCCCTTGACGGGAAAGGCCCCCGTGATGTCAATCGGCGACTGCATGCGTCCGATAGCGCAGGTCGCATAATCCGGCGAGAGGGAGCCCCAGTTATCGGGACCTTTGACACCGGTATAACCCCAGCAGGTCAACCTAGTCCTCCATGACGCATTCCCGCAAGGGTTTTCGTGAGTGCGGATATCGCTAGCATAATACGCGGTTTTGTGGCCTGTACTGCAAGATCTGTTTTCTGAGCAGATGGAGCCGATAATTTGCAAGGACAGCGTAACCCATGCCCCGACAGGTTTCAAGCAAATCTAATTAGACGGTTCTTGAATTGTGGTGCAGATAGGACCTGCTCCGTCCGGATTCCAGGTAAAAGCCTTTCTCGTCTTTTCCTGCGTGTTTCATTAGTTCGTAGTAGGCCGCGCTAAGCAGCCTAGCCTCGAATTTCCCGTTCTTTACTTTTACGTAAGGTATGTTCTGCTCGGCTATGGTGAGAGTCGTCAAATCCAGTTCTTCCCCGGATTCGTCGTTTAACCTTATGGAAAAACCGTTCTCCGTTTTGGTGACCATAGTAACAACAAAAGGGGTATCCTCGCACTCGACGTAAACCCTGCTCCCTTGCTCTTCGACGAAAAACCTCCCATCTGCGTCCACGTCGAGATTCTTGTTGTTCTCAAGGTATGTCCACCTGTGGGTTATTCTGACCCCGTCGTGAAACCACCTGCCGCGGCTGTCTATGAATATTCTGGATTTTTTGCTCCCTCGAGTGTTTTTCATATCCCGATAGCTTTCACGACGACCCTCTTTCTCCTCCTTCCGTCAAACTCCCCGTAGAAGATTTCCTGCCAAGGGCCAAGGTCAAGGTCTCCTTCCGTCACGGGAACCATCACTTGGTGGTGCATGAGGAGATTTTTCAGGTGAGCGTCTCCATTGTCCTCCCCCGTGCGGTGATGCTTGTAATCTTCCCTGAAGGGCGAGATGCCTTCAAGCCACTCCCATATGTCCTCGAAAAGCCCCTGCTCGAGGTCGTTTACGAAGACAGAAGCCGTTATATGCATAGCGGACACGAGGACAAAACCCTCAATTATGCCGCTTTGCTGTACGATCTGCCTTACCGTCGGAGTTATGTGAACGAACTCTCTTTTTTTGTCCGTATTAAACCACAGATATTCGGTATGAGATTTCAAGATGCGCCTCCTTAGCTTTTTCCTGTAACTATACTTTGTCCATTGCGGGTTTTCCCGGTTCTGTTTATTTTTTGAGGATTTGTTGTACCCTATCTTCTCTTTTAATTGGTTGAAAATTCCTGCACGAGGGTTGCTTGCGCATTTATCAGAGGAAACTTGCCAGATGAAGATAGCCGTTATAGGAACGGGTTACGTGGGACTTGTCACGGGAGCGTGTTTAGCGGGAAGCGGGAACAGCGTTGAGTGCGTCGACATAGATGAAAGCAAAATCGAGAGCCTTCAACGCGCCGAAGTTCCCTTTTTCGAGCCGGGTCTTGATGAGATGGTGCGCACCAATATAGATGAGGGAAGGCTCTCCTTTACAACCGATATAGCTTCGGCCGTCAGGGAATCCTTTCTTGTATTTATTGCGGTTGGAACCCCTCAGGCGCAAGACGGCGAGGCGGACATCTCTTCTGTTCTCGAAGTTGCGCGGTCAATAGGGAGCAATCTTAACGGATACAAGATAGTGGTAACCAAAAGTACGGTTCCCGTGGGCACTACCGAGAAAGTGCGCGACACTATAAAATCCCTCACGGATCAGGAGTTCGGTGTGGCCTCAAACCCTGAATTTCTCAAGGAAGGAGCGGCGATTGAGGACTTCCTTAAGCCCGACAGGGTGGTAATAGGAGTTGAGGATGAATCGGTAGGCTCGGTTCTCAGGGAGCTTTACTCTCCCTTTATGAGATCTGCCGACAGGACTATAGTGGTTTCCATCCGGTCTTCTGAAATGTCGAAGTATGCCTCAAACGCGATGCTTGCCACCAGGATATCGTTTATGAACGAGATAGCTAACCTCTGCGAACTTCTGGGTGCGAACGTGTCCGAGGTGCGCTCGGTGGTGGGTTCTGATGCGAGGATAGGCAGATATTATCTCTATCCGGGAGTAGGATACGGGGGGTCGTGTTTCCCAAAGGACGTAAAAGCCCTTGAGAAAATGGCGCACGGTGTAGGCTATGACCCTAGGGTGGTAACCGCGGTTGACCGCGTGAACGCCGCTCAAAGGGAGAGGTTCTTCGATAAAATAGCCGGATTTTTCACTGATCTTGCGGGAAAAAGAGTTGCCGTGTGGGGAATTTCGTTTAAACCTAACACGGATGATATAAGGGAGGCCCCATCGCTTTACGTGATAGAAAAACTTCTTGATGCGGGATGTTCTGTTGCCGTCCACGACCCCGCCGCCATGGAAAATGCGAGAACCGTACTGGGAGACAGTGTGGATTATTTCGAATCCTACTACGATGCCTGCAGGGGGGCGGACGCCCTTGTGATTCACACCGAGTGGAGTCAGTACAGACAGCCGAATTTCGAGATGATAAAGGAACTGATGAAGACCCCTGTGATATTTGATGGAAGAAATATCTATGATTACATGAAACTTGAGGCCATGGGTATCGAGTATTTCGGAATCGGCAGGTAATGAGAATGAACTGGGAGCGGTTTTTACCATCATGAAAGTAATCGTTTCGGGGTGCGCAGGATTTATAGGCGCCAAAGTGTGCGAACTCCTTCTTGAGCGTGGAGACCTTGTTTTCGGGCTCGACAACATGTCCGACGCTTATGACGTGAGGCTCAAGCATCACAGGCTTGAAACTCTCAGAAAGCTTGAGAAATTCAGTTTTTTCGAGTGCGACATATCGGACAATTCCAGGCTTCTTTCGGTGTGTGAGGAAATAAAGAGTCTCTGCGAAGGTGGCCGGATTGACTGCGTTATTAACCTTGCGGCCCGCGCCGGGGTTCGCCAGAGCATTGAGAATCCCTGGATATATTACTCTACCAATGTGACTGGAACCCTTAATCTCCTTGAATTTTGTCGCTCAGAAGGAGTAGGCAAGTTCGTGCTCGCTTCGACTTCAAGCGTCTACGGGGAAAACGAGATTCCTTTCAGGGAGGATATGAAGACCGATTATCAGCTTTCTCAATACGCCTCCTCGAAGAAATCGGCCGAAGGCCTTTGCTCGGTCTACAACTCTCTTTATGGAATAGATATCTCGGTGCTTCGTTACTTTACGGTTTACGGTCCCGCGGGAAGGCCAGACATGAGCGTTTTTCGGTTCATAAAGTGGATAAACGAGGGAGAGGAAATAGTCATACTGGGTGACGGAGAGCAGAAAAGGGACTTTACCTATGTTGACGATATTGCGGCCGGTACAGTCTTGGCGATAAGGAATTTAGGCTTTGAGGTAATAAATCTCGGAAGCGCGACCTCTGTCTCCCTCAACGAAATTATAAGCGTAATAGAACGCAGGACCGGCAAAAAAGCCAAAGTCACTTGCAGCGCTCCGCATCCTTCCGATATCAGGGTTACCTTGGCAAGTATAGGCAAGGCAAAAAGGATTTTGGACTGGGAACCTTGCTTTGATGTCGAGACCGGCATTGAAAACTCGCTCAGGTGGTATAATGCCAACAAGGCCCTTGTACGGAGTATAGAGGTTTGACACGCTGCGAAGGATTTGGGGAGTGGTTTGGGTTGGTATTGACAGACTCCGTCAGCTTTTTATAAGATTTAGACTGATTTTACGAACAGAGCAACTATTTCTATGGCCAAATCTCTTGTAATAGTCGAATCTCCATCAAAGGCGAGAACAATAAAGAAATATCTCGGCCGGGATTTCCGCGTGGAAGCTTCTTCGGGACATCTGGTAGATCTTCCGAGCAGCAGTCTCGGGGTGGATATAAAAAACGATTTCAAGCCCAAATACACAGTCATAAAGGGCAAAACCAAATATCTTGAGAATCTGAAAAAAGCGTCGCGAGATGCCGAAAAAGTTTATCTTGCCTCCGACCCGGACAGGGAAGGAGAAGCGATCGCATGGCACATAGCCAACCGCCTTGATCTCTGGGACAAGGTCCACAGGGTTCTTATACACGAAATAACGGAAGCGGGAGTGAGGGACTCAATGAACAGGCCCCTCGAGATCAACACAGACCGCTTCGAATCTCAGCAGGCGAGAAGAATTCTTGACAGGATCGTCGGCTACAAAGTGAGTCCCGTTCTTTGGAAAAAGGTTAGAAAGGGGCTGAGCGCCGGGAGGGTACAGAGTGTTGCTCTCAGATTTGTTGTCGACAGGGAAAGGGAGATTAAGAATTTCAAGCCGCGGGAATACTGGACTCTCGATGCCCTTGTTAAGAGGAGTGCGGACCCCGATGCGGATGCCTTTACGGCTTCGCTTAACATGTTCCGGGGGAAAAAAGCCAAGATTGAAAACGCACAGCAGTCAGAGGATATAGTTTCCGCGCTTTCAGGAAAGGATTTTGTTGTAGGAGAGATCGAGAAGAAAGAGCGGAAAAGAAAGCCGCTGCCTCCTTTTATAACCAGCACTCTCCAGCAGGATTCCTCGAAAAAAAACCGCTTCTCCGTCAAAAAGACTATGCTGGTTGCCCAGGGACTCTACGAGGGAATTGAGCTTGGAAGCGAGGGGCCGGTAGGACTTATAACCTACATGAGGACCGATTCGGTGAGGGCCTCTGATAACGCTGTAGCTGAAGCAAGGGATTTCATATCCAAGAATTACGGAGGGGGTTACGTGCCGAAGCGTCCGAATACCTTTAAGGTGAAGAAATCCGCGCAGGACGCCCATGAATGCATAAGACCCACTTTTCCTTCAAGGCGTCCCGAGGATCTCAAGAAGTTTCTCACCGAAGACCAGTATAAGCTTTATTCTCTTATATGGAAAAGGTTCATTGCCTCGCAGATGACTCCAGCCGTATACGACCAGACTCGTGTTGACATCACGGCGGGCGAAGCTGTTTTCAGGGCCACTGGCAACGTGATGAAGTTCCCGGGCTTTACAGCCGCCTACGAGGAGGCGACCGAAAAAGAAGAAACCAGCAATACGGGTAAGAACTCGAAAAGAGACGAAAACAAGCGGCTTCCCGAGCTTTCAAAAAAAGATGTTCTTTCTCTTCTAAAGCTTGACCCCAAGCAGCATTTCACTCAGCCTCCGCCCAGATATTCGGAAAGTTCGCTTGTAAAGGAACTTGAGGAAAAGGGTATCGGAAGACCCTCGACCTACGCTTCCATCCTTTCGACAATACAGGACAGGGGATATGCCGAGCGGCAGAAGGGAAGGTTCGTTCCGACTTCCCTGGGTTTCTCCGTGAACGATTTTCTGGTGGAGGGTTTCCCGGGAATAATGAACGAGGAATTTACAGCCCGGATGGAGAGCGATCTTGACAGGGTGGAAGAGGGCGAAGTTCACTGGGTTGAACTCCTGCGGGGCTTTTACGATGGATTTTCAAAGAGCGTGACCAGAGCCGAGGAGGAAATCGAGGGACGCAAGTTGGAAATTCCAACTGATATAGAATGTGACAAGTGCGGAGCTTCGATGGTTATAAGAGAAGGGCGCTACGGGCAGTTTCTTTCCTGCTCTGCGTATCCTGAATGTAAGAGCGCGAAGGACTTCACAAGAGCGGAAGACGGCGAGATCATCGTTGGGAAGAAAACCGACCCCGAGATCTGCGATGATATAGAATGCGATAAGTGCGGGGCCCCCATGGTGATAAAAGAAGGGCGCTACGGGCAGTTTCTTTCCTGCTCAAAGTATCCCGATTGTAAAAACCCCAAGGAATTCACAAGGCAGGATGGCAAGATTGTCATAAAGCAGAAGGAAGCTCCCGAGGTCCGCGAAGATATAAAATGCGAGAAATGCGGTAAACCCATGGTTGTTCGCCGCAGCCGGCGCGGGCGCTTTCTCGGCTGCAGCGGCTATCCAAAATGCAAAAGCACCCTCAATCTCGATAAAGACGGTAATGTAGTTAGAAAAGCAACTAAAGCGGAAGAAGCCTGATTCATTATGCGGGGCGAGATGGAAAAATCTCTGAATCGTCTGGAAACTCCCCTTGATTTTGCCTCGAAGAATAAATTCTCGAATCTTGACAGGATGGCCGACCTGGAAGGAACCGTAAGGAGCTTATGCACGAAAGTCCTTACATCCAATCCTCCTGCGGAAATAAAAACTCTCATAACCACCCTTCGGGATTCTTTTTCCGGATTCGAGGGGTTGGAGCGGGCGGAGAAAAAGAAGAAAATATCTTCTGCGCTATCGACCGTTCGCAAAGCAATAAAGCTTGCCACAAGAAGCGAACGCGGGAATATCCCAAGGAAAACATCCGTTTCCAGAAAAAAGTCTCCCCCGGGCGGGAGCCCATCTTCTGTGAGCGTGACGACCCTTGAGAAAATCGGATCGAGGATTGCGGGATTTCTCGCGAAAAGATCCATATTTACCGTTTCAGACCTTCTTTTTTACTCTCCGAGAAAATACGACGACCGCAGGAAGATAGCAGACATATCGGAAATTGCTCCGGGGGATTCCTGCACTGTTCGGGGCAGGGTTGTTTCCGTGGCGGACATAAGAAACAGGAGGAGAAGCTTTTTTCAGGTAGTTATTCACGACGGGACCGGCAGGCTTAGACTCACCTGGTTTAATTACAATCCTTCCTATCTCAGGGGGATTTTTAAAAAGGGTGCGAGTTTCATAATTCACGGCAAAGTATCGGTCGCCCCGGGCGGCAGAACTCTCCAGATAATTCATCCGCTTGCCCAGGATATAGAGATAATAGAAGATGAAGAAGATATAGGAAACCCTCTTCAGTTCGGAAGAATCGTTCCCGTCTACCCGCTTACAGAAGGTCTTACTCAGAAGAAACTGAGGGAGGCGGTAAGAGGAGCTCTTGACGGCTATGCAAGGGACTTCGGGGGACTGATCCCGAAAGACATTCGGGAAAAGCACGATTTGGTGGATTTGCCCGAGGCACTTGAGCAAGTGCATTTTCCCCCGGGCGATATCCCGCCGGTTGATTTTGACGACCCTGTGTCGGTCGCGGGTTCCCGGGCCCACAGAACCGTTATATTCTTCGAGTTTTTTGTCCTCCAACTCGGCCTCTTCTCGAAGAAACAAAAGGTGGAACAAAGTGACGGGATATCTTTTAACTCCGGAGACTTTATATCGGAGAAACTTCTTCGATTACTTCCTTTCAGCCTTACACATGCTCAGCAAAGAGCTATCTCGGAGATAAGGGCGGACATGGTTTCCTCCCACCCGATGAATAGGCTTCTTCAGGGTGATGTGGGAAGCGGAAAGACTCTTGTTGCCCTTGTCTCGATGCTCCGGGCGGTTGAGTCCGGCTATCAGGCCGCACTTATGGTTCCGACGGAGATACTGGCTGAGCAGCATTTTCGAAATATTAAGCAAATGACCGAGAACACGGGAATAAGCGTAGTTCTTCTTAAAAGTGCCCTTTCGAAGGCGAACAAATCCCGCGTCCATGAAGAGATAAGAACCGGCCAGGCTGATATCGTGGTTGGAACCCATGCCCTGATCTCAGAAGCGGTGGATTTTAAGGCTCTTGGATTCGTGGTAATAGATGAGCAGCACAGGTTCGGAGTTGTCCAGAGAGCCAAGCTTGTAAGGAAAGCAACGGTACCCGACGTTCTTGTTATGACGGCTACTCCGATTCCGAGAACCTTAGCCATTACTGTGTACGGAGACCTCGAGGTTTCGGTGATTGATGAGCTTCCTCCTTCAAGAAAAAGGGTCGAGACGTTTGTTCTCAGGGATAATCAGAAAAACCGAACATGGTTTTACGATCAGACAAGAAAGAAACTTGAAGAAGGACGCCAAGCGTATTTTGTCTATCCTTTTATCGAGGAGTCCGAGAATCAGGATTTCAAACGCGTAAGACACGTAACCAGAATGGTCGAGGAACTGCGCAAGGAATTCTCCGAGTTTCGTGTCTGTCTTCTTCACGGCAGAATGAAAAGCGATGAGAGAGACGCGGTGATGGATGATTTTCTCGCGAAGCGGTGCGATATTCTTGTTTCCACGACGGTAATAGAAGTAGGGGTCGACGTTCCCAACGCCACCGTCATGGTTATAGAAAACGCAGAACGCTTCGGACTCTCACAACTTCACCAAATGAGGGGAAGAGTGGGGAGGGGGGAACATGAATCGACTTGTTATATAGTGTATTCGTTTGTGTCGGGAGAGGAGTCGGGAGAGAGGCTTAAAATAATGGGTGAGACCTCAGACGGGTTCAGAATCTCCGAGTTTGATCTTGCCAACAGGGGTCCTGGGGAATTCATGGGAACGAAACAGTCGGGAGTTCCCGGTTTCAGCTTTGCCAACCTTATAAGAGATTCCGCTCTGCTTGGTGAATCAAGAGATTCCGCCCGCGAATTAATAGGTAGGGCGAGTAATTACGCGGAACGCGGAAAACTCTTCACTTATGTAACGGAAAAATGGGGCGAAATGCTTGAACTGGAGACGAGCTCATAGAACGTCAAGCAGTTAAGACAAGGGTTCTTGGCTCATGTACCCAAAGCGAATCCCAGGAACCAGGTGTAACCCAGATAAACTCCCCATTCGCTTATTTCATAATCGTAGCGAAGATCGTAACGAAGATCGGGAGAATTAACCTCTTCCACGCTGAAGTCAACGTTGTATCTGCTGTAGATTACTCTTAGATCAAGACGACTCTTGGCACCTCCGATTTCTATGCCAGCTCCGGCAAGCCATGGTATTGCAGAGATGTCCGAGCCATATCCGCCCTCCAGTATTTCTCCATTGGGCAGTATGCCTTCATGTTCACTTCTGACAGTTGCGTCAAGCCACTGTATTCCCCCGATTATGTAGACAGAGCCTCCCTCGCCCCAAAAACTGATTCCTTCGGGAGAGTACCCAAGTTTGGCGTTAAAGCCCACGCTGTAGTTCTTGTCAAGATACCAGTCCCCTGGGAACACGTTGTTGTCGGGGTTCTGGTCATCCATGACGCCCTCAAGGAAACCCGTTACGTCATTGTCCAGTCTGAGTGCAGCGTCAATTTCCCCTGAGAAGTATGTTCTCCCGGGCAGATTCCAGCGATGTCCCAGGACAGCCTTAAATGAGCCTACCCAGCCCTGGGCACTATCCTCTGCTGAGGTGAATTCGGTGGGAGTGTCAGGAAGAATGCGACCCACAGATTTTTTAAAATCCACATCGGCATATTCTCCGCCGATCGCTCCCCCTGCGTAAAAGCCTTCCATTGCTTTTGATTCCTGGATTGTGATGCAGGACACAAGAAAAACCACTAAAGCAAACCGAGCGAAGCCACTCGGGAATTTGATGTTCGCTAACATGAAAAGCACCTCTCTACTAGCAATCCCATTTTATTATAAACGGGATTACTGCTTCCTGATATTTTTGAGCCTGGTCTGGAAAGACGTTTCTTGCTAAACTGATCCGGACTTTTCTCTGCGGAGATGTCTGCGGTTTTATCCTTCGATAAGAAGAGTTTCGGGGTCTTCGATAAGTTCCTTTATTTTTACGAGGAACTGAACCGCTTCCTTTCCGTCAACTATCCTGTGGTCGTAGCTGAGTGCAGTGTACATCATCGGTTTTATCACTATGTCTCCGTTAACCGCCACGGGTCTCTCCTCTATCTTGTGAAGTCCCAGTATGGCGACCTGCGGGGGATTCAGTATTGGGGTGCTCATCAGCGAGCCGTATACTCCCCCGTTGGTTATTGTGAAAGTCCCGCCGAAAATTTCATCGAGCGAAAGCGTGTTTGTGTTTGCCTTCTCGGCAAGTTCCCTGACCTCTTTTTCTATCTGAGCGAAGGTTTTTCTGTCAGCCTCCCTTATGACCGGAACGACAAGTCCTCCCTCGGCTCCTACCGCTATTCCGATGTCGTAATAGTCCTTATAGACTATTTCATCCTCTTGGATCTCGGCATTTATCTCAGGAAACAGTCTGAGTGCTCCGATAGAGGCTTTTATAAAAAAGGAGGAAAAACCGAGGCTCACTCCGTATTTTTCCCGGAAAGCATCCTTTTTTCTCGATCGAAGCTCCATTACGTTAGACATGTCGATTTCATTAAAAGTGGAAAGTATGGCGGCTGTCTGCTGAGCTTCCACGAGACGCCTTGCGATAGTCCTGCGACGTCTCGACATCTTCATCCTTCTCTCTTTATTAGCGGTAAGCTGTGAGAGGGAGGGGAAGATATCAGGCGACACGGGGGTTTCGGAGATTTTCTCCTCCGGGGGAGCTTCTTGCGGGGTTTCTTCTCTGGTTCTCTGGGACTCAAGGTGCTTTTCCACATCATCTTTTGTGATTCTGTTTCCCTCGGGTATGACCTGGGAAAGGTCGACTTCGTTCTGCTCGGCGATATTTCTCGCGACGGGAGTCACTCGGGCCCTGGGTTCTTCTTCAGGCTGTTTTTCCTGAGGAATTTCTTCGGCTGGCGGTTGGGGTGAGGCCTCGGTTTTTTTAGGGGCTTCTTCTGCATCGCTTTTTGTATCCTTTTTACTCTCGGATACCTCGATGGTTCCCAGAATGTCTCCTACTTCGACATCCTCATCGGCTTTTTTGGCTATTGAAGCCAGAATCCCCGTCGCTTCGGCGGCGACTTCGAAGTTAGCTTTCTCGGTTTCAAGCTCAACAACGGTTTCCCCGAGTCTCACCGAGTCTCCCTGTTGCTTGGTCCACTTGATTATTGTTGCTTCTATTACGGAATCCCCCAAGTGGGGAACGACGATGTTCTTGGCCATTTTCTCCCTCGCTTGCGCGTTTGTTTCAGATATCCCTGTGCCAGGTTATGCCGCTTTCTTCATTCCCTTCTACTACTTCGTCTATGCTGAACGCCTGTTTTACAAGCAGGTCCTGGTTGTATTTGTGCATGGAGGAAAGTCCTTCGGAAGGGCTTGAGTAGCGCTTTCTCCCTATATAACTGAGTGGAAGCCGTTTCTTGATAATTTTTCTTCTGAAAAAAGGCAGCATGTATTTCCAGGCTCCCGCATTCTGGGGTTCTTCCTGCACCCAAACCACCTCTTCAAGCTTACCATACCTCTCCAAGACGGCGCTTACCTCGTCCTTGGGCCTTGGGTAAAGCTGCTCGATTCTGGCTATTGCGACATCGGGCGATTTGGCTCTGAGTTCGCTTGAGATGAGGTCAACGTATATCTTGCCGCTGCAGAATATGAGCCTTCTTACTTTTTTTGCCCGTCTGGCGGTCATCGGATCGTCAATCACTGGAAACCATCTCCCCTCGGATAAATCCTTAAGGGACGAGTTTATCATCGGGTTTCGGAGAAGTCCCTTGGGTGTCATGACAACCAGGGGAAGAGGATCTTTTTCAAGCAGCAGGGCCTGGCGGCGAAGCACATGGAAAAACTGTGCCGAAGTGGTGCAGTTTACTATCCTTATGTTGTATTCGGCGGCCGACATCAGGAACCTTTCAAGCCTTCCGCTTGAGTGATCAGGGCCTTGTCCTTCATAAGCGTGAGGGAGTAGAAGAACTAGGGAAGGGGTCTGTCCCCATTTCGCTCTTGCCGATACAAGATATTCATCCACTATGGTCTGAGCCCCGTTTATGAAATCTCCGTACTGAGCTTCCCATATTACAAGGCAGTTTGTTCTTTCGATGCAGTAGCCGTACTCAAAACCCAGGCAGGCGTTTTCGCTGAGAGGACTGTTCTTTATCTCGAACGCCGCTTTTGCCTGCGGGATTTCTTGCAGGGGAATATGTATAGCGCCGTTCTCAGAGTCATGTAGCACCGCGTGGCGGTGGCTGAAAGTACCCCTCTCGCAATCCTGTCCGGTTATTCTGATGGGAATGCCTTCTGCGACTATGGATGCGTAGGCTAGTTCCTCGGCCATGGCCCAGTCAATTGTCTTTTCTTTCGGGTCGTCGAGAATGTTTTTTCTCCTGTCACGTATCCTGGCGATTTTCGAATTTACGGTGAATTCTTCGGGAATTGAAAGCAGGGAGTCATTTAGTTCGCAAAGTGTCTCGTCCGAAATCTTGGTAACCGTTCTTTTCGCTATCTCGCGTTCCGGGGATGGTGCCGTTGATTCCTCGGGGGAGTCGTCAGGAGAAATTGATTCGAATTCCTCGGCAATCTTCTTGATATGTTCTTCCTGTAGCTGTTCTACCTGCTTTTCCGAGACGGTGCCTTTTTCTATCAGTTTCTTCGCCCAGATACTCATCACCCGTGGATGGCTGTCTATCTTTTTGTATATCATGGGCTGGGTGAATCCCGGTTCGTCCGCCTCGTTATGTCCGTATCTTCTGTATCCGACGAGGTCTATTAGGAAATGTTTCTCGAATTTCGATGTGTAGCCGAAGGCTAGGCGTATTGACTCTATGCAGGCAACCGGGTCGTCCGCGTTTACGTGGACAATCGGTATTTCGAATCCCTTGGCGAGATCGCTTGCATAAAGAGTGCTTCTGCTGTCGGAGGGAAGCGTGGTGTAGCCGAGCTGGTTGTTGGTGATTATGTGTATCGTTCCGCCAGCGCAGTAGCCCGGAAGAGCGGAGAGATTAAGCGTTTCCGCGTTTATCCCCTGTCCCATGAATGCCGAATCTCCATGGATCTGCACCGGTATTACCGTTGACGGGTCAAACTGCGGAGAACCAGATGTATCATCGCTTATCCCGCAGGCTCTCGACATTCCCTGCACTACCGGATTTACGGATTCCAAGTGGCTCGGATTGGGAACCATGGTGATCCTCATGTTGCGGTCAAGCATGTCTCCTGTCGGAATATCGCGCTCTACGGCCTCGTGATACTTTACGTCCCCGGTCCATCCCATGTCATCGGCGAAGTCCCTTACCAGAACAGGGTCCTTGAACTTAAGAAGCGTGTACTTGTAGTTTTTCTCCATCACGTGGTGCATCACGTTCAGCCTTCCGCGATGGGCCATTCCGAGAATTATCTGGTGTATGTCGGCTTTGATGGCGAGATGTATGAGTTCATTCAGCATCGGCACAAGCATGTCGACGCCTTCTATTGAGAACCTGAATTTTCCGGGAAAGATCCTGTGGAGAAAGTTTTCGAATACCTCCACCTTGGTGAGGGTATCGAGAAGATCCACTTCGTCGACAGGATTTAGGGGAGGGCGGTAAACGCCTGACTCTATGGCGCCCCTCATCCACCTTCTCTCTTCGGCTTCGTAGATGTGGTCATAGTTATACCCTGTGGAGGAAGAGTAGATTTTTCTCAGCTTTCTTATTCCGTCAAGCGCGTCAAGGGAGTTCTGCGAAAGAGGCCATCCTACAAGAGTCGAGGGAAAATCTCTTAATTCCTCCTCGTCAAGTCCGAAGGTTTCGGCGTGCAGGGTGAGGTCTCCGTGAACGGGGCCCCCGAGGGGGTCTATTCTGCTTGCCAAGTGACCATGCCTCCTGATTGCCTGGGCCATGTTGGCGATTGCAACAGCCTTGTTTACATCCCTTACGGATGATTGCTTGAAGCCATTTTTCTCGATCTCGGGTTCAATTTCGACCCTGAGAGACGAGTATTTGCTATCGGGTTTCCATCCCTTAAAGATGGTCTTGGTAGCGGGATCGACTGAAGAAGAGTCTCTTACGTAACGTTCGTAGAGATCCATTACGTAACCTGAGTTGAGCCCGTGAAAGTTTTTCCAGATGTCCATGCACCTTCCGCCTACTCTAACGGTAACCGCATAGAATCATAGCATAAAATATAAAGCAAACAAGGATTTTTTGCTTTCGTCAAAATGACGCGGTAACAGTCCTAGGTGGTATATGAAAAGGACACTGGGAAGGTCAGTCTTCTGGCTTTTTCGCAATACTGTTTATTCCAACTTCAAGGAGCTGTTCCGGGGAAACCTCCGAGGGAGCTTCTGTCAAGGGACAGGATCCCTTCTGCGTTTTTGGAAAAGCTATTACATCTCTTATCGATTCCCCGCCCGAGAGAAGCATCAAAAGCCTGTCAAGACCGAGTGCTATGCCTCCGTGCGGGGGGGCTCCGAATTCAAGAGCCTCGAGGAGAAAACCGAATTTTTCTCTTGCTTCATCCTCTCCGATTCCTATAACGTCAAACACTTTTTGCTGGATGTCTTTTCTGTGGATTCTTATGCTTCCCCCACCTATCTCTACACCGTTTAAGACTATATCGTAAGATTTTGAAGCCGCGTCGCCTGGGGAATTCTCAATTTTTTCCACGTCCTCATCCTTTGGGGCGGTAAAAGGGTGGTGGACGGCGACGTATCTTTTGTCTCTGGGGCTGTACTTAAGAAGCGGGAAATCAACTACCCAGAGAAATTCAAGTTTTTCTTCGTCAATGAGAGAAAGAGTTTGACCGAGACTTAGCCTTACGCTTGACATCACTTGGTTTACCATATCAACCGAGTCGGCGCCGAAAAACACTATGTCTCCTTTTTCCATCGAAAGGGCCTCGGCCAGAAGCTCGCGTTCCCCTTCGCTTAAAAACTTGACTATGGGGGAGTTCCACCCGTCCTCGCCGACCCTTATCCAGGCAAGCCCTTTTGCTCCGAGCGAGATTGCGTATTCGGTAAGATCGTCTATTTCTTTTCTGGTAAGCTTTTCGGCTCCCCCCTTGAGGTTAAGCGCCTTTATCGCTCCGCCTTTCTCAAGAGCTCCGCGAAAAACTTTGAACTGCGAGTTCTCGAATATGGAGGAAATGTCCTTTAATTCAAGGCCGAACCTCGTATCGGGGCAGTCGGTTCCGTACCTCTCCATGGCTTCTTCATAAGACATTCTCGAAAAAGGAATGCTTACGTCAATCCCTCTTGTTTGCCGAAGAACTGTTTTTATCATGCCTTCGACAATTGAGATCACGTCGTCTTCTGAGACAAACGACATCTCCATGTCTATCTGGGTGAATTCGGGCTGGCGGTCGGCTCTTAGGTCTTCGTCCCTGAAGCATTTAACTATCTGGTAGTATCTGTCAAAACCCGAGATCATGAGAGTCTGTTTCAATATCTGGGGCGACTGGGGAAGCGCGTAGAACTGACCTTCGTTAAGTCGGCTCGGAACGAGGAAGTCTCTTGCCCCTTCAGGCGTCGATTTCGTAAAATAGGGGGTTTCGATCTCGAGAAACCCGTTTTCATTAAGGTAGCTTCGCACCGCGGCGGCGACTTTGTGACGAAAGATTATGTTGTCCCGCATTGGGGGTCTTCTGAGGTCGAGGTAGCGGTACTTAAGCCTGAGAAGCTCATCGGCGTTCACTTCGTTTTCTATGAGAAACGGTATTACTTTTGATGTGTTAAGGACCTTTACCTGCTCGGCTATCACCTCGATCTCACCGGTCTTTAGGTTCGGGTTTACAGTTTCCTCGGTCCGGGGAGTTACAGTTCCTTTCACTGCGATTACCCATTCATCCCGAAACTGTTCAGCGGTCTGGTGGATATTCGGGTCGTGCTCGGGGTTAAAAACGATCTGGCAAAGACCTTCCTTATCGCGCAGATCAACAAAAATCACCCCGCCATGGTCTCTTCGTGACTGTACCCAGCCCATAAGGGTAACGGAGCGGTCAACGTGTTTTTTCCCGAGCTTTCCGCAGAAATCCGATCTTTTCCACTCTCCCATAAGTTCAAGCATTAAACGCGGTTCTCCCGGCAAAGAAGGATTGGCTAATCATACTAGATTGATTTACGTTGGCAAGGTTATGGCGACGTTTTAAGAGGATGATAAGGAGTGATTTTTCTTCCGTATTTTGTAGAAGAAAATTCTTGCCTGTGCATGTTTTTTCTTTTATTTGTTTTTTTCTTTTTTTCACATACGATTTTAGTTCGGAAGGCGGAGATTTTCCCTCCGACACTAAAATCAAAGGAGACCTGATTTAATGAGGAAAGATCTTGTGTGTAAAAGGAATCTATTTTTTGCTGTATCCATATGTTTTCTTTTTATTGTAAACGGCTGCGCGGCGACCAGGACCCTTATCGAGAAAAGGAATCTTACGGTTGAGACCAAGATGTCGGAGACGATTTTTCTTGAACCGGTATCGCCCGAAGAAAGAGTGGTTTACGTTGATATAAAAAATACGACCGACAAGGAACTGCCGGGAATTGAATACGGGATAAAAGGGAGAATAGCTTCTAACGGTTACAGGATCACGGAAGACCCGGCCGAGGCGACTTTCATTCTCCAAGCCAACATTCTGAATGTCGGAAAGTCTGATCTCGAGGAGACGAATGCTATGCTTGGAGAAGGTTATCAGGGCGTGGTTGAAGGTGCCGTTCTCGGAGGAGTAATAGGAGGGGCAATAGGCGGAGATGTTGACGAGATCAACAAGGGTACCGTTGCGGGCGCTATTGCGGGCGGAGTTGCGGGCTTTTTATTTGATGCGCTTGTCACTGATGACCTTTTCACGATGGTAACAGATATTCAGATAAGGGAGCGCGTCCAAGAAGGAGAAGTTGTATCGCAGAGTGAGGACACGGACGCTCAGCAAGGTACCTCGACTCGGGTAACGCAGACTTCTCGTACTGATAACGTGAAATGGAAGACATACAGGACCAGGATTGTGAGTGTCGCCAATAAGGCGAACTTGGATTTTGAGGAGGCGAAACCTCATCTTCAGGCTGGTCTTGTAAGATCTATAGGCGGGATTTTCTGAGGTTATGAGTTTTGAAGAAGACCAAGTTACTTAAGGCTAGATAATGAGTTTGCAGATAAAAGTGCCGAAAGAAAAAGTCGTTGCCTTTTGCGAGCGGTGGCAGATTGAGGAATTGGCCTTTTTCGGATCTGTTCTTAGAGATGATTTCGGGCCGGACAGCGACGTAGATGTAATGGTACGTTTTCGGCCGGAAGCCTCCCACAGTCTTTTTAGCATGGTAAGCATGGAGGAGGAGTTAAGCGGCATTCTGGGGAGGGAGACTGATTTGCTTTCCCGCACCGCTATTGAGAAGAGCCGAAATTACATCCGTCGTGAAGCAATTCTAAAGTCAGCCGAGGTATTCTATTTAAAGTGACAATAATACTTTTGGTCCAAAATAACAAGAAATTCTCGTCTTATACTCAAGGGATTTTCTGACTTGAAACATTTCTTTTCAGTTTGGGAAACATTATTGTACCAACAGTTATGGTGGAAGATGAAAAAAACTGTTATTTCAAGTATTGGGGAAAGTCGGATAGGAATCCAGAGTCTGATCTGAATTATCATCTACTTGTTTATCATTGCTTGGATGTTGCGGCCGTAGGTAATGTGTTGCTAAAACGAAAGTCGATTTATTCAAGCGTTCTTTCACGTTTAACCGGAATCAATCAGCCTATTTTCAATAAGTGGTTTACATTCTTGCTGGCTTTACACGATGTTGGTAAGTTCTCCAACAGTTTTCAGAATCTGAATCCTAAATTATTGCAACATTTGCAAGGATGTACCAGTAATCGGAATTACAGTAGTGAATTTCGACATGATTCATTAGGATTAAAAATTTGGCATAAATGTTTATTTGGAAAGCTCCAAGATAAAGGTTTGCTTCCGCAAGCAAAGGGATCAAAACTTTTGCAAATCACGGGGCAAAGCCCTATAGATTTTTGGGTTAAGGCAATCTTTGGCCATCACGGAAAACCACCGCTATCTACTACAAACCGTTTGCTAAGAGATGATTTTGATGATGAGAAAGATTTTACCGCAGTTTCTCTCTTTATAGATAAACTTATAGAAATCTGCCTGCCTGATCAGTCGGTTTTCCCTGAATGTGATATAGAAACTACTAAACTTGCATCTTGGTGGTTATCTGGTTTAGCCGTTCTCTGTGATTGGGTCGGTTCTAATGCTCAGTTTTTTCCTCTTAAGCAATCAATTGAACCTTTGGACAGTTACTGGAAGTTGGCCCAAAAACGTGCGGATGAAGTGCTTGATTATACTAGCATCTTATGCTGTAAACCTTCAACTTCTTTTCATCTTTCTGATATGATTAAAACCACCGCGGAAACCGCATCGGTTGAGCTTACCCCTATGCAGAAGTTTATTTCTGGGTGGAAAGTATCCACTTCTCCGAGGCTGTTTGTTCTTGAAGATGTAACGGGTTCTGGGAAAACGGAAGCTGCCATAATGTTGGTACATAAACTTATGAACACCTCACAGTGCAACGGCCTTTACTTTGCGTTGCCCACGATGGCAACAGCTAACAACATGTATTCAAGGATGAGGGAACCGTATAGAAAACTATTTGCCGCCGACTCAATGCCCTCACTTGTTCTGGCGCACGGGTCTAGAGATCTTTCAGATGATTTTAAACAGTCTATATCTGCAATTCCTGAAGCATCAATTGTTAGTGAAAGTTATGATGGAGAAATTCTAACAGCTGAATCTCATTGTTCTGCATGGCTTGCAGATAATCATAAAAAAGCGCTATTAGCAGATATTGGAGTCGGCACTATTGATCAAGCATTAATATCTGTTTTGCATTCCCGACACCAATCACTACGGTTGCTGGGGCTTTTAGGCAAGGTCTTGGTAGTAGATGAGGTTCATGCCTGTGATGTATATATGCATAAAGTTTTGTGCGCTTTGTTACATGCGCATGCTGTTGCAGGCGGTAGTGCGATTTTGCTTTCTGCTACTCTTTCTAGAAAGCAGCGCCAAGAACTACTAGATTCGTATTCAAAGGGTCGGAACTGGAAGAAACCAGTCTTGAACAAAGTAGATGAGCACTGTTACCCTTTAGCGACTTGCTTAAGCTGCGAAGGCTTGGAGGAAAAACTTGTCGGTACCCGTGAATCAGTCAAACGTGAGGTGGAAGTGGAATTTGTTTCTGACTTGCATTCTGTGGAGCAAATACTAGCTAGAGTTGTTGACTCCAATCAGTGTGCTTGCTGGATTCGTAATACCGTTAAAGACGCTGTTGATGCTTATCAGTGGATTAAAGGAAAATATCCAGAATGGGAAGTTGATCTTTTCCATGCACGTTATGCTTTAGGAGACCGTCTGCGTATTGAAGAGCGGGTTATAGATTCTTTTGGTAAAGAAAGTACGGTTAGCACACGCCGAAAAAGAATTCTTATCACAACCCAAGTTGTTGAACAATCGCTTGATCTTGATTTTGACGCAATGATTACAGATCTTGCGCCTGTTGACCTGATTATCCAGCGCGCTGGACGCTTACGTCGTCATACAAGAAACAAATGTGGAAATTTAATTGATCGTGAAGACCAGAGAGGAGAAGTTAAGATTTACATACATTCACCAGAGGTCGTAGATTCGCCTGCTTCTGATTGGTATGCTGGATTTTTCAGAAACGCACAGAAAATCTATCAGAACCACGGACAGCTTTGGCTAACGGCTAATGTCCTTTATAAGCGAGGCAAATTCCAAATGCCAGAAGACGCACGTATGCTTATTGAAAGTGTTTATGGAGAAGAACAGCAGGAGAATATTCCTGATGGGTTAATTCATCATAGCTACGAAGCGGAAGGTCAAAGTATGGCGGATGCGAGCATGGCCCGCTTCAATACTATTGGGCTTGATAACGGATATACACAAGAGACAACAAACGCATGGCTGGATGAGTCCAAAACACCAACACGCTTAGGGGAGCAGACCGTAACAGTTTATCTTGCTAAGAATCTAAATGGAACTTTACAACCTTGGTTCTTTGGCCAAAAATTGAATGACGACAAATATAGATGGCGACTAAGTGCTGTTTCAATTGCTGCTCATCGGATTTCTGAAGGATGTGAAACACAAGGTATTACTCAGGAGCAAATTAATGAGTGCAAAGAGCACCTGCCTGGAAAAGGAATATGGGGAAAGCTCTTAGTTCTCAATTTTACCGGAGATGTCTGGATGGGTTCTGCGTTTGACAGCAACAATCGAAGAGTTGAATTTGCATACAGTGAAACCTTTGGTCTAACTTGAAATTCAAGATAATAGGTGGGTAGAAAGCCATGAACCTGATAAAAACCCCTTGGATACCGGTGAGCCGCGAAAGTGGCAAGAACGAGTTGATAGCTCCATGGCAGATAACTGAAACTTCCGATCGCATCATCGCTGTTAATGCTATCAGACCTGATTTTAACGGATCGCTGATGCAGTTTCTCATCGGTTTGTTACAAACCGCTGCCGCACCCGAAGATGAATATAAATGGGCTTCTTGGATGGAAACTCCACCATCTCCAGAAATTTTGCGGGATTGTTTCAGTAAATATACGAAAGCATTTGAAGTGCATGGAGAAAAAGGTTCTTTTATGCAGGATATTGAAGATTTTGATTCGGAACCTAAACCCATAGAGCGTCTCCTTATAGAATCTCCAAAGAAAAATACTGTGGCAAAAAATATAGATCATTTTATAAAATCTGGATTGATCAAAACTCTTTGCCCAAATTGCGTTGTTGCTGCCTTGTTAACTCTGCAGATCAATGCTCCTGCAGGTGGTGTAGGGTACCGAGTGTCTCTTCGAGGTGGAGGACCTCTTACCACGTTAGTTGTTTCAGACCCTGAGACCGGAGAATTGTGCGATGATCTGTGGACCAACCTATGGCTTAATGTGCTTGAACCAAATAAAATCCCTTCTCATGATGGGAATTCTGGGCGAAACGCCTTTTCCGACATTTTCCCTTGGCTGGCGAAGACTCGTACTAGCGAGAAGAATACGGGGAGAAACACAACCCCAATGGATGTAAATCCGTTGCAAATGTACTGGGGAATGCCGCTTAGAATAAGAATTTTATGGGATAATGCTACTTGTGGTTATTGCGATCTTTGCAATACGTATTCGGAAAAACTCATAAGCCATTTCAAGACTTGCAACTATGGTATTAACTACGAAGGGGCTTGGCAACATCCGCTGAGTCCATATTATCTAAAACAGAAAAAAGGGGAGTCAGATCAGTGGTTACCACGGCATCCTCAACAGGGTGGTTTTACTTATAAAAACTGGCTTAGTGTTGCATTTGATTCCAAAACTGAACTCAGTGCGATAGTAGTGAAACACCGTTGCGGTCTTCTTCACAGACTAGGGTTACAGTTGCGTATTTACGCTTTTGGTTATGACATGGAAAACGACAAAGCGCGTTGTTGGTATGAAACAACTTATCCTCTGTATAAAGTGTCTGAAGATATTCGTTCAGACTTTTCGAAAAGGGTACAAAATTTGACTGACGGCGCCGGTGAATTTGCTAAAATTGTTCAAGATTCCGTAAAACAGGCTTGGTTCGGCAAGAATGCTGGAAATAAATCCCCCTCTTTTCTAACTGAATTATTTTACCAACGTACCGAAAGCGATTTTTGGTTTGTTGTCAGAGAGCTACGAGAAAACACTGAGATTGAAATATTGCACAAATGGCATAGGATTTTATGCAGGATTTCTGTTGAAATATTCGATTATTGGACAGCTCGCGGAGATTTTGCTCAGGCCGACCCGAGGCGAATTGCCGACGCGAGAAGAGAAATGCTGAAAAAGAAATTCTACAATAAGAGAATCAAGGATACTCTTCAACTGCCAAGAGAATTAAGAGCGCAAAATGAATACGATTAATTTTGATGCGGATAAACCGTTGGGCATAGAGTTGAGTAAATGGTGGCAAGACTTACAGAACCATCGCAGTGACCGTGCTGAACTGCGCAGAGCGAAAACAGTAAATGATATACTTCTTCTGCCTGTGTTCCACAGGGCCCGTATGCGCTTTAAGCCGTTTTTTGAAAATCAGACCGGATGGGAATATCGTCTGGCTGCGATAATTGGTTTGTTGTCTCATGTAACACAGACGAATCAGAAAAAGATTGCGCTACAGATGGCGGGAAAACCTAAACCTATTGTCAGTGAATTGCGTTTCAGACGTTTGATTCAACGAGACAGGGAAGACTTATATGTTTCCATGGTCCGCATTATTAATATGCTTGGTAAAACGGCTAATTTACATGATCTTGCCCGGTCGATTTATTACTGGGGAGATAAAATCAAACGGGACTGGGCGTTTGAATACTTTCCAAATACGTAAATTACAGTTGGTTTAAGTTTCATAAGGAGGTTGTTTTATGAACCGTTTTGTTCAATTGCATTTGCTTACATCTTATCCGCCTGCAAATCTGAACCGTGATGATTTGGGGCGCCCTAAAACTGCGATGATGGGAGGAGGAATGCGTCTTAGGATTTCTTCCCAAAGCCTTAAAAGGGCTTGGCGCACTTCAGATGTATTCGAGAGTGCTTTAAAGGGACATATAGGCATCCGCACCAAAGAAAAGGGTGTTGATATTTTTAACAAGCTAATGGATAGGGGTGTTAAGAGGGAAAAGGCTTTTGAGTGGGCAGGGAAAATTGCAGCCGAATTTGGCAAGATCAAAAAACTCTCTGAAGGGGACAAAAAGAATATAGAAAAAGAACAGATAAAAGTTGAACAATTAAAAATTGAACAGTTAGCTCACTTTAGCCCTGAGGAAGACAGGCTGATTGACAAACTGATTGAAACTGTCGCTGAGGGAAATGAAGAACCTGAAGATAAGCTTGAGCTTCTGCGCAAGCGGCATACTGCTGCCGATATTGCGCTTTTCGGGCGGATGCTTGCATCGAAACCCTCATTCAATACGGAAGCTGCAGCTCAAGTTGCTCACGCTATCACTGTCCATTCGGTTGCTGTTGAAAATGATTATTTTACGGCAGTAGATGACTTGAATACCGGAGAAGAAGATTCAGGCGCGGGACATCTTGGAGAAACCGAGTTTGCTGCTGGCCTTTTCTATCTCTATTTATGTATTGACAAGGAATTGCTGGTTCAGAATTTATCTGATAATAAGGAACTTGCTGATAGAACTCTTGCCGCACTGATCGAAAGTTCTGCGACTGTATCACCCTCGGGCAAGCAAAACAGTTTTGCTTCGCGTTCTCGAGCATCTTATATCTTATGCGAAATTGGCAACCAGCAACCGCGATCATTATCCGTTGCTTTTCTCGAACCGGTAAGAGACCAAGACATACTAAGAGAAGCTATTGAGCGAATAGAAGATACACTTCAAAAGATGGATGAGGTTTATGGCAGTTGTGCGGAAAGGCGTAGTTCTGTGAACACATTAACAGCAGAAGGTACTCTGCAAGAAATTATTCTGTGTGCGATAGAGGCATAGACATGCCAGAATTTCTAGTTTTTCAGCTCTACGGGCCCATGGCTTCGTGGGGGGATATAGCAGTTGGGCAAGACCGCCACAGTTCCAGTTATCCGTCGAAATCCGCTGTAATCGGCTTGGTTGCGGCAGCTTTGGGAATTAAGCGCGATGAAGATGACGTTCACATAAGACTTAATACGGAATATGCAGTTGCTTCTTGTATTCGGTCAACCGGTGAAATTATGCGGGATTATCATACCGTACAAGTTCCTAAGGGCAGGCTGAGATACGCCACTCGTCGTGATGAATTATATTTTGACGAGTCCAAGCTGGAAACTATCCTTTCCCACCGCGATTACAGAACTGATGCGTTTTATCAGGTAGCGATCTGGTGTATGAGTGAAGATGTTCCTTATACACTGCGCCAGATTCAACAATCGTTGCAGAAACCTAAATTTAATTTATATCTAGGTCGAAAATCATGTCCGATAAGCTTACCTCTAAACCCTGCAATTTTACCGGACACTAACACGAAAGCTGAAAACTTTACCCTAAGGCAGGCATTTGATTATTATCCTCTGGTTTTAGCGGAGACATGGACCAAAAGATTAAATTTTTCTGATTCAGTCTGTTATTTATGGGAAAAGGGTGGATTAACAAAAGAGCAGTTAGGGCTTGAAGAGCAGATGGTTAACACACGTCGAGACCAAGTTCACGCACGCAGACGCTGGCAGTTTGTTAACCGAGACGAATACTATTTTTCCGATACGTTGGGAGATGAGTGATTATGTACTTAAACAGAGTTACTTTAAGTCCTCAAGTTGACCACCAGCAACTCGCAAAAGTATTGTCTGAAGACAGTTATCAAGAACATCAAATGTTGTGGACATTGTTTTGTGGAGACCCTGACAAAGAACGGGATTTTTTATACCGACGCGTTCTTGAAAATGGACGTATAAAATATTACATATTGTCCGAACGGATACCTGTTGATAAAAGTGGTATATGGCAAGTCGACCCTCCGAAGGTTTACGAACCAAAACTGTCAAGGGGCAAGAAGCTATATTTTATATTACGTGTAAATCCTGTTATCACCTTCACTGCTCCAGATGGTAAGAAACGGCGACATGACATTGTCATGCACGAGAAAACTCTTATTGGTTATAAGCAAATGCCGAAACAGGAACGTCCGTCTATACAACAAATTGTTCAGAAAAGCTGCATAGAATGGTTGAATTTACGTACTGACAAAAATGGCTTCGCTTTTAAAACTGATGAAGTGATAGCTGACGGTTACCGACAGCATCACAGCCGAAGCAAGAAATCCAACAAGTACATACGCTACAGCACAGTTGATTTTCAAGGTGTTTTAACGGTAACTGACCCAGAACGTTTTAAATTGGCCTTGTTCAATGGCATTGGAAAATCCAAAGCCTTTGGCTGTGGCCTAATACTTGTCCGAAGAAAATAATTGACGGAAAAATTTATACCTCTAAAGCCTATTCCCATCAAAAACCGTACTTCAATGGTATTTGTTGAGAAGAGTAATCTTGATGTTAAAGACGGGGCTTTTGTACGGATAGACAAAAGAGGCATACGTGTCCACATACCAGTTGGTTCAGTTGCCTGTATTATGTTGGAACCAGGCACGCGTGTTTCACATGCCGCTGTTAGGCTAGCCGCAACAGTGGGAACACTTTTAATCTGGGTGGGAGAGGGAGGGGTTAGACTTTATGCCTCTGGTCAGCCTGGAGGAGCTAGGTCCGACCGTCTTCTCTACCAAGCACGACTTGCTCTTGATGAAAATCTCCGGCTAAAAGTGGTTCGTAAAATGTTTGAGATGCGTTTTGGGGAACCTGCTCCTGCACGACGCAGCATAAATCAGTTAAGAGGAATAGAAGGTGCGCGTGTTCGAAAAAACTATCAATTAATAGCTCGACAGTACGGAGTAAAATGGAGTGGTCGATTGTATGATCCTAAGAATTGGGATGCGAGCGATAAGGTTAACAAGTGTTTGAGTTCTGCAACTTCATGTCTTTATGGTGTCACAGAAGCGGCAGTACTTGCAGCCGGTTACGCTCCAGCAGTTGGTTTTATCCATACTGGTAAGCCCTTATCTTTTGTTTATGATATAGCTGATATTATCAAATTTGAAACTGTTATACCGGTTGCATTCAGAATTGCGGCGAAAAAAATAACTGTTACGGAGAGAGAGGTCCGACTAGCTTGCCGAGATAGCTTCAGACAAAATAAAATTTTAAAGCGTTTAATACCACTTATTGAAGAAGTACTTGCTGCCGGAGGAATTGATTTTCCTCCCCCTTCTAAAGACGCGCAACCTATTGCTATCCCTGAACCTGAGACTATAGGTGATGTAGGTCACAGAAACAAATAATTATGGCTGCAACAATGGTTGTTACTGAATCTGTTCCACCTCGTCTTAGAGGTCGCTTAGCTGTGTGGTTGCTTGAGGTCCGAGCAGGTGTATATGTTGGGAATATATCCGCCAGAATACGAGAGATGATTTGGGAACAGGCTACCGCATTTGCTGAAGATGGAAATATTGTTATGGTATGGGCTACCAATACAGAATCAGGTTTTGATTTCCAAACTTATGGTCCAAATCGACGGATGCCTATAGATTATGATGGCTTAAGACTTGTTGCTTTTTATCCTGAAGATGTGGATGAATAAGATTTTGGAAGGGTAACTCCTAAAAATTGCAAAAGGATTTAGGTGCATTTTCCATTCTCTGTTTTTCCAAAATATTGCTGGTAATTTTTCTGTCTGTTCGTAACTACCTGTAAAGCAAGTAAGTTTTCTCTAGTATGTTCCCCGCGGGAGCGGGGATGAACCGGCCCACCCTATCAACGCCGCGACAGTAGGGCGATGTTCCCCGCGGGAGCGGGGATGAACCGGCGGTCTTGCTGCTGCCCGCACCGGTACCGAAATGTTCCCCGCGGGAGCGGGGATGAACCGTTTGTAGTCGGCCCAACTCGCCAACAGAATCAATGTTCCCCGCGGGAGCGGGGATGAACCGCAAAATCCTCCGCCGCAGCCGAGACATCGTTAATGTTCCCCGCGGGAGCGGGGATGAACCGCATGCGATTGAGTTCTTCTTCAGTAATAAGCTATGTTCCCCGCGGGAGCGGGGATGAACCGATTTTCAAGGAGCATGGTACTCTTTGGGTTATATGTTCCCCGCGGGAGCGGGGATGAACCCTCGTTTTTCTTCTTAAGCTCCTCGAACTCAGCGATGTTCCCCGCGGGAGCGGGGATGAACCGCGGACTGACTCTAGTGCCATTGCTAGTTATATATGTTCCCCGCGGGAGCGGGGATGAACCGCTCGCGGCCTGCGCCTTGGTTACATCCCATGAATGTTCCCCGCGGGAGCGGGGATGAACCGATCTCGGTGGATTTTGAGTATCCATTCTAAAGATGTTCCCCGCGGGAGCGGGGATGAACCGTACACATAAACGACATTACAGCCGCGACCGCGATGTTCCCCGCGGGAGCGGGGATGAACCGTCCAGTCCGAATTGTGCTCCTTTGGCTACTGGATGTTCCCCGCGGGAGCGGGGATGAACCGACCTTCCCGCTCGACGACCCTTTCTGGGACACATGTTCCCCGCGGGAGCGGGGATGAACCGGCGCCATTAATGGCGCCTGTAAGCCCCTTTAAATGTTCCCCGCGGGAGCGGGGATGAACCGTATCGACTGCGAGAGCAGAACCGGAATTATGTATGTTCCCCGCGGGAGCGGGGATGAACCGTTACTGGTATGAATAGGTTCTCTGTTCAGAGAATGTTCCCCGCGGGAGCGGGGATGAACCGATTACTAAAAAGACCCAGTCTCATCGTTACTAATGTTCCCCGCGGGAGCGGGGATGAACCGCTAAGGGTCGTGAGTGGGATGTCGTTGTAATTATGTTCCCCGCGGGAGCGGGGATGAACCGTTCTGGCGGCGAGGTTCAAAGCCTGAAACCCCATGTTCCCCGCGGGAGCGGGGATGAACCGATGCAGAAACAGGAGGAAGGCGCAAGATGAAGATGTTCCCCGCGGGAGCGGGGATGAACCGCCGCTAACTCGTCTTCGTATTCGACGAACAGATATGTTCCCCGCGGGAGCGGGGATGAACCGACCACGTCCGCAATTTGGAAAAAGCGGACGCAATGTTCCCCGCGGGAGCGGGGATGAACCGTTCTTGCATAATCACTTGGAGTGGGTGTAAGAATGTTCCCCGCGGGAGCGGGGATGAACCGACCGTCAATTTCCTCAACAAAGAATCGTATGAATGTTCCCCGCGGGAGCGGGGATGAACCGGCTCGGGAATATTACCGTATCAATCAGGGCGCATGTTCCCCGCGGGAGCGGGGATGAACCGGTTGACAAGCGGGAAAAGGATGACGCTGACGTATGTTCCCCGCGGGAGCGGGGATGAACCGACATCATGGATATCCTAGAGGTCAGCGACGGAATGTTCCCCGCGGGAGCGGGGATGAACCGGTTGAGTTTTCCAAACCTCTTTAGGAAGGGAAATGTTCCCCGCGGGAGCGGGGATGAACCGTTCGATGGGGATACTCTCGGATGGGAAGAGGAATGTTCCCCGCGGGAGCGGGGATGAACCGCGGCGCCAAAGTTGCGATAAAAACAGAAGAAAATGTTCCCCGCGGGAGCGGGGATGAACCGGCCCGGCTGCCGGCTGGTCTCCCGTAGGTTCCATGTTCCCCGCGGGAGCGGGGATGAACCGGTCCGGGGCTCCTAATGAAAATTCCTGCTTAGATGTTCCCCGCGGGAGCGGGGATGAACCGGCAATATTGGGGCAGACGCTCACGACCGAGATATGTTCCCCGCGGGAGCGGGGATGAAGCAAAAGTTTACGCATTGAAGTTAAATGATCGATGTTTGAAAACAAATCTTTGTTCGATAAGAACAAGGTAGTGCTCGGAATTTTTCGCAAATTTAAGTTTTCGGCATTTCTTCAGTTTCAGGATCAAAGACTCATGAGTCTTTGATCCTGAACTCCGGCCTTGTCCATTACCCTACCTCAACTACTTCCTTTCTGTCCATTTCCCT
>JAJDTG010000007.1 GCA_022827275.1 Candidatus Dadabacteria bacterium | reverse complement strand
GAATCTTTCCAGCTAAGGGTGTCAGTTAGAAGATTTTTTGTTGTGGTGCCGAAGGCGGGAGTCGAACCCGCACGCCCGTAGGGCACTACCCCCTCAAGATAGCGCGTCTGCCTATTCCGCCACTTCGGCACAAAATCGGATTGTAAAAAGTATCACGCAAAGGACAAATTTTAAGCGCCGAACTTGCGAAGCCGCCCTGCGTGGGCAAGAAGAAGCGGCATTATCTCAGTCGCCTTTATGATCCCCAGATCACCGGACAAACAGGACGACTCAGAGAAACCCGCCACGCCCCCTCCCCTGCAGTACTTAGAGCTGATCATAAGAGGCACCGGGTGCCAACTGTGCGATTTCATCGCCGCCGGGGTCGAGTGGTCACCCGTGACGGCAAGAACATCCACTCCGAGTCCCATGATCTCTGGCAGTAGCGAATCAAACTCCTCTATTACCCCCACCTTCGCGCTAAAATCGCCATCTTCTCCATAACTGTCCGTTTTCTTTACGTGCAGGTAGAAAAAGTCATAATCCTCGAAATTACGAGAAAGCGTCTCTATCTCATCACCTATGGAATCCCCGGAGACCTCAAGGACATCCATACCGAGCAATTTCGATACTCCCCTGTACATTGGATAAGCGGCAATGCACCCTGCCCGAAGCCCGTACGCCTCATCAAAGGTCGGAAGTTTCGGCCTCACGGAAAAACCCCTGAGAAGCATGTAGTTGGCCGCGGGCTCATCCTTTATCACTTCGCAGGCCTTGTCAATCAGCTCTCCCGCGATCTCGGACGTCTTCTGGGAACTCTTGTTCTCCCCGCGTGGTACGACAGGGGCTCTGCCTTCTGCCTGCGGGTCCGTGTCGCAGACAAGCGCGTCTGATTCAGAGAGCTGCGCCAGGAATGACAGAACCACGACAAACCTGTGCTCAAGACCCGGATAGAAGTTTATCTTCACTCCGCATATCTCCTTGACGGCCGACGAAATCCTGGAGATCACCCTCCTGTTCTCCTCGGTGCTGATCCTGCCCGCTCTCCTGTCGGTAACGACCGGGTTATCTCCCTCGTATCTCACGGTGGCGAAGTTGCCCCTGACAGCCATATCCGACGGACCCAGATCAATGCCCAGGCCAAGCGCTTCGAGCACCCCCCTTCCTATCTCGTTTCTTACGGGGTCATATCCGAAAAGCGCGAGGTGCGCGGCGCCGCTTCCCGGAGTTATCCCCCTCTCAACAGGCACGTGCAGCCCCAGGGAAGCGCCTGAAGAGAGCCGGTCAAGATTCGGGGTCCGGGCCGCCTCAAGTTCCGTTTTTCCGTCAACCGGAAGCCCCCCGAGTCCGTCAAGAACACAGAGAACTATCTTCGAGGAATTTTTCTCAACAAGTTTTGACACTATATCCTGCATTTTTCTTCCTTGCCCGCCACCCGGGCGGGGATAACATCATGGGTCCCTCAGCTCTATTTCGGCTCCGTCATACGCCGGCTCTATATGATCCGGAAGTTCCGCGAGGAGCTTTTCATACTCAAGCTCATGCCCCATGTGGGTAAGAAGAGCCCTTTTGGGTCCCAGCTTTTCTATTTGCTCTACCGCCTGTTCTATGTTGAAGTGTGCCCTGTGGGGCTCGTACCTCAAAGCGCCGAGTATCAGGAGGTCAAGCCCCGAGAGCTTTTCGTAGGATTCCTCGGGGATGGCGCTGCAGTCCGTAACGTAACCGAAAGACCCGATCCTGTAGCCGAGTATCTGCCAGTTATGGTGATAGATGTCTATGGGCTCTATCCTGATTCCCTCGAATTCTATTTCCCCGTTTACCTCCTTGAAGTTAAGCCTGGGTTTTCCCCCCGCTGCGGGGAAGGAATCGAATATGTAGGCGAAGTTCCGCTTTATGTCGCCCAGGGTAACGGGGTTTGCGTAACAGTCTATGTCCATTCTGTTTATGAAGTTAAACGCCTTGAGGTCATCTATTCCGTGGGTGTGGTCAGCGTGGGAGTGGGTATAGAGGACAAGATCGATCCTGGTTATACCTTCCCTGAGAGCCTGGGTCCTTAGATCAGTCGAGGTGTCGACAAGTATTTTTTTCCCGGCGACCTCAACGACCACGGAACTTCTCGTACGTTTGTTTTTAATGTTATCCGATGTGCATACGTCACATTGGCAGCCCACTACGGGAACGCCGGTTGAAGTGGCACATCCGAGCACTTTGACCTTCATAGAACACGCCAAACATGGTAGAATTGATTTCGTAAGAACATAACATACAAATCTTCCGAAAAAAATTTACAACGGCCCAACAACCAATATACTTTCTGTGTAAAGTGAAAAGCCGCATAAAACTTTTTTCCTTCCTCGTAGCTTCCATATGTCTTCTTGCCCTCTCTTTCGCCACGGCGGAGGAGAAGAACAGGGCCCTATACGAAGAGAATTTCAAGCTTTACCGCCAGCTTGAATCAAATTCCGAAAAAGCCAAAAGAATCGATACATGGGATCTCGTGGGAAGCACTTTCTACAGGATATACTCGCAGGACCCCAAGTGGAAAAACGCCCCGCTATGCCTGTTCGTCGCCTCCAGGGTGTACGAGAAAAAATCCCTCAGGTTCAAAACACAGCAGGACTCCGAGAAAGCGCTTAAATACGCCCGGGAGTTCGTGAAAACGTATCCGAAAGACAGCCTGGCAGACGACTCGTGGCTTCGGGTGGGAAGGATCCTCGAGCGAAGGGGAAAGAAAAAGGAAGCCGTCACGGCGTACCAGAGGATCGTCTACGGAATGGAAGACTCGGACACCTACGAGATAGCCAAGAAGAAACTGGCGGCGCTCACGGAAACAAAGACTTCAAAGAAAGCAGGGACTGCGGCAAAAAAAGCCGCGCCCAAGACATATCCCAAGGGATACGCCGTCGTGAAGAAAATAAGGCACTGGTCAACGGACGATTACACGCGGGTCGTAATAGAGGCCGACAGGGAGATCAAGTACGCATCCAAGATGCTTCGCCCCGACCCCGAGTTAAAGACTCCTCCCCGCCTTTACGTGGACCTTGAAAAAACCGTCATCTCGGATTCGGTCAGCATCGAGCCCATCACTAAGGGACTTCTTGAGAAGATAAGTTTCGCGAGCAACCGCCCGGGAGTATCGCGCGTCGTGCTCTACATAAAGGATCTCGAGGGCCACAAGGTTTTCTCCCTGCCAAGATCAGAACAGAACCCCTCTTTCCGGCTCGTGATGGACATAAAGGGAGCGGGAGCACAGCCTGAGAAGATATTCGCAAAGGACGCTCCTTCATACGGCAAGCAGGGACCTTCTCTTGAATCCAAAATCCCCGAAGGGGAGATAGCCAGCCTCAAGCAGGCCCTCGGGCTCAAGGTAAGAACGGTAGTGATCGACCCGGGCCATGGAGGACATGATCCGGGAGCCATAGGCCCAAGCGGCCTGAGGGAAAAAGACGTAAACCTCAAGATAGCCAAGAGACTGAGGGAGAAGCTTATAGAAGAGGGAAAGAGCTTCGGCATAGAGAACGTCTACCTTACCAGAAGCACTGACAGGTTCATTCCCCTTGAGGAGCGCACGGCAATAGCGAGAAAAAGAAAAGCCGACATTTTCATATCCATACACTGCAACGGTGCAAGAAGGAAAAAGGCGCACGGAATAGAGACCTACATACTGGGCTTTACAGACGACCAGACCTCCCTGCAGCTCGCGGCCAGGGAGAACGCCACCACGACCAAGGGACTCAATGAGCTTGGAAGCACGCTCAAGCAGTACATACTCAGCGCCAAGAAAGAGGAATCCCAGCAGGTCGCCGGTTACGTGCAGAAATCCATAATCCAGAACGTTTCCGTGAAATACAGGTACGTGAAGAACAAGGGAGTGAAAAAGGCGCCTTTTGTCGTGCTGATCGGCGCGGACGTGCCAAGCCTGCTGATTGAAGCCTCATTCATAACAAACCCCAGAGAGGAAAAAAGACTTAAAAGCAAAGCCTACATAGAAAGAATAGTGGACGGAATAATTCTGGGAATAAAGAAATACTCAATGCAGACCCAGAAAGTCTCCTGAGGCCCCGCGTGCTTTATGGATAGCGTAAACAGCGAAATCGCGAAAATATTCTCAAGGATAGCCGACTCTCTTGAGATCCTTGATGAAAACGGCTTCAAGATAAACGCCTACAGAAAGGCCTCGCGCAATATCTCCTCAATGCCGGATTCTCTTGAGGAATTCGACGGAGAAAAGGAACTCTCGACGATACCGGGGGTCGGGAAGGATCTTTCCCAGAAAATAATCGAGCACAGGCTCACCGGAAAAATCGCCTACTACGAGGAGATAAAAAAGCAGGTTCCAGACGAACTCGCGGAACTTCTCGATATAAGGGGGGTCGGACCGAAGTTTCTCCGCACCCTCGTAAGACATTTCGGGGTAACGGACATCGAAAGCCTGAAAGAGACCATCGTCAGTCCGGAGGTTCTCGAGATAGACGGCATAGGAAAAAAGAAAATCGAGCAGATATCGCGCTCGGTAGAGGTTTTCGAGGGCGGCAAAAAGAGGATGAGGCTTGTAAAGGCCCACGCTCTCGCCACGGAGGTAAAAGAAAAAATAGAGGAAATCCCCGGCGTTCTGCGGGTCGAGCTTGCCGGCTCGCTTCGAAGGATGAGGGAAACCGTAGCGAACATAGACTTAATCGCCTCGGCGGATGACGGGGCGGGAGTCATAGAGAAATTCACGGCTCTCGCTTTCATCAAGGAAGTTCTCGGCAGAACCGAAAACAGCGCGCGGATTCTTACCCAGAGCGGCGTGCGTACCGATCTTCTGGTAGCAGAACCCGACTGCTACGGCTCGGCGCTTCAGAACCTGACGGGCTCACCCGCCCATAACGCAAGAATAAGGGAAATCGCGGCGGCAAGGGGTTTTGAGACGGATCCCGTGGGCATCCGCAACGGAACGGGACACTTTTCCTCCGAGGAAGAAATCTACGAATCCCTCGGGCTGGAATACATTCCGCCCGAGCTGCGTGAAGACCGCGGAGAGATCGAGGCGGCGCGCGCGGGGGAGCTTCCCGCGCTGCTCGAGATAGAAGACCTAAGGGGAGACCTCCACGCCCATTCGACCTGGAGCGACGGAGCGTCAACCATCCGCCAGATGGCGGACAAGGCGGCCTCTCTCGGCTACGAATACATAGCAATGACCGACCACTCGCCCTCTTCGAGAATAGCAAACGGGCTCAGCATAAAGAGGCTTTGGCAGAAAAAAGAGGAAGTGGAGAAAATAAACTCAGAGGGCAGAGCGGTAAAAATACTCATGGGCTCCGAGGTCGACATACTGCCCGACGGCTCTCTTGACTATCCGGATGAAGTGCTTCGGGAACTTGATTTCGTCGTCGCATCGGTTCACAGTTCCTTTTTGATGGAAGAAGAGGAAATGACAAGACGGATATGCGGCGCCCTGGAAAATCCCAACGTGGACGCTCTCGGGCACCCGACCGGAAGGCTGATAGCACAGAGAGATCCCTACAAGGTCGATATAGACGCCGTTATCGAGACCGCCAGGAATCACGATAAGGCGCTAGAGGTAAACTCGTCCTACAAGCGACTTGACCTTAAGGACAGCCATGCCAGAAAAGCCGTTGAGGCCGGGGTGAAAATCATGGTGTCAACCGACGCCCACAGGATTCAGCACCTTGAAAGAATAGTTTTCGGGGTCGGAACGGCAAGGCGGGGATGGGTAAAGAAAACAGACGTCGTAAACACGTACGGCCTTTCCGAACTCCTTAAATGGCTCGCAAGCCACGACTCGTAAAATGGCCCGACTCACCAAAAAGCAGGCCCGGGCGGAAGTATCCCGCCTGAGAGAGGAAATAAGCCGCCACGACCATCTCTACTACGCGGAGAGCAACCCCGAGATTCCAGACGCCGACTACGACAAGCTCATGAGAAGGCTTATTGAACTTGAGCAGGTTTACGATTTAGTCGTCCCGGATTCCCCCTCGCAGAGAGTCGCGGGAGAGGTCACGGAGCAGTTCAACCCATTCTCTCACGTAATTCCAATGATGAGCATCGATAACGCGGTAGATGAGCAGGAAACCAGGGAATTTGACCAGCGGACAAAAAGATTTCTAAAAACCGAAGAAGAGATCGAATACGTCCTGCAGCCCAAGTTTGACGGAGTTTCGGCATCGCTTACCTACGTTAAAGGAGTACTGCTCCACGGCGCCACCAGGGGCGACGGGAAAACGGGGGAAGATGTAACGGCAAACATAAAAACCATACGGTCAATCCCCTTGGTTCTTTCGAAGCAAGGCCCCAAGCCGAACCTAGTCGAAATCAGAGGAGAAGTTGTATTCCCTCTAAGCCTGTTCGCAAAGCTGAATGAAGAGCGTAAAAAACTTAATGAAAGACTTGAAGAAGAAGGTAGAATTCCCTTGGAAAGGAACAAGAAATCGAAATCTACCTGGGTGCTGTTTAAAAACCCGAGAAACGCAGCTTCGGGGTCGCTTCGCCAGCTTGACTCTTCTGTGACGGCACGACGTCCCCTGCTCTTTTACGCCTGGGGAGTGGGCGGCTGCGAAGGGGTGGATTTCAAAGACGAGCTTGAAATATACAAGGCTCTTTGTGAATGGGGGTTCAAAGTTGAAGAGACCAGAAACTGTTGGGGAATTGACAATGCTATCAAATGGGCAAGGAAGCTTGAGAAAAAGAGAGACTCCTTTGATTATGAGATCGACGGAGCCGTTGTGAAAGTAAGGAGCAGAAGGCTTCAGGAAATCCTGGGCACAACGGCGAAATATCCTCGCTGGAGCATGGCCATAAAGTTCTCTCCCAAGCAGATAACCACGAAAGTAATGGATATAACCGTCCAGGTCGGAAGGACAGGACACCTTACCCCGGTAGCCGAGCTTGAGCCGGTAAAGATATCCGGTATCGAGATAAAAAGGGCCTCCCTTCACACAGAAGACACCGTAAGGGAAAAAGACGTCAGGATCGGCGACACCGTGGTGATCCAGAGAGCGGGAGACGTGATCCCGGAGGTGGTGGAAGTGGTTCCCTCGCAGGAAAGAGGAGAAGAGGCTTTCTCCATGCCGAAGAACTGCCCCCGCTGCGAAACCCCGATTGAGAGAGAAGGCTCCTTTCACCTGTGTCCGAATATCTCCTGTCCCGCACAGATCAGGGGAAGAATAAGCCTTTTCGCTTCGAGAAACGCTTTTGACATAGAGGGGCTCGGGGCAAAAAGGGTGGAGCAGCTGATAAGCGAAGGAATCCTGCGGAACATGGCGGATATTTTCACTCTCACAAAGGAGCAGCTTCTCGGACTTGAGGGTTTTGCGGAGAAGTCCGCCGAAAATCTCCTCGAAGAGATAGAAAAAAGCAGGGATATAAGCTTCGAGAGGTTCATAAACTCCCTCAGCATAAAGCACGTGGGCGCAAGGACGGCCCAGATCCTGGCCCGCGAGTTCAAAACCCCTGAGAATCTCATGGCAGCCACAGACGAGGACCTTGTCCGCGTGGATGGCGTAGGCGAGGAACTGGCGCAGAGCGTACTCAGATTTTTCGGGGACCCCGAGAGAAAGGGCGTGGTGGAAGCACTACTGCGTCAGGTGAGACTGGAGAAAGAACCCGAACCGTCAGGGGAAAACGAAAAGATAGCCGGAAAAACGTTTGTCCTGACGGGCACTCTTTCGATCCCCCGGGAAGAGGCTAAAAGCGAGATAGAGAGGCTCGGCGGAAAAGTCGTTAACTCGGTATCCGGAAAGACAGATTTTCTGGTTTCAGGGACAGACCCCGGAACCGCGAAACTTCAAAAGGCCCGCGAGCTCGGAACGGATATCATTACGGAAGAACATCTGAAAAGCCTCATAGGGCTTTAGTTCCGTGTCTTTGCCTGTAAACCTCGTAGAGGAAAATCCCCGCGGCGACAGAAGCGTTTAGAGACTCCACTTTTCCCTCTTTCGGAATGGAAAGCAGAAAATCGCACTTCTGCCTTGTCTTGCTCCGCATCCCCCTGCCCTCGTTCCCGATCACAACGGCTATGTCGAGCGAACCGAAGTCGCAGTCACAGACCGCTTCCCCGGAACCCGCGTCGGCTCCCGCGACCCAGACCCCTTTTTTCTTAAGAGAGTCGATCACCCTGCCGAGATTCGTCTCCCGAGCGATCTTTATGTTGGCCGAAGCCCCGGAAGAGACTTTTACCACCGTCGGATTCACGTCGCACGCCCGGTCAGCGGGTATAACGATTCCATGGACCCCGAGAAAGTCCGCTGTCCTTATTATGGCGCCGAGATTCTGCGGGTCTTCTATGTGATCGAGAACAAGAATAAAAACCTTCTCCTGTCTTTCCCCGGCCACGCCGAGGATCTCTTCGACCGAGCTGTAGACAAAATCAGAGATCTCTGCCGCTATGCCCTGGTGATTCGGGCTTTTGCATATATCCGTAATCGCGTTTCTGGAGAGACGGGCGAGTTTTATGCGGAATTTCTTAATCGGGGCGTTAATCTTCGGATCAGAGGAGAGGTCGAAATTCTCCGAGACCATGATCTTCCTTATCTCCCGGGGAGAATTCCGGAGAAGCTCGGCGACTGAGTTCTTGCCGTAAACAATCAACGCGGACTTTCCCCTACCTCGAAATCCTTCTTAACGTAGTTAATCTTGTACAGTATGTTGTCCTTGATCCACTTGGCGTCCCACCACTCAAGCGGCCTCACCGGAACTCCCTGAACGTAAACCCCGAAGTGCAGATGGTCACCAACCGCCAGCCCCGTAGTGCCCGTCCTTCCCACGGAATCTTTTTTCCCCACGCTGTCTCCGACGCTCACATCCATTGAGCTCAGATGTGAATAAAGAGACATAACCCCCATTCCGTGGTCGATGATAACCGTATTGCCGTATATGCCGAGGTACTCCGCAAATACCACCACTCCGCTGTTAGAGGCGGGAACGGGATACTTTTTGGTAACCGAGAGGTCGTAGCCGAGGTGATACTGATTGTCGACCACGTTGCCGTCCATCAGGTATCTCCTGTGGTCCGCAAATGTCGCGCCCACCTTGGAATTGCGAAGCTGGTTGAACTTCCCTTTCCAGAGCATTTCGCCCCCGCTCTGTCTCCCGACCTCATATATCCTGTTGTCGTTTTCCTTTCTCGTCTCGCTGTTTATCTTGAGAAACGCCTTGAGCAAATCGGGTTTCCCGTCATCCCCGACCGGGGAGTAACCGTAAACTTTGCTGAAAAGCGGGAGCACCTTGCTTTTCAGAAACCACTCCGAGAGGCCTATTTCATCCTTTACGTACGCTGCCCGCAGAAGCCGGTAATAAACAGATTCCCTCACTTCGTTGCCGGCCGCGTCAGCCGCAAAGATTTCTATCTTCTCACCCTTGCCCGCATTATACGGATAGGCGAAAAACGCGATATATATCAGTGGGTCTTCGAAGTACCCCGGGTAGCCTTCGAAAAAAAGATCCTTTATCTCGACGCCGCTTGAGACCGTGTCCTCAGAAACCTTGTAAATGACAACCCCCGCTCCTCCGTGTCTTATGTAAAGCGCGGGCGAAAGTTCCTGTATCTCGGGAGGAATGAAATCAAGGGTGACCTTCTCGCTGAAAACAGCCTTTTTCCCGGGGAACATGCCACCCATGAAACGGTCAGTCGCCTCTATGAAAAGCTCCGCCGTGCCGCTTTTTATGCCAAGCTTCTCGGGGTTGACGCTCACGCTGAGCACATCGCTCTTGGTTCCTTTCCCGTACTCCTTCTCAACAAGAACGGACTCCCCGTAAGTGTCAAGAAGATAGATGCGCACCTCGGAAAGCCCGGTGCCCTTGTCGGCCACCGTCACCTCAAAAGGCTTTAAGCCGATGCTCTTGATATCCCGGTCAATGGATATTACGGGAGGGCTCATCTCGGCCATGGAGATAACTTTTATGAGAGCAACGACCAGAAGCACAATCCCAAAAACAGCCGCAATCTGTTTTCCGGATACCTGTAGCATTTAGAAAAACCTCCTTTGAGTTACTGTAGCAGCCATCGCAAGGACAGCCCGGACAGCGCAAGCGAGCCAGAAAGAAACCCTGTTTCCGCACGCCCCAGGAAACTGACACTTGCCTCTCGCACGATCCGATTTTGCGGGAAAAGGCCCGCAGCGAACAGAACACTTACGTGGAAAGAACCTTCCGGGCACCTCAAGCGAGTTCTGTTTTTATTTGGCGGCTTTTAAGTATAATAGGCTTGTTAGGAAAATCCAGATCCTTACAGCGTAACCAAAGAGCAGTTCCCTGCGTTTTCACTAAGGACAGTGCGTCGAAGAACCATTCTTTTTATATTCACGGCAGTAATTTGCGTCCTTGTCGTGGGGCTTTTTCTGTTCTCCCAGACTGAGCAGAGCCGCCAGTACGCAAAAAACCTGATAGAGCAGAGGCTGAACTCGATCCCCAATTTCCAAATCAGCCTTGGAAATGTCGAGGGAAGCATAATCTCCACAGTGGAGATAAGCGATATTGAAGTAAGAATAGCCGGAGAGAGCTACATGAAGATCAAGAAGCTCTCTACGAACTACTCAATTCCGCTTCTTTACTCCATAATCTCGAGAAAGAAGCTCCACTTATCCGATACCGAGATACAGGGCCTTGAGCTTCTTCTTGCAAAGGACAGACGCGGGGTATGGGATTTCAAGAAACTGAAGAACGAGGACAAGACCGCCGAGGGCCCGCAGGGGGAGAGAATAAGTCTCGTTTTCGCGAACAACAGAATCCGCGATTCCCGCATCACGATTGCTGACCGCACGAGAGACAAGGTCTGGAGATTTGACCTGGTTGAGGAATCCCTTTTCTCGGTAAACGTCGTTGAGCTTACAAAAAAAGTCGAACTTCTTGCAAAGGACATAAATTTTGACTACTCGTCTCCGAGAATCAGGATAAGAAACCTCAAGGGGAAGATCGACATAGCTTCCTGGGACTGCGTATTCGAAGACGCCGGGTTTAAGGTTGAGGGCGTGCCGCTCAGGGGAAGCGGGATAGTGAGAAGCCTGAGAAATCCTGAATTCGACATGACCGTGCGCTTCGACGGGCTTGAAATAAACGGAAAGGGGGTGGTTAACCTCCAGGCAGAAACAAAGGTGAAGATGCACTCACTGGACAACATGGTCGGCACGATGGAGATCTCGACACCCGATTCTTTCCTTAACGGAAAACCGCTTTGGACGGACCTGGAACCGGTCAGGGTTAAAGGAACGAAGACCTTTATAGAGGGCAGAGTGGGCGGAGGATTCGGGGAGTCAAGCCTGAAGGGCAGCATCGACTTCAGGAAATGGCTGGCAAAAGAAGAAAAGAACTGGTTTGACTTCACCGCAGAGCTAAACGACGCGAACACGGATGAACTGACCGAGATACTGAACCGCACCCCCTACCCGCTTAAGTTCGGAGAGGACTCAAAGATAAGCTCGAATCTCAGGGCAAGCGGCAGCTGGACGAGCAGGGAGATATATTCCCTGCGGGTTGAACCCGATTATCTAGACGTAATAGACAACGAGCAAAGCAACCTTCGGATCGGAGGTTACGTGACTTTCAGAAACGACGGTACGGATTTTGATCTCACCTCGAAGGCAAAGGGATTCAAGCTGAAACTCGAATTCCCTGACATAACAATTGACAACTATGTCGGGGGAAGCGCGACTTTCCGGGGAGCAATACCAAAAAAAGGCAAATTCCTTGAAGACAAGTACCTGCGCGTAAACGCCGATCTTAAAACAGACGAATTTTACGGAATAACGAACATAAACTCCCAGATAGACGGCAGCATTCAAAAAGGAGTTCTGACGGTAAACAGACTTAACGTCCTGTCCGACCAGTTTTCCCTGTCCTCAGAAAAAGCAGAAGGAACGCAGAAGGATCTTGACTGCGTTTTTGAATTCGCAACGCAGGATATGAGTTTTCTCCACGAGATTGACGAGAGGATTCCCCTGGTCCTGGGGGAAATAAGCTCAAGCGGAAAAATCAGCGGAAGCATTTTCACTCCGCTTATCGAGGCAGACTCGCGCGTAGAGGATTTCGCCTATCAGAACGATTTCACAGTTCAGGACATGTCCGTCCGGTCAAGTACGCGGATTGATCTAAAGAACACTCCCAAGGTATCGCTTGATATATATCTGCGGGGAGAGCGGGCCCGCGTTCTCGGCAATTTCTCGGACACAATCGAGGCAAAGCTTCGGGGAACGGAAACTCTCTTTGACGCGGGCATCCTTTTGAGCAAGGAAAACGGTTCCTACGCCTCTTCAGAGTTCAGCGTCAGCGGCCTGCTGGAACACGAGAAAAGATTAAGGATAACGTACCTTGAAGGTCTTCTTGACGAGAAGCTGTTTAAGAACAAAGGGGATATCCTGCTCAATATATCTTCGGACAGAACAAGCGTCCAGGGAGATGAATTTCTCTACGGAGAGGGAAAAGTCTCCAACTTCCTGGGAGAAATCGACAGGAAGGAGAAGACGGTCGAACTGCGGGCCGACATAACGAACTTCAATCCGCTGATCATATCAAAGGCTCTTAACTTCGGACACGATCTGGGAGGAACTCTCGACGGAGAGGTCCGGGCCAGCGGTTCTCTTAAAGCTCCATCCATCCAGGCCGAAATAAGAGCAGAGGACCTCTCTTACGGATTCCCCGCATCAGGGGAGATGGAAATCAGGCTTCGCGGGCAAAAGGGGAAACTCTCCCTTGACCTGGTATCCTCGCTTGATAACAAGGAAAACCTAAGCCTGCGGGGAGACCTGCTGGTTTCGAAAAACGCCAAGAGCCCCGCCGAGGCGATAATGGGAACTTCAATGGACCTGAGACTGATTTCGGACGGATACGGCCTCGGTTTCATGAGAATTTTCTCAAATTCCATAGAGAAAATCGAGGGGAACTTCTCGTCCGGAGGTCTTTCCATAGGCGGCACTCTCTTGAGGCCGCGGGTAAAGGGGAATCTCGAGTTAACCAACATGAGACTCTTTTTGAGCCAGCTCAGAAACAACCTGTTCACCGAGCACGCCAAGCTTTCGTTCAGCGGGACAAAGCTCTCCCTGCCGAGGACGGAGATCCGTTCAAAAAAGGGGAAAGCTTACCTCAAAGGCAAGATGAACATCTCCGATTTCACCTACCGCGCTGATCTCGAGATGGAGAAAGTGCGGTTTAACCCCCACTCCATAAAAACGGACCTCTCCGGTGATCTCAGGATAGAAAAGAAAAACGAATTTCTGAAAGTAACGGGAAAAACCAAGGTTACCGCGGGACGGATCCGCCTGTACCCGGGCAGAATAAAAAGCATAAAAGACATCAGATTCATAGAGAAAACCGAGAGCCTGGCCGATGAGTTTTCACTTGAAGCACAAAACGAAACCGGATTTTACAGAGAGAAAACCGCGCTTGATATCTCGGTCGACATTTCCTCGGGCACGTGGATAAAAACCAAGGAAGCCAACTTCAACACAAGCGGAAAACTGAGACTCAAGAAAGAGCCGGGCGGTGACCTTAACATGCAGGGGAACATAGTGTCTTCCGAGGGATATTACACGGTCTTCGGAAAGCTTTTTGACATAGAAGACGCCACGCTTAATTTTACCGGGGCATCGAACAACCCGGACCTCAACGTCAAGGCATATTACGACGCCGGCGATGTTGACGTGAACGTGAACGTCACGGGAGACCTGAGGGAGCCGGACCTGTCCCTCTCAAGCACCCCCGCTCTTGAGCAAGTCGACATAATATCCTATATAGTATTCGGAGCCTCGAGCAACAGGCTTCAGAACCAGCAGAGGGCCTTTGTGGGGAAATTCGCGACCGCGGTCGCCGCCGGCGGAATCTCGGAGCTTCTAAGCTCGGAGATCGGGCTTGACCTCCTGAGCATCCAGGAAGGGGACCGGGGTTTTGAGGACAGCACCCTGAAGGTCGGTTCCTACGTCACAAGAGATATCTTCGTCGGCTATGAAAGATCGCCCTCCAAGACCTCACTTGACCACACGGTGCAGATGCGCAACAAGCTCAACCTTGAGTGGAGACTTAACAGAAGATTCTCGGTTGAGAGCCAGATGGGCGGAGAAAACCCCGGAGTTGATTTTTTCTACAATTTCGATTTTTAAAAAACGGAACTTCGGGGATATTCTTTCCAGAAACGATAACGGAGAAACGCAATGAACGGACAAAAGCCGATCGTGGCCATAGTCGGAAGACCGAATGTCGGCAAGTCCACCCTTTTTAACAGAATAATAGGGTGGAACAAGACGATAGTAGAGGACATTCCCGGCGTTACAAGAGACAGGGTCTATGAAGACACCCGGTGGAAGGAAAAGGAGTTCACCCTGGTTGACACCGGGGGTCTTTCTCTCGGCGAAGACGACCAGGACTACTTTCTCATAAAAGAACAGATAGACGTGGCCATCTCGGAGGCCGATCTCGTCGTGATGCTTTTTGACGGCAGGGACGGGGTCATGCCCCAGGATTCCGAGATAGTGCGGTATCTTCGAAAGACCGAGAAAAAAGTCATCTACGCCGTGAACAAAATCGACCATGGAAACATAAAACAGGTGCTAAGAACATACGAATTCTACGGTACGGGCACGGATGATCTCATGGCGATCTCCGCGCTTCACAACAAAAACATCTACGAGCTAATTGAGCAGATCGCTTCCTGCATAGAAACCTCCGGGCAGCCGGAAGAAGAATCGGAAGAATCCGAAGAGACGAGAATCGCCGTTATCGGCAAACCCAACGTAGGGAAATCCACGCTGGTGAACAGGATACTCGGAGAACAGAGACTCATAACAAGCGCCACCCCCGGCACGACCCGTGATTCCATTGACTCCGTATATGAAAAAGACGGAAAAAAGTATGTCTTTATCGACACCGCGGGCATAAGAAGAAAGTCAAGAATAGACGCCGCGGTTGAAAAACACAGCGTCTTCCGCGCAATAAGGTCGATCGAAAGAGCCCACATAGTGCTGCTGATGATAGACGGACAAGAGGGACCGACCCACCACGACTCACGCCTCGCGGAACTGGTAAAAGGCAGAAACAGGGCTCTTATAATACTGCTTAACAAGTGGGACCTCGCTCCCGAAGACATATTGGACCCCGAGGAGGTTCAAGAGGTAACGAAGGAGAAACTGATCGGGGTTGATTACGCCCCCGTGCTGACTATCTCCGCGCTTACCGGCAAGAAGGTCGGGAGAATCTTTGACGCTGTCGAGCGGGTGGAGAACAACTTCAGAAGAAAGATATCCACGGGAAAGCTAAACAGATTCCTTGAAGACCTTACAAAACGCCATCCTCCCCCGGTCTACAGAAGAAAGGAGATCAAGCTTTTCTACATTTCGCAGCCCTTCACCGCGCCGCCGACATTCACGATCTTCACGAATTCGGCAAAGGGCATCCCGGAGAACTACAGAAGGTTCCTTGAGAACCAGTTAAGGGAGTACGCGGACTTCGAGGGAGTTCCCCTCAGGCTTCTGTTTCGGGACAGGGAAGGAAAGGAAGTCTAGGTCACCGGACCTTGAGTATTATCTTCTGTATGTCGGCGGTCCGCTCAGCGGCGGAGCACATTTCCATTACCCTGCGCCTTGAATTTCGGCCCATCTCGTCCCGGGCTTCCGTGTCCCGCGCAAGAATCGAGATGCTCTCCCCTATTTTCTGAAAATCCCCGGGGTCGCAGAGAAAACCGGTCTCTCCGTCCTCAATGGCCTCGGCTATGCCCCCTATTGAAAAACCGACGACAGGAAGACTGAACGCCATTGCCTCTATCACGGACCTCGGGAAAGGATCCGGGTAGTTGGACGGAATAACGAACAGGTCAAAATCCTTAAGACACGGCCTTACGTCCTTTCTGTACCCGGTAAAGATAAAGCTGTCCCGCACCCCCAGCCTCCCGGCATGGTCCTCAAGCTCCCGCAGATGGTTCTTCGGAAAAAACCAGGGAGTATCTCCGACTATGACGAACTTGGTTTTCTCGTCGATATCGCCGTCTGAAACAAGTCGGCTTACAGTATCGATGAACTCCACGTAGCCCTTTCTCGGAACCACCCTTCCGGTGTTTCCGACAAGCACGGTATCTGGGGGTATGGAGAATTCCTCTCGCAGAGAACCACTAATGGAATCCCTGTCGAAATCCGCAGGGTCAATTCCGTTATAGACAACGTGAACCTTGCTTCTGGCCCTCTCAAACGGCTTGGCCGTGGCACGGGAAACGCATATAATCGTCTTCACGCAACTAAACCCCGAAAGCGTTTCCATTAAAGATTTCATGAACCGCGTCTGCTGTATGTTCCTTACGTGCCAGATGACGGGTTTTCTGTTCTTCCTTCCGATCAGGGTTCCCACGATCTTTGCAAGGGTTCCATTGCAGTAGACAATGTCGATTTGGTTTTCCCTGATTATCTTGGGTGAACCGAAGAGCAGACGGAGCATATTCACTATATTTACGATTATGGAGAAAACCCTCATAAGACCCGGGGCCCACGCGGTGTCCGCCACTATTGTTGACTTCTGTATGTTCTCGGGGAACCTGGGATCGACTATGACGTTCTCAAAAATACCCTCGGATTTCAGGCTCTCGGAGAATATGTCGTGTTTAGGCACGAGCACAAACGGGTTTATCTTATCCCGGTCGATGTACTTCAGTATGTAGAGAAGGCTTCTTCCCGGTCCTCCGTCTCTTACCGAGTGATTGATGAAAAGTACGTTTGTCTTTTTCATATTGGCTGATATTGCGGTAGAATTCCCGGAGTGTCAAAACGGAAAAGAAAAATAAACTAATGCGAATTTCATGTTATCTTTTATGTCAGGCAAATTAAAAATCGAGGAATCTTAATGCACACAAAAACCCACGCAAGCGCCGTGAAAATCTACCTGTTTTTCCTTTTTATTTCCTTATTCGCAGTTTCAGGATGCGGGCTGGACGTCGATTTCGGCGGTGGAACCGGGAATGAGGATGTGGAGAAAAACGAGGTGATCACAGGTTTTATTGAAGAGATAATTCCTGACATAGGCGAAGATTCAAACATTGTTGTGAAGGCAAGCGTAGTAAAAGATGAGACAGTATTTTGCTGTGAAGATACGACGTCTGTAAGAGATCCTTTCCGCGTGGAAGGCGATCTCGACCCGAAAGTTGAGCTTGAATTTCTTGAGGATGGAACCTCCTCACTCGGCACAATAACCATCCCCGTTTTCCCGGGAGCAGTGATCGACATTCAGGATATTACAATTGAGGACAAATTCCCGAAGGATGATTATTACATTAATATAGGTTTGGAGGGGCAGGTGGACTCGAAGAACTGTGTCGATGACAGCTCGCCAAGAGGAACCATAAAGGTGAAAATATCATCTGGAGACAACGAAACGGAAGTAACAGCCAATCTGACGTCAGCAACCGAGATCAAAAGAGGAGACGAAGAGGATCTCCCGTGCGAAGAAATAGTCGAGGGACGCAAAGTCGAGGTAGACGGGAAGCTGCGCAGAGATGAAACCGTACAAGCGGAATTAGTTGAAATACTCTGACCCCTCTCCGCAAACTACCTCCCCTCAACAGTTATCCGTGCCCTTTCTCTTCCTTTCTCCGTAAGAAAGAGCCCTCCGCCAGCAACAGCTATTTCTCCTTTCTGTTTCAGAAATTCGACCACTTTTGACGCAAAATCAGCGGAGCGAAACATGCCCCTGCTGTCTGGGTGGTTCTTTACCGACTCCCCTATTTCCTGGTTGTAAAGACTCACGAGAAGCGAAGCCTCGGCAAAATCGATTCTCTGTTTCCTTTTTTCTCTCATTATGCCGAAGAGTCCCCTTTGAGGAGCAAGGAGAAAAACCACGAGAAAAAGCATCCCGCACACGAAAGCCATCGAGCCTGCTATGTTAACGTCAAGCCAGTTGGCGACCCAGAATCCCGAAACGGCAGCCGAGATTCCGAAGACCACGCTCAGGAGAATCATCCTGAAAAGCGAATCCGTAAGAAGGTAGGCGCAGCACGGCGGAATCACTATAAGGGCTATAACAAGTATCGAGCCCACGGCGTCAAACGCCCCGACGCATGTAAGCGACACGACAGCCATAAGCAGGTAGTGGATGAGCCGGGGACGGAACCCTATTGACGACGCGAAGTTCTCATCAAAGGTCGACACCTTCAGTTCCTTGTAGAAAAAGGAGATAAAAAGCAGGTTCAGAAGAAGAATCGATCCCATTACGTAAGCCGACTTGGGTCCCAGGTCCATACCGGAGAGAATCAGGCGGTCAAAAGGAGCGAATGCTATCTCTCCTAAAAGTACTGAGTGGGTATCGATATGCACGTTTCGCGCGTACCTGGAAAGCAGTATGACCGCCACGCTGAAAAGAAACGGGAAGACTATCCCTATCGACGCGTCCTTTTTCACGAGCCTTGCGCGGTTAACCGCCTCTATGAGCGAAACCGCAAGCACCCCGCTTGCGGCAGCCCCTATTATGAGAATCGGCGACGAAAGGTCTCCTACGAGAAAAAAAGCGAGGATTATGCCGAGCAGAATGGAATGGCTGATCGCGTCAGTCATCATCGACATTCTTCTTAGAACAAGAAACGCCCCCGGTATGGCGCATGAAGCCGCAACTATGATGGCCACCAGCTGTATATCGAACTGATGCGGGCTCATCCGCTCTTCTCCAGCGGAGAAAGTTCTCTGATCTCCAGAATGCCGCTTGGGGTAAGGCGCCAGTTCTCCTCCCCTACTCTCTCCACGTATCCCGCCGCCTGCAGTTGCGAGAGGCTTTCTCTAACGTTAAACCCTTTCTCGCTTCCAAGTGCAAGCAGCCTCTCGGAATGCGCGTAGCCGGGATCGTTATGTTCGAGAGCCAGGTCGTGCAGGGCCTTCAGGACGTAATCCTTTCTTATCTCCCTTCTGCTCCTGGCGTCTTTGAATTTCAGGGTGAAAAACCCGTTCGGCGAGAAAAGAACGGAAAAAAAAGCGATAATGCTCACGCAGACTATAACCGCGGGTCCGGTCGGCACGTTCTCTAACCCCGAGCTTAGCGCAACGCCCGTCACAGCGGAGACGACCGCTACTGAGGCCGCGAGAATCACCATCGAGCCCATACTGCCGGTCCACTGCCTGGCCGCAACCGCGGGGGCAATCAGCAGTGAACTCATAAGCACGACCCCTACTGTCTGAAGCCCGATTACTATCGCCGAAACTATGACGGCCGTAACGAGCAGGTCGAGAGACTTCATTGAAAAACCCATAGTGCCCCCGAAATCCGGGTCGAAGCAAAGAAGCTTGAACTCCTTCCAGAAAACTCCCACGACCAAAAGGGCGAAAACCCCCGTAAGACCTATAACAAGGACATCCTTTTCGACAAGCGCCTCCGCCTGACCGAAAAGAAACTTATCGAGGCCCGCCTGGTTGGCATCGGGCATCTTCTGCGCGTAGGTAAGAAGAACAAGGCCAAGACCGAAAAAAACAGAAAGCGCCATTCCCATTGCGCTGTCGGTTTTTATCCTTGAATTGCTCGTAACGAGGTTGATCAGAAAAACCGCCAGCACAGCAGAGAGCGCGGCCCCGATAAAGATCGGCAGCTGTTCCTTGACTCCCATTATGAGGAAGGCAAGCACTATTCCGGGAAGCGCCGCGTGCGACATGACGTCGCCCACGAGGCTTTGTTTCCTCAGCACCGCGTACGAGCCGACCACGCCGCTTACAACTCCCAGGGAAGCCGCTCCCAAGAGAATGGTCCTGGCCGTATAGTCAGAGAAAAGCTCAACCGCAAATTCAAGCATCACACTGCCCTTCTGGCTGATTTTCTTTCTGGGAAAAAGGAGGTCTTGCCTCCGTAAGCCTTCATGAGATTCTCGGAATTAAAGACCTCATCCACCCTTCCCGAGGCCACAAGGCCCACGTTCAGAATGGCTATTCGCTCGTAGTACTCAGAAACGGTGTTAAGATCGTGGTGAACCGCGAGCACAGTCTTTCCCCCGGCGACAAGTTCTTTCAGTATCCTGACTATCGCCTTTTCGGTCGTGGCGTCAACTCCCTGGAAGGGTTCATCCAGAAGGTAAACCGACGCGCTCTGAACAAGGGCTCTCGCAAGAAAAACCCTCTGCTGCTGTCCCCCCGAGAGCTGGCTTATCTGCCTATGGGCGAACTCAGCCATGTCGACCTTCTCAAGCGCACCCAGCGCTTTCTCATGCTCCTTTCTTCCGGGACGCCTTATCCAGCCGAGGTCCCCGTAACTCCCCATTTTCACCGTATCCACCACGGAGGTGGGGAAATCCCAGTCCACAGAACCTCTCTGGGGAACGTAGCTCACTTCCTTTCTCTGTTTCTCGTAGGGTTCGCCGTGGATGGAGACGACTCCCGCAATGCGCGGAACAAGTCCCTGGATGGATTTTATCAGCGTTGTCTTCCCGGCGCCGTTTGGTCCCACAACGGCAACCATTGACCCGCCTGGAATCTCAAGATCTATATCCCAGAGAACGGTCTTATCGCCGTAAGCGACGGTAAGGTCCGTCACACGGACTGCCGGATGCTGCTCTCCGCTGCTCATCACCCATCTCCGGCGGCTTCGGCTTCGGAATCGGCAACCTCGATACTGCGGCTGAGGGACTCAACGATAGTATCCACGTTGCTTCTGAACATCCCTATGTAGCTGCCTTCTTCTGTTCCCGGACTGCCCATTGAGTCCGAGTAAAGACTGCCGCCTATCCGAACATCGAAGCCCCTTGCCTTCACCGAGGCCTGAAGGGCGCGCATGTATCTGGGAGAAATGGAAGTTTCAACGAAGACTGCCGGAATTCTTCGCTCGGCTATCACCCTTGAGAGATTCTGTATATCCGCAACGCTAGCTTCGGAATCGGTACTTATTCCCTGAAGCCCAATTACTTCAAACCCGTAACCCCTTCCGAAATAATTAAACGCGTCGTGGGCCGTTATAAGCACCTTTCTTTCGTGACGCAACGAGGCGATCCTCTTGTATATGTAAGCCTGCAGCAGATCCAGTTCCTTGATGTAGGATTCCGTATTGCTCTTGTAGACAGGGGCGTTTTGCGGATCGTAGTGAGAGAAGGCCTCCATGACAATCTTGGCCGCTTTTTTCCAGAGAACAACGTCAAACCAGATATGCGGGTCGTAGTATCCCTCGTACTCCTCGGGAGAAAAAAGCAGGGACTTGTCGATTCCCTCGGCAACTCCCACGGTGAATATCCCGCCTTTTCTCATCTGGGCGAGAACATCCGTAAGCTTGCCCTCAAGATAAAGACCGTTATAAAAGATCATGTCGGCCCCGGCAAGTCTCTCCACGTCCCCGGCGCTCGCCTTGTAGAGATGCGGATCAATCCCGGTTCCCATGAGGGAGATGACCTCCGCTTTTTCCCCGGCGATGTTTCTTACCAGGTCCCCGACCATAGCGGTGGTCGTAACCACGTTTATCTTGCCCTCTCTTTTTACGCTTCCACTGCTCTCAGCGCAGGCTGCGCAGAGCACCAGCAGCGCAGAAAGCAGAAAAAACCTTATGCCCGTTATCATTTTCATTTTTCTTTATCTCTCTCAGTTGTTCGCTTTCTCAACCAGTATGTACTTGGCCGCGTTCCGCCCTATGGTGTATTCCTTCCCGGTCAGCTCAATGATTATGGGACCTTTAAACGGCTGCTTGGAAACAACCATCATCTCGGTTTCGGGGTAAAGCCCTATCCCGCCCAGATAACGAAGCAGTTCCGGGTCATGGTCGCTTACTTCAACCACTTTTACCAAGGTATCCGGCTCCACGTCCACAAGAGCGTCGCACTGCCTCACAATCATGGTGCCGTCGCGTCGCGGAATCGGCGAACCATGCGGGTCGGTAACCGGATAACCCAGGAACTCGTCGATCCTGTCTTCAAGCTCCTCTGAGAGCACGTGTTCCCATTTCTCGGCCTCCTGGTGCACCTTGTCCCAGGGAACGCCGAGCGCCTCCTTGAGGTAAAGCTCAATAAGCCTGTGATGTCTGATTATCTCAAGAGCTATTTTCCTGCCCGCAGGAGTAAGCTTTACTCCCTGGTAGCGCTTGTGGGCTATAAGCTTTCTCTCCGAGAGCTTTTTCATCATGCTCGTAACCGAAGCCGGAGACACGCCCAGTTTTTCCGAAAGCGCGCTGGTCGAAACCTTCCCTTCTGAAGTCTCAACTTCGTAAATGGCTTTCAGGTAATCCTCTATTGCTTGCGAAAGCATCTTTTCTCTCTTTATCCCAATAAAAACTGCTTAAGATTCAGATAGACAAAAAAATATTTTAGTCTTGTCTAAATTTCTTTTTAATTTTAGCAAAAACGAACCCGCTGTCAAGCAAATATCACGGGTTTCGAAAAGAACCACTTATGGCTTAAAATAAACCCCATGCGAAACCCCCGCGGCAGAAGAAAAAACCGTGTTCCAAATCTCCTGATTTTCCTCTTTTTTTCTCTCTTTCTTCTCTCCTCCTGTTCCGAAACGCAGAATTCAGGAGGCAATCCTGACAAGACTCCTGCTTCCGACCGCCTGCCCTCTCACACTGAAACGGAGGATCCGGAAAAAAAGACCTCAAAATCCCAAGATAGCTTCACTGTGCTTAACTCTTTTCCCCACGACCCGACCGCCTTCACCCAGGGCCTTGTCTACAGAGACGGTCTTCTTTATGAAAGCACCGGGCTGTACGGAAAGTCTTCTCTTAGAAAAACGGACCCCGCCTCGGGAAAAACACTCGCCAAGACAGATCTTCCACGGGAATTTTTCGGCGAAGGTCTCACCATAATAGGCGACAGCATATACCAGCTCACGTGGAAATCCGGCCAAGGTTTCATATACGGCAAGGAAAACCTAAAGCGGAAGGGATCATTTACCTATTCCACGGAGGGCTGGGGGCTTACCGACGACGGAACACGGCTTATAATGAGCGACGGAACCGAAAAGCTGTATTTTCTCTCCCCCGAGAGCTTCGAGGTAGCGAAAGTACTGAGCGTAAAGGAGAACGGGGCGGCAGTTCCAAGGCTTAACGAGCTCGAATACGTAGAGGGGAAAATCTACTGCAACATATGGCACTCGGACGATATAGTGGTCGTAGACCCCGAAAGCGGCATAGTGGAGAGACGGATAAAGCTGGGGCAACTCAGACAAAGGCTCAGTCTTGCGAACGAGGCCGGAGTGCTTAACGGAATCGCCTGGAAACCCTCCTCCCGCACTTTCCTTATCACCGGAAAGAACTGGTCTGAGGTTTTCGAGATAAAACTCGGTTCCGCTTTCCCTTGAAGCGGGAATCCAAGCGGGTAGACTCATTTTTTCCTTCTGTGTCCCCGTAGCTCAGTTGGATAGAGCGCAGGATTCCTAATCCTGAGGCCGCAGGTTCGAATCCTGCCGGGGACGCACCAGCAAGAAACCCTACGAAAAAAGCTGCCTGAATATCGTCCAGATGATCTTAACCCCGGCCATAAAGCTTCCCGTGATTGTTCCGGTTACCTTTGAGGTTCCTATTCTCTTTCTGTAACTCACCGGCACCTCGGTGCAGCGAAGCCCTTTTTTCGCGGCCTTTACCTGCATCTCAACTGTCCACCCGAAGGTTTTGTCTTTCATGCCGAGAGAAAGGAGCTTGTCATACCTTATAGCCCTGAAGGGACCAAGGTCGGTAAAGCTCTCTCCGTAAAACAGCTTTATGAGTCTGGTAGCCACGTAATTGCCCACAAGCGCCTGGGGCAAAAGCGCTCCCCTCTGTCTTTCGCCGATGGTTCTTGACCCTATGACGAGATCGTATCCGTCCTCGGTTATCAGTGAGAGGAGGGTTTTCATCTCCTGTGGATAGTCAGAGTAGTCTCCATCCAGAAATACTATGATATCAGGCAGATACGAGGAATTCTTAATGTAGTTCATCCCCGCAAGGCAAGCCTGTCCGTATCCCCTTCTCCCTTCGCTCAGAACCGTGGCTCCGCAGCCGGAGGCAACGCTTGCCGTGGAGTCGGTCGAACCGTTGTCGACAACCACTATCTCCGTTACGAGGTCCCGGGGAATATCCCCGATTACCTGCCCTATGGAGCGCTCTTCGTTCAGTGCCGGTATTATGACAACCGTCTTTTCCATGGAACTTTTATATGGAGACAAGCTCAACCTGCGGGATAAGAACTATGTGGCGCGAAAGCAGCGGTTTTTCGAATCTTGAGCGTATGGCCTCGCAGTAACCGTCCATCTGCTCTTCGTAAGCCTCTCGGGCGTCGTCATTCATTGTTTTCCTGTACTTGTAATCGAAAAGACGCATCCCCCCACTCTCTTCGGTCAGAAGATCTATTCTGCCTCTTCTCGAAGAGCCTTTGCCGGGATCAAAGACAAATTTAAGCTCCCTTCTGATTTCCCGAGCCTCGCCTATAAAGGAAAAGAGTTCTGACTCCAGAAAATTCGAGGAGAGTTCCAGAAGCAGGTCTTTCATGCTCGGGTTTGAAACAAGAAATTCCCCCAGAACAAACTCAATCTCTCTCTCAGCCGTTTCCTCTCTGAAATCCCAGGTCTCAAGGAACCTGTGCATTATGCTCCCCGCCCTCTCGGGGTCTTTCAGGCGGTCGGTCGGGGAAAACAGGTCTGGAAGCGGGGAGAGTTCCGCCCGCTGCGGTCTATCTTCCCTGCCGTATGTAGGTTCCATGTATTTAAGCTGCAAAGGGGCTTCCGTTCCCAGGGACAAAGTATCCGAGGCCGAGTCAGGCGCTTCCGAAGGTTCCCCCTCGTAGAGGCCCGGAAAAAAGATTCCCCAGGTGTCGTCTGTAAATCCTTGCGGTGCTTCAAGGCACCGGGAAGAGAGGGAGAGCTTGGAATCAATAAGTTCGGCGAAACTTCCTTTTTCCACCTGCATCCGCTTCTCTTTAGCCAGGCGACGGCCGCTTAGGCATATGAAAAGTCTTTCCTCGGCCCGGGTCATGGCCACATAGAGGTCTCTTCTCTCCTCCTCGGTTTCTTTTCTCTCAACGCGGGATTTAAGCTCTTCCCAGTCATCCGAAGAGGAAGCCGGGTACCTGACTACAAAACCTTTTTCGATATCAGCCATCACCCTCTCAGACGGCACAACCCTTCTGTAGTTGGTGTTGCAGAGAAAAACGGTATGAAATTCAAGCCCCTTCGCCCCGTGAACCGTCATAAGCTTCACCACCCCGCCGTCAGCTGTTTCCTCAAAGACCTGCTCTTCTTCATAGCTTCCGCGCATGGAATCAAAGTGCTCAACCACCTGGTGAAGCCCGTACCCCTTGTGTGAAATCAGGTTTTCTGCCATCAGAAGAGCTTTTCTGAGGTTGAGGTGCTTGGCCTTGCCGTCAGGAAGCGCCAAGGCCGCGGAGGAATAACCAAGCCCGTTCACCGCAAAGTCGACAGCCCGAAACGCATCTCCGTTAACGTATTCTCTTCTTTTTTCATCAAGAAAACGAAGGTATTGCCCTACCCTGGAGCCGTTTTCTCTTCCCTCTCCCCGGAAATGGCGGAAAAGCTCGTCATCCGAAGCCCCGAAATAAGGAGATCTGAGCACTGACGCCCGTGCCAGCAGGTCCTGAGGATCAAGCAAGTACCTGAGCATGGACATAACGTCCCTTACCTCGGGAAGATCGTAGAAACCACGCCCTATGCGGGACTGAAACCTGATTCCCTCCCGCGCAAGAGCCTTCTCATAGACAGAAACATTTGAAGACCTTCTGAACAGAAGAGCGATCTCTTCTGCAGATTCCTTCTGCAGCTCTTTTATCTTCAATGCCACGGCACGGGCTTCAAGTTCGATTGACTCGTCGGCCTTCGCTCCTTCGCACGCAATGATTTCCACCGGGATGCCGGAACCGGTCTGAGGGACGGGGGCCGTCATTTCTTCGTAATATCCTTCGGGGAAAGTGCCGGAGAAAAAAACATTGAAAAAGTCTATGAGGCTAGCGCGGGAGCGGTAATTGGCCGCAAAGGATATCTTCTTGAAATCCCCGGCCTTAAGTATCTTCCCGAACGTCTCGGGCTCGGCCCCCCTGAAACCGTAAATGGACTGGTTCACGTCACCCACCACAATAAGGCTGCCTCCAGAGTCGCCGCCTGTGAGAAGATTCATCAACCTGAGCTGAAGGGAATCGGTGTCCTGGAATTCATCAACTATAATGAACTTTAGAAAACTTCTGTAATAGCCTAGTATTTCAGGATTTTTTTCGAGGAGCTCAATCGTCAGACGTATCATGTCCTCGTACTCTATTCTCTCCTCAAGGATTTTCCTCTGCCTCAGGAAATGATACGCGTCGCCTGATAAATCAAGATAAATAGAGTTGATTTCCGAATCGTAATGCCCCATTACAGAAAAGACCGTATCAACAAGCGCGAGCCTTGACTGCTCAACCTCAGACTTGCTCATCTCATTTCTCGCCTCTTCGTAAACGGCCTTCAGGTAGCGGATATTCCGGTCAAGACCCAGGGTCATATCTATTTTCCCGCTCAGGTCCTGAAGAGCCTGTTTTCTCTTCTCGGAACGGGACGAAAGAACGGAAACATAGTCCTCGATCCTCATGTGAAGCCTTTTATCCATGGATTCAAGCGCTTGCGGATCAGGCTTTTCGGAACCGGTGTTCTCTCCGCAGTAGGAAAAAGGAGGGATCATATGGAGCCTTGCCGCTTCTTTCAGTATCATCGCCACGATCTTCAGTATCTGGGCATAGTCATAAGACTCCATCTCGAGAAGTCTCTTTAGCCTCGGGTCGCCTTCCTCGATCTTCATCAGAAGAAACTTGCCGATATTCTGTTCGTAAAAAGCATCCTCCTCGGAACCCTCAATTACGGAGAAGTTAAGCGGAAGCCCTGAATCGAAGACGTTTTCCCTCAGTATCCCTGAGCAGAAGCTGTGGATAGTTCCTATGGGAGCGGAGAAGAACTTCCTGCGCCATCCTTCGGCTATATTCCCCCTGTGGCCGTACTCCCTGATATATCTTGTTATTTCCGAGCTTATTCTGGATTTCAGCTCCGCGGCGGCATTCTCCGTAAAGGTTACGGTCACAATCTGGGGAATATCCGCTTCCCCTCTCTCCAGAATCCCCAGATACCTGGCTATTATGGCTCTTGTTTTTCCCGAGCCCGCTCCCGCCCTGACCGCTACCCTTCCTGCCGGGTGAAGTATCAGGGACTGCTCTTCGTTAAGACTCAGGAACTCTGAAATTCTCTCCATGACTTATCCTCGCGAATGCCCGGTCTTTCTTACCACGCCGTCTTTTACCCTGCAGAGATCCGCGTAATCGCAGTAAGAGCAGGGACGATTTTTAGACATCTCAAGGTAATGGGCTTCCTGATTCTCCTCTTTTTTCCCCACATAGGGAGGGAAAAACCCTTTTTTTATGTTCTCAACGTAGTACTCCGCAAGCGAAGCCGCTTCCTCCAGAGAAGGTTCCCCGGAAGAAGCGCTTTCTCCAGGTTTTCCGATTGAAAGATAGGAGCCCCTGGAGGGAACAGCCCCCTCCTCAAGCAGTGCCTTCAGGTAAAGGGGAAGCTGCAGATTCTCAAAGTCAAAATACTTTCTCCCCTTTACCCCTCCGATCTTGTAATCTACAACCGCGGCCTTTTTCTCGTCGCCCCTGTGGACGTCAACCCTGTCCACTTTTCCGGTGATTTCGGCATTTCCGATGCGGAACTTCACTTCTTTTTCAAAAAACCGGGGGGTGAATTCATCCTTTGCGATTCTTTGAATCTCATCGGTGATGAAATTCGGCAGAATGCAGTCAAAAAACCTTTTCTTTCCAATTTCCGCCACGTTCTTCGGCAGATGGGAGAAAACCCCCGGCTTCGCTTCGTACTTTCTTCTCAGTTTCTCATAGACCTCGGCAATACGGCTTGTTTCCGGCAAGCCGGAACCCTCGGCAAAAACGGTCTCCATGAACTCCTTTAGGATCTCGTGGGCAAGTGAACCCAGGTCAAGCTGCGAGGCTTTCTGTTCCTCGGGGTCCCCGGCCATGCCCAGTTTCAGCACTTCCTTTGAGAAATACATGAAGGGGCACGTCCCGTAGGTCTCAAGCCTTGTGGGTGAAAAAGTGTCCGGGTGTGGAGGGGCGTTGCGGAGAACTCCTTCGAAATCCGTGTAATTACCTCCAGGCTCAAGCCTTTTTCTCTCAGCGGAGATACCACCCGAGAGATAACCGACTATATCCGAACCGTAGTGCTCTCTTATGACCCCGGCAAGCTTCGGGTCGATATCCGATATCCCCGAGGGTGAGAAGCAGTGAAACAGGGCATCTTCCCCCGAGAACACCTCTCCAGGCTCTGAGAAACCCTCAGAGCGTCGCTCCGGAGGAGATATCCCCGCCTCCTCGAGAAAATCAGAGCGGTTCACATCCCTTGATTTCTGGTCGTAGCGGAAGCAGGAAAGATAGACTTTCTCGGAAGCCGCGGTGCCGAGGGTGGAGAAAAGATGTTTTTCCTTCTCGTAATGAAGGCCCTCCTCGTCAAATACCCTTTTTTCAAGCGCCCGGTTTATTTCCGCCTTCTCCCTGGGCTTGAGAACGGGATCCGCGGGAAGAGCGGCAGGGAAAGAAGTGTCCGAAAGGCCAACCAGAAAAAGAAACTTCGGGTTTATTCCGCGGGCTGCGGAGAAATCGGCAATGTCCACCCTTTCCGAATCTCCATCGCAGGAAGTCTTATAGGGAACCGTCCTCTCTCCCATGAACTCATCCAGAAAAAGAAGATACTCTCCAGAGTCTGAAACCCGGAAATCAAACTCTCCGTAAGAAAAGGAAAGCTCCCTCAGAAAAGAGAAAAACTCATCGAAACACTCTCTGGTGGTTTGGTTTCTTTCAATAAGCAGCGCAGAACTCTCGGAAACCCTGAGTTCTGAAAAGGTCTTTCTAAGATCAGAAGTCATCGCGGCAAAGGTTCTTCTGCCGAACTTTGACGATACCGAATCAAGCGCCAGGTCTATATCACGGGCGACTGCGGAGAGCTGGGCGTCCTGTTCCACTATGCGTTCAAGAACCCTCTTCCAGCCCGAGATGCCGCTTAAGGTCCTGTATTTCCTGTCTTTGGAAGAAGTGCCTGCAGAGGAAATCTCTCTTATGAGATTGGTGCAGCGCTGCGGGAGCTTGGACTCCCCCAGGTAAAGAGCAAAAAGCGGGTTCAGAAGAAGCCCCAGCAGGTCGTTTCTGTGGAAATTGCCTGCCTTCAGGCGAAGAATATCGCCCGCAAGGCGTCCGTATACGCTCCCCGCCAGGGTTCCGGAGTTTCTGAGGTCAACGGCAACCCCGTTTTTTTCGAATATATGGGCTATGGAACGGCCGCGTTTCTGCGATGACCTGACAAGAACCTTAAAATCAGAGGCTTTATGTCCCTCATCCACGATGAGTTTCTTAATCGTCCTCGAGACGTACTCGATCTCATCGTGAGCATCCCGAAACTCACTGAACTTGCTTTGCGTCTTGGCTTCAGGGACTTCGTCCGTCACTGCGAAATCTTCTTCATAGACCATGGAAGATTCGCGAAGTCTTCCCAGAAAGCAGTCCCTGTATTCGTACAGATCGCCGAAATCGCTTATGAAAAAGAAAGTTTCCGAGACCGCCGAGGAAAGGCTCTTTATAACGTCAAGTTCGCAAAGCGTAAAGTCAGGAAACCCGAAGATAACAAGCCTTTTCGCCGACGGGAAAAACGGCGCAAGCCCTTCCCTCTCCAACTCTTCTGAAACGGCACGGGCAGAATCCGCATCGTCAAGAAAGCCCCTCTCGGCTATAAGCGCTTCGTATTTTTCGTAAACAAGCCCTATATCCGAGAGTTTTTTCCGCAAACTCCGCGCATTGATTCTCTTAGAGGACTCGACAAGCTCCTTTGGGAAAACTTTGCTTTGTTTCAATTTTGAAACAATAGAAGCTACGGCATTGAGAAAATCCCGCTTCTGCGAAAATTCCCCGAAAACCCCGAGGTTCCCCGAGACTGACTCTGCCGCCTTTCTTATTACGGATAAGACCTGGGTCCTTGATATCCTTTTCTTTTTCAGGTTCGAGGAGGCCTCGTTCACAAAATCCGAAAGTTCATAGAACGTAAGCAGGTTTTTTCCCCATACCCCTTCCCTAGAGTAGTAATCCTCTATTTCCTGTACAACCGAGACACCGGGGAGAAGGAAGAGGGTTGTCTCATCACTTGGGTTAAGCCCGTATTTTTTAAAAAGATCTTTGAAAGTAAGTTCTTTAGGGTGATAGATCAGCTTCATATAGCAAAAAATGCCGGAGACTTCAAGAAAAGTCGGTTTTGGGACTAAAAACCCTCGAGAAATTAAGACCTGTTCAGTAGAGTATATCCAAACTGAAAAAAGAAGGGAAAATCGAGGTAAATTCAGTACGCTAAGTATAATTGAGAAAAGCAATGGTCCCTTCATTCATCACAAAGGCCAATGTTTTAGAGGCAATTCAGCACATCAGCCGAGATGGTATCCCTCCACGGAGGAAAAGCAGAAACTACTGTTTGGCAAAAGACGGGTATCACTTTCCTCCGAAATACACCATTGCATTAGCTCATAAAATAGCCACCGGACGATTCTTACGGTCAGATGAGTTTGAAGGTGGCTCCGAGTCCAACAAATTTCTCGAATCTCTTGGATTTGATATTATCGAGTGCACTTGTGGTAACCAGAATAAAACTAAGCTATCCACACTTCCGTCTGATCCAAAGATGAAAACGGGATCCGCAAGCAAACTTATACGTCATTCCGACGAGCGGTGTCCTGAATGCAAAACACGGGTTCGCGAGATTCTGGAGCGAATCTACGGAGAATGCGTGCGAGAACATAAATTCCAGTGGTCGACACGTATTTCCTCCTACTCGGAGACCTCCATCTTTCACGCTTTGCAGAAAGTGGTTACCACCTTGGAAGGATACCGTGGCTTCGGGTTCGAAAACTTTGCAAGAGCCAAAACTTTGCCACCTTGCGACTTCTGGGTCCCCAACCCTGGATTCATTGTTGAGTTTGACGAAAGTCAACATTTTACAAAACCACGGAAGCTCTCACTTTCTAGATACCCAGACTGCCAACCCCTAGGGTTCTCCAGATTGCGCTGGACGGCCCTATGTGAAAAGCATAATGCAAAGGATAACGACCCACCTTACCGCGACGAACAGCGGGCTTGGTATGACACCCTCCGAGATATTATCCCATCACTCAAAGGTTTCCTCCCAACTTTAAGACTGTACGCCCGCGATTTCGCATGGTGTTTACTTGACCCCGACAGCAACGACGACCGCAGGCGTTTCTTGAATATCGCATTTCAGGACAGTGCTCCATCCAGTCAAACGATGGAGAAAACCGACACTCAGTTTGCTGCCGAGCACTCCACTCTACGGGTGGCTTTAGTTTTTCCTAAAGTGGATGCAACAACTTCAAACGGTGTTCCACCGAGCGGGGCAGGAGCCCAGGAACCTGACATACCTACCCTCGCCTCGTTCGCCGGTGAAACTGTCGATTTTGTACTCTTTCCAGAAGGCTACATCTCTTCAGTTGACAGTACACGCATCAAGCTGCTGCTGAAACTCGCATCAGATCTAGATGCTCCATTGTTGGTAGGTGCTGTTGAAAGGAATTTCAATTTAGCAGGAAATTCAGCTGATTGGCAAATTCTCCTTCGCATTGGTCCCGACGGCTCTTGTCGTCATTTATATACAAAACACTCCACCGCGGAAGCAGTTGCCTTCGAGAAGCCAGATTGGGAGCCGAACACCATGCTTCCAACTTTCGAATTGGGAAACGTCAAAGTTGGAGCCACTATTTGTCACGATCAATACTTAGGTTTACTTCCCCGCTTTCTGGCTTCACGTGGCGCTCGTGTGTGGGTAAATCCAAGTTTCGACAATGTCAAAGACATCAAATGGTCTTCAATGCTGCGTCTAAGGGCGGTAGAAAATCGCTTCTTTGCCCTGTGCACACTACATGACAAAGGTGGAAGCCGAACTCATCCTTTTGCCTTTTCTCCAGATGGTAGAGAACTCACGGGAAGAAAGGCAGGCTCCGAAGTCGCACAGCCCCTCTCGCAATGCAACGAGTCGGGAATCGTTTATATAGTCAACCTTGACATGAGTATGGTTGGCAAACCGTTGGATTGGTCTAAACTTCCATGCCCAAAAAAATCACAAAAAGACCGGAGTGGAACACCTAGAAAACCCCTCCGTGTTAAGTTGGTCAACGAACAGCCAGCAGTCTTGGGGCGTTGGGGTTGGCAAATCTTGGAGAAACCTAGTTGTTATGTAGAAACTGATCAAGGATTAGTGTATGTAGGATTGATACCAAAAGAACGGATTCTGGACACAACCGAGTGCTTCCACATTTTAGAGCAAGCAAAACAGAGGAATTGTGCTCCAATCATCTGGAATATCTGGGATGAGATTCCAACCAATCCGGCACGTCTAGCAACACTTGTTATGGGCAGAGCAATTGAATGCTGTGCGCCGGTGCTGATCTCGGACCAAAACAAGATTCACGAATTGGTCGAACTATCTAACCGTAACAAAATTCCCGCTCGAAGAACTGCGGAGGAATCTGGGGAAATAATAGTGGACATCGGATACGCATGGGGTCTAGACAATGCATTCAAGATGGTGACCAGAAAGCTCCCTAAAAATGAGAAAAGAAAAGCGCTGGATTGCTATCGTAAACTTGCCCGCCTACTTTCTTAGAGAGGTTTATGGCACGAACAATTATGATCCACAGTCATTCTAAATACCTTGAGTTCGAGAACTTTATCGAACCAGAGCTCTAAGCCACTCAGCCAATTCTTTTTCATTAACAATACCTTGGGCAACTTTAACCATCATCTCACCCGCTTCCATCGTGTCAAAATCCAACTCTATGCCGTTTACGGTCAAGCAAGTATCCATTGCCTTAAATGCGGTTCTCTTGTTACCATCATTGAACGCATGACCAACTGCGATACAACACGCGTAACAAGCAGCAAGCTCAAACACATCCTCAATTGTTTCATAGGCTACGCGGTTCTCGACACGAGCCAAAACAGACTCAATGGATTTATTCAGGGTTATGCCTTGCAGTTCGTTAGGTCCAACAACTTGTTCATGGATGGTAGTGACTTTCTTGGCAGATTAATATTTCATGCCTACTTATCTTTTAGATAATCTAGAATTGGCTGTATCTTGTCTTTGCGCTTTGCAATAGCCGCATCAATTTCATCGGAATCAGCAACTTTAAAGCGGGGTTTCTCCTCGACGGAAGCGGCGGCCGGAGAGCCCCCATGCTCATCACTATCCAGAGCAATCGGAGATTCGTCGCCAGCTTCTTTGGTAACTTTTTCAGAGTCGCCAAATTCTTTCGGCGATACGGTTTTTTCAGTCAATTTGTCTCCCATTGCAACCTCACTGTCTTGTAACTGCAACCATATGGAACTTCACTCGAAATATCAACTGAAATATCCCTGAACAGTCACCCGCTAAGAAGTATTCCCCTCTTCAGTTCCACTCTGTCCCGACTGCGGAATACCTTCAATCTGTATCTTCTTCGCCTTCATGATGTTCTTGCGCTTGGAAAGAAAATACCTTTTATGCTTGCTGTAGCGACCCCAGATCCTTACCCTGCTCCCGTTTTCAATGCCCTCTACGAACCCTCTGGCGTAAACATTTATTCTTTTTTCCGGATCATTCTCAAAAAACTGAAACAGGGTGAACTTCCTTCCGTTCGCCATTCTCTTGAACCGCAGATCACCCACCTGCCCCTCGAGCGTGAATATTTTCCTGTCAAACTCATCCCGGGAGGAGAGAACCTGCGAGATGGTTAAGGTTGGCGGTTCAAGCTCCCCTATATCGGTATAGGTCTTGTAACCCTTCTGCTCCGCATAAGAAGAAGCCGGAAAAACTAAAAAAAGCAGAAAAACTAAAAGAAAATTTCTCATTCGCCCAATTCGAGTAAACCACCGTTTAACAAATCACCGGCTTTAAGGCGAAAACCCCTACGAAACCGGCTTTGTCATCGACAGCGGGTCAAGAACCCTGTCGAGTTCATCATCGGAGAGCACTCCCTTTTCCCTTGCAACTTCCCTGACGGTGCTCCCCGAGGCGTAGGCTTCCTTTGCGATCGCGGCCGCGTTATCATAGCCTATGATCGGTGCTAGGCTGGTGCACATGGCGAGGCTCTGCTCGATGATCTCCCCGCAGCGCTCCTCGTCCGCCTCTATTGCGGAGATGCACTTGTCGACAAACACGGTGGAGACCCTTGACAGGAGACTTATAGACTGAAGAAGATTGTCCGCCATCATGGGCATCATCACGTTAAGCTCGAAATTCCCCGACTGTCCTCCAATCGTTATCGCCGCGTCGTTTCCGATTACCTGTGCCGCTACCTGCGTAACGGATTCCCCGATCACCGGGTTAACCTTCCCGGGCATAATGGACGAACCCGGCTGTATCGCCGGCAGAAGAATCTCTCCGAAGCCGCAGCGCGGGCCGCTTCCGAGCCAACGTATGTCGTTTGCTATCTTGATGAGGCTTACGGAGACCGTCTTCAGCGCTCCGCTTGCCTGGACAACCGCGTCCTTTGACGCCTGGGCCTCAAAGTGATTTTTAGCTTCCCTGAACTTCACTCCTGTAGCCTCGGTTATCCTTGCCGCCACTTTTTTTCCGAAATTCTTGTGGGTGTTTATCCCCGTGCCGACTGCGGTTCCCCCTATGGCGAGTTCCGAGAGGTCGTTTCTTATCCCCCTTAATCTTGAGATTCCGTGATCGACCATGCTCGCGTACCCGCTGAATTCCTGGCCGAGCCGTATCGGGGTGGCATCCATAAGGTGGGTGCGCCCTATCTTTACTATGTGGTCAAACTCCTTTGCCTTTTTAGAGAGAGCGTCGCGAAGATACTCAAGCGACGGTATAAGGTCTTTTTCTATCGCTTCAAGGGAAGAGACATGCATGGCCGTGGGAATGACGTCATTGCTTGACTGACCCATGTTCACGTGATCGTTCGGATGCACCCGGGTCTTCCCCTTAAGCAGTTCGGTCGCCCTGTTGGCTATCACTTCATTCGTGTTCATGTTGGTCGAGGTGCCAGAACCCGTCTGGAAGACATCCACCACGAAATGATCATCGAGCTTTCCGTCGACAACCTCCTGCGCGGCCCTCGCTACGGCCCGCGCCACACCCTTCTTCAGATATCCGAGTTCCGCGTTTGTATGCGCGGCGGCCAGCTTCACAAGACCCATCGCCCTTATGAATTCCCTTGGAAGAGTGCGCCCGCTCACGGGAAAATTCTCAACCGCCCTCGCCGTCTGCGCCCCGTAATAAGCATCCGAGGGGACTTTCATCTTTCCCATCGAGTCGGATTCCACCCTGTATTTCGTCTTAGCCATTTAAGATCCCTCCAAATGATTGTCAATTTGAGTCAAGAGATTTATTATGCCACAAACAAAACCGGTTTCATAAGACGGGGGACCTTTTCCGGAACTCGAGCATGAGGCTGAAAACCGAAGGGATCAGAAACAGGGTGAAGGCCGTTGAGAGAACAAGTCCGCCGACCACGACGCTTCCAAGGCCCTTGTAAAGCTCGGAGCCTTCCCCCGGAGCAAGCACAAGGGGAAGCATGCCGAACACGCTCGTGAGAGTGCTCATGAAAATCGGCCTTATCCTCACCCTTACTGATTCGCGTATGGCCTCCTGTTGCTCCATGCCCGCCCGCATGTTGTTAAGCGCCTGGTGGACTATGAGTATGGCGTTGTTAATGACTATTCCTATGAGAATCACAAAACCCAGCATCGTCAGTATATCAAGCGGCTGGTACGTGAACAGGTTAAGCGCGAAAAGCCCGAGGAAACCTCCGAGGGAGGCAAACGGAACCGTGACCAGGATAACCAGAGGATGGAGAAAACTCCCGAAAAGAGCGGCCATCAGCAGAAACGATATCACTACGGCCAGAAGAAAATTCAACTGAAGCGCATCTTTTGCCGTTGCAAGCTTGTCCGCGGTCCCGGAAAGGACAAAACCGGTCCGCTCCCCTACCTGGCCGCTTTGCTGAAGCACGGAGATTATATTGTCGTTAATGATCTCTATCCCCTCCTCAAGCGTAACTTCTTCGGGGGGAGTTATCTGTATCGTTATCACCCTCTGTCTTTCGTAGTGATTTATCTGTTCCGGGCCGTTTTCAAGGCTGACCTTGGCTAAAGCTCCCACGGTAACCACCTTCCCGCTCGGAGAAGTGATCATTATGTTCTCTATATCCTGGGTTCTCTCGGAGAAATCCTGCTCCGCCCGCAAGACTATGTCGACCTCCTGTCCCTCGAGGTTAAACTCACTTGCCGCGACGCCGTCTATCAGGGATCTCACGGCAAACCCGAGCTCGCTGTTGGTGATCCCGACCCGGGAAGCCGCCTCCCGCTCGGTAATGATCCTGATCTCGGGGCTTCCGAGATCAAGGCTCGGAATCGGTCTTACCTGCGCCCCGGGAATGGCTTCCATAGACATGAAAAACACGCTTCTCGCGGTCCTCAGTATCTCATCGAGATCATCTCCCGTAACGTTAACGTCTATCGACCTCCCCTCGCCTATGTTGCTGTTAAAGATGCTGGGCTGGACTATCACGCCGAACGTCCCCGGAACCTCGGACAGGGTCTGGCGAAGAACGGGGAAAAGGTCCCTGAGTTCCTTTCTCTTCTCGGCGACCGCGCCCATGATAATCTGTTTTCCCCTCGCGACATAGAAAAAATACTTTATGCGCGGGAGATCTTTCCCGGTCGCGGTTTCCCCGTTCATATAAGGCTTGAGATCAGCCTCGATCTGCTTTCCGATGGCGGTATATTCCTCGACATTGTATCCGGGAGGCGGGATAAGTATCCCGAAAAGCAGGTTCCTGTTTCCCGTGGGCAGGTATTCGGTCTTGGGAAAAACGGCGATTATAAGCACTATTGACAGGAGAGTGAAAGAACCCACGAGAATCACCCTTTTCCGAACGCTTGTCATTATCTGCTCGGTGAAGCGGTTTATAAACTCTGAGACCCTTCCCGCGAAATCAAACAGCCGCGACATGATACGAAGGCGCTCAAGAGATTCCGCGCCCTTCGCGGAGAGGTACTTTGAAGACGCGGACGGTATGACGGTTATGGAAACAAGAAGACTCAGTATGACCGAGACGCTGATCGCTATGGCTATGTCTCGAAACAGCTGTCCCGTCTGCTCCTGAATGAACATGATCGGAATGAACACGGCGGCCGTGGTGAGGGTGCTTGCAAGCACCGCCCCCCAGACCTCGGTCGTGCCGTCATAGGCCGCCTCCATCCTCGATTTTCCCATCTGCATGTGGCGGTACACGTTTTCAAGAACCACGATCGAGTTGTCTATAACCATGCCGACGGCGAAGCTCATTCCCGCGAGACTGACCACGTTTATGGTGCGCCCGAGCGCCTCGAAAACTATGAAAGTCCCTACGACGCTTGACGGTATCGCGATTGCCACAATCATCGTGCTGCTCGCGCTTCTCAGGAAAAGAAGGAGAACCGTTATGGCGAGCACACCGCCTATGATAAGATTGTTCCTCACAAGGTTTATCGCACTTTTTATGTACCCGGTCTCTTCATAGACATTCCGGAGGCGAAGCCCGTTCTCCTTGAGGACGCCCGTATTCAGTTCCTCAACGGCCGCAAAGATGGCCTCTTTAACCTCCATTGAGTTCGCCCCGCTCTCGCGAAGCACGTTAACGGCGATGGAGGGCTCTCCGTTCTGCCTTACCGTGTAGCCCGGGTCCTCGTATCCGAGGCGGACAGTGGCAACATCCTTCAGGTAAACGGGAAGGCCGCTCTGTGCGGTAGCCACTACTATGTTCCCTATATCACGCGTGGTTCTGTACTCTCCGACGGTTCGAACGACATACTGCCTTTTACCTTCGCTAAAGGAGCCGGCGCTGAAATTCTCATTCTCCCTGTCAATGGAAGCGGCAAGCGCGGCTATCGTGATATTTCTCTTGGCAAGCGCGGCAGGGTCGAAAAGAACCTCTATGAGCCGTTCCCTTCCGCCGAACACGTTTGAAGCCCCGACTCCTGGAACCCTCTCAAGCCTGGTACGGATTATCTCGTCCGCGAAGTCGTAGTAAAGATTTATATCAATGGGATTGCCAGGAAGGGGCTTCAGGATAAACCACGCCATGGCGTTTGCCCTGGGATCGACGGTGGTTATCACGGGCCGCTCGACCTCGTCCGGATATTCCCTTACCTGATCAAGTCTGTTCGACACCTTGACCACCTTGGAATCGATGTCGGAACCGGTTTCAAACTCGAGTATTACCTCGGAGGAGCTCTCCGAGCTCTCGCTGTCAAGCCTTGTGAGACCCGTTATTCCCCGAAGCTCGTCTTCCTGCTCGTTTACCACCTCGCTTTCTATCTCAAAGGGGCTTGCCCCCCTCCAGAAAGTGCTCACGGTGACCCTGAGCGTCTCGACATCCGGGGTGAGCTGAACGGGAATTCTGAAAAGCGAGATAACCCCGAAAATAACGAGGAATATAACGCCGACGGCTACGGTTACGGGGTTTTTTATAGAGGTCTCGACAAGATTCATTGCTCTATGGTGTCAGTGATCCTGACTTTCTGCATGGGCCTGAGTCTCTCGTTTCCCCTTACGACCACGCTCTCCCCTACGCTTATTCCGCCTTCAACATGAGTGAAGCTCCCGTACCAGCCCTTTTCTTCCACCGGCACCGGGTGTGCTAGGCCTTCCCTCACGGCAAAAACCATGGTGCCCTGGGGAGACCTGACTATGGAATCTTTCGGTACGAGCTTTATTTTCTCGGTTTCGCCGATCCTTACCATAATTACGGCGGAAGCCGAGGATTTTATCGTATGATCGGGATTGTCAAGCACCACCCTTACCGGAAAAGACACGGCCCTCGGGTCCGCGTCCGGGATTACTGAAGAGATTTCTGCGGGAACGGTGAGCCGATTGTGGGAGGGCAGTATGACCTCGACCTCCATGCCCTCGCTTATGTCGTCTATGTACCTCTCGGGCACCCCCGCCATTACTTCTATCGTGTCTATGTCCACAAAGGAAACCACCTGGTCCCCCATACCTAGCCACTGTCCCGCCTCGGTGTGGTGCTTAGTCACGTAGCCGTTAAAAGGAGCGGCGATTCTCGACGCCGCAAGATCGTATTCGGCGATTTCGATGCGGCTCCCAAGACTGAGCAGACCGGCCTGGCCGGACTCCCTCTGGGTCCTCGCCCTGTCGAAATCTCCGTCAGAAATAATTCCCTTCTCGTAAAGCTCTTTCATCCTTGCAAAATCTTTTTCCGAAAGCTCGGCTCTCGCGAGGGCTTCCTTTCTCTCGTTTTTAAGCCGTTCGAGGGCAAAGCGGATCTTGTCGTTCTTTATCTCGGCGAGGGTTTCGCCCTTTTTTACGTACTGGCCCTCCTCGGCATTCATTTTCCCGACGACTCCCTCGACCTCGCTTGATATGATGGATTTCCTCGCGGGAAACGTCGCGCCGACAAGCCTTAGGGGCTTCTTTACCTCCCTCTCAACGACTGCGGACACCGCCACCGGTGCGTCGGGGGGCTGAGCGAGCGAGAGACCGGGGAAAAAGCAGACAGATAAAAAGAGAAAGAACACTTTTATTCGCATAACCACGAATTCACTCTCCATTGCCAGAATATCCCGTTCAGAACAACCACAGAGAACGGCACTTAAGGGCACGGGTGCATTTTGAAATCTCAGGAATTATACACGACTAAAAGATCGGTACTATAGATGAGAAGCGTCTTAGACCCTCTTCTTGTATTATTCCGAATTGGTATTAGCATATAGGCATAAAAGCCCCAAAGGAGATTTAAAATGGCATCCTCAAACATAGTCGAAGTAGTAGATTCCGCATTCGATAAGGAAGTAATGGAAAGCGAAGTTCCTGTTCTGGTTGACTTCTGGGCCCCCTGGTGCGGCCCCTGCAGGGCTCTTTCCCCCGTTATCGAGGAGATCTCCAATGATTACGAAGGCAGCGTGAAAGTGGGAAAGGTGAATGTGGACGAGAACCCCCAGACAACCATGAAATTCCGCATAAGAAGCATTCCCACGCTGATAGTTTTTAAAAACGGCGAGGTAGCCGAGCAGATAGTCGGCGCCGTCCCGAAAAGCGAAATAGAGAAGGTGTTGAACAAGGCCCTGGACTGATTACTTCCAGGCACAGGAACGACAAGATGGGCAAATACATCATGCTTAGCAACCTCACCGACGAGGGCAGAAGGACCATAAAGATGAGGCCCGAGAGGATAAAAGAGGTTAACAGGGAGCTTGAAGAGATGGGCGCCAAGGTTGAAGCCCAGTACGCGGCGCTCGGTCCTTATGATTTCGTTAACATAGTGGAAGCCCCGGATAACGAAACGATCACGAAAATCGTAATAGAACTCGGTTCAAGGGGCACAATCCATATAGAAACCCTTGTCGCAATCCCCATAGGCGAATTCGAAGAGAAACTGATAAACGAATAGCCTCTCCTTTTCTGGTTACCCAATATATAGATCATAGCAAAAAAATGGACCGTTCAGTCCTGTTCTAGTGTATAATCGTAAAGTACGTCAATGGATCTGAGATTCGGTGATGGCAATACATACTTTATTTGGAGGTATATGGTTGTGGAAAGACTAAGCATTTTAGGTTCTGTCCTGCTTTTGGTTCTTGTGGGAATATTCTCTTCGGGGTGCTTTGACGACGAAGAGGCAGGAGTGGACTGTGCGGAAACTTTCTGTATAGGAACGCTCCTGGCTGAAGACGAAGATTTCAACTTGCCTCTTATAGAGGCCGTGGATATCGCGAAAGGAGACATTAACAAGGCAGGGGGAAATGTAGAGATTATAAGTGGAAACTCTTATCAGGCGGGAGCGGGTGAAGCGGCCGCAAGCGCGATGGGGCTTCTTGAAATGGGTGTCCACGGTATAGTGGGACCTTCATACTCCTCGGATTCCGTAGCGATTCATCCTCTTCTAAGCGAGAATCAAATGGTTGCTATTTCGCCCTCGGCCACTTCTCCTACACTTACCGATATGAACAAAGAACTTGTGGACGGCGGCAATCAGCATTTTTTCTTCAGAGTATCCCCCTCCGATCTCTTTCAGGCACCAATACTGGCGAGGCAGACTCAGGGAAATGTGGTTATAGTGAATCGTGATGACGCATGGGGAAAAGCCCTTGCGGAGCATACCAAAGAAGCGATAATGTCTGACGGCAGACAGGTCGAGGTCGTCAGCTACAGTTCTGACCCCGTTTCTTCAGCTGCCGCCGTGGTTTCTGATGTCGAGGCTGCAGTGCAACAAATCCCGGACGTAGAATCTATAGTGCTGCTTGTTTTTAGTGAGGGAGGAGAGATAATCAGAGGTCTGCTTGATTCTTCGGTGATCCCCGAGGGAACCGGGTATTACGTCGGGGACGGGCTCGTGTTTACGAGCGGCCTTTTTCCGCATGTGGAAGAAGAAAACGGTGAAATTGAAGGGTTCAAGCAGGTAATTTCGACGCCACCTCCGGGCAAGAGGCTTGAAGAATTTAAAGAGCGGTTCAATTACAGTGACTATACAGCGCATGTCTACGATACGGTGGTCATACTCCGCCTTGCGGCCTTAAGCGCCGGAAGCAACGACCCCTCTGTTTATGTTTCCAAAATCCAGGAGGTCACGAGAGGTGGAGCAAAGTGCCACAGTTACGCTACCTGCGCCGCGGCGCTTACGGATGAAACCACGATTAATGACGACATTGACTATGAAGGACTTTCGGGCCCGATCGAGCTCAATGAAAACGGAGACATAGAAGATGGACTCTACGCGGTTGATACATACGATGCTCAGGGTGTACCGCAAAGAATATATCTTAATTTTGAAGGCGAAGAAGTGAATACGAATTAATTCCCTCAGAGATAAGCCCGCGCTGCCCGCAGCGGGCTTGGGAAAACAACAGTTTCAGGAGGTCGGTCAAAAACACCGACCTCCCGAGGTTTAAAGCCTGCCAGCCGCATTCTCCGACCTTCCTCCCATGTACTTCCAGAAGTGCGCTCTCCGGCATCAGGAACTTTATTTTTGACTGAAGAGCGTATAACCTTAACCAACCCGCGGGGATAACTGCTCACCCGGGAAAACGTACTATGAAAGCGGCCCGTCTTCACGGATTCAAGGACACATTTCACCCCGAAACGGAAAAACTGCGGCTCGTAGAGAGCAAGACCAAAGAAGTGTTCGAGCGCTTCGGTTTTTCCGAGATAATCATTCCGATTCTGGAACTCTCCGGGGTCTACTCAACGGGTCTCGGCGACACCACCGACATCGTCCAGAAGGAGATGTACACATTCGAGACCAAGGGCGGAGAGTGGGTCTCGATGAGGCCCGAGGGGACGGCGGGAGTTGTAAGGGCCTTTATCGAGCATTCCCTTCACAGAAAGTCGCCCGTGACGAAGCTTTACTACTCGGGAGAGATGTTCAGGCACGAAAAACCCCAGGAGGGAAGACAGAGAAGCTTTAGCCAGATAGGAGCCGAGCTTTTCGGTTCCAGTGACCCCCTTGCAGATTCAGAGATAATCGCGATGCTCTGGCTTGCGATCACGGAACTCGGGCTCTCAGATCACGTGGAACTTGAGCTTAACTCGATAGGAAAGCCCGCTGAACGCGAGCAGTACAAAAAAGCCCTTACGGACTTTCTTTCCCCGAACAAGAACTCTCTTTGCGAGAACTGCCAGAACAGACTCGGCACGAACCCCCTTCGCATACTTGACTGCAAAACCGAAATATGCCGCGAGGCAACTTCGGAGATCCCCTTCTCTATCCTGGATTATCTTTCGAAAGAAAGCGGTGAGCATCTGGACGCACTTAAATTCTCTCTTGGGGAAAAATCGATACCCTACAGACTCAACCCCAGGATAGTGAGAGGACTTGATTACTACACAGACACCGTCTTCGAGATAACGACGGACAAGCTCGGTTCCCAGAACGCCGTGGCCGCCGGAGGAAGATACGACCTTCTGGTGGAGCGGATGGGAGGACCGGGAACTCCCGCAGTGGGCTTTGCGATCGGGCTTGAGAGGATACTGCTTCTGCTTGAAAAAACCGGGACGCGGAGAAATTCTCCGGGGAAAAAACAGCTCGTGTGCGTTATCCATATCGGTGATGAGGCCAGAGGGGAAGCGGCGAAAATAGCCGATGGCCTGAGGAAAAAGGGCATGCGCGTTGAGACCGAATACGAAAACAAAAGCTTAAAAAGCCAGATGAGAAGAGCGAACAGGACCGGGGCTGCGTACTCCATAATTATCGGGGAGGATGAGCTTCGGAGAGAAGTCTTTTCGCTTCGCAACATGAAAACCGGAGAGGAAAAGACAATTCCCCTCGAAAAACTCGCCGCCCTTGGGGGACACGGCGATTTTCGGAAACTTCTCTGATTCGCCCGCGACGGCGAAATCCCGTTTTCACACAAAGAACCTATGCTTAGAAACAGAATTTTTTACGGATGGATCATAGTATTAGCGGGACACCTGCTCATAACGCTTGACGGGATGGTTCTTTACTCGTTCGGGATATTTCTCCCTTACCTGAACGAAGCTTTCGGTCTCTCCACCGCTGCCGGGTCGTCATTTTTTTCCCTGAGATGCGTGTGCATGGCCTTTTCGTTCGTGTTCGCGGGGAGGCTTATAGACACCCACGACGCGAGGTACCTCACTTTCTTTGGAGGGCTTGTAGGAGCATTTGGCTTTCTTCTCTCCGCTTATGCCCAGACCACCTGGGAACTCTATCTGACCTACAGCGTAATGGTGGGAATAGGAGACGGATTTCTTTACATACTGCCCGTTACAATTATCAGCAGGTGGTTTGTTAAGAAAAGGGCGCTTGCCATAGGAATCGCCACGGCAGGGGTTCCGGTAAGCGGGCTGGTGGTAAACCCGCTTACCACCTGGCTCATAGAATCATTCGGTTACGAGCGCGCCCTTGTTTATATCTCCATAATTTTCACCGTGATACTCTGTTCCGCGTTTCTGGTGAAAAGCCACCCAGAAGACATGAACCTGAAGGCATACGGAGAGAACTCGGAAGATACGGCGGAACAGAAGGGGGCTTCCGACTGGAGTCCGAAGCAAGCGTTTTCGCACTCAAGCTTCTGGCTTATGTACGCTGCCTTCTTCTTCGGGTTTAACACTTTCCTCATTATTGTCGTTAACCTTTTCAACTTCTCGGTAGGGGCGGGAATAACGCCGCTTGTGGCGGCCGGTGCACCCGCATTCATAGGGGTCGGAAGCATTATCGGACGGATTTTCTTCTCGGGAGTGGTAGCCAATATATTGAAGGATGTGCGCATACTGTTTGTCTGCTATTTCCTCCAGGCATGTTCAATAATACTGATTCTGTCGGTCGTGGAGGTATGGTCGCTTTATCTGTTCGGCTTTCTGTTCGGCCTTTTCTACAGCGGATGGGTACCGATGTTTCCGACTATACTGGGAAGATTCTACGGACTTAAGTCACTTGGAAGCATCTTCGGTGTTTTCGGCACCGGATTCTCCCTCGCCGCGATCAGCGGTCCCCTCATCTCGGGACTTCTCTTCGATATGACCCAGAGCTACCAGAATTCCCTTATCGTGGCGATGGCAGCGTCTTTCTTGACGGCCTTAATAACGCTTCTTATAAAGACCCCCTCAAAAAAAACTGACAAAATCGCTACTTAGGTTCCCGGTTTTGGTTATATTTAGATATTGGAGAAAGCAACCATGTTCGGACTTGGCACGGCTGAATTACTCATAATACTTTTTATCGCCCTTGTGGTTCTAGGGCCCAAGGAGCTCCCAAAAGTCGCAAGGACTCTCGGAAGGGGAATAAGAGAGCTCCAGAGAGCCAAGGATGATATAAAAAAGAATATAGAATTTGAAGACGATTTTGACGAGAAAACCAAGTTCCAGGCGCCCGAAAAGAACGAGAACGCCTGACTTGTCAAAAGCACTTTCTCTGATAGTATTTACGCTAATCGTTTTTTCCCTTGAGCCCTCTCTATGCCCAAGATAACCATCGACGGAATCGAACTTGATGTGGACGACGGAATGAACGTCATCCAGGCCGCCGCGGTAGCCGGGATAGAGATTCCTCACTTCTGCTATCACCCTTCGCTGAGCGTGGTCGCCCAGTGCAGGCAGTGCCTCGTGGAAGTGGAAGGCGTTCCCAAGGTGCTCCCCGCGTGCAACACGACCGTAAGAGACGGCCTCGTCGTCAAGACGGACACCGAAAAAGCTTTTGAGGCCAGAAAGGCGGCCGTTGAGTTCACGCTCATTAACCACCCGCTTGACTGCCCCATATGCGACAAGGGCGGAGAATGCCCGCTCCAGATGACCACTTTCGACCACGGTCCCGGCTACAGCAGGGTCGGCGGTCCCGAAAACAAGAAGGTAAGGCAGAAAAGCTACCTGAGCGACCGCATAATGTACGACGCCAACAGATGCATCATGTGCACCAGGTGCGTGCGTTTCACGGATGAGGTGACAAAAACCCACGAACTTGGAACCACGGGAAGGGGATTTCGGAAGAAAATCTCAGTTTTCCCCGGGAAAACGCTTAATAACGAGCTTGCCGGAAACGTAATCGACATCTGTCCGGTCGGAGCGCTACTTCCCAAGAACACTCTTCACGAAGAGAGGGTCTGGTACATGGAATTCACGGACTCCGTGTGTTCCCTCTGCAGCACCGGGTGCAACATTACAGTGGGCGTCGACCCAAGAAAAGGGAAGGTCTCCCGCATACGCCCGAGAATAAACGAGGAAGTTAACGGACACTGGATATGCGACAGGGGAAGATTCGATTACAAGGATGTCCAGGAGTCAACAAGGCTTAAAGATCCCATAATGAAAAGCAACGGGGACTACGAAATAGCCTCCTGGGAAAACGCTGTTAACAGCGTCGGGGCCAGGCTCTCGGGAATAAGGTCGGGCGGCGCGGGTACCTGCGCGGTCGCGGGATCGGCCAGGCTTACGAACGAGGAGATGTTTCTTGTGGCGAAGCTTTCATCCACCCTTGGAGACTGCCCGGCAATCTCTGCCGCGGGAACCGAGAAAATAGAGAAAAAATTCGACCTCGTAAGCAACGATCCGTATCCAAACAGCGCCGGATCAAGGAATTTCATGACACAGGCAGACGGAAACGATACGAAAACTACGATGGACTCACTGCTTGCCGGAAAAATCGATACCTTGGTCGTCATCGAAGCTGACCTGTTTGAGATGGTTTCAAGCCACGAGAAGTACGCTCTTTCGCGCGCGCTTGAGAAAATCAGCTTCCTTGCAGTTATCGACCACAGGCTGACCGAGACCGCGAGACACGCACACGTAATACTCCCGGCGGCAAGCCCCTATGAAAAAGACGGGACTTTCACTAACGACGCCGGACGGGTTCAGAGAATAGGAAAGGCCATCCCTCCTCCCGGGAATGCAAAGCCGGGATGGGAGATACTGTGCATGATCGGGGAGCGGCTCGACAAGGCCCTTTTCAGCTACGGCTCCGCATCGGACGTGATGGATGACATAAGCCTCAAGATCCCCGGATACGCGGGGATCAGCTACGACAGGATAGGTACCGTCGGAAAAGTTCTTGAACACGGCGCGGGCAGATGACTCCACTTCTGATATCAATAGCGGTCGCAAAGATAGCGCTTGTCTTCTTCGTCGTCCTGACGGTTGTCGCCTATCTGACTTTCGCGGAAAGAAGGTTAAGCGCCTTCATACAGGACCGCTACGGACCGAACAGGGTCGGTCCCTCGGGACTGCTCCAACCTCTTGCAGACGGCATCAAGTTCATCTTCAAAGAAGACATAATTCCGAAAAATGCAAACAAGACCATGTACATCATGGCCCCGGCGTTCGCGCTCGTTACGGCCCTTGCGGCTCTCGCGGTGATTCCCATAGGAAAGGGGGTTCACACGGATCTGTTCGGTTTTCTCCAGGATCCAGTGTTCATAAGGTTCCAGATAGCCGACATAAACGTCGGCCTTCTCTACGTGCTCGGAATAAGTTCGCTCAGCGTATACGGCGTGGTGCTCGGCGGGTGGGGTTCTAACAGCAAGTACTCGCTTCTGGGAGGCCTGCGGGCCGCGGCGCAGATGATAAGCTATGAACTCGCTCTGGGCCTCTCCATACTGGGGGTAATCGCCATAACGGGCTCTCTTCGCCTAGGGGACATAATCGAAGCGCAGGAGAAGATGTGGTTCTTAATCCCGTCCTTTATAGGCTTTGTGGTTTTCGTAGTTTCCGCGTTTGCCGAAACCAACAGGCTTCCGTTTGATATGCCGGAAGCCGAGCCCGAGATAGTCGCCGGCTATCACACCGAATACAGCAGTATGAAATTTGCAATGTTTTTCATGGCTGAATATACTCATATGATAGTTGCTTCGTGCATGATAACTTGTTTGTTTTTGGGTGGTTGGTATCCCTTACCGTTTGGGGGCTGGTTCGGCATCGATATCAACACGCATTGGTATCTGCCGCCAGCTGTGTTTATCGGCAAAGTCCTTTTCTTACTCTTCCTGTTTATCTGGGTAAGATGGACTTTGCCAAGGTTCAGGTACGATCAGGTAATGAGCCTCGGCTGGAAGAGGCTTTTCCCCCTAGCAATAGTTAATCTACTCCTTATAAGTTTCCTAATAGTTTCAGGAATCCTCTAGTCTTAGTAATCCCGAGCGGTAAGAACCGTAGTCTGAGCCTTGCAGGTGCCCTACTAAATACGTCTTCGCAGAAAATTAACTCTCTTTTCAGAGACTCTTAAATACTCTTGTCCATTCTGTTAACCGTCATTCTTTGTTGCTCTAACTAACCTTTAAGGAGGAATATTATGTTCGGGAAAAACAGGAATTTTGGGCTCGTTGCTTTAGCCGGATTTCTCGCAGTACCAATGCTGGCATTTTATATGGCAGCTTGTTTTGATAATAATGATGATTCTACCGAGCAGGTAACGGAGACTACCCCTCCGGCAACAAAACCTGCTGAGGCTGTAGCAAAAGATGTTCCACTGTCAAGCATGGTTGCAGTAAAGCTTGACAATGGCAGTGTCGGAGAGACCTCGTATGATAACATTGCAGATTACGTGAAGGCTCTTGTCAGGGCAACCGCGGAAGATAATTTGCCGGAAGGAATTGAATTTCCTCTTGAGAATGCAACAACGGATACGGTAAGACAAATCACCGGTTTATCCCACAATGTGGTCATAAAATGGCTTGATCCCATTACAACTGATGAGTCCGCGGGCACTCTCAGGTATGGCGCAAACAATGACTATATCGCATATTTCGGAGAAGGATGGGACTCCGGCTGGACAGGGAACCGGGTAGGCGGTGCTCCGCAGTTTAACGGAAGTTCCACTGAAGGATGGGTCTGGTCAAACCACGAATACATCTCGAACTCCTCTCCTAAAGCAACTTCGGCACCAACAGGGCAACATTTGACATTCGCCAAGTTCCTGAGTTTTTTCGGAATTCTCACCAACGATGTTGAATCCGATATATGGAGCCAGTCGGACCTTGATGCTTACATAAGAAACTGGAAAAAGCAGGTCGGGGGAAGCTGGATGAAGGTCATTAAATCTGATTCAGAGTGGACAGTCGATACAACCGCCGACAACAAGAGATACGATGCAACAAGCAATACGTTGCTTAAAGTTACCGGCTTTGAAATCAGTCCCGGAAATACGGACGATCAGGGAGGCCCTCTCCCCGAAGGGGTCGTTCCGGGTATTAACAGCGACTGCTCAGGCGGACAGACTCCGTGGGGAACGGTAATAACTGCTGAAGAGAACGTCCAATATTCCTATGGAGACCTTGAAGCATGCTGGACAAGCAGGCAGGTCTTTGTTCCAGGCAGAGGTTTTGATCCCGGGGCAAATATCAATCCGCCACTTGAACCCAGCACTTCGTCTGATTTCGGTTCAATTTCAACCCCCCACGAAAGACATAATACAGATTATTACGGTTTTCTCGTGGAAATAGATCCGGGGCAGGATCCTGGCAATTATTATGAAAGCGCAGCAGGCGGTGGTGACGGATTAGGCCACAGGAAACTTGGTTCCATGGGCAGAGCGAGATGGGAAAACGCAACTTTGGTAGTTGATGAAGACTGGAAGCTGATCAACGGAAAAAAAATAGTCATGTATGCAGGCAACGACAGAAGAAGTGGAAGAGTGTACAAGTGGGTAAGCAAAGACGCGTACACAGATGGAATGAGCAGAGCCCAGGTAAGAGCCCTCTTGGATGAAGGCACCCTGTACGTCGCTCATTTCGCCGATCTTGATAACAGAACCGGGGTTAATCTTGCGAATACGGAGAACCCTCCCAGCAAGGATAATCCGGGTACGGGGAAGTGGATAAGAATGAGCGTGAATAACATGGAGGACTATGCTCCTAACGCTCCAACACTTGGCGCCGGGAAAAGAGTAGGAGAAGCCTTAAAAGATGTTAACTGGAATGGAATCGGGGGATTTCCAAACGACAATTTTGTTAAAATGGCTTTATTTACAGCAGCAAACAAAATTGGCGTTATGGAGCTTAACAGACCGGAAGATCTAGAATGGAACCCGAATGATCCGAGCGGCAGCCCGAAATTATATGTCGTATTCACCAAGAACGGAAGGCCGACAGCCCTTCAGGACAATGGTGTTCTATGGCCGGAAACGGTTAGCCTGGAAGATCGCTTTGTACGCCCTGATCCTGTAGGTTCTATATTCGTTGTAAATGAAGAAAATCCCCAATCCCCCGAGGATTCAACTTCATTTAAGTTCTATGCCGTTTTTGTCGGTACGGAAGGTGACGGACCATATGATGTCGGCAATCCGGACAACGCTATGCTTGATAAAGACGGAGGAGTATGGTTTGGAACTGACGGGAACTATGGCTTAAATGGAACTGCCGATGCTCTTTACTATCTAGACTTAGACCGTTCCAATATGGCTGGTCAACCAGGGGTTAACGAGGCAACGGCAACTTACGGCAGAGCGTTTAGAATAGCGGCAGGTCCCAGTGACTCGGAGGCTACTGGCCCCGCCTTTAACTCGAACATGGATACAGTTTTTTTCAATGTCCAGCACCCGGGCGAGGGAGATGCTCCAAGCACCTGGCCTCAAAGATAAAGAGCGGCCAGTTTGATACTTCCGAGAAAAGGGACAGGCAATTCCTGTCCCTTTTTTATTGTGGTTTGTTATGCAAATAAGAAGACCAAGCTTAAACCTGTTAATACTTTCTATAATCTTGCTTGGATGTGGTAATCAAGCCAGCATGAAAGAAGACTACGATCCATTGAAAATAGCATTGGAGAGCATTGGAAAAACAGAGAATATGGAAGCCGTAGTTCCGCCCCAGTGTTATACGAAAACCGAAGGCATCTCAAATCCCTGCTGGACATGCCATACAGACTCGACCATGCCGAACTACCAGGAAGATTTAGAGTTACAGGAAACATACTCTTTTAGTTCGTTCGCGCTGAAGAATCGATGGGAAAACTTGTTTGTTGACCGCTCAAAACAGATAAACGAGATATCCGATGAAGAAGTTCTGGATTATATAGCCTTCGACAACTATACGCCTTTAAAAAACAAGATCGAATCCATTGACGACTACAAATGGTGGGTACCGGACCTGGACTTTAACCGGGGTTTTGATTCAGAAGGTTTCTCAAAAGAGGGAAACTGGTGGCGTGCAATCAGATACAAGCCTTTTCTTGGAACCTTCTGGCCGACCAATGGAAATATTGATGATGTTTTTATAAGACTCCCAGATGTGTTCATCAAAGATGAGGGAGGCAATTACTCAAGGGAGGTCTATAAAGTTAACTTGGCCATCGTCGAGATGCTAATCACATGCAACCCCAAGGCAAAGAATCATGAATGCAGTCGCAAAGTTGAACCAGTCGATGAAGAACTTGCCGGAATTGACCTTAACAAGGATGGAAGAATCCAGGGACACGTAGAAGAAATCAACGGAATTCCTCCTCATTACGCAGGTAAAGCGAGAGGAAGAAACCTTGAAAGATATTTATACCCTGAAGGCACTGAATTTCTCCATACGGTCAGGTATATCGATCCTGAAAACCCATCTTTACTTCCCAAAAGAATGAAAGAAGTGAGATATTCAAAAAAAGTCAGATGGCTTGACCATTGGGCCCTGCTAAGAGCTTACGCAGAAGAAGCGGAAGACAAACAAAACGGAATTCTGCCGAAGTTTCAAGGCTCGCCCCTCGTCGGAATGCAGAATGATTTTGGTTGGCAACTCCAGGGCTTTATCGAGGACGAGCTCGGCAGACTGAGGCTGCAAACGGAAGAAGAACACAGATTTTGCATGGGATGTCACAGTGCGGTGGGAGTCACAGTCGATCAAACCTTCGCCCTCGCAAGAAAAGTGCCCGGCAAAGAGGGATGGCAGCATCAAGATATAAATGGGATAAAAGATGCTCCGCAGGCAGGCCACACCGAACCCGAAATACTGACTTACTTTAAAAGAGTCCTGGGTGGGGACGAATTCAGAGAAAATGATGAAATACTAGAGAAATTTTTTCCAAACGGGCAAATCGACGAAAAAGAAGTATTAAGAGCATCTGAACAGGGCGACCTTGATATAACGCACTTAATTGCCCCATCCAGAGAAAGGGCCCTTTTATTAAACAAGGCTTATATGGCTTTAGTAAGAGAACAGAGTTTTGAAAAAGGCAGAGATACATTAATCAGGCCCCCGAGAAATGTTCATAGAACAATAGAAAATGGTTCTACAGATTTAAAACAGTCGGGGAAAGTCTATCGAGATGGCAGTATCTGGCTTGATTGGGGAAAGTAAAGCAGGTAAACCCCCAAGGTTATCAGACATCCAGATTACTAACCCTAAGAGCGTTTAATTCAATAAATTCTTTTCTTGGTTCAACCTGATCGCCCATCAGCTTTGAGAATATCTCGTCAGCTTCAACGGCATCGTCAACCTGGACCTGCTTCAGCACCCTGTTCTCGGGATTCATGGTAGTTGACCAAAGCTGCTCCGGGTTCATTTCCCCAAGACCTTTATACCTCTGTATGAACTGGCCTTTCTTCCCCCTCTCCATGATGAATTCAACAAACCTCTCAAGGCCTCCGATCTCTTCTTCAGCGCCATCATTAACTATATGGCAGGCAGAATCCCAAAGCGGGCTGAGAGACTCGGCAAGCTTCCTGAGTTCCCTGAAATCGGGAGATGCGAGAAAGTTAAAATCAATAAAGGAGGAACTTACTCTTCCGTTTTCTCTGAAATCGTACTCAATGCTGTTTGAATTATGTTCGGTATCCTCTCCAAGCTTCCAGTCAAGATCGACTATTTCGGGATAGTTCTCCCCGAGCCACTCCTTTATTCCGACAAGATGAGCATCCAAAGAAGCTTCGTTGCCAATCCTGAGGTTGGTCTTGCCGAGATCGGTTCTTCTGGCAAAAGCGTCAACTATCCCCCTGTTCCTCCCCCACCTGCTCATGCGGTCAAGAAGTTTCCCGTACCTGATAGCTTTCTGCACGAGATCGAAAAGCTTCTGTCCCTTGATCTGCCTTGCGTGGCCGCTTGTGCCCCCGGAGACAACTTCCAGGTTTTCAACCCCGAGCTTGACTAGGAACTCCTCATATTCCTGGTCGTCCTTCAGGTAAGTTTCCTTTCTTCCCTTTCTAACGAGGTAGAGAGGAGGCTGTGCGACGTAGAGATACCCCTTTTCTATTATTTCCCCGAAATAGCGGTAGAACAGCGTGAGGAGAAGGGTTCTTATGTGCGACCCGTCAACGTCAGCGTCGGTCATGAGTATTATTTTGTGGTAGCGTATCTTCGATATGTCGAAATCGCCCTCGCCCTCCCCTATTCCGGTACCCAGAACGGTGATAGTGGTGCGGATCTCCTCGTTTGCGAGCATCTTGTCAAGTCTGGCCTTCTCCACGTTCAGGATTTTTCCTTTAAGCGGCAGAATGGCCTGGTTGTGCCTGTCTCTTGCCTGCTTCGCCGATCCGCCCGCCGATTCCCCCTCGACTATGTAGAGTTCGCTTTTCTCGGGGTCGCGCTCCTGGCAGTCGGCCAGCTTCCCGGGAAGCGAGCCGGACTCAAGGGCGCTTTTTCTCCTGGTAAGCTCCTTGGCTTTCCTCGCGGCGTTTCTCGCTCTCGCGGCCTCTATGGTTTTCTCCACGATGCGTTTTGCCACAGCAGGGTTCTCCTCGAAGAACACCCGGAGCTTTTCGTTAAGCAGAGACTCGACTATGCCCCTTACGGAAGTGTTTCCGAGCTTGGTTTTGGTCTGCCCTTCAAACTTAGGATCCGGAATCTTCACGCTCACGACCGCAACCAGCCCCTCTCTCACGTCTTCTCCGGCGATTGCCATTTTGAGGTTCTTAAGAAGGTTCTTCTCCTCGGCGTACTTGTTTATGGTTCTGGTTAGCGAGGTGCGGAAGCCCGAGAGGTGGGTTCCCCCCTCAATGTTGTTTATGTTGTTCGCGTAGCAGAATATGGTTTCCCTGTAAGTGTCGTTATACTGCAGGGCGACCTCAACCGTAGTTGAGTCTCTTTCTCCCGAAACATAGATCACCTCGGGGTGGAGAGCTTTTCTGTTCTGGTTAAGCTCCTCGACGAAAGCGATTATCCCCCCCTCGTAGAAAAACTCCTGGGACCTTTCCGTTCTCTCGTCGTTAAGGATGATCCGAAGGCCCTTGTTAAGAAAGGCAAGCTCCCTTATCCTGTGGGCCAGTATGTCGTAGTTAAACTCGGTGACCTCGAATATCCCGGCATCGGGCTTGAAATGAATCTTGGTCCCGCTTTTTTTCGTTTTCCCGGTGTTCTTAAGATCTTTTAGCGCCTCTCCCTTTTCATACTCCTGGTACCAGACCTCCCCTTCCCTCTTGATCTCTATAGAGAGGCTTTCTGAGAGCGCATTTACCACCGTGACACCCACGCCGTGGAGCCCTCCTGAAACCTGATAGACCTTGCTGTCGAATTTCCCTCCGGCGTGAAGCATGGTCATCACGACCTCGACGGCCGGTTTTCCCGTCTCTTCGTGGATGTCAACCGGAATTCCCCTTCCGTCATCCTCAACCGTGATGCTCTCATCCACGTGTACGGTAACAGAGATACTGCTGCAGAAGCCCGCCAGAGATTCGTCCACGCTGTTATCGAGAACCTCAAACACAAGATGGTGGAATCCCCGGGAATTGGTATCCCCTATGTACATGTCAGGGCGTTTTCTTACGGCTTCAAGGCCCGGAAGAACCTTTATCTGCTCGGCTGTGTAATCGTCGCCGGAACCGTTATCCTGCCGCAATTCACCCATTGTTTCGGATTCTTGAGACTCGCTCAAAACAAGTACCTCCCGGTCAGAGATAATGTGCTTATTATGATACCTGAAAAAAAGAAAAAAGTCCGTAATATCCGGCAGTTTGCACAAAAATCAGAATTTTTGGGGTTTATATGCATACCTGCCATGCCAGGAAGGAAGAATCAGCCTTCGCATTTGATCCAGAAAGTATCAAAGCCGGGAAATTGATCGCGACAAGCAGACAAAGCTTTATCACCGTATCCAAGAGGTTATTGTCGAGAACGTCCCGCTTCTCTCTACGACACACGACGAGCGGCTGACTGCTGTGCGAAATGTCTTCGGCAACGTGACTCTCACGCTTTACGGGGTAACGGATATCCGTTACCTGTATCGGGCGGACTTCTAAGTTACCGTTGCTATGGCTTCGGCGCGGGAATCAAGCACCGACATGATCCGGTCAAAGCACGTGATCTCGAATATTTCTCTCATAGGTCCGGACAGGGAGCACACAGCGAATTTCGCTTTGTTATCCTGCTGCCTTTTGGCGACAAGCAGGATCGAGCGTAGCCCCATGCTGTTGATGTAGGTCAGCCCTTCGAGATCCAGGACTATAGGGGCGTCCTGCCCGTGGATTTTCTGGAATATCTCGCGGTGAAATTCCCGTCCTCCCAAGCCTTTGATCTCGCCGGATATGCTTATTACCAGAACTCCTTTGAGCTGATCGACCTGAATTTTAACTCCTGCGTCGCTCATCTGAGGTGCTTCTCCATACCGTCCGGACACTGCGGTATTATCTCGAACTTGCTCTGTAGGGGATACATTAAGCCCATATCTGTAACTTTATCATATTTTGGGCGGTGAGACACATAAATGCCGAATTTTTCAGCAGATTGCAGGCCCAATCGGTCTCTTGAGGACAGAATTGCTTTCCAGAACCCTATGCCTGGGAAATTTTCGGATGCGTGATGCCGGTCTGTTTCTGGTATTTGCCTTTCTTGTCCGCGTAGGAGATCTCGCATTCCTCATCTCCTTCGAAAAACAGCACCTGGGCGATTCCCTCGTTTGAGTATATCTTCGCCGGGATGGGAGTAGTATTCGAGATCTCAAGCGTCACGTATCCCTCCCACTCGGGTTCAAAGGGGGTGACGTTCACGATTATCCCGCACCTTGCGTAAGTGGATTTGCCGACGCACACGGTAACCGTGCTTCTGGGTATCCTGAAATACTCGACGGTCTTTGCAAGAGCAAAGGAGTTCGGGGGGATTATGCAGTAATCATCCTCTATCTCCACAAAGGATTTGGGATCGAAGCTCTTCGGATCAACTACGGCACTGTGGAGGTTGGTAAACACCTTGAATTCATTGCTTACCCTTATGTCATAGCCGTAAGAGGAAAGACCGTACGATATGACACCCTTGCTTACCTGTCCTTCCACAAAAGGATCTATCATCTTGTGCTCAAGCGCCATTTTCCTTATCCAGTGATCAGGTTTGATTCCCATCAGCATTCTCCTTTCTGTTTTCTTCAATCTTTTTCATCTTTGACTGCTCTTTCAATGGTGAAGAGAACTCGTAATTTCGCGTCACAGAACGAGACATACAGTAAAAAGAAGCTGCACCGCGCTCGCGATAAACCCCTTGAAAATACTATATAAACTGCCTCAAAAACCTTACGTCGTTCTCAAAGAAAAGTCTTATGTCGTTTATCCCGTACTTAAGCATGGCGATTCTCTCAACCCCCATGCCGAAGGCGAAACCCGAGTAGATGTCAGTGTTGTAGTTAACGCTTGAGAAAACCGCGGGGTCGACCATGCCGCATCCCATTATTTCAAGCCAGCCTGTACCCTTGCATACCCTGCATCCGTTGCCCGAACATATCTGGCACTCTATGTCCACCTCGGCGCTGGGCTCGGTGAAGGGGAAGAAGCTCGGGCGGAACCTCACGTTCGTATTGTCACCGAAAGTGAGCTTGACGAACTGAATGATAACGGATTTTAAGTTTCCGAAAGTTATCCCCTTGTCAACGAGAAGACCTTCTATCTGGTGGAACATTGGGGTATGGGAAACGTCGCTGTCGCACCTGTAAACCTTTCCGGGAGCTATTATCTTCACGGGAGGCTGCTGGGCCTGCATGATCCGTATCTGCACCGGCGAGGTGTGGGTTCTTAAGACCATGTCGTCTGTTATGTAGAAAGTATCCTGCATGTCCCTTGCGGGGTGGTTTTTCGGTATGTTAAGCGCCTCGAAATTGTAGTAGTCAAGCTCGACCTCGGGACCTTCGGCGACCTCGAATCCCATCCTCTCAAAATCATAGACGATGCGCTCCATCACCTGGGTTATGGGGTGCTTGGCCCCGACCGGCATTCCGCGCCCCGGAAGAGTGAAGTCGGTTACTTCCTCAAGAAGCTTTTCATCCATAACTCTGCGTTTTATCTCATCGGATTTTCTCTCGATCAGCTCCTCGATTTCCTTTTTGGTTCCGTTTATGAGAATGCCCGCCTCCCGGCGCTCGGAAGCGGGAAGGTCCTTCATGGATTTCAGAAGCTGAGTGAGAGATCCTTTCTTCCCGACGTAGCCCGCCTTTACCCTGATGAGATCGGCCTCTGTAGAGACCCCCTCAAGGTCTGAATCTATCTGGTTTCTTATCTGCTCTAGGGTTTCCTGCATGATGTGAACGAGTTGTGTGTTTTCAGAAGCAAAACGGGAAATATTTAACCGTTATGAGGCTGATTATCAAAGCGCAGAACCCGCTTTTGACGGAGCGTCCGCTAAAGCGCGGCTTCTATATGGTCTCCTTTCTTCTTCTCCAGTAGACCACGAAAGCGCTTGCCACGAAGATTGACGAGTAGGTTCCTATAACGACCCCTACCATAAGGGTAAACGCGAAATCGTGTATCACCGAACCGCCGAGGAAAAAGAGCGGCAGGAGCACTATGAACACCGTTATCGCCGTGAGCAACGTACGCGAGAGCGTCTGGCTTATTCCGTCGTTAACAAGCTCCCTGAAGCCCTTTTCGGGGAAATTCCCCATGTTCTCCCTTATCCTGTCAAATATGACGATGGTGTCGTTGACCGAATAACCTATCACGGTCAGAAGGGCGGCCACGATCGCAAGGGTGAACTCCTTGTCCGCGAGCGATATGGCCCCGACGGTTATAAGGGTATCGTGAATAAGGGCGATAACCGCTCCCACGGCAAAACCGAATTCAAACCTGAACACCAGGTAGGCAAGTATGCCGACACACGCAATCAGTATGGATAAAAGGGCCTTGGTTATCAGCTCCTTACCCACTTTGGGACCTATGTAGTCTATTCTCTGAATGGATGCTCCCTCAAAATCTTCCGAGGTGGCGAAGAGGTCCTCGAGCTTTTTCTGAAAATCACCTATCTGGTCAAAGGTCGCAAGCTCCGGCGCAAACTGTATGAGGTGCTCGTTGTCGCCCGGAAGGCCGAAACGCTGAACCGATTCCGAGGGGAAACCGTTCTCGGCAAGCGTCCCCTTGAGGACGTTGGTCTCAAGGCTCTTTGCGAGCTTTATATGTATCTCCGTTCCGCCCGTGAACTCTACTCCCCAGTTAGGGCCCTGGTGATACAGAAGGGAAGCGATGGAAATAACCGCGAGCGCAATGGAAATACGCATCGCGCCTCCCATCTTATTCACAAAATCGTAACTAAATTTTCCTATAATCCGCACTCGCGCACCCTCAGATACTTACTTCGGTCAGTTTTTTGTCCCTGTAAAGCATGTTCGTAAAGATTCTCGCCACAATCAGATTGCTGAAAACGGTCGACACTATTCCGATTGAAAGCGTTGCCGCAAAGCCCTTCACGGGGCCCGTGCCGAGCCAGAAAAGTATAAGCGCCGTAAGAAGCGTCGTGACGTTCGCGTCAAGTATGGTCCACACGGACCTTGCGTATCCCGTCTCAATCGAGTGAAGCGCGGTTTTGCCCGCTACGAGCTCCTCTTTTATCCTCTCGAATATGATGATGTTCCCGTCAACCGCCATGCCGAGCGTCAGAACAAGCCCGGCTATGCCGGGAAGAGTAAGCGTAACGCCGAAAGCGGAGAGAAAGCCCATTATGAAAAGTATGTTGAGCACCAGCGCGGCGTTGGCTATAACGCCCTGGCGCCTGTAGAAAAAGACCATGAACACCAGAACGAGTATGCCGCCGACGATCATGGAGAATCTCCCCTTCTCTATCGAGTCCTGCCCGAGGGAAGGACCCACGGTCCTTTCCTGCTCAACCCTTACGGGAACCGGAAGGGAGCCTGACCTCAGGATAAGCGCAAGGTCTTTTGCCTCCTCCGTTGTGAAGGTTCCGGTTATCGTGCCCTGATAGGTTATCTTGTCCTGGATTGTGGGCGCCGACTTTATAACGCCGTCAAGAACTATCGCCAGACGTTCGCCGATGTTAGACTCGGTAAGCTTTCCGAACTTGCTCGCGCCCTCCCCCCTGAAGGTGAATCCGACCGCGGGGTTTCCGTAATTGTCAAACGTTATCCGGGCATCGGAAATATATTCCCCCGTCACGCTCGCAAGCCTCTCGGTCAGAAAAAACCTCTCGTTCTCGTTCCCGGTATCTCCCTCGTGGATGGCAAACCCTTTTTCCGTGAGCTGTTTTTCGGTCCCGGCTTCGGCCGCAGCGAGGAGGTTTTCCTGCGACACCCCGACGGCCCTTACGATCTTGAATTCCAAAACGGCCGTCTTTTTGATCAGGTTCACTATTCTCTGCCTGTCTTTGTTTGAGGCTCCCGGAACCTGCACCAGGATCCTGTCATCGCCTGATTTCTGTATGCTCGGCTCAACAAGACCGAAATCCTTGACGCGGTTCTCTATTATGTGGCGGACCCGCTCTATTGAGTTTCGCTCAAGCTCGTCCACATAGGACGGTTTTATCGAGAGCCTCAGGAGAAACCCGTCGGAATTTATATCCGCCACCTCTTCAAACTCGCTGCGCGCGATCTCAAGCACCTTGTCCATATCCGCGCCCGGGAAAAGACCGATTGTGAGGGTTCCTTCAGAAACGGAGGAGGTCTTAACGAGAATCCTCCCCTCCCTGAATTTCGATACGAGGGCCTCTTCAACTATGAGCATTTCCTGCTCCACGCCCTCTTCGGTCTCCACTCCCAGAAGAAGGAATATCCCTCCCTCAAGATCAAGCCCTAGGCTTATTCCCTTGCTCGAGAAAACCTTCCCCCACCACGAGGGAAGCTTGTCGCCCATGAAGGTAGGCGTAAGGAGTATTGCGGAGAGAAAGGAAAAAAGAAAAATAACGGTAATCCAGAGACGGGACACGCCTTGCATCTAATCAGCCGCCCCCTTTGGATTTGCCTTCAGCGGCCCCGGAATCGGTTTTCTCCGAGACACCGGAGCGGGCCATTTTTATGTTGATGCCTTTAGCTATCTCGACCGTTATGTCGTTCCCGTCGACGTTTATCACCCTGCCGTATATGCCGCCGGTGGTAACAATGCTGTCACCCCTCTTTACTTCGGCGAGCATCTTCTTGCGCTCACGGCTCTGGCGCTGCTGGGGTCTTATGATAAGAAAGTAAAAAAGGGCGAATATGGCAACAAACGGGAGTATGGCCGAAAATGCCGTTCCCCCTTCCCCTGAGCCGGTTCCGGGAGGCATGCATGACAAAAGGAAAAGGGCTGAAGTGGCGACAAAAGCTAGTTTTTTCAATTACTGTTCCTCCTCAGCATCGCTGAGTTCCGAGCACAACTGCCTGAAGGTGCCGGTTTTTATCGATTCTCTTATTTTTCTCATCAGTTCGGAGTAATAATAGAGGTTATGAAGGGTCAGCAGCTGAAGAGAGAGAATCTCCCCGGCCATGAATATATGCCTCAGATACGACCTTGAAAAATTTTCGCACGTGTAGCAGCCGCAATCCTCATCAAGAGGCGAGCTGTCGTACGCGTAACGGGAGTTTTTTATAACCACTTTTCCCCGGCTTGTAAAGAGAGTACCATTGCGGGCGTTGCGGGTCGGGATGACACAATCGAAAAGATCGACCCCGAGAGTCACCGCCTTCACTATGTCGCCCGGATTCCCGATGCCCATGAGATACCTGAGCCTGTCCTCGGGCAGAAGCCCTGCGCAGAGCTCGGTAATCTCAAAAGTCGCCCCGCTTGACTCGCCGACCCCCAGTCCGCCTATCGAGTAGCCGTCAAACCCTATGTCCACAAGCTCTTCCACCGAGCGCGCCCGAAGATCCTCGTACACCCCTCCCTGCACGATGCCGAAAAGCGCCCTGGAGGGGTCCCGCCTCGCTTCCTTGCAGAGCCTCGCCCAGCGCGTCGTAAGGGAAACCGACTTCTCCATGTACTCGTAGGGAGAATCGTGGGCCGGACACTCGTCAAAACACATCATCACGTCAGAGCCCAGGTCTTCCTGAACGGTTATTGAAACCTCGGGGGAGAAAAAATGCTCGCTTCCGTCTATGTGGGAGCGGAAGGAGACCCCGTCTTCGGTTATCTTCCTGCTTTTAGCGAGGCTCAGGACCTGATAGCCGCCGCTGTCAGTGACGATCGCGCCGTCCCAGGACATGTAGCGGTGAAGCCCGCCGAGGGAGCTTATTATGTCAGTGCCGGGCCTCAGGTAGAGATGGTAGGCGTTTGCTATAAGAACCCTGAAACCGAGGCGGCGAAGATCAAGGGGCGTTATGGCCTTGCCCGCTCCCTGGGTCGCCACGGGCATGAATGCCGGAGTCTCAATCGTTTCGCGGGAAGTGAGGATTTCTCCCAGTCTGGCGGAACCGCCCTTTTCCTTTTCGATAAGCCTGAACTGGTACATGGTGGATAAACGCGGCGGGATCAGAATCCGAGCACGTCCCTCATCGCGTAGATCCCCGGAGGTTTTCCCGGAATCCATTTCGCCGCGCGAATCGCGCCCGCGGAGAAATTCTCCCTGCTGGTAGCCCTGTGGGTAAGCTCCATTCTCTCTCCGTCGCCGAGGAACATGACAGTGTGATCCCCGACCACGTCTCCTCCACGAAGCGTCTGGATACCTATTTCGCCTTTTTCTCTCGCCCCTATCCGCCCGTGTCTTTCGTATCTCGCCACGTCTCCGAGTTCTGACCCGAGGCCGGCGGCGACCGCTTCCGCGAGCGCGATTGCCGTTCCGCTGGGAGAATCGGCTTTCCCCCTGTGATGGGCCTCAAAAATCTCGGCGTCGTAGCTCTCTCCCAGATGAGATGCCACCTGTCTTGATATCTCGAAAAGAACGTTCACCCCGACGCTCATGTTTGGAGAGAGGACGCACGGTATCTGCCGAAGCAGCCCGAGGAGTTCTTCCCTCTGCTCCGGGGTAAACCCCGTCGTCCCTATGACCATCGATTTTCCGTTCCGGACAGAATATTCGGCGTGGGCAAGGGTCGCTTCGGGAACGGTAAAGTCAATTATGACGTCCGCGTCCCGGGCCGCTTCCGAAATGCCGTCACTCACGATTACTCCCGGACCCGCGCCCGCGACAAGATCCCCGAGATCGCGGCCGACCGAAAGGTGTCCCGCCGCCTCAGTCGCTCCCACAAGCTCAATATCCCCGTCCGCGCCCGCAAGCGAAGCCACGCTCATTCCCATACGCCCGCACACCCCGACTACCGCAACCTTTATCACTTTAGCCTCCTCCGTCTCCGCCGCCACCCTCCGGTCCGTAGCTGCAGTTCTCAATGCACTCGTCCTTCATTATCTTCCATTTATTTTCGGGTATGGAGAGATCGTAGCGGTTTGTATATCTGGCTCTCTGACGCTTGTCTCCGCCCGGTTCCCTGTAGTCAACCTCCACTTCCGCGACCACTATGGCGGTATCCTTGAAAAGCTGGGTCGCCAGGACCCTGTAGTCAACTATCCTTATGTCGTAGCGCTCGTAAAGAAGCTCGAACCTGCTCACGTAGCCCTCGCGGTCCGAACTGAATATATGGATCTTGTCGTAAGCGGACTCAAAGTCCCGTTCCTTGAGCGCCTCGAGGAAAGAGATTACAACACTGGTAGCGGAAACTTTCGGCTGCGGCCTCCTCTGGTCCGAACCTCGCACCGGAACGGCGCAGGAGGCAAAAAGAAGCAGCAACGGCAGAACGAAAAGATAAGCTTTTCTCATGGAGCGGGAACTGAAGATCCTCTGAATAAGCTAAGAAGGTAAACGAGAAAAATGGCGCAGGCAAGTCTCGGCGATATGCCGAGCGGTTTTCTTTGCGCACCCAAGGCTGTCTTACGCTATAGGGGAAAGCTGCCTTTACTTAGGAAGTGTTCCGGCATTTACGCCGCAACGATCTCGGGGTTACGGGTACACAGGGAACCGGGCTTCAACTTGAACGCGCTCTTTTTCTCACAAGTACCGCAAAGACAACAAGAGTCAGGAGAAACAGGCTGAACACGGCAAATAGAACTATCGCCTTAAACATCGCTGTCTCCTCCCACGGCTTGCGTCCCGCGTTTGACTTGCGTTCCCTCTCGGGTTCCCGCCTGATCGGAATTTTGCTTTAGTTTAACTATCGGTTCTAATCCGAAAATCCGCAGACAGCATCTTCCAGTGTTCTTTTAACTGTTTTTTGTGAGTGTGGTACGCGGGCAGGTCTTCTAGAGATTCCGGCCACAGGGTACGCGCTTTCTCGAGCGTGTCGTCAAGATGAGGCTTAATGGCTTTCCATGGAATACCGGCTTTGTCCGCCCAGTTTTTAAAATGACTGAAAGTCGCTTTATACCAGTCCTTGTTTTTGCTTAAATTTAACGCGTATTCCTTTTCTTCATCCATATAAACACGGGTAACCACGATATCATAAGCGGGGGAAAGCTCCGGTGTGACTGTGTCGGGATAGACCAGGGACCAGTTTTTCAGATGAGCGTCACCATTTGCCAGAAGAATGTTAACCAGCAATCGTCGGGCGAACTGCTGGGTGTTTCCGAGGCTGTCGCCTGTATACTGGTAAATGATCTTGCCTATCTGTTCATAGTTCGGACCATCATACTTTTGCTGCGGGTACTTTACCAGGACCTGAGCGAAGTCTTCTGAGTGAACGCGTTTTCCGCCCGAGCGGTCAAACCGCCGTATCGCAAAGGCGAATTCTTCGTCGGGGAGATTGATAGCGGGGAGTTTATCCAGGGAATCCATTTCAACCAGCTTTATATCCGGTATATCGATGCCCGCTGTCTGCGCAAGCCGCATGGCGGTGAACTCGTTTAAGGGGACAAGCTTGTGCACGGTGGACGGAGTTTTGATGATCCAGTCCCCGAGATCTCCGGATTCAGCGGTCCGGTAGCGTCCATCCCGCTCCCGCATCGAGAATTTCATTTGCACGCCGGCCAGAGAGAATTGGTTGGGATCATTTTTTACTTCGGTTTCGGTGGCTTTTGTCCAAGGGTCCAATACGTAGCCGGGGATGTCATCAGGCTCTGCGGCGGTAACGATCAGGGCTCCGGGCAGATCCTGTCCAAGGCGAGCGAGCAGGTTGAATTCGTTATCAGTATGGATTTTCAGATACTGCGCCAGCAATTCCCTCAATGCTCCCTCCGGCAGCAGGTTGGAGAGCACCGGATGCAGGCGTTGTCTCCTTGACCATGGCTTTGCAAGCACGTTTTTGACGTTGGGGAATTCCGGGTGCGTAGTCAGGGTGAAAGTCGGCCGCGAACTGTTCTCCGTAAACTCGGGGGCGAATGCAAGAACATTTCGACCATCATTGTAGCCTGTCAGATATCCGACCTTTGTGCCGTGCAGCGTGAGCTCTAAGACGTTGACTTCTTCCGCGCCGCTCATTGTCATTCCTCCAGCAATCCTTTCCAGGGATCATCAGAAGCCTGCGGTTCCTTCGCTGCAAGGTCGACATCGAATTTAACGCCGGAACCTGTATCGGTTTTTCCTTCCAGTATGTCGCGGACCATGCGCAGTTTTTCCTGCGGTATAAGCAGAACCTCCATCCTTAGACCCTTGGCAACCAGTTCAAGGGTGTCCAGGCGGGGATTGCCCATTGACTCCAGTCTCTGATACTGCTGTCTTGGCATGCCTAAGCGCAACATCATATCTTTTTGTTTCATCTTGAGGTCTTTTCTGCGACTTTTAATTTGATCAAGTATTTTGCTCATTCCAGTTTTTTCTCCGGATTATCTTTGCAGATAAAGCTGCTTTTGAAAATTATAGCAATATATTAATTTCTTTTTTAATTAATTGCAATAAATAAACTGTTTTTATTTAAAAAAGAATTGTATATGTTTCCTTTTTGGTTGGAGCAAGGTTAACTTCCAACTATTTTACTGTGTGCGGATGTTTCGTCGCATGACATCTCGATACCCAGAATGAGATGAGACATAAACCGAACCTTTAAGTGAACCGGATAATTGCCTTGCCCAAGTGTCCGGTTTAGCGAACGGTGCGCTGAAGTAGAAGTATTTGCGCTTTTTGGGTTTCGGTTTCCGCAGCGAAAACGGGGGAACTGTGACTTATGGGGGCCTTGCGGCGATGAGTTCCGTCCCGAAGGCGGAAAACGCGTCCCCGCGAGGATTGTCGAGCAGATCAGTCGCTATTGGTATAAAAAATGCGGACAGCTCTGCCAGACTGTTTCCGTTTCCAGGTGAAAGCCCCCTTCCCTGACGATAAATTCCGATAACATCCCGTAATCCGCTTCCAGGCGTAAAAAAGTCTTGTGCGCACCCGGCTGTGGTTGCGGAGCGGAACCCGTTGCGGGTATCCTGCTTGGGAAAAAAGAAAACGGATACGGAAAAAAGAGAAAACTACCATGAAAAGCATGACGGGTTTCGCGGAATCATCCGTAAACACGGAAATCGGAAAGATCCTGATGGACATGAGGTCTGAGAACCACAGATTCCTTGACGTCAAGGCAAGCCTTCCCGAATCGCTGCTCCACATGGAGATGTCCATTGAGGACAGTCTTAAAAACTCCATTCAGAGGGGAAAGCTCCGCCTCAGGCTTTCCGTACAGACGAACAAAAAGCAAAAGCAGAGCCTGTCGGAAAAAATTCTCCAGGAAAATCACAGCTCCCTTAAAAGAATCAGCTCGGCGCTGGGGCTTAAGACGGAGATAGGAATCGAGCACCTGCTCATGATGGAGAACTCCTTTGAAGGCCACGTCTCGCCCGAGGTCTCAAGGGAGACGGAAACCAGGATCAGGGAAACGGTCTCAAAAACCCTCGTAAAGTTCAACAGAAGCCGGGAGATCGAGGGACAGAAACTTGAAAAAGCCATACTCGGGCGCCTTGAGGCAATAAGGAAAACGGTTGCCTCCATAAAGAAGAAACGAAAGGAGTTCGTAAAAAAATCCGAGAAGAAGACGAAAGAGAAAATCGAGAAAATCTTCGCCTCAAGGCACAAGAGCGACCCCCTTATCTCCCAGGAGGCCGCGGCAATAGTCACGGAGAAAAGCGAGATTGACGAGGAGATAGTCAGGCTTGAGGCCCATATCTCAAAGTTCAGGAAAACCGCCAGGAAAAAGGGGGCGGTGGGAAAGGAGCTTGACTTTCTGGTTCAGGAAATGAACAGGGAAGCGGGAACGATATCGGCGAAATGCAAGGACGCGGGAATCTCGCACCTTACCATAAGCGTACGCCTCGAACTCGAGAAAATACGGGAACAGATTCAGAATATAGAGTAGGGTCACGCCCGGACCGGCCGCCGCGGGACTTGGCGCGCCCGCCGGCCGGCAAAGCCGGATGCCGGTTTGCCCGCTACTTCTCATAAACGCTTACCACCGGCCGGATTTTCGTCCTCCGAAGAGCTTGACGCGCAAGTTTCGTTCGCAGGTAGGCGGCGGAAGTATCCCCCCCCTTTTCTTATGGCTTCCTGGCGTTCTTTACCCTGGAGCAGAACGCATTCCCTGCAGCGGCTGGAAAGACCGACCGACCTGCAGGGGTCGGTATGGAATTCCGACACGGGAAGTTTTCGCCAGCACCAGGAACAAACGTGATGGCCGCTGGCTTTGCGGGGATACTTGGGCCTCTCTCGCCGGTTCCTTTTTTTCGACCACCTGTTGTTAGACAGCAGCGCCGCTTCAGGGTTCTTGTTGATCTGCCTTCCCTCAACATATCTGTTTATCGGTTTTTCAAGCCGCATGATCTGCTCTTTTTCTTCCCGGTCGGCAGCCCCCTGCTCGCGACAGCGCGAGAGGATCTCCACGGTCGGCTTCATTATCAGAAGCTTGCTGCGTAAAATCGAATTGCATGGAGTCAGCCTGCGGTGTTGCGAGAGCCTGAGGGAAACCGGTTTTCTTGTTTGACCGACGTAAGCTGACCCGTCAGGAAAGCTGATTTTGTATATCTTTATAATTGGTTCATCCTTTCCGCGCGGTGCATTGCCGGAGAGGCATATTATTCCAATTTATGCAGTAATTTCAACATGATACAGAACAGTCAGTCCTAGGAATTGCCGGTCGATCCACCGTCCTGGACCCAGCGGGAATTCTCCGGGAACCGCTGCGGGCGGACTTTGCGAGAAAGTGTTTCGGGACGGTGAAAAATCCCTTGGCGTCCCTGCGAATCCGGAACAAGGGACTTTGAAAAAACGGGCAGGCATGTTATAGTTCCCCCTCATTTGAAGAGTGAAGAAACCCACCAGGGAGAACCGGAAAAATAAGCATTCTTGTAAATAAAGACTCGAAAGTCCTCGTGCAGGGGATAACGGGAAGCGCCGGGCTTTTCCACGCGACCCAGTGCCGCGAATACGGAACCAACGTCGTTGGCGGCGTCACTCCGGGAAAAGGCGGAAGCAGCGTCGAAGGGTTCCCGGTTTTCGACACCATGTCCGAAGCGGTGCGGGAAACCGGAGCGGACGTGTCCCTTGTATTCGTTCCGGCGGCATTTGCCATGGATTCGATGCTTGAGGCCCTGGATTCCGGCGTCAAGATCGTAATCTGCATAACAGAGGGGATACCTACCCTGGATGTTGTAAGGGTAAAGGAATACATGAGGGGCTCCGATGCAAGACTCGTTGGACCCAACTGCCCGGGCGTGATAACCCCCGGGGAAGCCAAGGTGGGAATAATGCCGGGGTACATACATAAGCCCGGAAGAGTCGGGATAATCTCAAGAAGCGGAACACTCACCTACGAGGCCGTATGGCAGCTTACCAACCTCGACATAGGACAGTCGACGTGCATAGGCATAGGCGGCGATCCCGTTATAGGGACCACGTTTATCGACGCGCTTTCCCTGTTTGAAGACGATCCGGACACAGACGCGGTGATAATGATAGGGGAAATCGGGGGCTCTGACGAAGAAGAGGCGGCCGAATACATAAGCCGGAACTTCACGAAGCCCATAGCCGCATTCATCGCGGGAGCCACGGCGCCCAAGGGAAAAAGAATGGGCCACGCGGGAGCTATTATTTCCGGGAGCTCGGGAAGCGCAGAGGACAAGTTCCGGGCACTCGAGCGCGCCGGAGTCACCACGTGCAAAAGCCCGGCCGAGATGGGAGAAGCGCTCAAAAGCGTAATCTCGTAGCACCCCCGGATTTAACCACCGCTCCGAATCCTGCCTCTCACACGGGCAATCCTTAAATTGGTTATTATTCTGCCCGTATGGAACTAAAACTTTTCGAACTCGAGATCTTCAACAACCTTCTCGGGACAATCGCCGAGGAGATGGGTTCTGTGCTCGTAAGGGCGGGATTCTCTCCCAACATAAAGGAAAGAAGGGATCTTTCCTGCGCCATATTTGACTCGGCCGGAGAGATGATCGCCCAGGCCGCCCATATCCCCATACACCTGGGATCAATGTCGTTTGCCGCAAGGTCGGTGGCGACGGAGAGCCTCTCCCCGGGAGACGTTTTCATACTTAACGACCCTTTCCGCGGCGGAACGCATCTTCCGGACGTAACGTGCGTAGCGCCAGTGTTCGTCGACGGGAAGCCCGAGTTTCTGCTCGCCTCGCGGGCCCACCACGCGGACATAGGGGGCGACACCCCGGGATCCATGCCGCTTTCAACGACAATCCACGAAGAGGGAATCATAATCCCCCCAACGAGGATACGGGAAGAAGGAATACTGAAAGAAACCCTTCTCCAGGAAATAATCCTCTCGACCAGGGATCATGAGGAAAGAGAGGGGGATCTTCGGGCGCAGATAGCCTCGCTTGATACCGGGGAGAAAAGGTTGCGGGAGCTGCTCGAAAAATATTCTCTTTTAAGAATAAACCGGGCCGCTTCCGGGCTTCTTGACTACGGGGAGAGGCTCGTCAGAAACGCCATAGGGAAAATACCGGACGGCGACTACGTCTTCACCGACTACCTTGAAGACGACGGCGCGGGAACAAGGAACATACCGATACAGGTAAGGATAGAAATAAGGGGGGACGCGGCGGTGGTCGACTTCAGGGGAAGTTCGAAGAAGGTAAAAGGATGTCTTAACGCTCCCCTGAGCGTAACCACCTCTGCGGTTCTGTACTGTTTTCAGTGTCTCTCGGGCGAAGACACCCCTCTTAACTCGGGAACGCTGAGGCCGATTGAGATCAGAGTCGATGAGGATTCGATTCTTAACGCCCGTTACCCGAGCGCGGTTGTCGGCGGGAACGTCGAGACGTCCCAGAGGGTGGTGGACGTGGTGTTCGGAGCGCTCGCGGAAGCAATACCGGAGACGATACAGGCGGCAAGCGCGGGAACAATGAGCAACCTGGCGTTCGGCTCGCCGCAAGACACACCTTCTGATTCCTCCTACGCCTACTACGAAACCATAGCCGGCGGAATGGGGGGACGCTCGGGCGCAGGAGGAGCAAACGCAGTGCACACTCACATGACGAACACGCTTAACACCCCCGTTGAGGCAATCGAGAGGGAACTCCCCGTAATGGTGGAATCATACTCCGTAAGAAAGGGGTCAGGGGGCGCGGGCAGGTTCCCGGGCGGGGACGGAATCATAAGGCAGTACAGGTTCCTTGAGGACTCCCATGTCTCCCTCATAACCGAGAGAAGGGAGAAGCGGCCATGGGGAGCCCGGGGCGGAGAAGACGGAAAAAGCGGCAAGAACACTCTTGTGACGGAAACGGAAGAGAAAAAACTGCCCGCGAAATGCTCTATTGCGGTGAAGGCCGGAGAAGCGGTGAGAATCGAGACTCCGGGAGGAGGAGGATGGGGAGCGCCCTCATCGGCAACTTTTTTCACCATTGACGCCCACGAGGACATAGCCTTTCACATGCTCCACTACAAAAGGGACTTCGAAAACCCTGAGGTTCCCTGCATGATAACCCTGCCTGGACTCAGGCAAGCCGGGGCCAGAGTCGTTTTCAACACTGTTTTTATACATCCGAAGCATAAACCCGCGCGTTCCGTAACGGAAGCCATGGCCCAGCTTGACCTCTACGACGAGATATACCGCGAACACCGAGAAAGCGTCTTCCAGATAAAAAGCAGACGCGATATAGACAGACTGCGGGAAGGTGAAAAAATCGGGTTTTTTACTCTCATGGAAGGGGCAGACCCTATTTTGAACCCGGAACATCTTATTGAATACCAAAGAAGGGGCGTCCGGGCTCTCGGTCTTTCCTGGAACAACAGGAACATCTACGCTTCCGGGCCCGAAAGCAAAGAAGGGCTATCCGCCCAGGGAAAGGATCTCCTGCGGCAAATGAATGCCCTTGGCATCACGCTTGATCTCTCCCACCTCAACGAACGCTGTTTCTGGGAAAGCGTGGAACTAACTGAGCTCGTACCCGTAGCGACCCACTCGAATTCAAGGGCGCTTGTGGACCACCCCAGAAACCTGCGCGACGAGCAGCTTCGAGCCATTTCCGAGAGAGGCGGGGTGATCGGGGTTGTGTTCTACGGGAAATTTCTAAGACAAGGAGAGGGTTGCGCCACACTCGAGGACATATACGCCCACATAGATCACATTATAAGCGTCTGCGGCGAGGATCACGTGGGGGTGGGAACCGACATGGACGGAGCGCCGACAAAGGATTTCCCGGAAGAAATGAGACACATATCCCAGCTTCCCGTACTCTCCGAGTATCTCCTCGGCAAGGGATATCCGAGGGGCGTGGTCGAGAAAATAATGGGGATGAACTTCCTTCGGGTAATAAAAACAAACCTCGAAAAGATACCGGACGACATTGAGTAACGCGTTGCCGCCATGCCTCCGCCTTACTCCTCCTCCCTACCGCGTCTTTCCGCTTATACAGGCAAGTTTACTGAACAAGGAAAATGCCCTGGTTCGTTTCCCTGCCGGAGATCTGTATCTCAAACAGCTTTGTCAGCAGCGCAAAAGTCGCTTTGCTGCTATGATCCTTGGCGTTGATGTAAAACCAGTGATCGTTATGCCTGGCAACGACCGAAGCGCAGTCTCCATCAGTTCGGGGACTTGAACAAATCAGCTGAGGCTGCGTATCGCTTGATATGACTTCGAAGCGCTTTCCGGCGGGACTGCAGTCCCAACCATCCCGCTTTTTGCCTTCTTCCCCGCAGCCTTCGCCGTCCTTAGTCTTTGAGACCTTGACTATTTCCCTGTCCCCATCGGGTACTTTTACGTTCTGTGACAGATAGTGCATTATTCCGAACAATGAGCGGGTTCTCACTTTTACCTCGGAATCGGAGCCGGTTTCAGAGCCGGTCAGTATTAAAATTCCTTTATCATCTTCAATCTTCAAAAGATTCGTCAACTCTTTCCATTGCGGGTCGTTATTGTTTTCGCACGAGCAATCGAAGTTGTCATTCAGAAAGCAGGCTATTATTTTTTTCGGCGATTCTGCTTCTTTGATTTCGGGAGTGGGACAGATTTCATCAGGGCTGGAATAGAGAAACCTTATTTTATTTTGTTGTCTCAAGTTTCTTAATGCATCAAGCACATCTTCGTATCTGTTAAATTCTCCCTGGCTTGGCAAATAATCCGGGGTAGGTCCGGATGCGAACGGAGCATTTAACGCAGGGCCGAAACGCTCAACTGTTATTGCCAGAACGCGTTCTATCGAGAACCCGGACTGGGTAAGATCAAACACTGTCCCAAGCTCCAAGCTTTGGTTCATAGTGGTATTAAGTTCCTTACCGATAAGCGGACTATAACTGAGAATAGTTTCACGGGTGCCGCCTATCCCCACCTGCCCCGAGAGACTGTTTTCGTTTCCCACGCTATTGTCTACTGAGGAGCCAAGGACGCTGGTTACCGCGCCGGTTAATGAAATGCTGCTTGGTTCCTGTTTGTATTTTTCCGTTACCGTTCCGACAGTGGTAAATACAGGCGGGCTTCCATAGCGCATGCGCACCAGGTTCTTAAGCATCTGACTGTCTCTGGCCACAGCCATCTGATCAACAAAGTTGCTTTGCCATTTTTCGTTCCAATTCAGAGTCTGGCAGCCAGACAACAGCAAAGCGACCGACATTGTAGCCGCGAATAAGATAAAGGAACTGATTCTACGATTTTTGGACATTGTTATAGCCTGCGCTTTTAAAAAGCCAGAAGCTGTTTGGATGAAAAAACCGACGAAGACCGTCAGTCTATATCTTTATCTTGTACTTTCCGGGGCCGGTAATCATCAACGCTACGTAGACAAAAAGATATTCAATCGCGTTTGAAGCTCCCTGCCATCCCGCAGCAGATGACTCCTCCGGAAGATACAGGTGAAAGAGAACCGCCACGATCATGTTAACGGCGAGAAGAAAAGTCGCGGGCATAAAGAAAATCCCCGCTATTATGAAAGCCGAGCAGAAAACCTCGGCAAAAGCCGCCATAAAACCCCAGAAAACCGGGTAGAAATCAATGCCGAAGGTCTGCAGTGACCCCCCGACTTTAGCCCACCTCTCGGGCCCTCCGATCAATTTCCCGTAGCCGTGGAAAATAAGCATCGAGAAGCCAAAGCCCACTCTGAGCAGGAGAATTCCTAAATCCCAGTCCCTGTCTCTGCCATAACTTAACATACTGTATATACTCTATACTAAGAAGACTTGTTAGACAAGATCTTCCCCGCCGTCAACCCCTATCACGTTACCCGTGATCCAGGAAGCTTCGTCAAGAGAGAGAAGCGCGATGGTTTTTGCCACATCTTCCGGTGTCGTCAGTCTTCCCGAAGGGTTCGCCGCGAGAGCGTGGCCAATGAGCTTATCGTTTCCCGGGATCTTTCTAAGCGCGGGTGTGTCCGTTACCCCGGCCATTATTGAATTAGCGGTAATCCCGCTTGGGGCAAGTTCGACGGCAAGCTGGCGTATGTGGGCCTCTATGGCTGCCTTGGCGGCCGATACGGCGCCGTAAGTAGGCCATACCCTGTGACTCCCCGAACTCGTCATGGCGAATATTCTCCCGCCCTCGCCCATTATTCCCTCCATAACGAGATCCTGCGCCCAGTAAACGATGCTGTGGGCCATAACGTCCAGGGTCATGTCAATATTCCTGCTGTTAAGAACATCCCTGCGTTCATCCGCAACGTAGCGTTTCAGCGTCCCGAAAGCAACGGAGTGTATCATCACCTTCACCCGGGATCCATCCTGTCCCACCACGTCCTTCATGTCCGCAATGACTTCCTGTCTTTTCTCCGCGTCGGCCACGTTTACGTTGTAAAACCTGACATCGCTTCCCGTGCTTTTTATCTCCTCAACTATGCCCTCCACCTTCGCCATCGTGCCCCTGCGGTCAAGGTGCACGCCGAAAATATTCATTCCCCGGCGCGCAAGCTCAAGGCTGCAGGCCTCCCCGAAGCCGCTTGAAGAGCCGAGAATAAGCGCCCAGCTACCTTTAATAGAATTCTCAAACAATCTGTGCTACCTCTCTAGATATCGAATTTAAGAAGTGGAATCGTACACGATTCCCCCTCTTTTTTCTAAACCGGAAAGATTACGGCGATCCGTCGTCCGTCTCCTCGCCCGGGGAAACGGCGTATCCCGAGAGCCGGGACTTCTCGGAGATATCCGGGGGAAGTTCTTTCGAGGTTTTAATTCCCAACTCCCTGAGATCCGAAGCTCTTTTCACGAGGTTGCCCCTCCCGTCGCGAAGGCTGCCCATCGCCTTTCGATAAGCCTGATCGGACTGTTCTATGCGCTTTCCGACTTCCTCAAGATGCTCAACGAAAGTCACGAACTTGTCGTACATTCTCCCGGCGCTTTCGGCTATCTCCCTGGCGTTTGCGTTCTGGGACTCAAACTGCCAGATGCTGTGTATGGTTCTAAGCGTCGCGAGAAGAGTCGAGGGACAGACGATTATAACGTTTTTCTCGAAAGCCTCCGCATAAATATCCCTCTCCGTCTCTATGGCCAGCATGAAAGCCGACTCGAGCGGAACGAACATCAAAACATAGTTAAGGCTCGTTATTTCGGGGATATCCTCGTATCTCTTGTCGCTGAGTTCCTTTATGTGGCTTCGAAAGGAGAGAACGTGCTGTTTCAGGTAATCATCCCTCTCCTCCTCATCCTCGCAGGAGATGTATCTCTCGTAAGCAGTGAGCGAGACCTTGGAGTCGATTATGACGTCTTTTCCCTCGGGAAGGTGAACGATCACGTCGGGCCTCAGGGTATTGCCGTTACCCCCCTTGTAGCTTGACTGGGAGTGATACTCCCTGCCCTCGGAAAGACCTGACATCTCAAGCGCCTTCTCAAGCACTATTTCGCCCCAGGCACCCTGGGTCTGCGATTCTCCCTTGAGGGCGGTGGTGAGATTGAGGGCTTCCTGGCTCATCTGCTCGCCCAGTTTCTTGAGGTTCTCTATGTGGGTTTGCAGGGAAGCTCTGTCTTTGCTCGCCTCCGTGTGGGTATCGGTGACCTTTTTCTCGAAATCCTTTATCTGCTCGCGCAGGGGATTAAGCAGGGTCTCCATATCCGTCTTGTTCTTGTCGGTAAATTTCTTGGTCGTATCCTCGAAAATCCTGTTTCCAAGGTTCTCAAACTCGTCTCCGAGTCTTTTTTTCGCATCCTCCAGGATGGCCAGTTTTTCCTCGAAAGCTTTTCTTTCCTGCTCTATGGTCGCGTTAAGCCCCGAAAGCGCGCTTTCCTTTCTGGCAACCTCGGATCCGAGCTCGCTAACCAGTCTTTCCAACCTGGAAATCCTTGAGTCACGGTCCGCAATCGCGGTTTCCTTTTCCTTTACGCTGGATTCAAGGGAAGCTTTCTCGGCGTTAAGAACACCTGCTGCCTCGACCGATTCCTTAAGCTCCCCTTCAAGCAGTACACCCTTACTCTTTGACTCTTCCAGTTCGGTTCTTATAATGGACAGCTCTGTTTCAGCTGATTCGCGCCGACCCCTTTCTCTGGTCAGGTAGTAGAACAATGCGAGGGCGACAATCGCCATCGCTCCCAGATGGGTAAGCAGACCGGAGATATCCATAACAGGGTTATTATAAACGATAAAAGGAGTTGCGGGGAACGGTTCTAGGAAGGTCTTACACCCTGAGCCTATCAACCCGCGAATTTAAGTAAACTCGATTTTTTATTTTTTCGCTTGATTCAAGCTTTTAGAAAAATACCGGAGTTACAGACTTAAGCTTGCAAGTCCTCCAGACCCCGGACCGCTTTTTTTAACCCTCAGTGTAGCGCTTTAAATTCCAAGAGCCGTCTTATCCAGGCAATTCATCAGCTGAATTGATGTCGGGGAGGTTTGAGAGTTCCACTCACCCGAGTGGAACGGGAGAGAATTATTAGGACTTAATGTTCCGTATCACCTTGAAATAACTTAATTTTCACTTGACAAGCAGTTAAGCTGAGGGGTAGAATCATTATTAGGTTCTACGCAGGTTTCACAGCCTGCGGTGGTTACGATAATCTCAACTTAAAAGAATAATTTCCTAACAATATGATGGGGCAAGTGGCTAGTTGTAGGGTTATCACCTTAATTTTCACAGGCGAACGATCGAACGCTGACCGTCGTTGAGAACCTTCAACCCTCAAGACAAGTTTCACGGTCGATTAACACTCGCCAGCTTAATCCCCCGCAAAACTTAGGTTCCGAACCTGTCAACCTCGTAATCCCGACGGAACCTTACTTTCCAGACTTGCTTCGCATGCTGTGCTCCTTGCCGCTTACGCATTATTTGGCCCCAACCTGTTGTTCCTATTGAGAAAAAACATTAAGCATTTCCCTAAAAAATCGCAGGAGGATTTATTATGGGAGAGCAGAATACACTTGAGAAATCACATTCCATGAAATTGCTAGAAGAGGAAGCGAACCTTAGAGAGCTTATCAGCGAATCCGTGTCAGAAAACACGCTTAATATGTACCATGGAGCGCTGCGTCGTCTTGGAGCGTTTATGGGAATTGAAGCCGGAAGCGAAATGGATGTAGACCTGCTGCTTGAAAAGCTCAATGACGTTGCTCTCGCCCGCTACATTGCGGCACTCGAAGCCGAAGGCAAGGCCCCCGCCACGGCTCAAATGGCTATAGCGGCGGTTTCCTACGTGGTGAAATCAAAGACGCAAAGTCCCCGGTTAACAGGCTTACGGCGGCGGTAATGCGGGGATTTCGCCGCAAGGGAGCGAACCGGGGACGCGGCCAGGCCCGCGGTGTCAACTGGACACAGGCTGAGACGATGGCAGCTAAGGCAAGCGAAGATCCGGATTCGCTCTCAGGCATCCGTGACGCGGCTTTGATCTCGGTCATGTCCGACGCGATGCTGAGAATCTCCGAAGCGGCGGCGCTGCTTGTCTCAGACGTCACGGAAGAAACCGACGGTTCCGGGCGGCTGAGTGTCAGGCGCTCAAAGACGGATCAGGAAGGCAGGGGAGCGGTTCTTTATCTTGGCCGCCCGACGATGGTGCGGGTCCGCGCGTGGCGGGAAGCGGGAAGAGTGAATAACGGGGCGCTTTTTCGCAGAGTATCACGCGGAAAGATTCACACTTCCCGAGTCGGGGAAACGGCTCTGTGCCCCGTGTCCGTACGCCGCATTCTCAAAGCTCGAGCCGCCCAGGCAGGAATAGAGGGGGTAAGCGGTCATTCCCTGCGCGTCGGGGCGGCGCAAAGCATGGCGGCCAGCGGTGCGACTCTCGTCGACATGCAGATCGCGGGTCGCTGGCAGTCCCCGCAAATGCCCGCCCTCTACTCCAGGCATCAGCTTGCGGGGAGTAACGCCGTCGCTCGCATTCGCTACGGTTGCGGATGACGCGTTGCGTGACTGGGAGGGGTGGCAGCTGCGAAGCTAGTTTCCACATTGGGAAAGACCGCAGTTAAAACGCGTCCTCGCTCCCCATCCCGGCGATCATCCCGCAAGAAAAGCGTAACTCCAAAAACCCTTCAACTTTAAGTTTAACAGAACGCCTGAGCGATTTCTCAGAGGAGAGAAACACCGTATTACCACCATTCAAGCGACATAAGACTGGTTCTCTGCGCAGAGATATCCAAGAAAAACGAGATACAAATTGCTTCGTCGTTTCTGCTCCTTAACTGAAATTAGGAAACGGAACAAAACAAGTTTTTTCTGATATGTGAATGATTTTGAGAATCAGGAATTACAGGAGTTAACTGAAATTAAAAGGTGTGGGGATTCTTTGCTTCCAAACCTTTTGATAGTTGCTTGAGACCGAAATCTATAGTTTTAAAGGAGGATTTGCATTATGAGATTACGTAACCTTTTTATGATCCTGCTGTTATGCATGACAGTGGGAGTTTTAGGTACTTCCTGCACCGGCGATGATGGTGCTACGGGCCCAATGGGACCGCAAGGTGATCCGGGAGCTGACGCGGAAGTTACTGATGAAGTAATTGATGATATCGTTGACCAAGTAGCGGGTGAAAACTCACTAAGCTATGGCTTCTTATCGAACTGGGGTTATCCGGATGGTGTCAGCTGTAATGATCTGGAAACCACGGATCCTTTTCCGGGACCAGTAGAATTAGATCCTTACGAAGATGACAGTGGCAATGCATTGATAGCTAGTTTTGAAGCACAATGTGGAGCTACTCTTTCTACAGTAGATGCCGATGCTGACTTAGTAGGTAAATATCTTGGATTAACCGAGAGTGCTGCTGTTACTACTGGTGATAATGGTGCTGCTGATGCTGAGCTTGTTTTTATTAAGACTATGACTGGCGAGGAAAGCAATCTGGGCGATCCAGTACTTGTACCGGAAACGGATCATACTCCGCCTGCTATGGTCGAGACAACCACGCAGTTCGCAGGTGGTCCCTTCCTAGCAGAGTTTGCAACTGATGGTAGTGGTGAAGGTCTTCAGAGGTTATTGCTTTACTCTGAATGCTCAAAAGGAACAGCCCCGCCTGATCTTAAAGGTGAGTGGAGAGGAGTTCTAAAGAGCGAAGTGATACAAGCGATAAATGCTCAGACAAAACTTCCAGTGCCTGCAAAGGTAACCAAAACTACTACCAAGATTTGCATAAGGCTGGATGCTATGCCTAATGCTGTAAAGTGCTTCATTGATGTCAACGACATAGATGGAACAGTTACACAGCAAATAGCCATTTATAAAGACGGTAAGGCTATGACTGTAGGAAAGGCTGTACCAAGTATTGCTGCTTTACCTGCTCAAATTACCGATAATGTCGCACAGCAGTTTTTCGGTACAACTTCATCTATATTTAATGCTGCTGGTGTAACAGCAGATCCTAGCGCTACACCACCAGTAATAGGGGTAGAAGCTGGCGGTGTTCAAGTAGGAAAACTGTGTGGGCTTATAAAAGGAGCTAATATGGGTGCAGACCCATCATAATAAAACTTTCTGAAGATAAAAAGCTCCTGGTGGATTGTTTCCAAAAAAACATCATCCATCATCAGCCAGTTGCTTTTTAATCTTTAGGTAACCCCCCGGCAGGTCTTTCACGTAACTTCAGCCTGTCGGGGGTTTTTATATCAAGAGCACGTGTCAATTAGAGAAGAAGGAGGAATTATCCATCCCAAAATATGAAGAAAAAAATTCTGCCATTTCATGCTATCGTTTTAGCATATGATTATTTGGCAAGTTTAAAATTCTTAAAATTTCATTTTTGGGCAACAAAACACATAATTCCCCTTTATTCCTTATTCAAGATGATGAACAGAATGCTGACAAATCCAGCAGTACTAGCTACAACCTTCCTTTTTTCCCTCCTGCTTGCTTTGAGGGAATAAGTACCTACTACGTTGAGCAGAAATAGAAAGGATTGCAACTATTTGAAACGGAAAAACAAGTAGGGGAAACCAGAAGATGGGGCCAGCGGAAAGTCAGTTCTAAGTTCTATAATTTCAGTTAAAGAACATCAAAAACTTATCTATAAACTACCATAACAAATTCTAACATGTCAAGAACTTTATGGAGAAAACATATTTAAAAGAACCAAAGCTCAAGCTGGAGAATCTTTGGCAATTGAATATAACGCTGAGAAAAATTGTGTGCTGTGTTGGTATCGAGAATTTTCAAGCCTCGCAGTAAGCCTCACGGTCGGTTAGTACTCATCAGCTTAATCCCTCACGGGACTTACACCCTGAGCCTATCAACCTTGTGATCTTCAAGGGACCTTAAGGAACTTACGTTCGGGAGATCTAATCTTGAGGCAGGTTTCCCGCTTAGATGCTTTCAGCGGTTATCCTTTCCGAGCATAGCTACCCAGCACTGCCGCTGGCGCGACAACTGGTACACTAGAGGCTCGTCCACTCAGGTCCTCTCGTACTATGAGCAGATCCTCTCAAATCTCCTTCGCCCGCTACAGATAGGGACCGAACTGTCTCACGACGTTCTAAACCCAGCTCGCGTACCGCTTTAATGGGCGAACAGCCCAACCCTTGGGACCTTCTCCAGCCCCAGGATGCGATGAGCCGACATCGAGGTACCAAACCTCCCCGTCGATGTGAACTCTTGGGGGAGATAAGTCTGTTATCCCCGGCGTACCTTTTATCCGTTGATCGATGGCCTTTCCACACAGAACCACCGGGTCACTAAGACCTGCTTTCGCACCTGCTCGACCTGTCAGTCTCACAGTCAAGCTCCCTTATGCCTTTGCACTCTACGCTTGGTTTCCAATCAAGCTGAGGGAACCTTTGCACACCTCCGTTACCTTTTAGGAGGTGACCGCCCCAGTCAAACTACCCGCCTAACATTGTCCTTGATCCGGATAACGGACCTAAGTTAGAATTCCAGAACTACAAGGGTGGTATTTCACCATTGCCTCCACTCCGCCCTGAAGCGAAGTTTCACAGGCTCCCACCTATCCTGCGCATGCAGCACCAAAATTCAATGCTAAGTTATAGTAAAGGTGCACGGGGTCTTTCCGTCCCGTAGCGGGTATCCGGCGTCTTCACCGGAACCACAATTTCGCTGAGTCTCTGGCCGAGACAGTGTGGCAATCGTTACTCCTTTCATGCAGGTCGGAACTTACCCGACAAGGAATTTCGCTACCTTAGGACCGTTATAGTTACGGCCGACATTCACGGGGGCTTGGACCAGAAGCTTGCACCTCCAGCGTTCACCTTTCCGCATTGGTCACTTGTCACTCCCTATACATCGTGTTGCCACTTGGCAGAGAGCTGTGTTTTTGCTAAACAGTCGGTTGGAACATTTCACTGCGACCCTGCCGAAGCAGGGCACCCCTTCTACCGAAGATACGGGGTCAATTTGCCGAGTTCCTTGGAGAGGGTTAACTCACGCGCCTTAGAATACTCATCTCACCCACCTGTGTCGGTTTACGGTACGGGCACCTCCTGGACTAACAACGAAGCTTTTCCTGGAAGCATGGCTTATAGCAATCCCCATCCACCGTAGCTTCAGGGTCC